>JAFQBN010000025.1 GCA_017416685.1 Oscillospiraceae bacterium
GGCGCCGCCGCCGTGGGGGGCGCTGCCGCCGTAGGTGTCCACAATGATCTTGCGGCCGGTCAGGCCGGAGTCACCCTGAGGGCCGCCAATGACAAAGCGGCCGGTGGGGTTAACATAAATCTTTGTTTCTTCATCCATCAGGCTGGCGGGGATGATGGGCTTGATGACCAGCTCCACCATATCCCGACGGATCTGCTCCAGCTCCACGTCGGGGCTGTGCTGGGTGGACACCACCACCGCATCCACGCGGATGGGATGGTCGTTGTCGTCGTACTCCACAGTCACCTGAGTCTTGCCGTCGGGGCGCAGGTAGTCCACCTTGCCCTCCTTGCGGATGCGGGTCAGCTGCATTGCCAGCTTCTGGGCCAGAGACAGGGGCAGGGGCATAAGTTCCTCGGTCTCGTTGCAGGCGTAACCAAACATCATGCCCTGGTCGCCGGCGCCGTTGTCCAGACCGTCGTCCTGGGCGCCCTCCTTGGCCTCCAGGCATTTGTCCACACCCATGGCGATGTCGGCGGACTGCTCGTCAATGGAGGTCAGCACTGCACAGGTGTCACAGTCGAAGCCGAACTTAGCGCGGTCGTAGCCGATGTCACGGACCACCTCGCGGACGGTCTTGGGAATGTCCACATAGCAGCTGGTGGTGATCTCGCCCATGACGTGGACCAGACCGGTGGTCACCGTGGTCTCACAGGCCACACGGGCCTGGGGGTCCTGAGCCAGGATGGCGTCCAGCACCGCATCGGAGATCTGGTCGCAGATTTTGTCGGGATGTCCCTCGGTGACGGACTCAGAGGTAAAAAGTCTTTTTGCCATAATGATTGTTCTCCTTTCGTGTGTTGGGGTACGAAAAAAACGCTCGCAGAAGCGGGCGTTCATACTTGATGCACCCTCATCTTTCGATAACTACCGCCGGATTTGGCACCTTACGCGCACGCAGGTTGCCGGGTTTCATCGGGCCGTTCCCTCCACCACTCTTGATAAGGTTATTCACTTGTCGCAAGTTACCTTGCGCAGGCTATTATATCAGTTTTTTGTCGTTTGTCAACGATTTTATAAAGAAAAACAGAGGAGTGCATCTGCACTCCTCTGTTCTTTGACTGCAAAATCAGGGATCAACCCATCTTGGCGCCGTTGAGCTTGATGCCGGGGCCCATGGTGGAAACCACGGTGCAGCTCTTGACGTACTGGCCCTTGGCAGCGGCGGGCTTGGCCTTGACGATAGCGCCCATCAGAGCGTTAAAGTTCTCGGTCAGCTTCTCAGCGCCAAAGGAGACCTTGCCGATGGGGCAGTGGATGATGTTGGTCTTGTCCAGACGGTACTCCACCTTACCGGCCTTGATCTCGTTGACAGCCTTGGTCACGTCCATGGTCACGGTGCCGGCCTTGGGGGAGGGCATCAGACCCTTGGGGCCCAGGACCTTACCCAGACGGCCAACCACGCCCATCATGTCGGGGGTGGCGACGACCACATCGAACTCAAACCAGTTTTCCTTCTGGATCTTGTCGACCAGATCCAGCTCGCCGACATAGTCGGCGCCGGCAGCCTTGGCCTCGTCAGCCTTGGCGCCCTTGGCGAAGACCAGCACGCGCTGGGTCTTGCCGGTACCGTGGGGCAGCACGATGGCGCCACGGACCTGCTGATCGGCGTGACGGGAGTCAACACCCAGCTTCACGTGCAGCTCGACGGTCTCGTCGAACTTGGCGGGAGCGGTCTTGACCACCAGGTCCATAGCCTCAGCAACTTCATACAGAGCGGCCTTGTCGATCTGCTTGGCGCTCTCCTGATACTTCTTGCCTCTAAACATTGTTCTTTCCCTCCTTACTCAGCCACGACAACGCCCATGGAACGGGCAGTGCCGGCGACCATGCTCATGGCGGCCTCGATGCTGGCGGCGTTCAGGTCGGGCATCTTGATCTCGGCGATCTTGCGAACATCTTCCTTGCTGATGGTGGCCACCTTGGTCTTGTTGGGCACACCGGAGCCGGACTCGAGGTTGCAGGCCTTCTTGATCAGGACAGCGGCGGGGGGAGTCTTGGTGATAAAGGTGAAGGAGCGGTCAGCGTACACGGTGATGATGACGGGGATGATCATACCGACATCGTTCTTGGTGCGCTCGTTGAACTCCTTGGTGAAAGCGGCGATGTTAACGCCATGCTGACCCAGAGCAGGGCCAACAGGGGGAGCGGGAGTCGCCTTGCCGGCGGGAATCTGCAGTTTAACGTAACCAGTAATTTTCTGTGCCACGAAAGAGCACCTCCATAATTGAAATGTGGTTTAGGCGGGACGCTTTGCATCCCTCCCACTTTGCGGCGTTGCCGCGGGGTTTCTTTGTTAGTTGTTGGGCTCGACCTGATCCAGTTCCAGCTCCACGGGGGTCTCGCGTCCAAACATGGACACGACTACGCGGACCTTGCTGCGCTCCAGATCGATTTCTTCCACAGTGCCCAGGAAGGACTCCAGCGCGCCATCGGTAATGCGCACGCTGTCGCCCACCGCATAGCTCACGATGATCTCGCGCTTCTCCACGCCCAAAGCGGCAATGTCGCTTTCGGACAGGGGGATGGCCTTGTTGCCCTCACCCAGGAAGCCGGTGACACCGCGGATGTTGCGGATGACGTGCCATGCCTCGTCCGTCATGATCATCTTGACCAGAACGTAGCCGGGGAACACCTTACGCTCGACCTCTTTGGGGCCGTTGTCGGTGATTTCGGTCACGGTTTCCATGGGGATGCTGATCTCATGGATCAGATCCTGCATGCCGCGGCCTGCCACATGCTTTTCGATCGTGGTCTTGACGGTGTTTTCATAGCCGGAGTAGGTATGGACTACATACCATTTTGCGCTTTCAGCCATGTCGCGCCCTCACTTACTTGAACAGGTTGAGGATGGCGCCGATGACACCGCTGGCCAGAGCATCAAAAACCCAGATAAACACGCCGACGATGATCACGCACAGGATCACGATAGCAGTGTTGTTCACGGTCTGCTTGGCAGTGGGCCACTGGACCTTCTTCAGCTCGCTCTTGAGCTCACGCAGCCACTTGGCAATGCGGGAGAAGACGCCGGGCTTGGACTTTTTGTTTTCAGACATTTGGTACACCCTTCTTTCCTATCAGCGTTCGGCTGATTACTTCGTCTCGTTATGAACGGTGTGCTTTCTGCAGAAGGGGCAGTACTTGTTCATCTCCAGACGGTCGGGGTCGTTCTTCTTGTTCTTGTTGGTGTTGTAGTTTCTCTGCTTGCACTCAGAACACCGCAGGGTGATCTTCACGCGTGCGCCGGCCTTTGCCATACGTTCGGCACCTCCTTCAATATTAGCGGTCAAGCCGCTTTTGAGCCAACAGCAAAAAATAAGCTGGATACGGCTCGCTTGGGCCGGATCCAGCAACCATCGGACACACATAGTGCGCCTTTTGACGTTACGGTGAGATCCGGCATTTTGCCTCCCTGTGTCCGCAATCGGTGAGGGGGACCCGCGCATAACACCGTAAAAATGCGCAGGACAAAAAAGCCCCTTTTCACAGGTAACTGCAATTATAATGCACGTCCCATCCGATGTCAAGTGTTTTTTTATTTCTTTTTATATTATATAGAAAGGGCCGCGTCAAAGGACGCGGCCCCTGTTTTTTAATAGCTCATCTGCTTGCGGCGGGACAGGTTCATGGTGCCGTCCTGCATTTCGTCCAGACTCTCCAGACTCTTGCCGGTGCCGTAGGCCACGCAGGAAATAGCATCGTCCGCCACGTGGGTCTGGATGCCGGTGTGGGACTCGATCAGCTTGTCAAAGCCCCAGACAAGGCTTCCGCCGCCGGTCATCACAATGCCGTTGGTAGAGATATCGCCCACCAGTTCGGGAGGAGTGCGCTCCAGCACGCCGTGGATCGCCTCCAGAATATGGCTGGAAACCTCCTCAAAGGCCTCAATGGTCTCGCTGGAAGAAACGGTGAACTCACGGGGCAGGCCGGTCAGCAGACAGCGGCCCTTGACCTGCATGGTGACCTCCTCGGGTCGGGGGAAGACACAGCCGATGGTCTTCTTCAGCTCTTCGGCAGTACGGTCACCGATCAGTACGTTGTGCTTGCGGCGGATGTACTTGACCAGCGCATCATCAAACTTATCACCGCCGGTCTTGATGGAGGCGGACTCCACCACACCGGACAGGGAGATAACTGCCACATCGGCAGTGCCGCCGCCGATATCCACGATCATGTGGCCGTCGGGCTTGGCAATGTCGATACCGGCACCGATGGCGGCGGCAACGGGTTCTTCGATCAGGTAGACCTTGCGGGCGCCGGCCTGAATGCCCGCATCAATGACGGCGCGCTCTTCGACCTCGGTGATGCCGGAGGGCACGCAGATGATCAGGCGGGGCTTGAAGATGCTGACGGAGGTCACCTTGCGGATAAATTCCTTCAGCATGCGCTCGGTCATATCGTAGTCGGAGATGACACCCTCGCGCAGGGGGCGCATAGCCACGATGTTGCCGGGGGTGCGGCCCAGCATGGCCTGAGCATCCTCGCCTACCTTGAGAAGCTTTCCGGTATTCTTATCCATGGCGACCACGGAGGGTTCGCGCAGGACAACGCCCTTGCCCCGGATGTAGACCAGAATGGAGGCAGTACCCAGGTCGATTCCGATGTCTTTACTTAACATTCCACTGAAAAGTCCCATAATTAACTCCTGTTTCCGCTTTGTCAGCGTGTTTTATTCCCATACGGCGCACGCACCGTTTTCTATCGGTCTAATTATTATATAAGGTTGTTGACGGCATTTCAACAGAAAATTTTGACGAATTTGAGATTATTACGTCTTTTCCGCAGTCACGGCCAGCACAAGGCCGCACACCCGGGCCGCTCCGGCGGTGCGCAGAACCCGGGCACACTCGGACAGGGTGGCTCCTGTGGTCACCACATCGTCCACCAGCAAAATCCGTTTCCCCGCTATCCGCTTGTCCGGCTTTACGCGGTACGCACCCAGCACGTTGGCCCGACGGGCCGCCGCATCGGTCTGTCCGGACTGTGCCGGGGTATCCCGGATCTTGTCCAGCACAGGTGCTGCGGGCAGACCAAGCCGCTCTGCCACCCCAACGGCCAGCAGCTGCGCCTGATCGTAGCCGCGCCTGCGTAATCGCTTTCGGCTCAGAGGCGCCCAGCACACCACGTCAAATCCTCCGTCCAGCCGGTCGGCGGCACATTGGCTCATCAGCAGGCTGTATGTCCCCGCATAAGCGCGCCTGCCGGAGAATTTATAGCGGTGGTGGGAGTCTCGCACGTCACCCTTGTACCAAAGCGGACCCACGCAGGTGTCCAAAAATTCCACCGACTTCTCCCCCGGTGCGCCCTCGGTCCACGGCAGGTCACGCTGGCATTTTGGGCATAACAAATCCATCCCGCTGTCCAGCAGACGGCGGCAGAAGGGGCATTTGGGTGGGAACAGCAGGTCAAGCAGCCAGTTCATCTTAGCCGTTCAGATCCTCCGCCGTAATAGGGCCGTGTTCTTTTTCAAAGTCACGGATGCACTTGTTGAACAGGTGCATAGCCAAACTGTTGATGGTTCTGTCGTCGTACTTTGCAATATACACCAACTTTTGATGCAGCTCCGGCGACACACGCAAACCAACATACTTGATTTCATCCATAATACCACTTCCTCATCTTGCACGCATTTGCGTGCTGATTGAGTTAATGGTATCCAAATCGAACGCTTCGCAGAACAAACGCGCGCGTTTGCGCGCGCTATTTGTGAAAATACACCCCTGCGGGCGGACCAACCCCTTTATACGTCCTCTTTCAGGTCGTCCTCCGTAATGGGGCCGTGTTCCCTTTCAAAATCCCGGATACACCGACTCAAAAGGTTCAATGTAAGGCCATTCACGCTTTTGGCATCATATTCGGCGATGTACACCAGTTTTCTATGCATCTCCGGAGATACACGCAACCCGATATGCTTTACATCCTTTTTGTTCACAAACACACCTTCACTCTGCATTCAAATATTGCTATACGGTGTTTCGCCCTGCGGGGCGAGGTACTTTGCCCACGGCGGCAAAGTACCCAAAACGCCGCCGGGGTTTGAGTGGGATGAGATTGGGCGCTTCGCGCCTGCATCTCAAACACTCCGCACCCCGGACCCCAAGAGAAACGGCTCGTAAGCGGCAGATATTCCTTGCGTCCGGCGCACCGATGACGACACCACGTTGCGGCTTTAGGCTCCCGCCCTACTCAATTCAACCGGATTTCACTCCTACCGCACAAGCGCGCCTGCTGCGGTGGGTATTTCGTTCCTGCACACCATGCCAATGGCGTAGGGGCGGCCCCGTGTGGCCGCCCGCGGGCCGATGAGGACATCGGCCCCTACGCAAAATCCGATGGTTCGCCGCAACAGTCGGCGGGAGTTCAATAGACAGGAAAACTTACAGATAGTAGGCAGGGCGGCAGCCTAATAGGAGGTTGCACGGTCAGAGGTGTCCGCCGACCGCGTGGGTGGAACCCCACGGAGGTCACCCAAAGGAAGTACATAGAAACCATGGGTTTCTATGCGCCTTTTTCGTGTCTTTTGTGGCGTTACAAAAGACACCCGCCCGCGGGCGGAACAGCCCCCGTCCTATCCTCGCCCCGCAGGGCGAAAGCTATCTCCTATCTCTTCTCTCGCCAATCTCGCCCGCAGGCCGGAGTAGCGCCGGGTCTGGCGGTCATTTTCCACCATCCGGGCCACCACATTTTCGTCGCCCACGATGATAAACAAACTTCGCGCCCGGGTCACGGCGGTATACAGCACCCCCCGGGTCAGCAGCATGGGGGCGCCGTCCACAGCGGCCAGAATGACCGCCCGGTATTCACTTCCCTGTGCCTTATGTACGGTAACGGCATAGGCCGGCTCCAATTCCCCAAGCAGGTCGGGGGTATACTCCACTTCCCTGCCCTCAAAGTTCACGGTGATCAGCTCACCCCGGGGTGCAACCTCGGTGATCACCCCGATGTCCCCGTTGAACACGCCCGCTCCGGCCTGACCGGTCAGCGGCTCCCGCCACAGCAGGTCGTAATTGTTCTTCACCTGCATGACCCGGTCACCCCGGCGGAAGGTGTACTCTCCAAAGGCCCTCTCCCCTTTTTCCTCAGAGGGAGGATTGAGGGCCTGCTGCAGCGCCCGGTTCAGGCTGGCAGTTCCCGTCCCCCGCCGCCGGGTGGGGGACAGCACCTGAATTTGGTCCACAGGGATACCCATGCGCTCGGGCAGACGGCGGCGGCACAGGTCTACGATGGTGTCCACCGCACTTTCCGGGTCGGTCCGCCGCAGGAAAAAAAAGTCGTTGTCGTTGGCCCGCAGATCAGGCATCTGTCCGCAGTTGATCTGATGGGCGCTGCGCACAATGGCGCTTTGGGCCGCCTGACGGAAGATCTCGGTCAGACGCACCGCCGGCACCAGCCTGCTGCGCAGCAGGTCGCTGAGAACGCATCCCGGCCCCACTGAGGGCAGCTGGTCCGGGTCACCCACCAAAATCAGCCGACTGCCCGGCTTCAGGGCATCCAGCAGTGCCGCCATCAGGGTCACGTCCACCATGGACGCCTCATCCACGATGACCGCGTCCGCATCCAGCGGGTCATCCTCGTCCTTGCTGAACACCAGCTGCCCGCTATAGGGGTCGAAGCCGGTTTCCAGCAATCGGTGGATGGTGGCGGCCTCCGTGCCGCACAGCTCCCCCAGCCGCTTGGCCGCCCGTCCGGTAGGGGCGGCAAGGGCGGTGTTCAGTCCCAGGTGGTCGAACAGGGCCAGCACGCCCCGCAGCGTAGTGGTCTTGCCTGTACCCGGCCCGCCGGTCAGCAGCATGACCCGGCTGCAGGCCGCCAGCTCCACCGCCTGCACCTGCTGGGGTGCGTAGGTGATGCCCTGTTCCTTTTGGATCCGCTTTAGCAGACGGTTCAAGTCTCCCGGAGGCACGGGATGATCCCCGCTCATCCGACCCACCCGTTGGGCCACAGAAGCCTCCGCCATGTACAGCTCGGCAAGGTAGACAGCCTGTTCCCCGGCAATCTCCTCCTGCACCAGCTGACCGCACTCCAGCAGGCAGTCAAGGCTCTGTTCCAGCGGCGTAGTACCGGCACAGGCCAGCTGCGCCGCAGCATCCACCAGCTTTCCCCGGGGCAGAAAAGTATGCCCGTTGTTCAGGTTGTAAGTCAGTTCAAACAGCAGCGCGGCCTCCAGCCGCAGGGGGTCCTCCGCCCCGATGCCCATGTCCTCACCCAGCTTGTCGGCGGCGGCAAAGTCCACCCCCCACTCGTCGCTGACCAGCACGTAGGGGTTGGTGCGGATAACATCCAGTGCCGAAGTCCCCCACTGGCGGTACAGGGCCGTACCCAATTGTACGGGCAGGCCGTGGTCGGTCAAAAACTCCAACAGACTGCGCATGCCCATCTGCTGACGGAAGGACTCGCTCATCTGCCGGGCCCGCTTTTGCGTGATACCTTTGATGACGGTCAGCTTTTCCGGCTCCTGCTCCAGAATGGTCAGGGCATCCTCGCCGAATTCCTCCACCATGCGCCGGGCGGTACTTTGGCCGATGCCCTTGACCACGCCGGAGGACAGGTAGTGAAATACCTCCTTCACCCCGCGGGGCAGACGGCGCTCCATGCTTTCCGTTTTGAATTGCTCGCCGTAGGTAGGATGGCGCACCCAGCCGCCCCGGAGGGTCAGGGACTCGCCGGGTGCCACACCGGGCATACAGCCCACAGCGGTGATCTCACCTGTCCCGGCCTCCAGCCGCAGGATGGTATAGCCGTTTTCCTCGTTATGAAAGACGATGGAGGACACGGTACCCTCAACGATGTTCAGTTGTTCCTCCATCCCGTTCACCTCACATTTCGTCTTTGCTCCAGATCTCCAGTTCCGGCCACCGCCGGGTCAGATGAACAGCCAGCCGCCGCCCATCGGCATCCAGTCCATGGTCCACCAGTATCACCCGGCAGCGCAGCATCCCGCAGGCACGCAGCCACATCAGGTTCCGCACCCGCTGCTCCAGACCGCTTCCCGACCCGGCTCCCCGGACCACCGCCCAGGTATCCTCCGCCGTATCCGGGGTCAGCACACGGCAGTACAGCGTACCGATCAGCGTGCAGAATACCACGGCAAGCAGCAGAATCATCGCTGTTTCCAGCATAAAAGCTCTCACCTCCGGCCCATTCTATGAAAACGGGCCGTTCCGGGTGTTATGCGAACAGGTTGATGCCCACGTGGGTCAAGGCCAGCATGATGCACCCGGCAGTCAGCACACCCAGAACCACGGCAGGCATGGCCTTTTTCAGCCGCATATCCATGAACGCCGCCGCCAGACAGCCCGTCCACGCACCGGTGCCGGGCAGGGGGATGGCCACAAACAGCCAAAGACCGATATGCTGATACTTCAGCATAGTCTGCCCTTTCAGGTGGGCCTTTTTCTCCAGCTTGTCCACCAGACCGTTCAGCCGGGGCATGTACCGCCGCATGAGCATGAAGATGCGGCGAATAAACACGATGATAAAGGGGGCGGGAATGACGTTTCCCAGTACACCGGCCGCGAAGGCCAGCTCATAGGGCAGGCCCAGAGCCACGCCGAAAGGCAGGCCGCCTCTGAGTTCCACGATGGGTATCATGGACACCAGCATGGTCAGCACGAATTTGCCCGCCGTGGTGGCGGTCAGCCAATCAAACAGTTCCATCTCAATCCTCTTTCCGCGCGGTGGTCCGCGCTGTTTCTCTGTTACAGCACCCGCCTGAGGTACTGTCCGGTATAAGAATCTTCGCAGTCCGCCACCTGCTCCGGCGTACCGGTGCAGACGATGGTGCCGCCGCCGTCGCCCCCCTCGGGGCCAAGGTCGATGACGTGGTCTGCGGTCTTGATAACGTCGAGGTTATGCTCAATGACCACCACGGTGTTGCCCGCCTCCACAAGCCGCTGAAGCACCTCCACCAGCTTATGCACGTCGGCGGTGTGCAGGCCGGTGGTGGGTTCGTCCAGAATATAGATGGTGCGGCCGGTGGCCACTTTTGCAAGCTCTGTGGCCAGCTTGACTCGCTGTGCCTCGCCGCCGGACAGGGTGGTGGACGGCTGACCCAGCTTGATATAGCCAAGGCCCACGTCAGTCAGGGTCTGCAGGTGCTTGCGGATGCGGGGGATGTTCTCGAAGAAGGGCAGTGCCTCGTCCACCGTCATCTCCAGCACATCGTAGATATTCTTGCCCTTGTAGCGCACCTCCAGCGTTTCGCGGTTATAGCGTTTGCCCTTGCACACCTCGCAGGGGACATAGATGTCGGGCAGGAAGTGCATCTCGATTTTCAGCAGGCCGTCGCCCTGACAGGCCTCGCACCGTCCGCCCCGGGTGTTGAAGGAAAACCTCCCCGGGCCGTAGCCACGGCTCTTGGCGTCGGGGGTGTTGGCAAACAGTTCCCGGATGTCCCCGAACACGCCGGTATAGGTGGCGGGGTTGGACCGCGGGGTGCGGCCGATGGGACTTTGGTCGATGTTGATGACCTTGTCCAAAAAGGCAACGCCCTCAATGGCGCGGTGCTTGCCCGCCCTCGTCTTGGTGCGGTTGAGTTCCGCACCAAGCTTCTTGTAGAGAATTTCATTGACCAGAGAGGACTTTCCGCTTCCCGACACGCCGGTAACGCAGGTCAGGGTACCAAGAGGAAACTCCACATCCACATCCTTGAGGTTGTTTTCTGCCGCTCCCAGCACCCGCAGAGCCATGCCGTTTCCGGGTCGGCGGGTGATGGGGACGGGAATTTTCTTTCTGCCGGACAGGTAGTCGCCGGTGATGGACTCGGAACTTGCCATAATGTCCTCCGGTGTTCCCTGTGCCACGATACGCCCGCCGTGGATGCCCGCGCCGGGCCCCACATCCACGATATAGTCGGCCTGACGCATGGTGTCCTCGTCATGCTCCACCACCAGCAGGGTGTTGCCAAGGTCCCGCAGGTGTTTCAGCGTAGCCAGCAATTTGTCGTTATCCCGCTGATGCAGACCGATGGACGGCTCATCCAGAATATACAGCACGCCCATCAGAGAGGAGCCGATCTGGGTGGCCAGACGGATGCGCTGGCTCTCACCGCCGGACAGGGTGGCCGCCCCACGGGACAGGGTCAGGTACTGCAGACCCACACTCTGCAAAAAGCCGAGACGGGTCTGGATCTCTTTCAAAATGCGCTCGGCGATCATGGCCTGGGACTGGGTCAGCTTCAACCCCTGCACAAAGGTCAGCGCATCAGTCACCGAACGGTTGCAGAACTTGTCAATGGACTCGCCCCCCACCGTCACCGCAAGGGACTCACGCCGCAGACGGCGGCCGTGGCAGGCGGGACAGGGAGACTCGGACATGCACTCCTCCAGTTCCCGCTTGACCGCGTCGGACTGGGTCTCCCGGTAGCGGCGCTCCAGGTTGTTGCAGATGCCCTCATAGGCCTGATAGAGGGTCCCCTGCCCCCGGGGCTGGTCGTAGTGCAGGGTCAGCTTTTCCCCGTTGGTGCCGTACAGAATGACGTCCAGCACCTCCTGAGAAAGTTCCTCAACAGGGGTGTTCAGCTTGAACTTGTATTTCTTGGCCAGCGCCTCAAAGTACATACGGGAAATGCCGTCAGATTTCACATTGTTCCAGCCGGAGGCGGTGATAGCCCCCTCCATGATGGAAAGGCTTCGGTTGGGGATGATAAGGTCGGGATCCACCTTCAGCTGACTGCCAAGACCCATACAGGTGGGGCAGGCACCGAAGGGGTTGTTGAAGGAGAACATGCGGGGGGTCAGTTCCTCCATGGACACGCCGCAGTCCTCGCAGGCGTAGTTTTGGGAGAAGGTGATGTCCCGGTCCTCCCCCACGATGTTGACCACCACCAGACCGCCGGACAGGCCGGCGGCGATCTCCACGCTGTCGGTCAGGCGGCGGGTGATGTCCTCCTTGATGACAAGGCGGTCCACCACTACCTCAATGGTGTGTTTTTTGTTCTTGTCCAGCTCGATCTGCTCGGACAGGTCGTACAGAGAGCCGTCCACCCGCACGCGGACATAGCCTGACTTACGGGCATCGTCGAAAATCTTCTGATGCTCGCCCTTTTTGCCCCGAATCACCGGGGCCATGACCTGAATGCGGGTGGCCTCGGGCAGAGCCATGACCTGATCGATGATCTGATCCACGGTCTGCTGACGGATCTCCTTGCCGCATTCGGGACAGTGAGGAGTACCCACCCGGGCCCACAGCAGACGCAGATAGTCGTAAATCTCCGTCACCGTACCCACGGTGGAGCGGGGGTTCTTGCTGGTGGTCTTCTGGTCAATGGAAATGGCCGGGGACAGGCCGTCGATGTAGTCCACGTCCGGCTTCTCCATCTGTCCCAAAAACATACGGGCATAGGAGGACAAGGACTCCACATACCGCCGCTGACCCTCGGCATAGATGGTGTCGAAGGCCAGAGAGGACTTGCCCGACCCGGACAGGCCGGTCAGCACCACCAGCTTGTCCCGGGGGATCTCCACATCAATATTCTGCAAGTTGTTCTCTCTTGCACCCTTGATATAAATCTTATCCTGCATGGGGTTTCTCCTTAATTTATTCCACAGTAATATCCGCCAGCCGACCGTCCACCAACTCAATCAAGTCAGCGGGGGCCAGCTCCACCTGCCAGCCGATTTTGCCCGCGGACACAGTGATGGTGTCTACGATTTCGGCTGTTTCATGGAAGGTAGTGGGATAGTGCTTTTTCATGCCAACGGGGGAACAGCCGCCCCGGACATAGCCGGTCAGGCCGTTGATTTCTTTCACCATGACCATCTCGATGGACTTCTCCCCCACCGCCCGGGCGGCTTTCTTCAAATCGAGAGTCTCCGCCACCGGGATAACAAACACATAAATGCCCTTGGACGCACCCCGGGCCACCAGAGTTTTGAACACCTGCTCCGGGTCCTGTCCCATGCTTTGGGCCACGGTGACACCGTCCACCGCCACGCCCTCCTCATGTTCGTAGGTGTGGCCGGTGTAGGCGATACCTTTTTGCTCCAAAATGCGCATGACGTTGGTTTTATCATCTTTTGCCATAGTTATCTCTCAACTTCCGTATAATAACAGTCCTCCCGCCATTTGGCCGGGTTGGTATCGATATACTCCCAAATGCGCAGGTAGTCTTCCTCATTGCGGATAATGTGGTCGTGGTAGCCTCTCTGCCAAACATTCTCACCTGTCACCTGTGTAATACTTCTCTTGAAATACCGCACAACCGCAGGCAACCGCGTAGGGGGCGATGTCCTCATCGCCCCGTTCTCATCCGGCAGCCGCACAACCATATGGATATGGTTTGGCATTACCACATACTTGTCCACAGACGGCATATCCTCCAAAACCCGCCTCACCTGTTCACCCAATTCGGTCAGGGTGACCTGCGGGCCGATGAGGACATCGGCCCCTACGACCGTTCCTAGGACCTCTTTCCGCCCCTTGGTGCATATTGTTATAAAATACCCGCCGGGTTGGCTGTAATCGTATTGAGACAGGCGGTTTGGTTTTCGCTTGGGCCGGTCCATATCTATGCTCACTTCTCCCCCCGCAGGCGGATGATCTGGTCACGCAGGTCGGCGGCCAGCTCGAACTCCAGCATCTTGGCCGCCTCTTTCATGGCCTTTTCCAGTCGGGCGATCTCCGCAGCCCGCTCCTGCTTGTTCATGGCCTTGCCGCGGCCGGTGCGCTGTTCGGAATCCTCCGGCACGCCGGAAATCTCCAACAGCTCCCGCACGGACTTGATGACCGTCTTGGGAACGATGCCGTTTGCCTTATTATAGGCATCCTGCTTCTCCCGGCGGCGGGCAGTCTCGTCCATAGCTCTTTGCATGGAGGGGGTAATGGTATCCGCGTACAGAATGACCTTGCCCTCGGCATTGCGGGCCGCGCGGCCGATGGTCTGCACCAGTGCGGTCTCACTGCGCAGAAAGCCCTCTTTATCTGCGTCCAAAATGGCCACAAGGGACACCTCCGGCAGGTCAAGGCCCTCACGAAGCAGGTTGATACCCACCAGCACGTCAAACTTGCCCAATCGCAGATCCCGGATGATCTCCATGCGCTCCACGGTATCCACACTGTGGTGCATATAGCGCACACGGATGCCCGCGTTCTGCAAAAAGCCGGTCAGATCCTCCGCCATCTTCTTGGTCAGGGTGGTGACCAGCACCCGCTCGCTGCGCCCGGCACGGTCGTTGATCTCGGCCATCAGGTCGTCGATCTGTCCCTCCACCGGACGCACTTCCACTTCCGGATCCAAAAGACCCGTAGGTCGGATGAGCTGTTCCACGATCTGCCCCGACCGCTCCCGCTCATACTGGCCGGGGGTGGCAGACACGTACACCCGCTGGTGCACCCGGTCCTCAAATTCCTCAAACTTCAGCGGGCGGTTATCATAGGCGCAGGGCAGGCGGAAACCGTACTCCACAAGGCTGTTCTTTCGCGCCCGGTCGCCGTTGTACATGGCCCGCACCTGAGGCAGGGTCACGTGGCTTTCGTCGATAAACAGCACAAAATCCTCCGGAAAGTAGTCCAGAAGAGTGTGGGGCGGGGACCCCACCGGCCGGCCGTCAATGACCCGGGAGTAGTTCTCGATGCCGGAGCAGTAGCCCAGTTCCTGCATCATCTCGATGTCGTACATGGTACGCTGTTTCAGTCGCTGGGCCTCCACCAGGCGGTCGGTGGACTCAAAGAATGCCACCCGCTCCTCCATCTCGCGGTAGATCTCCTGAATGGCGGCATCCATCTTCTCCTTGGGGGTGACGTAGTGGGTGGCGGGCCACACCGGCACGTTGATGAGCCGCCGGACAGGCGCCCCGGTGACCACGTTCACCTCGCTGATGCGGTCGATCTCGTCTCCGAAGAACTCCACCCGCAGGGCGGTATCCTTCCAGTAGGCGGGCCAGATCTCCACCGTATCTCCCCGGACGCGAAACTTGTTGCGCTCCCAGGCGATGTCGTTGCGCTCGTAGCGGATATCCACCAGCTTTTTCAGCAGATCTTCGATTTTGATGACACTGCCCACACGCAGGGACACCATCATCTGGGCAAAGTCCGCCGGCTCACCCAGACCGTAGATGCAGGACACGGAGGACACCACGATCACGTCCCGCCGCTCCATCAAAGAGGCGGTGGCGGACAGGCGCAGTCGGTCGATCTCGTCGTTGATGGACGAGTCTTTCTCGATAAAGGTGTCAGTGTGAGGGATATAGGCCTCCGGCTGGTAGTAGTCATAGTAAGATACGAAATACTCCACCGCATTGTCGGGGAAAAACTCCCGGAACTCGGCATACAGCTGGGCGGCCAGAGTCTTGTTGTGGGCCAGCACCAGGGTGGGCCGCTGGACCTTTTCGATGATTTTGGCCATGGTAAAGGTCTTGCCCGAACCGGTCACACCCAGCAGGGTCTGTTCATCCAGACCAAGCTCAATGCCCTGAGCCAACGCCTCGATGGCCTGTGGCTGGTCGCCCGAGGGTCGATAGTCGGACACCACACGAAAGGGTATCTGATTCTGCTCCATATCCTCACCTCCTGTTTTTGGTATAAACGGATCAATCCAGTTCCACCGGCTGACCCATAGTGATCTGTTTTCGGTATCGGCGCGGGGACACGCCAAAGTAGTCGGCAAACCGCCGTGAAAAATAGAACTGATCGCAGAAGCCCAGCCACTCGCTGATGGCGCAGACACTTTCATCGCTCATACGCAGGCGCTCTTCCGCCGCATACAGCACCCGCTCGGTAATGTAGCGTCCCACCCCAATATGCAGATCCTGCCGGAAGGCGCGCTGCAGCTTGTCCTCGGACACGTGCAGGCCATCTGCCACCTGTTTGACCGTCAGGCCGCAGTGCAGATCCTGCTCGATGTAGTCCATGGCCCGCTCGGTCAGGGGCGAATAGACCTCGGGGCGGCCCAGATCCACCCCGCTTTTCTCCACCACCTGCATCAGCAGGGCGTGCAGATGGGCTTTCAAATAAAGAATGTCATTGACATCGGCGGAGTTGGCGCAGTGGCACAGGCGCTTGATCTCCTCTCCATCCAATCCGGGCAGGACCACGCAATCCTTCAGCCGGGAGAACAGGTCATAACGGTTATTCTGCAGCACGCTTACGTGGATATACAGCTTTTCCATATACTCCGCGCAGGCGTAGGAAAACTCCGAACAGGCCGGGATGAAATAGATATGCCCCGGGGTCAGGTGGACGCTCTTGCCGTTGCAGACCACGTCCGCCTCACCCTTGCACACGTAGTAAATTCTGGAGAAATTCACCCGGGCAAACCTGCTGTTCCAACGGTTGTCCAACTTCACATACAGCATTTGAGAAATGCTCACGGAAATATCGTTGAACCCCTTCATCATGTCGCGCAGTGCCATAAAATCACCCCAATATCCATGTTTTTATGCCATATCCCCATGTTTTTCCACCTGCCGCCATGGTACAATGAAGAAAAACGAGAAAGGATGTGTTCCCTTTGTCAAGCTATCAAACCAAGAAAACGCCCGGTGATACCTCCTGGTTCACCCTGGATCGCTTCGGTATGTTCATTCACTTCGGCCTGTACTCCGTGGCCGCCCGACATGAGTGGATCAAAACGAAGGAAATGATCTCCGAGGAAAAGTACGACAAGTACTTTGACCACTTCGACCCCGATCTGTTCGACGCCAGGGAGCTGGCCCGTCAGGCCAAGGCCGCCGGCATGAAGTATGCCGTGTTCACCGCCAAGCATCACGAGGGCTTCTGCCTGTTCGACAGCAAGTACACCGACTACAAATCCACCAACACCCCCTGCGGCCGTGATCTGGTGCGGGAGTATGTGGACGCCTTCCGTGCCGAGGGTCTGCGTATCGGTATCTACTATTCCCTGCTGGACTGGCACCATCCTCACTACACCATCGACCGCAGCCATCCCCGCCGCAAGGACGCCGACGCCGAGGAGCAGGATCGTGGCCGCGATATCCGGGTTTATGCCCAGTACATGCGTGACCAGCTCACCGAGCTGATGAGCAACTACGGTCAGATCGACATTCTGTGGATGGACTTCTCCTATCCCAGCGAAAGCAGCTTTACCCCCTCTTACAACGGGCAAAACTTCTTCCCCTGGATGCAGAACCGCGGTCTGAAGGGCAAAGAGCAGTGGGAGTCCGAAAAGCTGATCGAGACCGTCCGTTCTCTGCAGCCCAACATCATCATCAACAACCGCGCCGACATTGAGCAGGACCTGTTCACTCCCGAGCAGATCCAGCCCACCGAGTGGCCCCGCCATCCCAAGACCGGCGAGCTGGTGGTGTGGGAGTCCTGCCAGACCTTCTCCGGCTCCTGGGGTTATTTCCGGGATGAGATGACCTGGAAGGATCCCGAGACACTCATCAACCTGCTGATCAACACCGTGGCACTGGGCGGCAACCTCATCATGAACGTTGGCCCCACCGGTCGCGGCTGTTTGGACGCCCGGGCCGAGAACGCCATGAAGGTCTATGCCGACTGGATGCGGCTGAACGCCCGGGCCATCCACGGCTGTACCATGGCCGAGCCGGAGTTCAAGGCACCCAACGGCACCGCCCTGACCCAGAGCGCGGACGGCAAGCGTCTGTACATCCACCTGAAGGAGTATCCCTTCCCCGTGCTGACCATGCCCGGTCTGGTGGACAAGGTGGAGTACGCTCAGTTCCTGCATGACGGCAGTGAGCTGAAGTATTACGCCGGCGGCACCCGCAACCGCGACATTCTGGACGGTGAGCCAGATGATGCCAACTGCCTGTACTTCAATCTGCCCCCCATGAAGCCGGATACCCTGATCCCCGTTATCGAAGTTTTCCTGAAATAAAATCCCGTCAGCAGGTCAGAGAACACTTGTTCTCTGACCTGTTTATTTTACTAGAATGTTTGTTCGATTGCAAGGCCTTTTGTGAATTTTGGTATTCTATTATATCACATATTTAATAGGTGTAAAAGAGCTTTTTCTTTGAAAAATTTTCTCCCGCCATGCAAAAACGCCCTGTCAATAGCGACAGGGCGTTTTACTTTACAATTCGACTGTTTCAAAGCCTTTTGAGGTAAAAATAACATGTTCCCGGAAGCCAACGTCTTTCGCAAGGGCCACACACTGTTCAAGTCCGCAATCCAGCTTCGCAGCATCGTGGCAGTCGGAGTTGAACATGATGCTTCCGCCCCCCTCATAGATCATCCTCAGGATGTCCGGGTGGGGATAGGGCGTGGTGCGGTGTCCCCGGGCCATGGCGCCGGTGTTCATCTCAAAGGGTTTGCCGTAGGGCAGCAGCTTCTGCACCGCCGCATAGGCATAGTCCAGGAAGTTTTCCGTGGGCTGATAGCCTTTCTTCTCGCAGTTCTTCATGACCAAATCGATGTGGCCGATGATGTCCGCGCCGGTCATGTCCAGCACCTTGCCAACCACTTCAAAATAGTCCCTGGCAAAGGCGTCGAAGTCGCCGCCGTACCACGTATCCAGCACCTGCCGCTCCTGCTCCAGAGAGCCGTCGGTCATAGGGTAGGCCCCGTCCTTTTCCACGTGGTGGACCGAGCCGATGAGATAGTCATAGGGCAGCTTGGGCGGGGGGGAATAGCAATCCTGCTCCAGGCCGCAGAAGATGTGCAGCTTGTCACGATACTGTTCTTTCAGGGCATGGATGTCATCCCAGTACTTGCGCTGGTCGGCGTCGTCCATAGCGAAATCCTTATCAATCTCAAGGTAGCTATGCCCTGAAAATCCAATGTGTGTAAAGCCTTTCTCCATTGCAGCCTTTACCAGCTCTTCCGGGGTGCTTTTCCCATCGCAGTAGATAGTGTGGGTGTGGAAATTTGTCTTAATCATTTCCCGTCATCTTCTCCTGCTTGACCTTGTGGTCAATGACGTGGCGGGAGGCCAGTTCCCTGCGCACATCGTCCACGCAGATGCCCATCTCCACCATCATCACCATCACGTGGTAGGCAAGGTCGGCAATTTCATAGACAGTTTCTTTCTTGTCGTTGGCCTTGCCGGCGATGATGACCTCGGTACACTCCTCGCCCACCTTCTTCAAAATCTTGTCGATACCCTTCTGGAACAGATAGGTGGTATAGGACCCCTCGGGCAGCAGCTGCTTGCGGGACACCAGCAGGTCATAAAGGCCGTCCATGGAGAACTCGCTGCGCTCCTCGCTTTGATAGACGGGGTAATTGAAACAGCTGTCGGTACCCAGATGGCAGGCGGGGCCATCCTTTTCCACCATGACCACCAGCGCGTCCTTGTCGCAGTCGGCGGTGATGGAGACAATGTGCTGGAAGTTGCCGCTGGTCTCCCCTTTCAGCCACAGCTCCTGCCGGGAGCGGCTGTAGAAGCAGCACAGCCCCTTTTCCATGGAGATGGCAAGGCTCTCCCGGTTCATATAGGCCACGGTCAGCACTTTCTTGGAAAGGCTGTCCACCACCACGGCAGGGATCAGGCCCTTTTCGTCAAATTTCAGTTCTTCGATATTGATCACGGTCATTCGTTCCTTTCCCGATTATTGTCTTACTACAATGCCGGCCCGATGCAGTTCCCGCTTCAGGTCGGCGATCTTCACCTGACCGAAGTGGAAAATAGAGGCCGCAAGGCCCGCATCCATGTCCGGAATTTCCCGAAACAGGGTAATGAAGTCCTCGATACAGCCGGCGCCGCCGGAGGCGATGACCGGCACGTCCACGGCAGCCTCCACGATTTTCAGCAGTTCGATGTCAAAGCCGCCCTTCACGCCGTCGGTGTCGATGGAATTGACCACCACCTCACCGGCGCCCCGGGCCACACAGTCCCGAATCCACGAGATGGCCTCCATTCCCGTGTCCTCCCGGCCGCCCTTGGCAAATACCCGGAACTGGCCGTCCACCCGCTTGACGTCCACGGACAGCACTACGCACTGACTGCCGTACTTCTCCGCCGCCTGACCAATGAGGTCGGGGTTGCGGATAGCACCGGAGTTGACGCTGACCTTGTCCGCGCCGCACTTGAGTACCCGGTCAAAATCCTCAATGGTGTTGATGCCGCCGCCCACGGTCAGGGGAATGAAGATCTGCTCGGCTACCTGACGCAGGATGTCGGTGAACAGCTTTCTGCCCTCGCTGGAGGCGGTAATGTCGTAGAACACCAGCTCGTCCGCCCCGCAGTCGCTGTAGTACTTGCCCAGCTCCACGGGGGAAGATACATCGCTGAGGTTTGCAAAGTTGACTCCCTTTACAACTCTTCCGTCCTTTACGTCCAGACAGGGAATAATGCGCTTGGTGATCATTTCGCCACCTCCAACGCCCGGCGCAGGTCGATAGCACCGATGTAGTACGCCTTGCCGATGATGGCGGCAGACATGCCCATATCGCGCAGGGCGACGATGTCCTCCATCCCCGACACGCCGCCGGAAGCGGTAAAGGAAATATCAAACTGCCCATTCAGCTGCCGGTACAGGTCGATATTCGTCCCCTGCATGGCGCCGTCCTTGGAGATATCGGTGCAGATGATGGTTTTGACCCCGATGTCCTGCATCTGCTGACAAAAATCAAAGCAGGTGTACCGAGACTTCTCCAGCCAGCCTTTAATGGCCACGTAGCCGTCCTTGATGTCCACACCCACGGCAATTTTGTCGCCGTAACGTTCCAGTGCCGCCAGCAGGAATGCCCGGTCGGTGACGGCGGCAGTACCCAAAATCACCCGGTCTACCCCGGCCTCGATATAGGTACGCACCGTGTCCAGACTGCGGATGCCGCCGCCAATTTCGGTGAACAGGGGCGTCTCCTTGGCGATCCGCTCCACGATGGGCAGGTTGGGGGTGGTGCCGTCCCGGGCGCCCTCCAGATCCACAAGGTGGACATTTTTAGCCCCGCAGGCAACGAAATCCCGGGCAATTTCAATGGGATCATCGCTGTACACGGTCATATTGTCATAGTCGCCCTTATAAAGGCGCACAGCTTTACCCTCATACAGGTCAATGGCAGGAAACAGCTCCATATTTATACCTCACAAAAGGCTCTCAGAATATTCAGTCCCACGCTGCCGCTCTTTTCCGGGTGGAACTGGCAGCCGAACACGTTGTCCCGCTGCACGGCGGCAGTGATGGGTCTGCCGTACTCGGTGTCGGCGATCAGGCTGTCAGCGCAGCCCTCGGCGTAGAAAGAGTGGACGAAGTACACGCAGTCCCCCTCCCCGATATATCGGAACAGAGGACTTTCTTTCTCAAACCGCAGGGCGTTCCAGCCGATGTGGGGGATTTTCAACCCCGCAGGCAGCCGCCCTTCCATAGGGACGACCTGTCCCTTCAACAGACCCAAGCCCTCATGCTCGCCGAACTCAAAGCTCTTTTCAAACAGCATCTGCATGCCAAGGCAGATACCCATCAGGGGTTTGCCCGCCGCGGCACACTCCAGTACCACGTCCCGCAGGCCGCTGGCGTTGAGCTTTTCCACCGCGTCGCCAAAAGCGCCCACGCCGGGCAGGATGACCCGGTCGGCAGCACGAATGGCCGCAGGGTCGCTTGTCACTTCCGCTTCCTGCCCGATGGCACGCAGGGAGGACACCAGCGAAAAGAGGTTGCCCACTCCGTAATCAACGATGGCTACCATTACAGCACTCCCTTGGTGGAGGGGACTTCGTTGGCAAAGGCCGGGTCGATGGCCACAGCCTTTTTCAGGCTCCGGGCAACGGACTTGAAGGTCCCCTCAATAATGTGGTGGGAATTGCTTCCCGCCAGCTGCCGCAGGTGCAGGGTCAGCCCCGCCTGACGGGCAAAGGCGATGAAGAATTCCTCGCACAGCTCTGTGTCAAAATCCCCCACCTTTTGGGTGGGGATGTTTAGTGCGTAGTAGCAGCCGCCCCGGCCGGAGAAGTCCACCGCGGTCAAAATCAGGCTCTCGTCCATGGCAAGGGTGGTATCACCGTAGCGGATAATGCCCCGTTTCTCCCCCAGCGCTTCGGCGAAGGCATTACCCAGACAGATGCCGATATCCTCCACCGTGTGGTGGTAGTCCACGTAGGTATCACCCTTACAGGTGACCTCCAGATCAAAGCGACCGTGCTTGGCAAACAGGGTCAGCATGTGGTCCAGAAAACCGCAGCCGGAGTCGATGGTGCTCTCGCCGGTTCCGTCCACATTCAGACGGAGCCAAATGTCTGTCTCCTTGGTGGTTCGTTTCAGTTCAGCTGTTCTCATGCTCATTCTCCTAACAATTCGCTTACTGCTTCCACCAGCGCCTGCATCTGCTCATGGGTGCCGATGGTGATGCGGACAAAGTCGGAAATGCGCGCCTTGTCAAAATGGCGCACCAAAATACCCTTCTCTTTCAGCCGCTGATACAGCTGCTTGCCGCCAATGCGATCGCTGCGGCAAAAGATGAAGTTAGCCTTGGAGGGCAATACCTCAAAACCCAGCTTCTCCAACTGCTCCACCGCGAAGGCGCGGTTGTCCATGATACGCCGGCAGTTGTCCATGTAGTAGCCGTCATCCTCCATGACCGCAAGGCCCGCCGCCTGGGTCAGGCGGTTGATGTTGTAGGGATTGGTGGAGTACTTGATCTTCTCCAGATCGGCAATGAGGGCGGGGCAGGCAAAGGCAAAGCCCAGCCGGCCGCCCGCCAGACTGCGGGACTTGGAAAAGGTCTGACAGACCACCAGATTGTCATAGCGGTCAATAAGCCGATAACAGCTCTCGCCTCCGAAATCCACGTAGGCCTCGTCCACCACCACAACGCTGTTGGGGTTGGAGCGGACGATGTCCTCGACGACCGCCAAATCCAGACACAGGCCCGTGGGTGCATTGGGGTTGGCGATGACCACCAGCTTGTTTTTGCCCTTGAAGCCTTGCACATCAAGGCTGAAGTCCTCTTTCAGGGGGACGATCTCCGCTTCCACCCCATGGAGTTTGGCAAATACCTCATAGAAGCCGTAGGTAATGTCGGCAAAGGCCGCTCCGCGCGCGCCGTAGGCCATGAAGCAGAAGTTCAGAATGTCATCCGAGCCGTTGGACAGGAAGATATTGTTTTCTTTCACCCCAAACCGCTGTGCCATGGCCTTTTTCAGCCTGGTGCAGTCGGGGTCGCAGTACAGCCGCAGGTCCCGGACCTGTCCGGCATTCACCGCCTGCACCACCTTATCCGAAGGGGGAAATGGCGACTCGTTGGTGTTCAGTTTGATGTATTGTTTATCCTGAGGCTGCTCGCCGGGGGTGTACTCCTTCAGGGCGGCAAACCGCGGGTTAAGGAATTGGCTCATTTGTTTTCACTTCCCAACCGGATGGTGGCACTTCTGGCGTGGGCGGACAGGCCCTCTTTTTCCGCAAAGTAGGCGATGTCCTCCGCTACGCGCAAGAGTGCATTTTTGGTGTAGTAGGTGTACTGGGTCTTCTTGACAAAATCGTCCACCGACAGGGGCGAGGAAAACCGGGCGGTGCCGGAAGTGGGCAGAGTGTGATTTGCGCCGCTGTAGTAGTCGCCCAACGCCTCCGGGCAGTAGCGGCCCATAAAAATGCTGCCGGCGTTTTCCACCTTGTCCAGATAGGCAAAGGGGTCGTCCACGCACAGTTCCAGATGCTCCGGGGCAATTTCATTTGCCACGGCGAACACATCATCCAGATTGTCCGCCACGATGATCTTGCCGTTGTTGTCGATGGAGGCGCGGGCAATGTCACGCCGGGGCAGCTGCTCCAGCTGCACTTCGATCTCCGCCGCCACCGCATCGGCCAGCTTGCGGCTGTCGGTGACCAGCACGGCGGAGGCCATCTTGTCGTGCTCCGCCTGGCTGAGCAGATCCGCCGCCACGAAAGCGGGGTTGCTGTTGCCGTCGGCAATGACCAAAATCTCGCTGGGGCCGGCAATCATGTCGATGGCCACCCGGCCAAAGACCTGCCGCTTGGCCTCCGCCACAAAGGCGTTGCCGGGGCCCACGATTTTGTCCACCTTGGGTACGCTCTCGGTGCCGTAGGCCAGTGCCGCCACCGCCTGGGCGCCGCCCATCTTGAAGATGCGGTCCACGCCGGCAATTTTGGCCGCTGCCAGAATGACAGGATTGATTTTGCCATCCGCGCCCGGGGGCGTGGCGATGCAGATCTCTCGGCATCCCGCCAGCTTGGCAGGGATGCTGTCCATCAGCACGGTGGAGGGGTAGGCGGCGGTGCCGCCGGGGACGTACAGGCCCACCTTTTCGATGGGGGTCACCTTCTGTCCGGTGACGATGCCGTCCTTGTCGTTGATGATAAAGCCGTTGCGGATCTGCCGCTTGTGGAAGTCGCGGATATTATCTGCAGCCGTACGCAAAATGTCCAGAAATTTAGGTTCCACCGCCGCAAAGGCCTCGTCGATTTCCTCTGCAGTCACTTCAAGGGCAGAAAGCTCTGCCTTGTCAAACTGCCTGCAATAGTCCAGCACCACACGGTCACCGCCGGTACGTACCTTTTCGATGATGTCGGACACGATGGCGGACACGTCCACCGCGCTCTCCTGCCGGGCGAATATCTCGTCCCGGGAGAGCTGACCGTATTCCATGATCTTAATCATTGGTCTTTACCTCCCGCTGCAGACCGGCACGGATGCCCTCGATCTGTTCGGTCTTAAAGTTGAAGCTCGCTTTGTTGGCGATGAGTCGCGCGCTGATGGGCACAATGGTCTCAAATGCCTGCAGGTCGTTCTCCACCAAGGTTTTTCCCGTTTCCACAATGTCCACGATCACGTCAGACAGGCCCAGAATAGGGGCAATTTCGATGGAGCCGTTCAGGTTGATGATGTCGATGTCCCGGGACCGGGAAGCGTAGTACTTGCGGGCAATGTTGGCAAACTTGGTGGCCACGCGCAGGGTGGACGAGGGGTCGTCCACAAAGTCGGCCTTGGCCGCCACCGCCATGCGGCACTTGCCCATGTTCAGGTCCAGCAGTTCGAATACGTCGGGTTCGTACTCCAGCAGGATATCCTTGCCCGCCACGCCGATGTCCGCCGCGCCCCGCTCCACGTAGATGGCCACGTCGGAGGGCTTGACCCAGAAAAAGCGCAGGCCCAGCTCGGCATTTTCAAATATCAGCTTGCGGTTGGGTTCCCGGATGGCTTCACAGGGAAAACCTGCCCGCTCGAACATATCGTAGACCTTCTCGCCCAGACGGCCTTTGGGCAGGGCGATGTTGATAAACTGCTTGTTACCGGCAAACTCAGGCTTGCACAGGGGCTGCTCGATGGCGTCGAGATACACGGCAAAGCCGATGGCACCGGCCTGCTTGCCCATCTTGCGCATAAGCATATCGTACCGGCCGCCGGACAGGACCCGGGAGGTGATGCCGCTGACGAAGCCCTTGAAGATGATGGAGCTGTAGTAGCCGGTGGCATTGACCAGCGAGAAGTCCAGCCGGATGCTGTCGCCATAGCCGATGGAGTGGACGTAACTGCAAATAGCCTCCAGCTCGCCCACCGCCTTGGCAGAAGCCTCCCGCCAGGCGTAGCTGCGGATGGCGGTCAACGCCTCATCGGGAGTGGCGTAAGACTTGACCAAACACCGCATGACCTCAAGCTGACGGTCATTGCAGCAGGACTCCAGCAGCCCTTCGTTCTTCTCGGTCAGGGCCTGCAGCACTTTGTCCCGCAGAGGCAGAGCGACCTCGTACTCCTCCATCAGGGCCTGCACAAGACCCACATGGGACAGGTCCAGCACGAATTCCTCCCCTACGATCTCCAGACTTTTCAGTGCCAGCTCCACCACGGTGAACACGTCGGTATCGGTGATGTCGCCGATACACTCCAGCCCGGTCTGCATGATCTCCTGATAGCTGCGGGAGTTGGCAGACACGCGGTAGACGTTTTCGTTGTAGTAGTAGCGCTGCACGCCGCCCTCGTCCACCATGTTGTTGATGATGGACAGGGTCACGTCCGGCTTCAGGGCCATGAGCTTGCCGTTGGTGTCGGTAAAGGTAATGACCGAGTCGGACACCAGAAAATCCTTGTTCTTGGAGTACAGGTCGTACTCCTCAAACTTGTTCATTCTGAACCGGCGGTATCCTTGCTTGCTGTACAGGCTGCGCAGGGCGAAAATCACCCGCTCTTCGCTTTTCAGAATGCTCTCGTCAAACATGGTCAGTCCTCCTTGGCACAGCGTTCCAGCACGGTGCGGTAGCCGCCGTCGCCGTAGTTCAAACTTTTGCTCACCCGGCAGATGGTGGCGGTGCTGGCCCCGGTCAGCTGATTGACCTCGGCGTAGCGCTTACCCTCAAACAGTTTCTTGGCCACCTCCAGCCGCTGTGCCAGGGCCTCGATCTCGGGGATGGTGCAGATATCGTCAAAGAAACGTCTGCACTCCTCCTCTGTCTCCAGACACAGGATGGCTTTATATAAATCGTTGGCGTATCGGATCTCATTTTTCGGCATGACAATGCCCTCCTTACGGAAATTCACTTCACCAGTTTAGCACATCACTATAGTAAAGTCAACGATGTTTCCCGCCTTTTTACATATTTGGAAAAAGCGCGTGTCAAGACAGACAAAACCTCTGTACGATTGGGCAAAATACCACAAAAGGTCCGGATCCGCGGGGCGGATCCGGACCGTCAGCTTTCAAATCATCATGCTTTCCCGCATGGACACCATATCGTCGTCGCAGAACACCACGTGGTCCAAAAGCTCGATGCCAATGGGTGCCAGCACCTGTTTGAGGTACTGGGTGGTGGACTGGTCCGCCTGAGATGGCAGGGCCAGTCCGCTGACGTGGTTATGGGCCAGAATGACAGCGCTGGCGCGCAGGCTCATGGCCTCCTCCGTAATGCGGCGGGTGGTCACCTCGGCGGCGTTAACCGTCCCCTCGGTGATCTTGCGCACACCCAGCACTTTGTGCTTGCCGTCCAGACACAGCAGATAGACCATCTCGTTGCGGGCGCCGAAGAAGTAGGGTTCCAGCACCTCACGCACCCGTTCAGAGCTGTCCACAATGCCGTCCACGCGGCTGCGGCTGGCTACGTAGCGCCCGCACAGACCGGGTATCATACGCAGCAGGGTCGCGGTATGTTCCCCCACTCCCGGTACGGCGCACAGATCCTCGATCGACGCATCCAGCACCCCGGACAGGGAGCCGAACCGCTCGATCAGCCGGTGGGCAAGGGCATTGGTGTCCCCCTGCGGAATGGCATAGAACAACAGCAGTTCCAATACGCGATGCTCGGGCAGAGCATCAAGGCCCCGCTGACGGAACTCCTGCTTGACCCGGCTGCGGTGTCCGCTATGCAGTTTTCCGTCCTGCGCTGCCATGAAACACCCCTTTGCTCAGGCGCGGGGGCCGTACTCGGCCAGATATGCCTCCATCTTGCCCTTCATCTCGTCATCGATGTAGACCTTGCCGTCGATGGGGCGGTTGTGGAGGTAGGCAATGATGTCACGCACGGTAACGATGGGGTAGACGGCAATGCCGTGGTCACGGCGCAGCTCGTCCAACGTGGTGCAGTCGCCGGTGCCGCGCTCCATGCGGTCCACGGACACGAACAGGGCCTTCAGATTCACATCAGCCACATGCTTGAACAGCTCAATGGTCTCGCGCACGGCAGTACCGGCGGTGACCACGTCCTCGATGATGGCGATATCATCGCCGTTCTGAGGCTTGTAGCCCACCATGGAGCCACCCTCGCCGTGGTCCTTGACCTCCTTGCGGTTGAAGCAGTAGGGCAGGTCACGGTCGTAGTTGCGGTACAGGGAAGCGGCAGCGGTCACAGCCAGGGGAATACCCTTGTAGGCAGGGCCAAACAGGGCGGTGATACCCTCAGGCAGATTCTCCTGAATGCAGGCGGCGTAGTAGTCGCCCAGACGGGCTGCCTGTGCGCCGGTCTTGTAGTTGCCGGTGTTGATGAAGTAGGGAGTCTTGCGGCCGGACTTGGTTGTAAAGTCGCCAAAAGTCAGCACGCCGGAGCGCACCATAAAGGTAATAAATTCTTCCTGATAAGCAGTCATGATAATTCTCCTCTCTTTCGTTACACAAACAGCGCCAGCACGCTGGAAATGATGCCGCACACGCAAATGGCAATGCTGCTCATGGCACCTTGAACTTCGCCCAGTTCCATAGCCTTGGTAGTGCCGAGGGCGTGGCTGCACGCGCCGATACCCAAGCCTTGTGCGACCGGGTCTTTGATGCGGAATATCCTGATAAACAGGGGCGAAAATACTGCGCCGACGATACCCGCCGCCAGCACGCCTGCTGAGGCGATGCCCGCATCACCGCCGTGGCTTTCCGCGATGGCAATGGCGATGGCGGAAGTACAGCTTTTTGGCATGAGGGACATGGTCATCATCCGGTCAACGCCCATCAGTCTGCACAGGGCCAGCACACCAAACAGGCTCACCGCGCTGCCCACAAGGCAGCCGATCAGTACCGGCCAGAAGTACTCCCCCAGCACCCTGCGCTGGTTGTAGACATTCAGCGCCAGCACCGCCGTCACAGGCCCCAGCATCATGTTGATGATGTCGCCGCCGCGGGCAAAGTCGGAATAGGGAATGCCGGTGACGGACAGGAAAATGATAATGCAGGCCACCGCAATGACCAGCGGATTGCACAGCACAAATTTGGTCTTTTTCTGTACCCAGCGGCCAAAGCAGAAGGCCAGCACAGTCAGGGTCAGTCCAAACACAGGGGTGGAGGCCAGGGTTTTAAGCATGGTCCTTCGCCCCCTTTCTGCGCTGGAGCTTCAGCACCAGCTGCACCGTCCACGCCGTGACCAGAAATACCACCGGGGTGGTGGCCACACAGATAAGCAGAAAGGGTAATAGATACGGTTTTATGTAAACAAACTTATCCATCACGCTGGTGCAGACCGGCACGAACACAAGTGCCATATTGGCCAGCATTACATTGGACAGCCCCTCGATATGCCGGGGTTTGACCACCCGGGTCATCAGCAGGATGGTCAGCAAAATCAGCGCAATGACACTGGCGGGGAAGTTGACCGGCAGGATGGCGGCGATGGCCTCACCCGCAAGGCATACGCCGAAAATCAGCGCCGCCTGAGCCACAACGTTCATGGTTTGCTCCTCAGTCCCAAATGGCGGTGGCGAAGTAGTCCTCCGGCACCTCGGCCCGGCGGATCAGGCGGGTGGAGCCGTCCGGCTGCAGCAGGATCTCGGCCGAGCGCAGGCGGCCGTTGTACTGATAGCCCATGGCGTGGCCGTGGGCGCCGGCATCGTGGATGACCAGCAGGTCGCCCTTATCAATGCGGGGCAGCATACGGTCCACGGCGAACTTGTCGCAGTTTTCGCACAGGGCGCCGGTCACGTCGTACTTGTGGTCACAGGGTTCGTTCTCCTTGCCCATGACGGTGATGTGGTGATAAGCGCCGTAGATGGCCGGGCGCATCAGGTTGGCCGCGCAGGCGTCCACACCGATGTACTCCTTATAAGTGTGCTTCTCATGGGTGGCCCGGGTGACCAGCACGCCGTAGGGCGCCAGCATGAAGCGGCCCAGCTCGGTGCAGATGGACACGTCGCCCATGCCGGCGGGAATTAGTACTTCCTCGTAAGCCTTGCGCACGCCCTCACCGATGACGGCGATGTCATTTTCGGTCTGCTCGGGCTTGTAAGGCACGCCCACGCCGCCGGACAGGTTGATGAAGGTGATGTGGCAGCCGGTTTCCTCCTTCAGCTCCACAGCCAGCTGGAACAGGATGCGGGCCAGGGCGGGATAGTAGTCGTTGGACAGGGTGTTGGATGCAAGGAAGGCGTGGATACCGAACTCCTCCGCGCCCAGCTCCTTCATGCGCTTGTAGGCTTCGGAGATCTGCTCACGGGTCATGCCGTACTTGGCGTCGCCGGGGTTATCCATGACCTGAAAGCCCTCTTTGCTCTCGCCCAAAGTAAACACACCGCCGGGATTGTAGCGGCAGCAGACCTTCTTGGGGATGTAGCCGATGGTGTCCTTCAGAAAATCAATGTGGGTGATGTCGTCCAGATTGATGGTGGCGCCCAGCTCGGCAGCCAGCTTGAACTCTTCCGCCGGAGTGTCGTTGGAGGAGAACATGATCTCCCCGCCCTTGAAGCCGCAGCGGTCGGACATGATAAGCTCGGTCAGGGAGGAGCAGTCGGTGCCGCAGCCCTCTTCATGCAGGATCTTCAAAATCTGCGGGTTGGGGGTAGCCTTGACGGCGAAGTACTCCTTAAAGCCGGGGTTCCAGGCAAAGGCGGCGTTCAGCCGGCGGGCGTTTTCCCGGATGCCCTGCTCGTCGTAGAGGTAAAACGGGGTGGGGTACTCAGCGGCAATAGCCTCCAGCTGAGCCTTGTTCACAAAGGTCTTTTTCATGACATTCAACTCCTTGGTGCAATTCAAGACAGATTAAAAATAATAATATCCGCTTTGGCCTGAATTGTCAATGTTTTAAGGGCAGAAATACAGGCCGGGACCACATCCACGGGCATTTGCATTTTCCTGTGCCTTTTGATATAATGAAAGCTACTTCGCATGCACAAGCCGAAAGGGGTACGCCTATGGGCAAGCTTCGTGAAAAACTTCATACCGCCACAGCCGCGCTGCGCACGCGCAAGTTCCCCCGGGTGCTGGCATGGGTCAGCCTGCCCTTTTTCTGCGCCCTGTGTCTGCTGCTAATGGACTACATGAATTTCAGCGGGCATCTCACGCCGCTGCGGGCCTTTTGGCAGAACTTCCCCGGGGCGGTGTGCTTCGAGATCGTGGTCATCGCCCTGCTGGGCCATGTGCTGCTGTTCCTTTGCCGCCGGGTCTGGCTGTCCGCAGCCATCCTCGGTCTTACCTCCATCATCTGTTCTTATGTAAACTTTACAAAGGTGGCGCTGAACGGCGATTATTTCGTGCCGCAGGACATCGTAATGGTCACCCACGCCGGGGAGCTGTCCCAGTTCCTCAGCGGCAAGCTCCCCCCACTCTTTTGGGTTTTCTCTCTGATTTTACTGCTTTTAGTGGTTTTCTATGCCCTGACGGATATCCGTCTGCCCCTGCGCTGGTTCATCCGTCTGCCCGCGGCAGTCCTGATTGCCGCGCTGGCGTGGCTGCCCTGTTCCAACATCGACCGGGCCGACGTTATGTTAAGTAAATTCAATATGTCGGTTTTTGACTCCGCCCTGCAGAGTTCCAATTATACCGCCAACGGTTTTGTGGGTGCGTTCACCATCAACTGTCTCAGCCTGAACGTGCAGGAGCCCGCCGGGTACGATGCCGATACCGTGCAGTCCATGCTGGCCGACTACGAAGCTGTCCCCGCCGACAAGGACGCGGAACAGTTCGACGTCATTGTCATCCTGAGCGAGAGCTTTTTCGATGCCCGCATCCTGCCGGGTACGACCTTCTCCCAAAATCCTCTGCCCAATTATGACCGGCTGCTGCGCAGCTCCCGCACCATCAGCGGCAGCCTGTACACCACCGCCATCGGCGGCGGCACGGTGCGGCCGGAGTTCGGCGTGCTGACCGGTCTGACCTGTGACTATATCCCCAGCGTACCCACCCCCTACCGCTACGTGTCCCAGCCCATTTCCACCTATGTATCAAATTATAAGGACGCCGGTTACACCACCGTGGCCATGCATCCCTACAACAAGCACTTCTACTCCCGCAGCAGCGCCTACGGCAACATCGGCTTTGACCAGTTCTGGGGACAGGATGAGATCGCCGGTACCATCTACGCCGAGTACAAGCGCGGCTTTGTCACCGACGAGTCCACCTTCCGGGCCATCACCCACTGCGCCGACAACACCGAGGACCCCCTGTTCCTCTTCGCCATCACCATGCAGAACCACCAGCCCTACGACGGCATCGACCCCTCCCTCATTCAGATCGAGGTGGAAAATGACCGGCTCAGTCCCCCCGCTCTCACCGCCCTGACTACTTACACCCAGGGTCTGTACGATGCGGACAAGATGCTGGGTGATCTGGCGAAGTGGATCGACAATCGCGAGCGGCCCACGGTGCTGGTCTTCTTCGGCGACCATATGCCCACGCTGGGTAGCAATTATCTTGCCTATAACGAAAGCGGCCTGTTCAACTCCTACGACGGTCTGGACGATGATGAGCTTGCCCGGATGTACTCCACGCCGTTTCTCATCTACTCCAACCGCAAATTGGACACCGGCCTGATGCCCGGGCGGAAAAACAACCACATCAGCGACTATAACCTTATGAACTCCGTGGCCCTGTCCACCGGCATGGCCCGCACCCCCTACATGGAGCTTCTGCGGGATTTCCATTCCGTGACCCCCATCTACAATGTGCGTTTGGGCATGGAGTTGACCGAGGACATCGCCCCCTTCGCCAAGAGTATGGAGTATATCACCTACGACCGGGTCTTCGGCAAAAATTACACAGGTTAAGTGTGGAAACAATTGACTTTTCCCGCCTATAAGCGTATCATTTAATGTTGGAAATCGTCACATGACATCTCCCGGCCGCCGGGGCATTCACCCCGGCAGCCGGGTATCTCAAACGCGGCAGACTGCCGGACTTGCGGGCCGCAGGGCGGTCCGTGGGTCGACCCGGAGCTGCCCGCTCCCCGACGTCACCGCTGGGGGCGCGCCCCCAACTGTCCGCGCCCTGTATCCTATGCCGGGCAAACCTGTCCGGCCACCTATACAACGAAAGGAAGCATTACCATGATCAAGATCGCCCCCTCTATCCTCTCCGCCGACTTCGCCAATCTGGAGCGCGACGTAAAGAAGATCGCCACCGCCGACTACATCCACGTGGATGTGATGGACGGTGCTTTCGTCCCCAACATGTCCATCGGCATGCCCGTGGTCAAGTCCCTGCGCAACTGCACCGACATGTTCCTGGACGTGCATCTGATGATCGAAAAGCCCGTGCGCTATGTGGAGCAGTTTGCCAAGGCCGGTGCCGACCTGCTGAGCATCCATCTGGAGGCCGACCACCCCACCCGCATTGCCGAGGCCCTGCGCATCATGGACCAGTGCAAGGTAAAAAAGGCTGTCGCCCTGCGCCCCATCACCTCTGCCAAGGCTATCCTGCCCTACATTGAGGACCTGGATCTGGTGCTGGTCATGACCGTGGAACCCGGCTTCGGCGGTCAGGCTTTCATGCCCGCTCAGCTGGACACCATCCGCGAGGTCCGCGAGATCATCAACAAGTACAACCCCGCCTGCGAGTTGGAGGTGGACGGCGGCATCGCCCCCGACACCGCCCCCCTGGTTATCGAGGCCGGTGCCAACGTGCTGGTGGCCGGTTCCGCCGTCTACGGCGCGCCCGACATCGAGGGCGCCATCCGCACCCTGCGCGGCTGATTTCAACCCTTTCTTTCGGAGGTGTACGATGCAGTACTTCCCCCCTGCCCTTGAAGCTCTGGTGGAGCAGTTCGCCCGCCTGCCCGGTGTAGGAACCAAATCCGCCCAGCGGCTGGCCTTTTACGTCCTGTCCTTGACTGAGGATGAGGCGGCGACCTTCGCCCGGGCCATTTTAGAGGCAAAAAAGGCCATCCACTGCTGTCCCGTGTGCCAGAACCTGACTCAGGGCGACGGTCCCTGCTCCATCTGTGCCAGCTCCCGCCGGGACGGCAGTGTGATCTGCGTGGTGGCCGAGCCAAAGGACGTCATCGCCATGGAGCGTTCCCGGGAGTATAACGGCCTGTACCACGTTCTGCACGGTGTCATCTCCCCCATGAACCACGTGGGTCCCGACGACCTGCACATCAAGTCGCTGGTGGAGCGTGTTTCCTCCGGCGCGGTCAGCGAGGTCATCATGGCCACCAACCCGGACACGGAGGGCGAGGCAACTGCCATGTACCTCTCCCGCCTGCTCAAGCCGTTTCAGGTCAAGGTCACCCGTCTTGCCTACGGCATCCCCGTGGGCAGTCATCTGGAGTTTGCCGACGACGCCACCCTGATGCGCGCTCTGGAGGGCCGCCGGGAAATGTAAGTAAAAACAGTTGACCCCCTTGGCCGCATGGCCAAGGGGGTTATTGCATTTACAGATCCTCCACCTGTTCAAGGCGGGCCAACGCGCGGTGAACGCCCAGCCGACGGGCCACCTGCAGTTTTTTCCGGACGGTGTCCCCGTCATCAAAGAGGACGAAATGCGCTCCGCCCTCCCCTGTCATGTAGGTAAAGTACCGGGCGCACAGCTCATCGGAAAAGAACACCGCAGGCTTCAGCCGCCCCATCAGCTCCGACAGTTCCTGCCCGGTCAGGGGTTTTCCACTGCCCTGCGGCGCGGGCAGAAAAAAGTCCTCCGCCGACCGCTCTAAGCGCAGGGCCACCCGCTCCGGACCGCCAAAGCGCTCCGCCGCCTCCTGTAATCGGCAGGTCAGACTGCCCCCGGACAGGGCCGAGCCGATCAGCACCCGGGCCTTTTTTGTGTACTGTCCCCAGTATTCCGGTACATACAGCTCGATATTCCGGCGGGCCAGCACCTCGTCCAGCGCACCTGTCAGCTGTTGGGGTGCGGCACCTGCCGCTCCGCAGACCACAGCGCAGAAGTTCCGCATCCCGCACTCATGCACTACCTGCCGGCACAGACCCGTCACATCCCCGCCGCCGTCAAAACCGCGGGTATCCAGCACCATGGCTCCGCCCCGGGGATTGACCTGCCCGACCCGAAACAGCCGTCCACCCTGCCCCACCCGGTAGATCGGGTGGGCCGGCACAAACTCCTGCCGAAGCTGTGAAAGCCGTCCGGGCGGTGTAATGACCAACAACATATCTTCCACAGACTTGCCCCCACTCCCAAAAAATGTTATACTGAATAAAATTATGTCCCCGCCCCGCGGGGTAGAACAAGGAGGTATGCCCTGTGGCCTTTTCCCTGTTTCCAAAGGCGTACTATAAAAGCATACTGGACGTGCGTCCCGACCGGCTGACCGCCCGGGGCATCACCCTGTTACTGGTGGATCTGGACAACACTCTCGTCCCCTATAAGACCCCCTCCCCCACCCCGGAACTGATCGCATGGCGGCAGAAGATGGAGGCCGGCGGCGTCCAGGTGTTCCTGCTGTCCAACAGCCGCAAACCCACCCGCCCCGGCAACTTTGCCGGTCAGCTGGGCATCGACTTCGTAGGCCACGCGGGCAAGCCTAAGCGTGCGGGTTTTCTCGCCGCCATGGAGCGCACCGGCCGCACCCCCGCCCAGACCGCCATCGCCGGCGACCAGATCTTCACCGACATTCTGGGCGGCAACCGTTCCGGAGTCACCACCCTGCTCATTGAGCCGATCCGTCTTGCCGGCAATCCCGGCCGCTACATCCGCTACTGGGCGGAGACTCCCTTCCGCCTTGCGGCCCGAAAGCGGGGCGCGCTGTGAGCGCCCGATTCGGCCCTGCGGGCAACGCGGAAAACTTTCCCGGCAAGTCCTCTGCCGACGCTCCCAAGTGGCTGGCGCAGTTGGGTCTGGACTGTTATGAGTACCAGTGCGGCAAGGGCATCCACGTAGGTGAGGACACCGCACGCAAGGTCGGACAGCAGGCACGGGAACACGGCATTGCCCTGTCCCTTCACGCCCCCTACTTCATCAATCTCGCCAACCCCGACCCGGACAGCCTTGCTAAAACCTGCGGCTACATCACCGGTGCCTGCCTTGTAGCAGGTCAGATGGGGGCAGAGCGCGTCATAATCCACTCCGGCGCCCTGATGAAGCGCACCCGGCGCCAAGCTTTGGATACCGCCCTTGCCTCTCTGCGATATGTGTTGTCCGCCTGCGACGATATGGGGTTCGGTCACATTGCCCTGTGTCCCGAAACCATGGGCAAAATCAATCAGCTGGGCGATCTGGACGAGGTTTTGGAGCTTTGCTGTCTGGATGAGCGTCTTGTTCCCTGCGTGGATTTCGGTCACCTGTACGCCCGTTCTCTGGGCGCGGACGACGGGGCCGAGGCCATGGCGCGTATTCTGGACCGTATGGAGCAGGTGCTGGGTGCGGAGCGGGCAAGCCGCTTTCACAGCCACTTCTCCCACATCGAATTTACTCCCAACGGCGGCGAGAAGTGCCACCGCACCTTTGACGAAGACGGCGGCTTCGGCCCGGACTGGCTCCCCCTTGCAAAGGAAGTGGCACGTCGGAACTGGAGTCCCACTTTCATCTGCGAATCTGCCGGGACTCAGGCGCAGGATGCCGTCACCATGAAACGCATTTACCGGGAGGCGCTGAAATGAACCATATTGAAAAAATCGCTGCCGCCCTGCCTGAGTACGGCTTGGATGCCATGCTCATCGTCAGTGCGCCCGGTGAGCGCTACGCTGTAGGGTTTGAGGGCGAAGGCACCGTGCTTGTCACCCGCAGCGGATGTCACTATTTCACCGACAGCCGTTACATCGAAGCGGCACAAAACACCATCCAAAATGCCCACGTGGAGTGCGTTGGCCGCGGCAGGGGTCACCTCGACCTGACTGCGCAGGTCATGCAGGCTGAAAATCTGCAGTTGGTCGGTTTTGAAAGCGACCGGGTCAGCGTGGACCGACTGGAACGGTGGCAGGACAAACTGCCCTGCACCCTGATTTCCGCTCCCGACCTGCTCAGCAGACTACGTGCATCCAAGGATGAGGGCGAACTGACTTTGATGCGCCGCGCCCAAGCCATCACAGACCGCGCCTTCTCCAATCTTCTGAACTTTATCCGCCCTGGACTCACCGAGCGTGAGATCGCCGCCCGTTTGGTCTACGAGTTGATGTCTCTGGGTGGAAGCAAGCCAAGCTTCGACCCCATTGTGGCCGCCGGACCCAGCGGTTCCATGCCCCACGCCATCCCCGGCGGGCAGGTCATTGGACCGGGCATGTTTATCACGCTGGATTTCGGCTGCATTTACGAGGGGTACTGCTCCGACATGACCCGCACCGTGGCGGTGGGAACTCCCACCGACGAAATGGCGACGGTTTACCAAACGGTGCTGAACGCCCAGCTTGCCGGTCTCGCCGCCGCCCGGGCCGGTGTGTCCGGCAAACAGGTGGACGAGGCCGCCCGAACCGTCATTGAACAGGCGGGATACGGGGAGTTTTTCGGCCACAGTCTGGGCCACTCACTGGGTCTTGAGATCCACGAGGGTCCCAACTTCTCCCCCGGCGAGGAAACTGTCATGCCCGTGGGGGCGGTGGTGTCCTGCGAGCCGGGCATCTACCTGCCCGGACGGTTCGGTGTGCGCATTGAGGACGTGGTGATTTTACAGCAGGACGGCTGTGAGATCATCACTGCTTCCCCAAAGGAACTGCTTATTTTGTGATTTTCAGTAAAAAATCTGCCGAAATGGGAGATTTCCCCTGTAAACCCCCTTGCCAAAGCTGGGGGAATGGGGTAAAATATATCAGCTAAACTTTTACACTTTTTATTTGGAGGATGATTCTTATGGCAATGATTTCTGCCAGTGATTTCCGCAACGGCGTTACCTTCGAGATGGAAGGCAAGGTCATGCAGGTGGTCGAGTTCCAGCACGTCAAGCCCGGCAAGGGTGCCGCTTTCGTCCGCACCAAGATGAAGAACATCATCACCGGCGGCGTGACCGAGACCTCTTTCAACCCCACCGCCAAGTTCGAGCAGGCCTTCGTCGAGCGCAAGGAGATGCAGTACAGCTACAACGATGGCGACCTGTACTACTTCATGGATATGGAGACCTTTGATATGCTGCCCATCGGCAAGGATCTGCTGGGCGACGCCTTCCGCTTTGTGAAGGAAGAGGAGATGTGCAAGGTCATGTCCTACAAGGGCAGCGTGTTCGGCGTTGAGGCTCCCAACTTCGTGGAGCTGGTCATCACCGAGACCGAGCCCGGCTTCGCCGGCAACACCGCCACCAACGTGACCAAGCCCGCCACTCTGGAGACCGGCGCCGAGATCCGCGTCCCCCTGTTCATCAACGAGGGCGACAAGATCAAGATCGACACCCGCACCGGCGAGTATCTGGAGCGTTGTAAGTAATTATCTGCCCTGAAAGGAGATCGTTACTATGACCATTTCCGAAAAAGTTGCGTACCTCAAGGGTCTGGCTGAGGGTCTGGACCTTGAGAACGAAAAGTCCAAGGAGGCCAAGCTCATCAACGTGATGATCGGCATTCTGGAGGAGATCGGCCTGTCCATCGAGGATCTGGAGGAAAATGATCTGGATCTGGGCGAGGAGATCGACGTCCTGTCCGACGATCTGGCCGACGTGGAGGACATCGTCTACGGCATCGACGAGGATGAGGACGGGGACTTCGACGAAGATTTCTTCGAGGTGGAGTGTCCCACCTGTGAAGAGCCTATTGTCATCGACGAGGAGGCTCTGGCCGAGGGCGTTGTTCAGTGTCCCAACTGCGGCGACAAGTTCTCCATGGACCTGTCTGACGACGTCTGCACCGAGGACGAATAACGAAACTGAAAATGCGGTCTGCCACGGCAGACCGCATTTTTTATAAGGAGCGATATCCATGATCCCCACCTATGAGCAAATGGGCGACATGCTGGAGGAGGTCGCCGCCCAGTTCCCCGACGCGTTTTTTGAGGGGTTGGACGGCGGTATCCGGCTGGAAGAACAGGCCCTGCCCGACCCGGATTTCCCGCCCGGCGAGATGTACATTATGGGCGAGTACTGCCACGACCTGCTGGGTCGGTATATCCTGCTGTACTACGGCTCCTTCGCCGCTCTGCTGGCAGACGAAGACGAGGAGGCGTGGCTGGATGAGATTTTCGTCACCGTGGCCCACGAATTCACCCACCATCTGGAGGATGCTGCCATGCTCCATGCATTGGACGATGCGGACGCAGCTTTCCTGCAGCAGGCTCTGGCAGACTACGCCGAGGATTGACCCAACCGGATCGTTCGCCCGCGTTTTGTATCCATTTGTTTCTTTTCATTCGAGGTTTCTGTGTGTATAATAACCTCATGATCCCCTGAGATGGAGGTGTTCGCTTTGGATCACCACAGTTTACTCAATTTGGCCACCGAGCTGGCCCGTCACATGATGGAGTGCGGCGCAGAGATCTACCGCGTGGAAGACTCCGTCTTGCGCCTGATGCGCGCCTACGGCGCCCGGGACGCCCAGATTTTCGCCATCCCCAACTGCATCACCATATCCCTTACCTCCGAAACCGGCGAGCCGGTCACCCGGCTGTGCCGCGTGGCCTCCCACAGCACGGATCTGGACTGTCTGGAGCTATGCAATGACCTGTGCCGCCGACTGTGCGAGCAAACGCCCCCTGTGGAGCAGGCCCATAAGGAACTGGCGGACATCTTCCGCCATCGTCCCAGGTTCCACCCTCTTGCAGTCATGCTGGGACACTTCCTGATCGGCGCCTTTTTTACCCCATTCTTCGGCGGCGGTCTATTGGATGCTCTGTGCGGCGGTCTGTGCGGACTTGCCATCTACTTCGCCAACCGGTTCCTGGCACCTCTGGCCGGCCCCAACGTGTTTTTCCGCACGCTGCTGGCTGCCGCTGCCTCCTCTTTGGCGGCTCAGTTGCTGGTCTATGCAGGAATCGGCCAGCAAATTGACACCATCACCATCGGCGCCCTGATGATTTTAGTACCCGGTGTGTCCCTGACCACCGCTATGCGTGAGGTCATGGCCGGTGATTTGGTGTCCGGTGTGTCCCGCACAGCGGAATCCATTCTGTCTGCCACCGCCATCGCTTTGGGAACCGGCGCCGCCATGTTCCTTGGCGGACTGCTGTAAAGGAGGGCGACCATGGAGTTTCTGCTTAATTGGGTACTGCCCTGCATCTACAGCTTCGGTGCCTGTATCGGCTTTTGCCTGTTGTTCAACATCCACGGTCCCGGCATGCTCATCTGCGGCGGAGGCGGCGCATTGGGCTGGCTGGTCTATCTGCTGATGGGTCTTTGCTCCACCACCATCTTTCCCCGCTATTTGGCTGCCGCCGTGGCCATCACCCTGTACTCCGAATTGATGGCCCGCATTCGCCGCTGCCCCGTGACCAGCTATCTGATCGTGGCTCTGCTTCCTCTCGTCCCCGGCGGCGGTATCTATTACGCCATGCGCTACTCCCTCTCGGGCGACAATCAGCAGTTTCTCACTACCTTGCTGAACGTATTCGGTATCGCCGGCACGCTGGCGCTCGGCGCCCTGCTGGCCTCGTCCGTGGTCCGTCTGTTTATCACCTTCGCGCATCGCGCACATAAGCATAAGTAAACCGGAGGTTTTCCCCATGTCCATGCGTCTTTTCGCGCTGCTGACCGCACTGGTCCTGCTGTGCAGCGGCTGTGGAGCTGCAGCGCCTGCCCCTTCCGTGTCCGGCGACAGGTCGGCGGAAGTTTCTGCCCCGGACGTATCTGTGCCGGAGGCACCCGCCCCCGACAAGTCCGCCCCGGCGGCTAATACCCACGCATCCAAGTCTGACCCGGCTTGGGTGGAGACTCCCCCCGCTCCGGACAGTTCCGCCCCGTTGGAAGTATTTGCCCCGGTGGACAGTTTCGTTCCACCCCCGGAGCAGGAACCCGATCTCCCCGCCGATGAGCCGGATGTTCCTGTCGTCGATCTGCCTCAGCCGCAGATCCCCTCCACCTACGACTATTCCGCACCCGTACCGGAAAATGACCCCGTGGGTACGGATTACTTTGCCGATGCTGCCTTTGTGGGCGACTCCCGCACCGAAGGATTCTGGCTGTACAGCGGTGTCAAGCAGGGCAAGCTGCTCTGCGCCACCGGCCTGACCGTGTTTTCCGTGGACAGCAAGATCATGACCGGCGGCAGCCAAACCGTATTGGATGCTCTGTGCAGCGGCAGCTTTGATAAAATCTATCTGGGCTTCGGCCTGAACGAGTTGGGGTACATCGACCGGGACTCTTTTGTGGAAACCTACCGCCAGCTGATCGGCACCATTCGCAGAACCCACCCCAATGCCATCATCTACATCCAAAATCTCATCCCCGTCAATGACGGCAAGGCCCGGGCCTCCGGTCACAAAGGCCATGTGAACTGTGACCGCATCCGTCTGTATAACGAACTGATCGCACAAATTGCCCGGGAGGAAGAGCTTCCCCTGCTGGACCTTTATTCCGCCTTTGCAGTGGATGGACAGCTGCCCGCCGAGGCCAGCCGGGACGGTGTGCATCCCCTGCCCGCCTACTACAAAAAGCAGCTGGACTATCTTCTGACCCACACCGTCGCCCGGGAGCAGCCGGCGGACCCACCGGCCGAACCGCCCGCTGACGCGCCCGCGCCCGAAGTCTCCCCTGAAACGGAGGTCACCAAACTATGAAACGATTGACCGTACTGCTGTGCGCACTTTCTCTGTGTCTCCTGTGCGCCTGCGGCGGCACCGCACAGCCCTTTGCCACCGACCTTGTGGACAAAATTCTGGAAAGTGAAACCTTTTCCGAGCCGTTGGAGCCGTTGGACGACGAAATCGCCTGTTTCCTCTATCAGTTGGATGCCGAGCAGGCTGGGTTGACCGATCTGCGGGCATACCGCTCCTCCGGTGCCACCTGTGAGGAGGTGGCGGTGTTCACCTTTGAGACCGACGAAGATGCCGTCGATGCCCAGTTCGTTTTGGCCGGTTACCTCGCCGCCCAGCTGGAAAGTTGCCGCAGCTATCGGCCCGCCCAGGTACCCAAGCTGCAGCACGCCATCTTGACTCAGCGCAGCAATAGCATCCTGCTTTTGGTGGCAGATGACTGGAGCGCTGCAGAAGAAATTGTGGATTAACAACCATGCCGCACCCAAAATCGGGTGCGGCATTTTTCTTTTGCTGCAAGGCTTTGGCGGCTGTTTCCAGCATTTACAGCTTGCCCCCTCCCCCCTTTGGCGGTTAAACTTGATTTATCCCATTCCAAAGGAGGCCACTATGTTCCCGTCATGGTTCCGCCGCCTGGCCGGCGTTTTATTTGTACTGACCCTGCTGACCCCGTTCCCCGCCCGCGCCCAACACCAACCCGTAGAGGTGGAGGTGGCAGGCCGCGCCCTTTCCGCCGATACTGACCCGTACATTTATCAGGGTACTGCCTACGTCCCCCTCGCCGCTTTCGTGCGGGAAATGGACGGCGCCGAGCTGACCTGGGACGGCACGTCTGCCCGACTGGACGCCGACCATCTCGACCTGACCGCCACCCCCGGGCAAACCTGGCTGGAGGCCAACGGCCGCGCGCTGTACGTCCCTCACACCGTCCAAATAACAGATGGCCGCATCATGGTTCCCGTCCGCACCGCCGCTCAATTGTTCGGCGCAGAGGTGGAGTGGGACGAAAATGCGCAAACCGTCCGGGTATCCGAGAGAGGCGAAATTTTGTCCCGCGCAGACAATTACTACGACCCGGACACTTTGTATTGGCTGTCCCGGGTCATCTCAGCGGAGAGTCGGGGTGAACCGCTGGTGGGTCAGATCGCTGTGGGCAACGTGGCTCTGAACCGGGTGGCAAGCCCTGATTTCCCCGATACTCTGTACGGCGTCATCTTCCAGCCCGGGCAGTTTGAGCCGGTGGAGAACGGCACCATCTGGCAAGAGCCGTACCACCTGTCCGTCACCGCCGCCAAGCTGTGTCTGGAGGGGGCGCAGGTCATCGGCGACTGTCTTTATTTCTTCGCTCCCGACCTGTCTCCCGGCACGTGGATCGTCAACAACCGTACTTATTACACCACCATCGGCTGTCATCGGTTCTACCTGTAAGAAAACGGCTGTCGCAATGCGACAGCCGTTTTTTCAGCGCTGATATTCAAATTCCAGATCGTACAGGGACACGATGTCGCCATCGTTGATACCCATAGCCTCCAGCTTGTCGAACAGGCCGGACTGGCGCAGCTGGCGGTCAAACCAGTTGCGGGACTCGTAATCGCCGAAGTTGACATTGGCGATGAGTTTCTGCAGCCAGGGGGCTTCCACCACCCAGGTGTCGTCGTACTGCTCGATGGTCACCTCGCCAGTGGTATCCACCTCCGGCGGGCGCTCCACATAGGTGGCCTCGTACACCACCACGGGGGGCAGCTGGGCCAGTTCCTGGGCCGCCCGCTTGACGATCTCCCGGGTACCCATGTGGGCGGCGGCAGACATCTCGAACAGTTCCATGCCCTTGGCCCGGACGTGCTCGCGCAGACGCTCCAGCAGTTCCGGGTCCTCCAGCATGTCCACCTTGTTGGCAGCCACGATCATCTTGCGCGAGGCAAGCTCGGGGGAATACTGGGCAAGTTCTGCGTTAATGGCCTCGAAATCCTCCACAGGGTCCCGGCCCTCGCTGCCCGACACATCCACCACGTGGATGAGCAGGCGGCAGCGGTCGATATGCCGCAGGAAATCGTGGCCCAGACCGGCGCCGTCGGCCGCGCCCTCAATAATACCGGGGATATCGGCCATGACGAAGGATACGCCCTCCTCCACATAGACCACGCCCAGATTGGGGAACAGGGTGGTAAAGTGGTAGTTGGCGATTTTAGGCTGGGCGCGGCTGACCACACTCAGAAGGGTGGACTTGCCCACATTGGGGAAACCCACCAGACCCACGTCAGCCAGCAGCTTCAGCTCCAGCACCACGTCCCGGCTCTGACCGGGCAGGCCCGCCTTTGCAAAGCGGGGCACCTGACGGGTGGGGGTGGCAAAGTGCTGGTTGCCCCAGCCGCCGCGGCCGCCGCGGCACAGGACAAAGGGGGTGGGGTCGGACATATCGTGGATGATCTCGTTGGTCTCGGCGTCCCGGATGACGGTGCCGCGGGGGACTTTCAGCACAAGATCCTCGCCGTCCCGGCCGGTGCAGCGCTTACCGCCGCCGTCCATGCCGTTCTGGGCCACGTACTTGCGCTTATAGCGAAAGTCCATCAGGGTGGACATGTGGTCGTCGATGGTGACCACCACGTTGCCGCCGTGTCCGCCGTCGCCGCCGTCGGGGCCGCCGTTGGCCACGTATTTTTCACGATGGAAGGACACCACACCGTTGCCGCCGTTTCCGGAGCGGACGGTAATGCGCGCGGTATCCACAAAAGGTGCTGCCATATTGCGCACCTCCGTTTCTTTTGGGATAAAACAAGCCGCAAACGCGTGCGTTTGCGGCTTGTAGTCAGTAATGTAAATTACTGGGCGACCTCCACAATGGAGACCTGCTTGCGGTCCTTGCCAAGGCGCTCGAACTTGACCTTGCCGTCCTTCAGGGCGAACAGGGTGTCGTCGCTGCCCTTGCCCACGTTCACACCGGGGTGGATGTGGGTGCCGCGCTGACGGACCAGGATGTTGCCGGCCAGAACGAACTGACCGTCGCCGCGCTTGACACCCAGGCGCTTAGCCTCGGAATCGCGGCCGTTACGAGTGGAGCCAACGCCCTTCTTATGGGCGAAAAACTGCAAACCGATTTTCAGCATGTCTTACACCTCCAAGACAGAAATGTTTTCAGGATATTCCTCGTGCAGTTCGGTGAAGTGGACCATCAGCGCCGTCAGAAGGGTCTGACAGGTGCTTTCGTTGGTCTGTCCCAAACCGCCGGGGAGTTTGAGGGAGATAGATGCGTCCTTCTGCCGGACCTTGACCGATGCCTCCAGTCCAAGCACGTCGTTGATGGCGCACTCACAAAGGCGGACGGCACTGGTGACGGCGGCGCAGACGATGTCACTGCCCTCGTCGGCAAACCCGCTGTGGCCCTGAACATCAAAGCCAACAATACGGCTGCCCTCTAGATGGAACGATACGGTGGTCATCAGGCCTTGATAGCGCCGATCTGCACCTTGGTGTAGGGCTGACGATGGCCCTGACGCTTACGGAAGCCCTTCTTGGGGGTGTACTTGAAGATCATGATCTTCTTGCCCTTACCGTTCTTGACCACGGTGGCGGCCACGGAAGCACCCTCCACAACGGGAGCGCCGAAGGTAGCCTTGTCACCGTCGATGACGGCCAGAACCTTGTCGAAGGTGATGGCGTCACCGGCCTCGTTGGCCAGCTTCTCGACGAAGATGACGTCGCCCTCGGCAACCTTGTACTGCTTACCGCCGGTTTCGATGATAGCATGCATGGAAATTTCAACTCCTTTATTTACGGACTCGCTCTTACAGGTGGGGCATTTTACCCGCCCGCTTGCAGACCCGTTCAATGCGGCTTTCATAGTTTATCAGTACAAGTCCCCTTTGTCAAGAGAAAAGTTCCTGATTTTCAACTTTTTTCGGTACAGGGGCAGGGGTGGTTCAAAATTTCAGCCGCAACCGCCTCCCACTGTCCCTCCCGGCCCGGACAGGGACCTTCCTCCACCGTTACGGCGTACTTCTCCAGCAGCTCGATGGGTTTATAGGACAGCTTGGAATTGCGCAGGCCGGGATCGCCGGTATCGTCCTCTCGGTTGATGTAGGCTACACCCTCCCCGGCAAACTGCTGGGCAAACTGGCTGACCAGCATCTGGTAACAGCCCTCCCGCTCCCGGTCGGCTTTCTCAATGTGGATAAACAGGGTATCCCCCAACACCTCGCCCACGGAAAATCCCACGATCTCTTCCCCGATCCACAGGGCGCCGGCCACCATACCGTACCGTTCCACATTGTACAGCACCTGCCGGGTCTTTTCCAGGTCCTCGGCAAAAGAGCCGCTGTCCTTCTGCACCGCCGCGGCGTATCGGTCCAGAAACGCCATAGCCGCAGGCAGGTCGTCCCCGGTCATGGGTGCAAAGCGCCAGTTTTCATAGGTGCGCAGAAAGCGGTTGACGTGGTTGCGCTGGCCCGCCAGCTTCTTGCCCTTGAAAAACTGCAGAGCTTCCTTCTCGTAGAGGTAATCGAAGGTGTCCCGGTCGCACATGACCCGGGCGCAGGGGAAGTGGCTCATGAGGGTGTCCAGCTCCTGCCGGGGGATGGGATAGAAGATGATGGGAATGTCCCGTTTTTGGCAGAAGGCGCGGATCTGCTCGTAGGCCGCGTGGATGTCCCCGCCGTGGGGCAGGGTGAACATAGTCCCCGTGCCGGGGTAGTCCACTTTGAAATACAGCACACCCTCGTGGATGGCATATTCAGTTTTGTAGTAGTCACGCCAGATGAAGATGACGCCCACTGTCAGGTCGCACAGGCGGCTGGGGTTATCTGTAAAGTAGGGCCGCAGCTTGTCCAGATCCTGCTCGGTCAGGGGATGAAAGTCCAGCATAGCTCTTTCTCTTTTCCGCAAAAGTGAAGCGTCCGCGGAGCGGACGCTTCCTTATCTTTATTATACCATAAATTGGCCGCTGTAAACCGACAAAATTATGCTTTTTTTGCGGTCAGGGCCACCCAGCCGTTCTGCTCATCCCGACGGATGATGGCAAGTCCGTTGCGCTGCAAGGCTGCCTCCACCTCGTGGGCGCGGGTATCGATGATGCCGGAGCAGATAAACAGGCCGTCGTCCTTCATCAATCCCGTGGCCTGCGCGGACAGGGGAATGATGACGTCGGCCACAATGTTGGCCAGCACTAGATCGTACTGCTGACGGGCCAGATCCCTTGCAAGGCTCCTGTCACTGAGTACATCGCCGGCCAGCACGGTATAGCGGTCTTTGCCGATGCCGTTGAGTCCGGCATTTTCATAGGCCACGTCCACCGCCTTGGGGTCAATGTCCACCGCCACGGCGCTCTCGGCGCCCAGCACCAAAGCCGCGATGGACAGAATGCCGCTGCCGCAGCCAAGGTCCAGTACCGTGCAGCCGGGGGTGGTGTGACGCTCCACGCCGCCCAGACACAGCTGGGTGGAGGCGTGGGAGCCGGTGCCGAAGGTCAGACCGGGGTTGAGGTAAAAAGGCACTTTCCCCTCGGGAACAGGCTCGTTTCGCTCCCACTCCGGGACCACGTAGAGCTTGTCGCCCACAGGCAAAGGCTTATAGTACTTTTGCCAGCTGTAGGCCCAGTCGTTATCGCCCAGGGGGGTGACAGTATACTCACAGCCCAGCAGGGCGGTATACTTATTCAGCAGCTTCTTGCCGGCTTCGTCGTCGGTGACGTAGAACTTGATGCGGCTGAGTCCCTGCATCCGTTTTTCCAGGTCCTCATCCACATAGTCCCAGAACTGGCGATTCTGCTCCAAAAATGTATGGAACTCCTGCTCATCCTCCACCACAAGGCCGGTCATACCGGCGTTGATGAGCCGACCGGACAGCTCGTCCAGCCGGTCGGCCGTGGTGTTGACAGCCACTTCCAGCCATTTGATGTCTTCCACGGTGCGCACTCCTTACCGCTTGGTACCCAGCCAGAACAGCGCCAAAGTGCCGGGGCCGGAGTGAGAGCCGATAACAGGGCCGGTGTAGCCGATCATGACTTCCTTGACACCGAAGCGCTCTCGCACCATGTCGGCCAGTTTATTGGCATCGTCGATGCAGTCGCCGTGGCAGATGTAGACGATCTGCTCGGTGGGGTCGATGGCGGTCTTTTCCATCTGATCAACAATCGCCTTGATGGAGGCACTGCGGCCGCGGGCAGTGCCGACCTTGATGAGATGACCCTCGTCATCCACGTGCATCACGGGCTTGATCGCCAGCATGGTCCCCACCACAGCGGTGGCGGCAGACACACGACCGCCCCGCTTGAGAAAGAACAGGTCGTCCACGGTAAACTGGTGGCACAGGTTTAGCTTGTTTGCCTCCACCCAGTCGCGGACCTGCTCGATGTCCATGCCCTCTGCACGCTTGCGGGCGGCGTGGGCCACCAGCAGACCCTGGCCCAGAGAGGCACACAGGGTATCCACGGTGTACAGCTTGCGCTCGGGATACTTCTCGGAAAGCTCCTCCACAGCGATGCGGCTGGAGTTGTAGGTGGTGGACAGGCCGGAGGAGAAGGCCAGCACCAGCACGTCGTTGCCCGCGGCCAGCAGGGGCTCCAGCACCTCGGTATAAACGCCCACATTCACCGCGGCGGTGGTGGCGTTCTTGCCCTCGCGCAGCAGGTTATAGAAATCCTGCGTGTCCATCTCGGGCTCCACAGGGTCGTTTCGGTATTCCTTCTCGTCAATCATATAGGTCAGGGGAATGACCTTCACGTCCAGCTGGTTAACCAGCTCGGCAGTCAAATCGGCACAGGAATCGGTGACGATAACGAAATTACTCATGGTCTTTCTTCTCCTTTTCTTTGTCCTTCTTCTTTTCCTTCTCGGTTTTTTCCTGCTTTTCGGGATGCTTGGACAGCATCAGCTCCAGCACCCGCTGGCAGGCCAGCTGATTGGCGTAGCTGCGCAGGCCCAAGCTCAGGGCCAGATTGGGCAGCTCGTCCTCCGGGGTATCCACGTTCAGGTTGGCCGCCGCCTCGCTCAGGGCGGTGTCAATGGCGCGGACAAAGTAGTTATAGATCGCTTCCGGCCGTTTGTTCTCCGGCACAAAGTCCAGCATGGTACGCATATCCTTCACGCTGAGTACCTTTTTCATGGCGCACACCGCCGTCAGGTAGCCCAGATGCGTTTTGCCGTACCGCTTGCCCTCGGCCCGGGGTACAAGACCGTCCTTGATGTAGTTGTTCACCATGGCGGAGGTCACCTGCTCATCCCCCTGCAGGTTGATAAGCTGCCGGGGCATATAGGAGATGATCTGATCCATGTACAGGGCCAGGTCGGGCAGTTCGTCCCAGTTGACGGGCCGTTCCTGCTCCAGCAACTGCTTGAGCTGCTTTAATTCTTCCACGGGGAAAGTCCCCCTTTCCTCTTTGTGTTATGAAACATTATATAATATAATATGCAATATTGTAAAGTACATTTCCTCATATTTCATCTTTCTCCGCCGCAAAAACTTTTTCCTATGCTTGCCGGGGCATTTGTGGTACAATAATGTATCTTACTTTTGGGAGGTGATGACCTTGCGGCAATTGGTAGTCGGTATGCTGGCCCACGTGGATGCGGGTAAAACGACCCTGTCCGAAGCCATGCTCTACCGGGGCGGTGCCATCAAAAAACTGGGCCGGGTAGACCATCGGGACGCGTTCCTGGACACCGACCATATCGAGCGCGAGCGGGGCATCACCATCTTCTCCAAGCAGGCACTGCTCCCCCTGCCTGAGGTGAACCTCACCCTGCTGGACACCCCGGGTCACGTGGACTTCTCCACCGAAACCGAGCGTGCTTTGCAGGTGCTGGACTGTGCAGTACTGGTCATCAGCGGCACCGACGGAGTACAGGGACACACACGCACCCTGTGGTCGCTGCTGCGGCGGTATGGGGTCCCCACCCTGATTTTCGTCAACAAGATGGACCTGGCGGTCGGTCGGCAGCAGATCTTGATGGAGCAGCTGCGCGCCCAGCTGGACGACGGATGCGTGGACTTCTCCGCGACCGCCGAACAGCTTCATGAGCAGGCCGCCATGTGTGCAGACGATGCGCTGGACGAGTTTTTATCCTCCGGCGCCCTGACAGAGAAAACGCTGCGCAGTCTGGTCTCCCGCCGAAAGATGTTCCCCTGCCTGTTCGGCTCTGCCCTGAAGCTGGATGGAGTAGACCAACTGCTGGATGCCCTGACCCGTTTCGCCCCCCGCCCGGAGCGCGGCACGGAGTTTGCCGCCCGGGTGTTCAAAATCACCCGGGATCATCAGGGAAATCGTCTGACCTGGCTGAAGGTCACCGGCGGTACGCTCCGCGCTAAAATGCTGCTGTCCGGCGGTTCGGGTGACGACCGCTGGGAGGAAAAGGCGGACCAGCTGCGGCTGTATTCCGGCGCCAAATTCTCCGCCGTCGATACGGCGCAGGCCGGTGCCGTGTGCGCAGTCACGGGCCTGACCCGCACCAGGCCCGGTCAGGGTCTCGGCGGGGAGCAAAATGCTCTGCTGCCCATTCTCGAACCCGTACTGACCTGTCAGCTGATTTTGCCCGAGGGGTGCGACCCACACGCGGCAATGGGCAAGCTGGCCCAACTGGAGGAGGAAGACCCTCAGCTGCACATCGTATGGAATCAGCTGCTGCGGCAGGTCCACATTCAGCTCATGGGTCAGGTACAGCTTGAGGTGCTGGGCCGGGTCATTGCCGAGCGCTTCGGCATGGAGGTCGCTTTCGGCCCGGGCAGCATTCTGTATAAAGAAACCATCGCCAATACCGTGGAGGGCATCGGCCACTTCGAGCCGCTGCGCCATTACGCGGAAGTGCGCCTGCTGCTGGAACCCGGCCAGCCGGGCAGCGGTCTGCACTTCGACTCCGCCTGCCCCACCGATGCGCTGGAGCTGAACTGGCAGCGGCTGGTGCTGACTCATTTGGCTGAGAAGGAGCATATTGGTGTCCTGACCGGCGCGCCCATTACCGATATGAAGATCACCCTCATCGCGGGCCGCGCCCACAACAAGCACACCGAAGGCGGCGACTTCCGTCAGGCCACTTACCGGGCCGTCCGCCACGGCCTGATGCAGGCTGAAAATGTTCTGCTGGAACCGTGGTACACATTCCGTCTGGACCTGCCCGCCGACTGTGTGGGCCGGGCTATGACCGACATTCAGAATATGGGCGGCGACTTCGATCCCCCGGAAACCGGCGACGAGCTGACCGTGCTGACCGGACGGGCCCCGGTGGCCGGTCTGCAGGATTACCCCCGGCAGGTCACCGCCTACACCCGGGGCAAGGGCCGGCTGAGCTGTCAGCCTGCGGGCTACCGCCCCTGTGCCGATCAGGAAGCGATCATGGATGCTGCCGGCTACGATCCCCTGCGGGATACCGCCAACCCCGCCGATTCGGTATTCTGCTCCCACGGGGCGGGTGTGGTCATCCCTTGGCAGCAGGTGGCCGACCACGCCCACACGGAAAGTCCCCTTGAAAAAAACGCTCCCGCAGAGGACGCGGCTTCCACCCCCGCGGGTGGCCGCTCCGACCGCTACACCGGCAGTCTGGAGCAGGACAAGCAGCTTTTGGAAATTTTCGAGCGCACTTACGGCAAGGTGGAGACCAAGTCCTTTGAACCCACCAAAAAGCCGGCCCGGACAAGCCTTTCCGACAAGGAATATACGTTCACCCCTCAAAAGACCGGGCCGGAGTACCTGCTGGTGGACGGCTATAACGTCATCTTCGCATGGGAGGACCTGAAAGCCATCGCCCAACAGGACGTTGCCGCTGCCCGGGCGGCGCTGTGCGACCTGCTGGCCGACTACCGGGGCGCAAAGCAGTGCGAAGTCATCCTCGTTTTCGATGCGTACAAGGTCAAGGGCAATCCCGGCTCCGTGGAAAAAATAAACGGTATCAGCGTAGTCTACACCAAAGAGGCCCAGACCGCCGATGCCTACATTGAGAAGGCCACCTATGATTTGAGCCGTGACCACCGGGTCCGTGTGGCCACTTCCGACGCGCTGGAGCAGCTCATCATTTTGGGTCACGGCGCTCTGCGCATTTCCGCCCGGGTGTTCCGGGAAGAAGTAGAGCAGACCCGGGTGGAGATCAGCCGTATTTTGTCCCTGCGAAATGGACAAAATCTCCGCAGTGTCCGCGTAGCAGATGCCGCCCGCATCAAAAAACCATAAAATCTTGCAACGAACGCAAAAAAATCGGACATACTGATTTACAAACAGCAGTTTTTTTGCTATACTATCGTGTCGGGATTGTTTCCCCCAAATTTTACAGCCTTCCGGACGGACAGGCTGTCAAGGAGTTGTTCCGTTATGAGCCGTATGATTGGTACTGTTTCCCGCGGCGTCCGCGCCCCCATTATCCGCGCCGGCGATGATCTGGCCCAGATCGTCACCAACTGCGTGCTGGAGGCTGCCGCCGACGACGGCTTTGCCATTCGTGACCGCGACGTCGTCGCCATTACCGAGTCCATCGTGGCCCGGGTCCAGGGCAACTACGTCAGCGTGGACGACATTGCTGCCGATGTGCGCGCCAAGTTTGGCGGCGAGACTGTGGGCGTTATTTTCCCCATCCTCAGCCGCAACCGTTTCTCCATCTGCCTGCGCGGTATCGCCAAGGGCTGCAAGAAGATCGTGCTGATGCTGTCCTACCCCTCTGACGAGGTGGGCAACCATCTGGTCAGCCTGGACGCCGTGGACGCCGCCGGCGTAAATCCCTACAGCGATGTTCTGACTCTGGACAAGTACCGCGCCCTGTTCGGCTATGAGAAGCACCCCTTCACCGGAGTGGACTACGTAGAGTACTACGAGCAGCTGATCCGCGAGTGCGGCGCCGATGTGGAGATCATCTTCGCCAACGACCCCCGCGCCGTGCTGAACTACACCAAGAACGTCCTCAACTGCGACATCCACACCCGCGAGCGCACCAAGCGTTTGCTGCGCGCCGCCGGTGCCGAGATCGTCTTCGGCATGGACGAGATCATGAGCGCCCCCATCGGTAACAGCGGCTGGAACGCCAAGTACGGCCTGCTGGGTTCCAACAAGGCCACCGAGGATCAGGTCAAGCTGTTCCCCCGTGAATGTCAGGATCTGGTGGAGGACATTCAAAAGCGCCTGCTGGCCGCCACCGGCAAGCGTGTGGAAGTCATGGTCTACGGCGACGGTGCTTTCAAGGATCCCGTGGGCAAGATTTGGGAGCTGGCCGACCCCGTGGTCTCCCCCGCCTACACCGCCGGTCTGGAGGGTACGCCCAACGAGCTGAAGCTGAAGTATCTGGCTGACAACGAGTTTGCCGCTCTGTCCGGCGAGGCTTTGAAGGATGCCATCAAGCAGAAGATCCAGGAGAAGGACGACGATCTGGTGGGCAACATGGTGTCCGAGGGTACCACCCCCCGCCGCCTGACTGACCTGATCGGTTCTCTGTGCGACCTGACCTCCGGCTCCGGTGACAAGGGTACTCCCTTCGTCTATATCCAGGGCTACTTCGATAACTACACCACGGAATAATCAAAGCACACAAACGCCCCGACTCGTACCGAGTCGGGGCGTCTTTGGTTCATGTTCCTGTCACCTCCATTTTCGGGACATAAAACTTGTCCTTTTGCACTATTGATAATCCTCTGAAACAAGCTTATCATCCAACTTGAAGTACTTGGTTTTCGGGAGGGATTTCATGAAAAATTTAGGTTACTACAACGGCACATGCGACGAGATTGAGAATGTCCTCATTCCCATGACCGACCGGGTCAACTTCTTCGGTGACGGCATCTACGATGCCACTTACAGCCGCAACTATAAGATTTTCTCTCTGGACGAGCATGTGGACCGCTTCTATAACAGCGCCAAGCTGTTGGAGATTGACCTGCCCCACAGCAAAGAGGACTTGAAGTCCCTGCTGCGTGAGTTGGTGTCCAAGATGGACACGGGCGAAAACTTTGTCTACTTTCAGGCCACCCGGGGCAGTAATACCGTGCGCAACCACGTCTTCCCCGAGGGAGGCAAGGCCAACATTTGGGTCAACATATTCCACAAGGAAATCCTGGACGTATACAAAAAGGTGAAACTCATCACCATGGAGGACACCCGCTTCCTCCACTGCAACATCAAAACCGTCAATCTGATTCCTGCGGTGATTGCCTCCCAGCGTGCCAAAGAAGCCGGTTGCTTTGAAACGGTACTCCACCGCAACGGGCGGGTCACCGAGTGCGCTCACAGCAATGTCCACATAATTAAGGACGGCAAGCTGATTACCGCCCCCCTGGACAACCTGATTCTGCCCGGCATCGCCCGCAAGCACATCATCAAGGCCTGCTCCCAGCTGGGCATCGGCGTGGAAGAACGTCCCTATCACGTGGAGGACTTGTTCACTGCCGACGAGGTGCTGGTCTCCTCCGCCGGTGCCTTGTGTCTGGCCGCCGAAGAGCTGGACGGAACACCAGTGGGCGGAAAAGCTCCGGAAGTGCTTAAAATGTTGCAGGACAAGCTGGTCAGCGACTTTATGGCGGAAACTGCATTATGATAAGAAAAGAGGACGCTTTCGCGTCCTCTTTTCTTATCCGATTCTCGCGTTCAACCGCTTGCTGGTCAGCTTAACACAAATATACACCGTCAACCAAACCACAAGGTACACCACCGCGAAGATGGCGGTGAAGATGGCCAACACCCGCCAATCAAAGCCAATCCAACGGTTGACCAGGTAGCATCCCGCATAGGCCACATACAACGTGGCAAAGTGGCACAGCACGGACTTAGGCAGGCTCCAATGCTCAATCTGGTTAAACACAGATGCCCCCGCATGCACAAAAGCCAGCAGATAGATGGACACGATGCCCAGCAGCAGCTGTCCCCCGGCGATAACAGGGTCGCTCACCGCACAGATAATGCCCAGAATGATGGGGCCGAAGCCACCGAACATCAAACCCCGATGCAGAAATTCTTTTACGTATTTGTTCATTTGATGCCAAACCTCTCTTTCACTTGCTTCATCTGTCGTCGGGATACGTAGTCCACGTATCCGTTTTTGAATTTCACCTTCAGCGTACCGGACACCGAGGCATCAAACCGCTCCACCTTGTTCATGTTGGCAAGGCAGGACTGATTGATTTTCACAAAACCGTCCCCCAGCATTTCTTCCAGCACATAGAGCCGCCGCTTGACCTGCAGCTTCTCCTTCCCGCACAGGGCGTACACCTTGTCCCCCTCCACCATAACGCAGGTGATTTCCGCCGGGGTCAGGGGGACGATCTCTCCGTTCCGATAACCAACCAGTCGGGCGGCATGTTCCTCCACCAGGCGGCAGATGGCCCGGGTCAGGTTGCTCTCCTGTCGGGTATGGACCACCACCCGCTCCTCAGCGGCAGGGTCGACGATGATTTCACAGCGCATACAATTCCTCCTTTCACCCACATCTTACCCGGCCGCCCCAGCCTTTGCAAGAGCTTTCCCCCGTTCGGTCGGATTGCGGCCTTATGCGGCAAGCCCGCCTGTCTTTTTGATCAAATTCTCCGTTTTTGCTTCATATAAAAATATACTTGTCCCAATCTCCTATACCTTTTTATAACTCAGGACTTTTCCTTATAATTTGGGACTTTTCTCTTGCAAAGCCCGACTCTTTGCTATAAAATGTATGTTGCATTTTGGCGCATTGGAAAATCGAGGAGGTCTTTTAATGGATATTCTATCCCTGATCCTGTTCTGCATAACACTGGTCATCGCCTTTGTGTTCGGTGTCAACAGTGGAATCGTGGCCGTGGCCGTTTCGCTGGTGCTGTCCTGGATCGCCGGAGTGCCGGAGAAGTTCCTGCTGTCCTCCTTTGACAGCAAGATGTTCCTGATGCTGTTCGGCGTCATGTACTTGTTCAGCATCGCACAGGAAAACAAAACGCTGGAACTGCTGAGCAAAAAGACCTTTGCTCTGTGCCGCGGCAACGCCAGACTGCTGCCCATTGTGATGTTCCTGATCGCTGCTGTTCTTTCCGCTATCGGCCCCGGCCTGATCGCCGTCACCGCTCTGATCGCTGTGCTGATCGTGGCTTTGGCCCGGGAGATCGATGTTCCCGCTATCCATCTGGCCCCCTTCGGTCTGCTGGGTTCTTTCGCCGGCGGCCTGACCCCCATCACCCCCTCCGGCATCATCGCCATCAACAAGGCGGAGGAGAGCGGCGTGTTCGGCATAGACTTTGTGCTGCCCTATAAGATGGCCATCACCTGCACCGCCTATGCTGTAATTCTGTACTTTTTCGTATTCAAATGGCACAGAAAGAAAAACCTTGCCGCCCAGCAGGATACTGCCACTCCTCCGTTCTCGGCAAAGCAGATCGCCACACTGCTGGGCGTGTTGGTGGTTGCCGCGGTGGCCACAGTCTGCAGCATCAGTGAAACGCTCCCCGACATCAATGTGGGACTTCTCTCCCTTGCCGTGGCCGTGATTTTGACACTGTTCAAGGTCGCCGACGAGGGTGCCGCCCTGAAGAAAGTACCCTGGGGTACGCTCATTATGATCACCGGCATGGGCATTCTGATCTCTCTGGTCTACGATCTGGGCGGCATTGAACTGCTGAAAAACGGCCTGTTGGCTCTGGCCGGTCCCAAGACGGTGGATGCCATCATGGCTGTGCTGTCCGGCGTCATGTCCTGGTTCTCCTCCGCCTCCGGCGTGGTGATGCCTACCCTGTTCCCCGTCGGTGCCGAGATGGCCGCCGCCATGGAGGGCGTAGACGCTCTGGGCATTGTGACTGCTGTGGGCATCGGCTCGCACCTTGCCGCCATGAGTCCCCTGTCCAGCTGCGGCGGCCTGATGCTGGCCGCCTACTCCTCCAGCGGCGTATCCGCTGCGGAGCGCAACAAAATGTTCCTGCAGCTGTTCCTGCTGTCCGGCTTTGGCGTGCTGTTCGGCGGCATTCTGGCTCTGCTGGGCCTGTATTGATCAGACAAGTCAAAAGTCCCCTCTGCTCACGGGCAGAGGGGACTTTCATATGTTATGCACCGTATTTGGCGGCAATCTTCTCCACGCAGATCTTTACATTCTCTATCTGCTCTGCCGCAATCGGTTCATCGAAGTCGCAGAATGTATTTCCACCGACGGCGCAGCCGGTCAGAGTCCTGTACCACAGCAGGCCCAGAGCATACCGCCCAAGACCGAGGCTTGCGTGGAAAGTGTCCCGGTGAATTTTTTCAGCACCCTGTTCCAGCAGCGCGCTGAACAGCTCGCCCGACGGGATGAGGCAGTCCGCACCCACGTGTTCTGCCGCGGCCCGATTGGCCGAAATGATGTCGCGGAGCATATCCCTGCAATCGGCATAGCCCGCCACCTCACGCAGCCGGCAGCTGTCCTGCTCATAGGCCCAGGTTTGGTGCAGGGCAATTTTCGCCTTGGGTGCGCAGGCCTTGACGTATGCGATCAGTTCATCGAGATAAGGCTGGTAGCTTTCGTAGTCCGGCGCGCTTTGGCTGACCTGCTGGACCGTCACAACGTCCCAGTCCCGGTTCAAAAGCGCCTCCTTCAGCGAAACCCTGAACCCGGTATTGCTTCCGTTTACCTCAAGGGTGTATTCCCGCCCCTGGCTCAGCATGTTTCGGTAGTGTCTGGAAAGGGAGCATCCACCTATATACAGATTAAAGGCATTCACTTCCACCCCGTCCGCCCGTGCAATTTGGTGCAGGTAGCGGTGGGCATCCTGAGAAAAACTGTTCCCGATGGATAAAACGTTCATAAAAACACCTCTCGTCGGCATTGTACTACAAACACAAATCAGCCGCAAGGAATTGTTTCGTTGCATTGTCCGTATTGAAATGGTATAATATATCAACAGGCAAATGTCTGGTCTTTTATAAAAACTAAGGAGTGTTTCGTATGAAGTTTTATAAGTGCAGCGTTTGCGGCAACATCATCACCAAGGTCAAGGATTCTTCCGTCCCCGTTTTCTGCTGCGGAAAGCCCATGGCAGAGCTTGTACCCGGCAGTGTGGAAGCTTCCGCCGAGAAGCACATCCCCATTTATACCACCGACAGCAACAAGGTCTATGTTATGGTCGGCGAAGCGGAACATCCCATGCAGCCGGAGCATTTCATCGAATGGATCGCCATTGAAACCACGGCCGGCTGCCAGATCAAGTATCTCACCCCCGGCGAAAAACCCGCCGCCGGCTTCTGCATGGGCCGGGACGACACGCTGGTGGCCGTCTATGCCTACTGCAACCTGCACGGCCTTTGGGTCAAGGAGCATACGGAGCCTGAATCGCCCGCAGTGTGCGACCTGAAGCCTCTGGACATGAATACTGACGAGAATTACCTCGTCTGCCGCTGCAATAACGTCAAGTTCTCTGACATCGTCAACGCTGCCCGGGACCACAAGGACATGAACAGCCTGCTGTCCATTTTCGACGAGGTCAAGAACACCACCCACTGCTCCAGCGGCTGCGGCGGCTGCTACAACAAGGTACTTGCCATCATCTCCGAAATGATGAGCGGAACCCTGCGCTGATATCTCATAAAAGCTTATCAATCAAAAAATCACCCCGCCGATTATTCGGCGGGGTGATTTCTGTTTGTGTTATGCGATTAGCCCTTGATAGCGGCCTGTGGTGCTATCAGCAAAAGAGGGAAATTAGAGAACAGGATATTTATCCAATACGCCTTTTAATTCTAAAAGAATATCATTCAATTTTGTTTCATTCATAACCTCTGTTAATTGGGCATAATCGCAAACATCGTCAAATATCTTAAAGAAAAACTTAATTCCATTTTCAGTTTTTTCTGCCATAACAGTAATAAATTCTTCATTAGAACTTTTAAAAGGAAGATTACAAGAATATGTGAACGAATTATTTTTGAACACCGAAGACAATCCTTTATAAATCATTTCAATGTCTTTTATTGGCACACACATACCTTCTGTTGTTCCCCAACCATCTTCAACAGAAAATCCTAAAAATATTTCTATGCTATTAGCGTCATTTTTTAATTCATTCCATACATTTAAGCCGTCTTTGGCTCGACCGATAAATTCAATGGTAATGTTGTAACCATCATTCTCAATTCGCATTTTCCTCACCTCTTAAACACAGTATATCACATCTTATGTCCAATAAAAAGGACTTTGCAAAGAAAAATCTGCCAGAATTTCTTCGGGCGGACTTTAAGTCAAAGTACCTCGTACAAAACTGCACTTCTCTCATATAATGTTTTCGGGCAATACCTTTTATCACGAAAAAGGCAAAGTCGATTATCATTTTGAAAAAAGTTCAGAAAATAGAGATTTTACTAAGTTTTTACCCACGCCCCCAAAAAATCGCTATTTTTTGGATAAATTACCCCTGAAATCTCTATTTCAACGCTATTTTGCAAGGTTTGGAGCGTAAAAAAACGACCTCATAGAATTTCTTCTACAAGGTCGTAATTTTATTTTGTTTTGCCTATTGTGTTATAAGGCGGTTTGCCTTTTCACAATGCTTCCTGAATTACTTCATTTCAGCGATAGCAGCCTGAGCGGCAGCCAGACGGGCGATGGGCACACGGAAGGGAGAGCAGGACACGTAGTCCAGACCCAGCTTGTGGCAGAACTCCACGGAGGAGGGGTCGCCGCCGTGCTCGCCGCAGATACCCACGTGCAGGTCCTTGTTAGCCTCACGGCCCATGGACACGGCCATGTCCATCAGCTTGCCGACGCCGTTCTGATCCAGCTTGGCAAAGGGATCATTCTCGAAGATCTTGGCATCGTAGTAAGCGCTCAGGAACTTGCCGGCGTCGTCACGGGAGAAGCCGTAGGTCATCTGAGTCAGGTCGTTGGTGCCGAAGCAGAAGAAGTCGGCGTTCTTGCCGATCTCGTCGGCGGTCAGGCAGGCGCGGGGGATCTCGATCATGGTACCAACCTGATACTTCAGGTCCACACCGGCAGCGGCGATCTCCTCGTCAGCGGTAGCAATGACCACCTTCTTGACGTACTTCAGCTCGTTCACGTCGCCAACCAGGGGGATCATGATCTCGGGGACCATGTTCCAGTCGGCGTGAGCCTTCTGCACGTTGATGGCGGCGCGGATAACAGCGCGGGTCTGCATCTTGGCGATCTCGGGGTAGGTGACGGACAGACGGCAGCCGCGGTGACCCATCATGGGGTTGAACTCATGCAGGCTGGAGATCAGAGCCTTGATGTCGGCAACGCTCTTGCCCTGAGTCTTGGCCAAAGCCTCGATGTCGGCCTCCTCAGTGGGGACGAACTCGTGCAGAGGGGGATCCAGGAAGCGGATGCAGACGGGAGTACCCTCCAGCGCCTCGTACAGCTTCTCAAAGTCGCCCTGCTGATAGGGCAGGATCTTGGCCAGAGCGACCTCGCGCTCTTCGGCGGTGTCGGAGCAGATCATCTCGCGGAAAGCAGCGATACGGTCAGCCTCGAAGAACATATGCTCGGTACGGCACAGACCGATGCCCTCAGCGCCCAGCTCGCGAGCCTTCTTGGCGTCGGCGGGGGTGTCGGCATTGGTGCGGACCTTCAGGCGGCGGAACTCGTCAGCCCAGCCCATGATGGTGCCGAAGTTGCCGGAGATCTCGGCATCCACGGTGGGGATCAGGCCGTCGTAGATGTTACCGGTGGAACCGTCGATGGAGATGCAGTCGCCCTCGTGATAGGTCTTGCCGGCCAGAGTGAACTGCTTGTTCTCCTCGTCCATATTGATCTCGCCGCAGCCGGAGACACAGCACTTGCCCATGCCGCGGGCGACGACAGCTGCGTGGGAGGTCATACCGCCGCGAACAGTCAGGATGCCCTGAGCAGCCTTCATGCCGGTGATATCCTCGGGAGAGGTCTCCAGACGGACCAGAACCACCTTCTTGCCGGCAGCCTTCCAGTTCTCAGCATCCTCGGCGGAGAAGACGATCTGACCGCAGGCAGCTCCGGGAGAAGCGCCCAGACCACGGCCAATGGGAGTTGCTGCCTTCAGAGCCTTGGCATCAAACTGGGGATGCAGCAGGGTGTCCAGAGTACGGGGCTCGATCATAGCAACGGCCTTCTTCTCGTCGATCATACCCTCATCCACCAGATCGCAAGCGATCTTCAGA
>JAFQBN010000026.1 GCA_017416685.1 Oscillospiraceae bacterium
GACCGCACGGGTCTGGTGCAGCTGTCCTTCGATGACAGCACCGCCAAGGACATCTTCGAAAAGGCCTCCACCCTGCGGGGTGAGTACGTCATCGCCGCCACCGGCACCGTCCGGGAGCGCGAGGCCAAGACCGACAAGATCCCCACCGGCGACGTGGAGATCTATGTCACCGAGCTGCGCCTGCTGGCCAAGGCGGAGACCCCGCCCTTCGAGATCGTGGCCAACTCCAACGCCAACGACGTGCTGCGGCTGACCTACCGCTATCTGGACCTGCGCCGTCCCGACATGCAGCACGCCATCGCCACCCGCCACAAGATTACCAAGATCGCCCGCGACTACTTCGACGAGCAGGGTTTTTTGGAGATCGAGACTCCCGTGCTGACCAAGTCCACCCCCGAGGGCGCCCGGGACTATCTGGTCCCCTCCCGTGTCCACCCCGGCAAGTTCTACGCCCTGCCCCAGTCCCCCCAGCAGTACAAGCAGCTACTGATGCTGTCCGGCTTTGACCGCTATTTCCAGATCGCCCGCTGCTTCCGTGATGAGGACCTGCGCGCCGACCGCCAGCCCGAGTTTACCCAGATCGATTTGGAGATGTCCTTCCTCAACGAGGATGAGATCATGTCCATTCAGGAGGGCTTCCTGAAGCGGGTGTTCAAGGAAGTTCTGGATGTGGACGTGCAGACTCCCTTCCTGCGCATGCCCTGGAAAGAGGCTATGGACCGCTTCGGTTCCGACAAGCCCGACATTCGCTTCGGCTTTGAGCTGACCGACATCAGCGACATTGTCAAGGACTGCGGCTTCGGCGTTTTCTCCGGCCCCGTGGCCGAGGGCGGCTCCGTGCGTCTGATCAACGTCAAGGGCGGCGCCGCTGCCTTCCCCCGCAAGAAGATCGACAAGCTGGGCGACTTCGCCAAGACCTACCGGGCCAAGGGCCTGGCCTGGACCCGCCTGACCGAGGAGGGTACCACCAGCTCTTACGCCAAGTTCCTCACTGAGGAAGAAAACGCCGCCATTCTGCAGCGGGCCGGCGCCGAGACCGGCGACCTTGTGCTGATCGTGGGCGACGCCAAGAACGAGGTCGTCTGGGCCGCTCTGGGCGCTCTGCGCTGCGAGGTTGCCAAGCAGATGGACCTGATCGATCCCATGGACTTCAAGTTCCTGTGGGTCACCGAGTTCCCCATGTTCGAGTACAGCGAGGAAGAGGGCCGTTATCAGGCCATGCACCACCCCTTCACCGCCCCCATGGTGGAGGACGAGGACAAGATCCTGACCGATAAGGCCAACTGCCGCGCCCGGGCCTACGACATCGTCCTCAACGGCTGCGAGCTGGGCGGCGGCTCCATCCGTATCAACACCCCCGAGCTGCAGGAGAAAGCGTTCCAGGCTCTGGGCATCTCCGATGAGGACATTCAGGAGCGCTTTGGCCATCTGGTCAACGCCTTTAAGTACGGCGCGCCTCCCCACGGTGGTCTGGCCTACGGTCTGGACCGTCTGTGCATGCTGATGGCCGGTGCCTCCTCCATCCGCGACGTTATCGCCTTCCCCAAGGTGCAGAACGCCAGCGACCTGATGATGTCCTGCCCCGACGTGGTGGACGCCAAGCAACTGGATGATCTGTCCATCGCCTGCACCCGGGTGGAAGAAACCACCGAGGAATAAGAATATAAGAAAAGAGGCTGACCCGTTTGGGTCAGCCTCTTTTTATTTGTGAATCACTGCTGAGGTGCCTGTCCACCCTCGGGTTTATTGCCGGGACGGCGGCGGTGACGGTGACGGTGGCGGGAACGCTTTTTCTCTCCACCCTCCTGCTCGGGAGCTTTCTCGCCCTCATTGGCCGGGGCTGGCGCGGCAGTCGGCTTTTTCTCGCCATGCTCGCCGGAACCGCCGCGGCGGCGGCGATTACGGCTGCGCTCCTGCTGCGGTTGGACAGTCTCTTCCTCGCCCTTGTCCAAAACCCGGGCAAGGGCAGCGCCCATGGGATCGGAGGGGGGTGCGGGAATCTCGTCCGGGTCGGCGGGACGGCGGAGCTTGGCCAGCTCCTCCGGCGGCGGGGCCACATAGCCCTCCGGCCGCTTGCCCTTACCGCTGCGGACCACGCAAATTTCGCAGTTGTGGTAGCAGCGGGGGGTCTCGGGATCATCCTCCAGCCGGACGTTTACCTTCTGCCGCAGCAGATTGACGCTGCACACCGTGCCGACACCGTCCGGGGTCTCCACAAAGGACTCCGCCTTGGGCGCGTGCTTGACCAGGTCCTCATAGGCGTCCTGCTCGTACTTCAAACAGCACATCAATCGGCCGCAAGTGCCGGAAATTTTGGTGGGGTTCAGGGACAGGTTCTGGGTCTTGGCCATCTTGATGGACACAGGCTGGAACTCGTCCAAAAACTGAGAGCAGCAGAAAGGTCGGCCGCAGATACCAAGGCCGCCGAGGGTCTTTGCCTCGTCACGCACACCGATCTGCCGCAGCTCGATACGGGCATGGAGGGCGCCGGCCAGATCCTTGACCAGGGCGCGGAAGTCCACGCGGCCCTCGGAGGTGAACAGGAACAGGATCTTGTTCCCTTCAAAACTGCACTCAGCCTCCACCAGCTTCATATCCAGCCCGTGCTGGGCGATCTTCTCCTGGCAGACGGCAAAGGCCTTTTCCTCTTTCTCGCGGTTGCGCTCGGCGGTTTTGTAGTCCTCCGGCGTGGCGGCGCGGATCACCGGGCGCAGGGGGGCCAGCAGCTCGGTCTCGTCCACCATGCGGTTGCCCTCCACGCACTCACCCAGCTCCACGCCGCGGCTGGTTTCCACCACCACGCCCTGGCCGGGCTTAAATGTGAGTCCGTTGGGAGAGAAATAATATGATTTTCCCCCGCTTTTGAAGCGGGCAGCGATAATTTCGGTCATAGTACAAAATGCCTCCGGGATGATATATGGTTAAATTCGGGCCTTCGCCCCGGCGCACAGCCAACCCAGCAGGTGTCCGGTGCCGACGTTGCGCTCCGCCGCCTGCAGCAGTTGGTCTGCAAGGGTGATGCCCCGCAGCACCGTGCGGCGGTCCGGGTGGCCGGAAAGCCTTTCGCACAGAGTTTGCCGCAGATAGCCAAGCAGGATCAGCACCTGCTGCCGGTCGTACTTTTCCAGCTGCACGCACAGGTCCATCAGAGCATGCTCGTCCCCGGACAGCCAGCAGTCGGCCAACTGCCCGGCCTGCTGGAACAATTCCTCGTCCCGGGACGGCTCGTCGCAGGCAAGGCGCAGCTGGTCGCACCGGGAGCGCACCGTGGTCAGCAGCGCACCGCTGTTTCGCGCCAGCAGGATGAAGGCCGCGTAGGCAGGCCCCTCCTCCAGCAGTTTGAGCATGGCATTCTGCCCCTCACCCTGTATCAGGTCGGCACCCTCCAGAATATAGACCTTCCGGGGCGCTTCGTTGGGGCGGATGTGGGCATCGGCACGCATACGTCGCACCTGATCCACGTTGATGGCCTTTTTGTCCGCTTCCGGGCGAATGGTGATAATATCCGGGTGGATGCCCGCCGCCGCTTTCCGGCAGTCAGCGCAGATGCCGCAGGGGGCAGCACCGGTGCCGGAGCATACCAATCCCCGGGCCAGAATACCCGCAAGGGTATGGGTCCCGCTGCCCTCCGGGCCGGACACGATCATGGCGTGGCTCAGCCGGCGGCCGGTCAGCCGGGGCAAAAGCTGCTGCTTGAGCTGCAGATTGCCCGCAAGGCAGGAAAGTGGCATATCAGATGCGCTGGAACTGGTCCACGTCCACCACGAAGATGGTGGCGCCGCCCACGTTGACCTCCACAGGCATGCCGGGCATGAAGCCGTGGCCCATACCGGAGGAGGCGGGGATCATTTGCTTGCGGCTGTGAGAATACTCCTTGATGATGTCCAGAACGGCGGGAACCTTCTCCTCGTCCACACCGATGAGCAGGGTGACGTTCTTGCGCATCAGGAAGCCGCCGGTGGTAGCCAGACTGGTGCTGGAGAACCCATTCTTGGACAGGTTGCGGATGACGGTGGATACGTCGTCACTGTTTACGATAGCAATGATCAGTTTCATAAAAACACTCCTTTTCAAAGGACCCGATGATATGAATACACAATTATTATACTCCATAAAACGAAAATAGAAAAGAGATTTTTTTCAACCCGGCCCGAAAGGACAAAAAAAGCGCCGCAAGCGACTTGCTTGCGGCACTTTCCGAACTTCTCAGCGATGCTCGCCGGGGGCGTAGGCCACCACGGTACGGCGGTTAGGCTCGGTACCGGTGGAGTAGGTAGTCACATCGGGGTACTCCTGCAGGGCGCTGTGGATCACGTGGCGCTCGTAGGCGTTCATAGCCTCCAGGGTGACGTTCTTGCGGTACTTGACCACCTTGCCGGCCACCTTGCGGGCCAGGGCCTCCAGGGCGGCCTCGCGCTTGGCACGGTAGCCTTCGGCATCCACGTGGATACGGGTGCGGCTGGACTGGCCGCGGTTGACGGTGTAGTTGGTCAGCTGCTGAATGGCGTCCAGGGTCTCGCCCCGACGGCCGATAATGGCACCCAGGCCGGTGCCCTGCAGCACCACCTGATAGCCGTTCTCATTGCGGGAGATCTCAGGGGTAGCATCCACGTTCATCTGGGCCATCAGGCCGGTGATGAACTCGCGGATGCGCTGAGCCTTTGCATCGTCGGCGGGAGCAGCAGGGGCAGTCTCCTTGGCGATGATGACCTCGTCATCGGGCAGCAGGCCGTCTCTGGCGGGGGCGGCGGGAGTCTCTGCCACGGGGGCGGCAGCTTCCTCCTCACCCTCCTCGTAGGGGCCGTAGTAAACACGGACCTTGGCAGGATTGCCGCCGAAGCCCAAAAAGCCCGGCTTTGCGCGGTCAATCACTTCTACGGAAACGTCGTCCCGGTCCAGGCCCAGCTGGAACAGGGCGGCGGCAATGGCGTCCTCTTCAGAACGGCCGGTGGTTTCAATCCATTTGCGCATCTTACATATGCTCCTCTTTAGTCCTGCTTCGCCCGGGCGGAGGCAGGGTCATTTTTCTCTTTGACGCCGGTCAGGTCAACTTTACCGGACACGGTCTTTTTCTGCTTGGGCTTTGCGGCCTGCTGGGCTGCCAGCAGGTCGGGGTCGGTGTACTCGGTCACACCGCCAAACCGATCGGGTACATAGGCGCGGCCACGGGCGTGGGCGCGCAGACCCTCCCGGCTGTCGTCCTTGTTGACGCCGTCACCCTCGGTACTGGGCTTAATGCCCTTCTTGCGGGCCTGCTTGGCCTCCTCGGCGCGGCGCTCGCGCTCCAGACGGGCCTCTTCCTTGCGCTTTTTCTCCTCGGCCTTGGCCTGCTTTTCCCGCTCCTCGGCGGCAATGCGGGCCTTTTCGTAGTCCTTCTTCAGCAGCCGGGCAGCCACGATCTCCTGCAGCATGGAGAACACGCTGTTGGCGATCCAGTAGATACACATGGAAGCGGGCATGACAAAGCCGATCCACAGGGACATCAGCGGCATGATCAGCATCATGGTCTTGTTGGTGCTGTTGTTCGCCTGGCTCTGGTTCATCTGGTTGGTCATGTTGGAGACCTTACCCATCAGCACGCTGAGCAGGGTAGACACGATGACCAGCACAAAGGGACCCAGAACGGTGGCCCAGTCAGTGATGCCGGTCCAGATCTTCCAGGTAGGCATAGCGGCAAGGTCAATGCCCAGGAAGTTGAAGTTGACGGCAAACAGGTTGGCACCCTCGCCCACCTTGGCGGCCAGCTCGGCCAGGTTTTCGCCGGTGAGCTGGGCAGCCATCTGCAGCTGCTCATAACCGTTCTTGGCGAAGTTACCGCCCAACTGCTCGCTGATGATGGTGATCTGCTCGGCGCTTAGACCCATCATGTGCTTGAGAGGCTCACGGATGATGGCGTACAGAGGCAGCAGGATCAGCAGGGGCAGGAAGGACCACAGGCAGCCGCCCATGGGATTGATCTTTTCCTTCTCATACAGCTTCTGCATTTCCTGTTGATACCGGGCCTGGTCCTTGCCGTACTGCTTTTTCAGCTGATCAAGCTTGCCGGACAGCATGGACATCTGGATCATGCTCTTTTTGCCCTTCAGGCTCATGGGGAACAGGACGACCTTTACCACAAGGGCAAAGAGAATGATGGCCAGACCGTAGTTCTGCGTGAAGTTATAGAAAACGTTCAGTAGCCAGGAAAACGGAGTAATGATAAAGTCCATATTTTCCTCCAAAAGTATGCAATATGCAATTTTACCGCCCGCAGGCGGACCATCGGTCACGGCACGGGGTCGTACTCGATGGATTTCTGCCGGTGAAAGGGATGACAGCGACACAGTCGTTTCAGAGCAAGCCAGCCGCCCTTACAAGCGCCGTATTTTTCCACCGCTTCCAGTGCGTACTGGGAGCAGGTTGGGATAAAGCGGCAGCAGGGGGGGCGGTTGGGGGATATGTTGGTCCGGTAGAAGCGGATCAGCCACAGCAGCAGACGTTTCATTGGTTCTGCTCCAGCAGCTCCAGCTTGGCGGCAAGGGCCAAAAAGCTGCGTTCCAATTGTCCGTACTGGGCGAAGACCGCCTTGACCCGGGCCACCACAACGATGTCCCAGCCGGGGGCCATACGGGCCTCGTTGGTGCGGTAGATCTCCCGCAGACGGCGGCGGACACGGTTGCGCCTGACCGCCTTGCCCAATTTGACACCGGTGGTAAACCCAATGCGGCTGTAGGGCAGACGAGTCTTGCGGCAATAGATGGCCATGTAGGGACAGGCCGCAGTGCGGCCCTTGTTGTAAAGACGGCGGAACTCATGATTCAGTTTCAGGGAAACCGTGTGTTTCATCCGTCTTCACTCCCCAAAAAGGCTGGAATGCTCACGCAGGGGCGGGGGATTTCCATCCCACGCCCCTACTTTAAAACGATGTCATCGCTTGTTGGCGCCACCTCAGTGGGTCAGGCGCACGCGGCCCTTGGCGCGGCGGCGGGCCAGAACCTTCCGGCCGTTGCGGGTAGCCATGCGCTTACGGAAGCCATGCTCCTTGGAACGCTGACGCTTTTTGGGCTGATAGGTACGAAGCATACGGGACACCTCCTGATAGAATACTCAAGCTGCAAAGCAGCTCACCACAACAGTCGAAGCATGTCCGACTGCGGTCGTCAAAAAAGCTATGTCTAAAACACAGTGCCCCTCATTATAGTCTATAAAAAGTACTTCTGTCAACCAATTTTTTCGGAAAAACTGCGTCTTTTCGTTCTGCCACAAGATGTTGTGGCTGTTTGCCCGGCTTGCCCATAATGAATACACATTTATAAATAAAAATGTGCATTATTTTCTTGCCCTCCGGACGGATTTTTGATATAATAAATCAAAATGGCCCGCCCTGTTTTTTCCTTTGGGGCGCAGGGCGTTTCCCCCTTTTGGCCGGGTCGGTTTTTGGCCGGTCCCGTCGATGAAAATAATCAACACAGGAGGTTGCGTTTTATGATAAATTCCGCCGCTGACGTATGGGCAAAAGTATTGCTCCTCATGCAGGCTGATATGACTCCCGTCACCATCGAAACCTGGTTTTCCGATGCCACCGCCGTGGCCATTGAAGCAGACCGCCTGGTTTTGTGTTCCCCCTCCCAGTTCAACCGGGGCATGATCAAAAAGCTTTATATCCCCACCATTCAAAAAGCATTGAAAGAACTGTTCTCCGTGGACTTTGATGTGCAGGTCCTTTCTCAGGAAGAGGTGGACGCCCTCAGCAGGCCCAAGCCTGCCGGTGCGGTTCCCGGCACCGACGACTATACCTTTGACAAATTCGTGGTCGGCTCCTCCAACAAGTTTGCCCATGCCGCAGCCCAGGCCGTTGCCGATAACCCCGCCGAGAGCTATAACCCCCTGTTTATCTACGGCGAGTCCGGTCTTGGAAAGACCCACCTGCTGTACTCCATCGCACACACCATCCAGCAGAACCATCCGGACTACCGCATCGTGTACATCAAGGGCGACGACTTCACCAACGAACTCATCCGCGCCATCCGTGAGGGCCGCAATCAGGAGTTCCGCAACAAGTACCGCGCCGCCGATGTATTCCTCATGGACGACGTGCAGTTCATCGCCGGCCGTGAGTCCACGCAGGAGGAATTTTTCCATACGTTCAATACCCTGTACGAGTCCAAGCGGCAGATCGTGCTGACCTCCGACCGTCCGCCCAAGGAGATGCTGCGGCTGGAGGACCGCTTGAAGACCCGCTTTGAGTGGGGTCTGCTGGCCGACATTCAGCCCCCGGACTACGAGACCCGCATGGCCATCATCAAAAATAAATGCATCCGCCGGGGCATCGACCTGCCCGACTTTCTGCTGCAGCTCATTGCGGAAAACATCACCGCCAACGTCCGTCAGCTGGAGGGCATCATCAATAAGATTCTGGCCTACCAGCAGCTCATGGGCGACAACGTGGATAAGGATACCATTGTCAAGGCCATCAAGGACATGTTCAAAGACCGGGCCGACATCCTGCCCACCGCCGACGTCATCATTGAGGAAGTCTGCAAGTTCTACAACGTGGAACCGGAGCAGCTGCGGGGTCAGGGCCGTACCAAGGACCTTACCATGGCCCGGCACATCTCCATGTACCTTATCCGCAGTATGACAAGTCTGGCGCTGAAAGAGATCGGCCGGGAGTTTGATAACCGTGACCACTCCACTGTCCTCCACGCCATCGAGCGCATTGAAAAGCAGATCAAGACCCAGCCGGAGCTGGCCGAGATCGTCAAGGACATCACTGCCAATATCAATGCTCGATATGAATAAGCGTCTGAATCGTCGTGAACAGGTGAGGCGTGAGAATGATGCGTTTCCACACAAAAAGTGGAAAAGTGCAAAACCCCATGTGGATAAATCAATCACCGGCTGCTCCCTGTGGAAAGGTCCTGTGTTCTTACACACCCCCTGTGGACGGCCTGTCCCTTATGTCCCAGCGGAAAGCGGAGTTTGTCCACAAACTTTTTTCCTACTATGACCACAACGAAATAAATATAAATCTTTTCTCTCTTTTCAGAGAAAAAACGAAGGAGGTTTTCCCTCATGAAATTTTCCTGTGAAAAAGCCCTTTTGATGAATGCGGTCGCCACCGCCTCCCGCACGGTCTCTCCCAAAAGCTCAATTCCTGCGCTGGAGGGTCTGCTGGTGGAGGCTGCCGGTGCTGTTCGCCTGACCGGCTATAATCTGGAGACCGGCATCCGCACCGTGGTCCCTGCCGATGTGACCGAGCCGGGCAGTCTGGTGCTGTCCGCCCGCCTGTTCGGCGAGATCGTACGCAAGCTGCCCGATGATGTGGTTTACTTCTCTTCCGATAACTACATGGTCAAGGTCCGCTGTGGCATGAGTGAGTTCAATATTCTGGCCACGGATCCCGAGGAGTTCCCCGAGCTGCCCACCGTGGACGATGTGAACACCCTGACCCTGCCTCAGGAGACCCTGCGTGCCATGATCTCTCAGACCCTGTTTGCCGTCAGCGATAACGAGAGCCGCCCGGTCCATACCGGCTCCCTGTTCGAGGTGGAGGACAACCAGCTGACTGTGGTATCCGTGGACGGCTACCGTCTGGCCCTGCGCCGGGAGCAGCTGACCGATAAAAAGGGCGGTCAGGCTTTCTCCTTTGTGGTACCCGGCTCTGCACTGAGCGAAGTGGAGAAGATCTGCTCCGGCGGCGAAGCTCCCGTCACTGTCATTCAGGGCGCCCGCCACATTCAGGTGGATACCGGCGACACCATTCTGGTCAGCCGCCGTCTGGAGGGTGAGTTCCTTGCCTATCGCAATGCCATCCCGGCCAACAGCACCATCAAGGTGGAGGGCGACAAGCGCTCTCTGCTTGCCTCCATCGACCGTGTGTCTCTTATCATCAGCGATAAGCTGAAAAGCCCTCTGCGTTGCGTGTTTGACGACGGTATGCTGTCCATCACCACCAAAACGGGCATCGGTGACGCTGCCGACCAGTGTCCCATCGACGGCAATGGCGGCGGACTGGAGATCGGCTTTAATAACAAGTACCTGATGGACGCTTTGAAGGCTGCCCCCGCCGACCGGGTCCGGCTGGAGATGTCCTCCGGCGTGGCTCCCTGCATCATCCTGCCCGCCGAGGGGGAGCAGAACTTTGTCTACATGGTCCTGCCTGTGCGGCTGAAAGCCAACTAAAGAGGGAACTATGGAAAGCCATAACATTCAAATTCACACCGAATTTATCAAATTGCAGGACCTTTTGAAGTTTGCCGGCGCGGTGGAAACCGGCGGTGATGCCAAGCTCATCATTCAGGAGGGCCGCGTCACCGTCAACGGCGAGACCTGCACCATGCGCGGCAAGAAAATGCGCCCCGGTGACCGGTGCGCCATCGATAACGAGCTGGAGCTGGTCGTAGAATGATCGTTCGGAGGCTGGAACTGGACTTTTTCCGCAACTATCCCCATCTGGAGGCGGAATTTGATCCCAGAGTGAACCTTATTTACGGCGAAAATGCCCAGGGCAAGACCAATCTGCTGGAGGCGCTGGCCTATCTGTCCACCGCCCGGTCCCACCGGGCCCGGTTTGACAAGGAAATGATCATGCTTGGGGTGGACGAGGCTTTCGTGAAGGCGGAGGTATACGCCCGACAGCGGGAGTTTACGCTGGAGGCCCGGCTGTCCCGGGGGAAGGCCCGGCAGCTTTGGTCCAACGGCGTGCGGCTGAAGACCGCCGGGGAACTGGCGGGCATTGTGACCAGCGTGCTGTTCTGCCCGGAGGATCTGTACCTCATTCGTGAGGGTGGAGCTGCCCGACGGCGCTTTCTGGACAACGCCATCTGCCAACTGCGGCCCGCTTACGCCCAGGCGCTGGCGGAATACAGCCGTTTGTACGAGCATAAGACCCGCATTTTGCGGGACTGGCCGGAAAACCCATCCCTTTTGGCTACTCTGGATGACTTTAACCTGCGCATGGCCCAGACCGGCGCTATGCTCATCCACTACCGCGCCCACTACATTCGTCGTCTGATGGAACATGCCCCCGCCATCCACGCGGACTTTTCCGGCGGGCGGGAACAGCTGGGTCTGCAGTACGAGACCGTTTCCACCGTCACCGACCCGCTGGCCCAGCCCAAATTCATCCTGCCCCAGCTGCTGGACCATCAGGAGAGTCACCGTCAGGCCGAGCTGGACAGCCGCCAGTGCCTGACCGGCCCCCACAAGGACGATTTAACGGTCTCGCTGAACGAATTATCTGCTAAAACTTACGGCTCTCAGGGACAGACCCGCACCGCGGCCCTTTCCCTGAAACTGGCCCAGCGGGAGATCGTGCAGGCAGAGACCGGCGAGTGGCCGGTGCTGCTGCTGGACGATGTACTCAGCGAGCTGGACCCCAGGCGTCAGGCCTTTGTCCTCAACCGCATTCAGGGCGGTCAGGTATTTATTACTTGCTGCGAGGAGGAAAAGCTGGAGGGTCTGGAGGGCGGCAAAGCCTTCCACATCAAAGACGGCAAGCTGATTTGAGATCAAGGCTTCCCCCCACAGGGGGGAAGGCTGAGATGTCAGGAGAAATGCTTCATGTATCTGCATTTAGGTCAATCTACCGTGGTCCCCTACCGGGACGTGGTCGGTATTTTTGATATGGATAATGCCAGCTGGGCCTTCAAAACCCGGGAGTTTCTGGAACTTGCCGAGCAGGAGGGCCGGGTCATCTGGCTGTGTGACGATCTGCCCCGGTCCTTCGTAGTCACCGACAACGGCAGCGAAAACTGGCAGGTCTATGTCACCCAATTGTCCTCTGCCGCCCTGCAGGGCCGCGCGGAGCGCAATTCTTTTGTACTGGATAACGAATAACGAACATCGCACAGCGAAACAGCGGAGGTAAACTATGTCTGAAGAACTGGAACTGAACTCCACACAGGTCGAACACGAATACGGCGGCTCTGAGATCCAAGTGCTGGAGGGACTGGAGGCAGTCCGCAAGCGCCCGGGCATGTACATCGGCTCCACCAGTGAGTCCGGTCTGCACCACCTGGTGTATGAAATTGTGGATAACTCTATCGACGAGGCTCTGGCCGGCTACTGTGACGAGATCACCGTCACCATCAACGAGGGCAACACCATCACCGTCACCGACAATGGCCGCGGCATCCCCGTTGACATTCAGCCCCAGACCGGCAAACCCGCTCTGGAGGTGGTCTTCACCATCCTCCACGCCGGCGGCAAGTTCGGCGGCGGCGGCTACAAGGTGTCCGGCGGTCTGCACGGCGTGGGTGCCTCCGTGGTCAACGCCCTGTCCGAATGGCTGGAGGTGCAGGTCCACAAAAACGGCAAGATCCACCAGATGAAGTTTGCCCGGGGCCATATTGCCCAGGAAATGACCATCATTGGGGACACCGACCGTACCGGTACCATCGTCACCTTCAAGCCCGACCCGGAGATGTTCGATACCACCGAGTATAACTACGAGACCCTCCACACCCGTATGCAGCAGCAGGCCTTTTTGAATGCCGGCCTGCGCATCTCCATCGCCGACGAGCGTGCGCAAAGCGCCGAAAAGGCGGAGGAGGACCGCCGCCACTCCATGTGCTACGAGGGCGGTATCCGGGAGTATGTCTCCTGGCTGAACAAGAACAAGGCCCCCGTCCATGACGAGGTCATCTACGTCTCCGGCGCCAAGGAGGACTCCATGGCGGAGATCGCCATGCAGTATAACGACGGCTATCAGGAGAACATGGTATCCTTCGCCAACAATGTGCGCACCCCCGAGGGCGGCATGCATGAGGAAGGCTTCCGCCGCGCCCTGACCACCGCCCTGACCAACTACGGCCGGCGCATGAAGATTTTGAAGGACGACGACAAGCTCTCCGGCGAGGACTGCCGGGAGGGTCTGACCTGCGTCATCTCCGTCAAGCTGACCGAGGCCCAGTTCGAGGGCCAGACCAAGGCCAAGCTGGGCAACGCCGAGATCCGTACTCTGGTCAACAACGTGGTCAGCGAGAAGCTGGACGTCTATCTGGAGGAGAACCCTCAAGTGGGCCGTGCCATTCTGGAAAAGGCCCTGATGGCCTCCCGCGCCCGGGAGGCCGCCCGTAAGGCCCGGGAGAACGTCCGCCGCAAGAACGGTCTGGAGTCCGGCCAGATGCCCGACAAGCTTCAGGACTGTAACGAGCGCGACCCGTCCCTGTGCGAGCTGTACATCGTGGAGGGCGACTCCGCTGCCGGCTCTGCCATTCAGGGCAGAGACTCCCGATTCCAGGCCATTTTGGCCATGTGGGGAAAGATGCTCAACGTGGAAAAGGCCCGCATGGATAAGGTCTATGGCAACGATAAGCTCTCCCCCCTGATCGTGGCGCTGGGTGCCGGTATTGGCGAGGAATTTAATCTGGAAAAGCTGCGCTACCACAAGATCGTCATCATGTCCGATGCCGACGTGGACGGCGCCCATATCCGCACCCTGCTGCTGACCTTCTTCTTCCGCTATATGCGGCCCCTGATCGAGAACGGCTACGTTTACTCCGCCGTGCCTCCGCTGTACAAGCTGACCCGGGGCAAGACGGTGCGTGTGGCCTACTCCGACGAGCAGCGGGATCAGATCTCCGCCGAGCTGCGTGAGGATAACCCCAACGCCAAGGTAGTCATCAACCGCTTCAAGGGCCTGGGCGAGATGGACCCCCACGAACTGTGGGAGACCACCATGGATCCCGAGCAGCGCTCCCTGCGCCGCATCACGCTGGACGATGCGGTCCGGGCCGACCAGATCTTCACCATTCTGATGGGCGAAGAAGTGGAACCGCGCAAGCAGTGGATCGAGAAAAACGCCCAGTACGCCGTCAATCTGGACTTCTAAATATGCCTTCCCCCTGAGGGGGGAAGGTGGCACGGCATAGCCGTGACGGATGAGGGGACTGCATAAATCGCAGGAACCTCTCACCCGCCCCTCCGGGGCGCCCTCCCCCAAAAGTGGGGAGGGTTATACTCCAACCAAAGGAGAGTACATAACATGGCACATAACCGCAGCTACAAACCCGAAGACATTCTCTTCCCCGATCAGGTGATCACCGAATCCCACCTGGTGGAGGAGATGGAAAAATCCTATATTGAGTACGCCATGAGCGTCATCGTGGGCCGCGCTCTGCCCGACGTGCGCGACGGTCTGAAACCCGTCCACCGCCGCATCCTCTACACCATGCACGAGTCCGGCCTGACCCCCGATAAGCCCCACAAAAAGTCCGCCACCTGCGTGGGTGACGTGCTGGGTAAATACCACCCCCATGGCGACGCTTCTGTGTACGATGCCATGGTGCGTCTGGCCCAGAACTTCTCCATGCGCTATATGCTGGTGGATGGCCACGGTAACTTTGGCTCCGTGGATGGCGACCCCGCCGCCGCCTATCGTTATACTGAGGCGCGTCTTGCCAAGATTTCCGACGAGATGCTCCGGGATATCGAAAAGGAAACCGTGGATTGGGACCCCAACTTTGACGAGTCCCGGGAGGAACCCCGTGTTCTGCCCTCCCGCTTCCCCAACCTGCTGGTCAACGGCTCCAGCGGCATCGCTGTGGGTATGGCTACCAATATCCCGCCCCATAACCTGACCGAAGTCATCAACGCCTGTATCTGCGTGCTGGACAATCCCGAGGCGGAGCTGTCCGACCTGATGGAGCATATCAAGGGTCCCGACTTCCCCACCCGGGGCATCATCATGGGCCGCAGCGGCATCCGCGCCGCCTATGCCACCGGCCGCGGCAAGGTGGTGGTCCGCGCCCGCACCGAGTTCGAGGAGTTCGGCAACGGCCGCACCCGCATTATCGTTACTGAGCTTCCCTATCAGGTCAACAAGCGCCAGCTTATCAAGCACATCGCCGATCAGGTCAAGGACAAGCGGCTGGACGGGATCTCCGACCTGCGTGATGAGACCGACCGCAACGGTATGCGCATGGTCATCGAGCTGAAGAAGGATGCCAACGGTCAGGTGGTGCTGAATAACCTATTCAAGCAGACTGCCCTGCAGACCAACTTCTCCATCATCATGCTGGCCCTGGTCAACGACCAGAAGCAGCCCAAAATTTTGTCCCTGCGGCAGATTTTGGACGAATATCTGGATTTCCAGAAGGAAGTTATTGTCCGCCGTACCCGCTTCGACCTGCGCAAGGCCCAGGAGCGCGCCCACCTGCTGGAGGGCCTGCTCATCGCTCAGGACAATATCGACGAAGTTATCCGCATCATCCGCAGCTCTTACGATGATGCCAAGCAGAACCTGATGGAGCGCTTCGGTCTGGACGACGTGCAGGCGCAGGCCATCTGCGACATGCGCCTGATCGCCCTGCAGGGCCTGAACCGGGAGAAGCTGGAAAATGAGTTCAAAGAGCTGCAGGAAAAGATCGAGTACTACAACCGCGTCCTGTCCGATGATGGTTTGGTCCGTGACATCCTCAAGGAGGAACTGACCGCCATCCGGGACAAGTACGGCGACAAGCGTGTTACCGAAATTCAGGATGTGGCCGACGAGATCGATATCGAGGACCTGATCGAGGAGGAGCAGTGCGTCTTTACCCTGACCCAGGCCGGCTACATCAAGCGCACCCCCGTCAGCGAGTACGCCGCCCAGGGCAAGGGCGGTCAGGGCCGCAAGGGTATGACCACCCGGGACGAGGACTGCGTGGTGGACGTGTTCACCGCCTCCAGTCACGACTACCTGTTCTTCTTCACCGATACCGGCAAGGTCTACCGCAAGAAGGGCTATCAGATCCCTGAAAGCGGCAAGGCCGCCAAGGGTACGAATATCATCAACATCCTGCAGGTGGAGCCGGGCGAGCGGGTGCAGACCATGATCCACACCCGCCAGCTGGACGACGAGGCGGAGCTGTTCCTGGTCATGGTCACCCGCAACGGAACTGTCAAGCGCCTGCCCGTGTCCTCCCTGAAGAATATCCGTCAAAACGGTATCCGCGCCCTGACTTTGGATGAGGGCGACGAGCTGATCGCCGTGCGCGAGACCGACGGAACGCAGAAGATCCTGATCGCCACCCATGACGGCATGGCTGTATGCTTTGACGAGAACGACGTGCGCGCCATGGGCCGCACCGCCGTTGGCGTCCGTGGCATCAAGCTGCGCCCCGGCGACTACGTGGTGGGCGCCGCCCGGGCCATCCCCGGCAAGGACGTGCTGACCATCACCGAGCGGGGCTACGGCAAGCGCACCCCCGTGGAGGAGTACCGAATCACCAACCGCGGCGGCATCGGCATCAAGAACTACATGGTCACCGAGAAAACCGGCAAGATCGTGGGCGTCAAGGTGGTGGACGGCAGCGAGGATCTGCTGCTGGTCACCCAGGCGGGCATCCTGATCCGCACCCCTGTGGAAAATATCAAGGTCACCAACAACCGCGCCACTCAGGGCATTATCGTCATGCGCTTCCGTGAGGAAGGCGACAAGGTCATCTCCATGGCCCTGACCGAGCATGAGGCGCAGGAAGAGGTTGAGACTTCCGAAACACCTGTTGAAGAATAAGCCTTCCCCCCTCAGGGGGGAAGGTGTCCCCGAAGGGGACGGATGAGGGGGGCGAAAAAGAGTGCAGAAAGACATAAAAGCGTTCTCACAGGCCCTCCGGAAAAACGCCACACGGGAAGAAAACCACCTGTGGTATGATTTTTTGAAAACCCACCCATTGCAATTTCGCCGCCAAGTCCCGTTTGGGCGATATATCGTTGACTTTTACTGTGCAAAGGCTAAACTGGTCATTGAGCTGGATGGTTCGCAGCACTATGTGGATAGTGGTCCGGAGAGCGATGCCATACGCACCGAACATTTACAGCAAACCTATGGGTTGCACATCCTGCGGTTTACCAATTTGGACATAAAGGAAAATTTTGAGGGTGTTTGCGCTGCTATCAATGCAGAGATAGCGGGCAGGAACCCCTCATCCGCCCCAGTTTACACTGGGGCACCTTCCCCCCAAAGGGTGGAAGGCAAAAAAACGACACTGTCACATCCGTGACAGTGTCGTTTTTTGTCATTCTTTGAACTCAAACAGCTTGTACAGGGGGACGTCCAGCGCCCGGGCGATGTTGATGAGGGTGTCCAGACTGCAGGAGCTGGCAGCAGTTTCAATGCGCTGGATATGGTTGCGGCTCATTCCGTCTTCACCACACAGGTCAGCCAGCTGTTCCTGGGTCAGTCGCTGCTCTTTTCGGTAATGGAGAATATTAAGACCAATTTTTACCCAAGTATCATAGTGCCGAATATCCATTTGCATTCACCTCAGGGATATTCTACCCAAAGCGAGCGAAATAGTTAGCAACGGCGAAAAGTGCAAATGCACATCGACAAGGTGCAATAACAAACAAAATGTGTTAATATACAAATTAAGGAGGGGTATTATGAACTTATTAGAGGGGATTTTGGCGGGTATTGGTGCCTTTGTACTGCTTTGGTTCGCTGTTCCGTGGGTGGCCTATTTATTAGTCGGTTGTCTTTCCCGCTTTCATGACCAACGGGCCATGCTTGGGGCATTTGACTTTTGGGCGGATATCCTGTATCCTTGGAACTGGAATTGGAAACTGCGCAAGCGCAGGAAGAGGGATGACATGAAAACGGTTACCATCTATACCGACGGAGCCTGCTCCGGCAACCCCGGTCCCGGCGGCTGGGGCGCTATTTTGATGTACGGTCAGCACAAAAAGGAGCTGTCCGGCGGCGAGGCGCAGACCACCAACAACCGCATGGAGCTTACCGGGGTCATCACCGCCCTATCCGCCCTGACCGAACCCTGCATCGTGGAGCTGTACTCCGACAGCAAGTATGTCATCGACGCCCTGGAAAAGGGCTGGGCAAAGGGATGGCAGGCCCGCGGCTGGATCAAAGCGGACAAGAAACCTGCCCTGAACCCCGACCTGTGGGAGCAGCTTTTGTCCCTGTGTGACCGCCATCAGGTGAATTTGCACTGGGTGAAGGGACACGCCAGTAACGAATATAACAACCGCTGTGACGAGCTTGCAGTGGCGGAGAGCCAAAAGTTCAAGGAGGTATGACCATGAACTGCCCTTTTTGTGGACAACCCATGGATGAGGGTGTCATCCAGAGCCGGGACGGCGTTTACTGGACGGCCAAAGCCCGCCCCGTGGCGGCGCTGCCCCTGGGCGGCAAAGAGCGCATCGACCTGAGCGACGGCATGGGCGGCGGCCTGTTCAGCGGCTATAAGGCGGCGGCCTTTTGCTGCAAAGAATGTAAGAAAATTGTACTGGAATATCGAGATTGATAGGAAACAAACACCGCCCGATTTTTCGGGCGGTGTTACATTTCGTGGCTTGCGCCCGGGGGCGAACCCAAGATGTGGTATGGGTACCGAAAGGGCAAAAAAATTCCCACAAAAACGGCATTTTTTGCTTTACACGAGGGAAAAACTGTGGTATAGTAACCGAGCATGAGTTCTCATGCGCAAATCCGCCCGTCTGCTTCGTTTCGGGATAACGGCTCACCCAACAGGGTGGGGCTTCACCCGCCCGCTACGCAGCACAAGGGGCAAAATAAATGAAAGGTGGAAACAACCATGATCCGTAAGGACGAAAAGACGGCCGTTATCGAGGCCAACCGCACCCATGCTACCGACACCGGTTCTCCCGAGGTCCAGGTGGCCATCCTGACCGCTCGCATCAACGAGCTGACCGAGCATCTGCGCGTGCACAAGCAGGACAACCACAGCCGCCGCGGCCTGTACAAGATGATCGGTAAGCGCCGCAAGCTGCTGGACTACCTGATGGCCAAGGATATCGAGCGTTACCGCGCTCTGATCGCCAAGCTGGGCATCCGTAAGTAATGTAAGAATAGGGTGGTGTGGACGTTCCATACCACCCTTTTCTCGCATATTGAA
>JAFQBN010000027.1 GCA_017416685.1 Oscillospiraceae bacterium
CCCCATCGGTGCATCAATGGTTCCCGCCCCCGGCTGCGGCGTCCCCTCGCACACCGCCAAATAGGTGCGCACAAAGTCCGGCGTGTGCAGCTGCAGCTTCAGCCGCTCCTGCCCATGGGCGTGTTTGGCACATACCAGCAGGCCGGAAGTTCCCCGATCCAGCCGATGGACCGGATGAAAATCCGCCTGCTGACCGGTTTGAACGAAGTGGTACACCAAAAAGTTACCCAGTGTATCATCGTAATGCCCCGGCCCGGGGTGAACAGACACCCCGGCGGCTTTGTTCACCACTACGATGTCCTCATCCTCGTACACAATGTCCAGCTCTCCCTGTGTCGGGACAACACCGCTGCGCCGCTCCGGGTCGGAAAGCCGCACAGACAGCACCTGCCCCACTTGAGGTACAAACCGGGTGTTCACCCGCTTTCCATCCGCCAAAATACCGTCGTCCAGCCATTTTATGCGTTTGATCACCGTGCCGGACAGGTGCAATCGGCTGCGCAGCAGCGTGTCCACGCGCACGCCCGCGCAGTCCTGCGTTACCGCAAATTCCAGCCTGCGTTCCCGTTCCACACCGCCGCACCTCCTGCAAGTTTATACTCCAAGGATAACACGGCCCGCTCCCGGTTTCAATTGCATTTTCCCCGCTTTTTCGATATAATTGCGTTATAAACCCGCAAAGGAAGTGTCCCCATGGCCGACCAACTCGGTATCTATATTCATATTCCCTTCTGCCGCAGCAAGTGCGACTACTGTGACTTCTACTCCCTGTCCGGCCGCGAGGCGGACATGGACAAATACCAAAAGGCTCTGCTGGCCCATATCAGAGAGACCTCCCCCCACGCCAAGGGCATGGAGGTAGATACCATCTACTTTGGCGGCGGAACCCCCAGCTATTACGGCGCTCCCCGGCTCCGCGCCCTGCTGACCGCTCTGCGCAGGCAGTTCCGTGTCCGCAAGGATGCCGAAATCACCGTGGAGGCCAATCCCGACAGCGTGGACTTCCGTTCCCTGAAGCGGCTGCGCCGTGCCGGGTTCAACCGTATCTCTCTGGGTATCCAGTCCGCCTGCGATGCCCATTTGCACAACCTCAACCGCCCCCACAATTTCCTGCAGACCCGGGATGCGGTGGATGCCGCCCGCAAGGCTGGGTTCGACAACCTGAGCGTGGACCTCATCTACGGTCTGCCCGGTCAGGATATGGCCGACTGGCAGAACACACTGGACCAAACGCTCGCGCTCAACCCCAACCACCTGTCCTGCTACGGCCTGAAAGTAGAGGATGGAACCCCCCTGTCCCTGCGCGTAGCCGATGGTCTCTCCCTTCCCGACGACGATTTGCAGGCAGACATGTACCTCTATACCGTGGACCGCTTGACTCAAGCCGGTTATCAGCAATACGAGATTTCCAACTTCGCCCAACCGGGCATGGAATCTCGCCACAACCTGCGCTACTGGCTCACCCGGCCCTACATCGGCTTCGGCCCCGGCGCACACTCCGACTTCGGCGGCCGCCGATACAGCTTCATCCGGGATTTGGACGGCTATATCAGCGGCGTTCTGGGCGGAAAGACCGTCATCGACTCCTCCGACCTCATTCCCGACCGGGAGCGCGGCGGTGAATACCTGATGCTCCGACTGCGCACCACCCGCGGCATCGAAGAGTGGGAGTACCGCCGCACTTACTTTATGAACTTCGCCCCGCTGGAGGAGCTGCTCCGCTCCTACGAGCGTCTCGGCTTCGCCATGCAAGAAGATGGCCGCTGGCGGCTGACTGCCAAGGGTTTTCTTCTTTCAAATCAGCTCATCGGTATGCTGATGGAAAAGCAGGAGCAGTCCTGTTTGGAAACGCTTCTGCCCCGCCTGCGGCGCGAACCGCTCTCCAACAAGGAATAACGAAACATCCCCGGCCAAAGGCGGTTGGCCGGGGATGTTTTATTATTCTACCATCTTCTCCAAATCATCCCAGCGCAGCTGCTGCAATTCCCGCCAGGTCATGTTCCGTTCCTCCATCTGCCTCCATGTCTGATACCAGAACATGTACCGAACCAGCAAATGGGCCGGCAGAATCTCTTCCACCAAGACCCGAATGCGTTCAAACTCCTCCGGAATGCCCGCCACATCGGGAAACCGCACCTCCACGGTGTTGAACTGCTGTGATTCCCTCACCCGGGCGTTCACCCCACAGCCCGCCAGCGTATGGTTCATCGCCTCACAGGTAAAACTGTCCCCGCCAATACGGGTCAGTGCCGCCAACGCCTGTGCCATCTGCTCCGGCTGTCGGGCCGCAGGCCTTCTGGCGAATAACCGGGCCACCTGGTCCAGGCCCTCTTCCCGGGCCGTCACCAGATTCATCTCCCGTTGTACCCGCTCCAGTTCTTTCTCCAGCCGGTCCATGGCTTCACCCACGCATTCCAGCTCCGCCCCCAGACAGGATTGGTCCAGCCTGTAAACACCCAAGGGCTGCAGCAGTGCCTTCATGTCCTGTGCATAGCTCATGACATTTCCTCCACACTCAGCCCCCTGAGGACCGGCAGCTGTCCGCGCTCCACCGCCACATCCTGCTCCGGCAAAACCAGCGCGTAATTTTCAACGCCGTCAACGGCGTAAATCAGATTGCCCAGCTTGGCCCGCAGCACGTGTTCTCCCAGCAACCCACCGGAAAACCATTCGCGTACCGCCTGCTTTACCTGCTCAGAGACCTTTTCAAACTCCTGTGCGGTAACACGGACCGTCACGTCCACAGGCACAGTCTCCGGCCCCATCACCGCCACATCCACCGCAATTTCGCGGTTCTCCTCCATTTTCCGTCCAATTTCCGTCAAAAGCGCCTGCTCCGGCACACCGCTGCGCGATGTTACCACCACGTCCACGGTGCCAACGCCGCGCCGTTTCGGAATCGCTACCGCCGCCGCAACGTCCTCAAAGCTTTCTGCCATCTGCTCGTAATAGGCACAGTTTGCTCCGTTGGACAGACGTGCAAAGCTGTTCAGGATCCGAATTCGCAGCTGCTCGTCACTCTCCCGGTCCGCCCCCTGCGACATCGCCGCAGGATTACTGCACCCCGTGATCCCCACCGGAGTCACCGCCAGCACATTCACACTTCCCGCACTCACGTTGCCCGCGCTGCCGGCCTGCAGCGCCTGTACCGGAATATCCACGTATGTTTCCCCCGCCGGCAGTACCCCGTCCTGCTGCGTTTCAAATCGCACAAGCCCCTGTGTCATACACACCGTTCCTGCGGGAATATTTCTGTCGCTGTCATTGGCGGGATCGCCGTAAAAACGCACCGTCCCCCGGGCATATTCCGCCCCCTTGCGCTCCATAGCCCGTAATTGGGCGTGATAGTCCAGGTACTCTCCCGCAGCCGTCTGAGGGAAGCACTGTCTGTTCACCCAGTCCGCCTGCGCGTACAGCGCATACAGCTGTGCCGCCACAGCATACAGCCGGGCGGACAGATCCGCCCCCTGGGCAACCTCCATCCCGGTCCGCGCGGTAAAATCCGCCAGCATCTGTGTATAAAGCTCCTCAATCGTCTTCATCTGTCACCTCTCCAACCGGTACCGAAACCGTTGCATCATGTCCCTGCAGCTCCAAACGCACATCCACCTGCGCCCGGCCCTTGCTCTCGGTGTAGACCACTTCTTTCACCGTAACCTCCTCGCCTTCCAGCGCCTGAGCCACATACTGCGCACACAGGCTTCGGCGGGCGCCGGGTTTCTCTCTGCACAGGGTGTGCAGCTTGCTGCCCAGCTCCGGCAGAAACGGAAACGCTCCCCTGCGTGCCGTCAGTTTGAACAGCACCCGCTGCAGAAGCGCCTGCTCCCCGTGTACCAGTTCAAAGCCACCCGCGCCGTTGGGAATCAGATCCCCATCCTTCATCTGCCACTCTGTCATTTATGTCCCCTCCTGTTGGGCCAGCGCCTGCTGCACCGCCGCCTCGATCATTGCCTCCAGCGGAATGCCGTTGACCAGCACCGCGCCGTCCAGCCGTATGTGTCCGTTCTCATCCAGCTTAACGGAACACTCCGGCCCAAACAGTTCCACTTCACCGGGTTTCAGACTGTTTTCTTCCGCCTCCTGCTGTGCCACGATACAGGCCGCCTCCGCATCCGCTCCGGTTTTGATCACCAGCACCTGCTGCCCGCTCTGCGGTTTCCAGCGGTATCCGCCCGGAGTGGCCACCGGCAGCTGCTGCTGATATCCGTCCGCATATACGCCTGTCCTCTCACCCTGAGCTGTCACTATGCCCACCCGGGCATCATGCTCCTGCCTGCCGGCATATCTGCCCTGCTGCGAGATCCACATTTCACTCACCTCACAGTATCACGTCCGGGGGCAGCAGTTCCAGTCTGGTCCTGTATCCGCCCCCGTCCATACTTACCACAGCCCGCGCCACCCGCCATTGCCCATCAACAGCCGGCTCACCCCGGTCCACCTGTATCAGCTCTCCGGGCCACGCCGCAAAGGAAACGGGCAGTTCCATTTCCAGCTCCAGCTGCCGCTGTCTGGATTTCTCCAGCTGATAATTTCCCTGATAGCGCATGGCCTGATATTTGCTCTTCTCCGGCATTGTGAACATTCTGCGGCTGCATCCGCCGCTGTCCTGAAACTCCCGGTTAGCTATTTTTTCTACTTTGGCGGACTTTCCTCTGTCCCGCACCCAGACCTCGCTGAGCACCCCGTAACGGCGGTATTTTGTCACAAGTGCCGTCACCGGAGTGTGCCGGTCGATCTTCCGAACCGCACCGTCATCCCAGCCGGCCAAAATCAGCCGTCCCTCCCGGTCAAACCGCGGTGTCACGCCGCCGTAAAAACGTGCAAACTGGTACAGCACCGACCACTCGCTGCTGCCCGCCGAAACGGAGAATCCCCGTACCGCGGGCAGCGGCTCCTGCTGCGCCACCTCAATGCCATAGGGCAGTACGTGGTCACGCAGAATATCCTCCGCCTCTGCCAGCGCGTACTGCGCACTCTGGGCCTCGTTATCCAGCAGCAGGGCCGCAAGCCCCCGCCCGCTGACCTCCAGTCTGTCGCCCGCGCCGTCCCGGGTGACCACACACTCGTCCACCACGCCTGCAAACACGGTCTCATCACCCTCCCGAGCCTCAAACCGGACCGCATCTGCAAGGGTCCTTTCCTGCCCCGCTTTCCAAAGACACACCACCCGAAAGCTGTCGCAGGGCGTGGCACAGCCGTAGTCCAGTTCCCACTCCAGCATGGCGGGCAGCAGCCATCGCGTTCCGTCAGCTGTCAGCAGCCACCCTTTCATTTGACCACCACTTCCTGCCCCACCCGGATCAGGTTGGGATTTTTGATGTCGGGGTTGCGCTTGAGCAGCTGTTCCATCGTCACCCCGTAGCGCTTGGCAATGGCCCATAGTGTGTCTCCTTTTACCACCTTGTGGATCACCCTGTCCACAGATTCCGTCTGCCCGCTTTCCCGCTTCTCTTCCAGTTTCAGCTTTCCGTCGTAAACGTCCAGTTCCTCCCAAAAGGTAAAGCTGTAGCTGACATAATCCGGTCTTGGCTCCTGCTTCAGTGTCAGTTCCACAAAATAGGCATTGGCCGCCTGCCACAGGGGATGGATCAGCGGTCCCGCACCCTCCTTGTAGAACACGTTGGCCAGCGCGCCAAACTGAGCATAGGCATCCTTGCCCACAAACTCACCCTCGCCGCGCATGACCCGTCGGGTCCTTCCCAGATCCTGCAGATGGTACAGCCCGAACGGCACCTTGTCCACCGCCATCTGCCGCTCGTAGTCAATGGTGTACACCTTGGGATTATGGGGCCAAACATAATCCTTATATCTCATCGGGCTCAAATCCATATTTTCACCTCGTTATCCTGTTAAAACAGCCCCAGCGGGCCATCATACCGCCGCGCATCCCGCTCGAATACCGCATCCAGCATACCCGCAAGCTCCCGCCGTACCCCCGGCACCGCCGCGGCCGATCTGCGCATATCCTGTCCGCCAGCCGCCTGTGCCACCTGCGCGTATTCCCAACTCCGTTTCCGCGTCTCCTGCTGCACCCTCCCCCGGGCCACCGCCCGTTCCAGTGCCGCCAGCCGTGTTTCCGGATCCGCTGTCCGCTTTCGTGCAGTCGTTTCCTCCGACCGGGAGCGCGCATCCCGCTCCTGTACGTCGCTTCGTTCCGCTCCGATCTTTTTGCTGTCCGGCTGCCGCGAGCCACCCTCATCGGTAGCCCCCCGGTATCCCGTCCTCATCCGTCTCCACGCAAAGGGCTCGTTTTCATTCTCTTCCTGCTGCTCGTCCAGAAGCAGATCCAAATAGTCGGTCATTTCTGCCTCCCTCGCTTCATCCGTTCAAACCGGGCCGAGTCAAACCCCTCATTGACCGACCCTTCCCATGCCGCCAGCGGTGCGCCGCACCCAACGCATCGCTCCTCCACGGCCTTGTCCCGGCAGGCAGGACACAAGCCCCCCAGTTCTTCCTCATCATCCAGCATCAGATTGAGTGCGCACCACAGAAAGTCCCGGTCCTTCATGGTTCGGACCCGTTCCTCCGTGGGCAGGGCTGAAAAAGTTCGCAGCACGCGCCAGTACAGCCGCTCCTCCCGGGCGTGCTCCAGGCTTTTTTTAGCCGGTCCGCCTCCTCGTCATCCACCTTCGGTCCGGGATTGACCGTCCGGTTAAACCGGGCCCACCGCCCCGCCAATCGCTCGATCTCCTCCACCGTCAGCTCTGCCAGCACCTGCGTCCCGTCCCGGAACTGCGGCGCTTCACCGCACAGCACCGCTCTGGCCAGCAGGCATGCGTTGGCACACAGCGCCATCTCCCGTCCGTCCCCGGCCAGCTGGCGGGCCTCGGCCCGGGCCTGCAGCACCTCAAAGGCGCTCAGCAGCCGCAGCTGCCGTCCGTCCTCCAGCTCCAGCCGCTCCGGCCCGTTCAAAAGCCCCCACTGCATGCTCACAGCTCCATCTCAATGCGCTTGGAAGCAACCACACTGACCTCTTCCAGCACCATCTCGCCAAGGCCGGCCTTCTCGCTGATGCTGCTCCACTGACAGCCGGAGTAAATGATCCGTCTGTCCGGTTTGCAGATGACCAGCGAAAAACCCTCCAGCCTGTAAAAGTCGATGCCGTCGCGAATGGCCTCGTCGGTAGCATACAGCCGGGTCAGCTTCAGCTCATGCTTCACCGGTCCTGCCACCGTGGCCACAGGCTGCTTTTCACCGAAGGCCTCCACCGTACTGCTGGTCTTGGACGCCTTGGCACTGTAGCTCTGCACCACAGCCACCTTTTTGCCGTCCACCTCCAGATAAATGTCGCTGCTGGTAGGAAAACCAGTTACCGTCATGTTCTCCCTCCTCAAACTGTAATGTGTGCGCTGAGCCAGATCTGGTTAATACCGTGAGTCACCGTAAAGGCGAAGTCCACAAGGCAGCGAGTAGGCTCCTCGCTGTCCTGTACCACACGCACCCCGTCGTAAGCGGTGATGATCTCCCGATCCAGCTTGTTCTCCAGCTCCAGCACCACCTGCGAGCGAATAGCCCCCCGGCTCTGCGCCGTATTCTTCGCTCTGCGAAAGCGGCTCTTCAGGGCATTTCGGATGGTGGGGATCACATCATCCACCACCAGAACAGACGACAGATCCCGCCATGTGCTGTCCAAAGCACCCGCGGTCGTGGTACGGGTGGTCACGCCGCGCACCACACTTATCTCGCCGGCCACACTCTCCGCCGCAGTCACACCGCCGCGGATCAGCACGTCCAGTTCACTGTCGCTGTAAGCCGCACTCAGCCCGTGCAGGCCCATCAGCTGCGCACCGCCGAGGGGTACCGCCGGGTCAGCAAGACCCGCCACCGCACCTGCCATCGCCGCCGCCAGTTCCACACCGGACAGCACGTTGCCCGCGTCATCCACACAGCCCGGTGCCGCCAGCACCACACGCTCACTGTTCAGCGCTGCGGCCCGCGCCACCAGCGCATCCACAGCTTCGTCAGCACCGCCGGCAACCACGGCGATGCGCTCTCTCTGCGCCGCGGAGGCGGTCTGCACACTGTCCCGCAGCGCCTGCTGCACCGCAACATCGGTGCTGTCACATACCACCACCGCCAGATTTTCCTCCGCCTCCATGGCGGCAAAGGCCGCGGCGTAGTCCTCACCCTCCACGGGGAATACCGTCACCTGCGCCGCACCGTTCTGCAGCAGCAAACGCACCAGCGCCGTGGCATTGCCCGCCTGCTCCGGTCCAAAGGCCGCCACCGCCTGTTCATAACGGGTGATGGTCCACATCTTCTTTTCCGGATCGGTCATCTTCACCGACAGACCTGCATACTTTCTGCCCGCGGAGCCGCTCACCGCCGCGGACGCCTCGTAATCGGTGTATACGCCCGGCCTTTCATGCGCCGTGATACTCATCCGTTCCAATCTCCTCTCAAGGTAAAATCAAGGATGTCCGCCGCCTCGTAGCCGCTTGCCCACAGCCAGCCATCACAGCTCACCGCGCAGCCCAGCCGCAGCAGACCTTCCTTCTGGTCAAATTTGATCTCTTCACAGGTCAGCTTGCGTACCGTCAATCCCTCGGGCCGCTTGTCGTGAAGCACCGCCACAAGCTTTTCAAGCAGTCCCCTGCACGCCCCGGCACCCGCCCCGGCGGGAGCCAGAATATCCAATCCGAACTCCAGCTTCGCCTTCTGTCCGTACCACTCCACGACCTCCCCGGTCGCCTCGTCCAGCCGCTGACCCAGATAATTCTGCATCCCCACCGGCCCGCAGTCCATTTTGGTCAGGGACACCAGAACCTGCGCCCCCTCCAGCCTCTGTCTGCAGCTCCCGGGCCAGCAGGCTGTCGCCGGGATCTCATGATCCCGCAGGAACTGCGCCATTCTCTCCTGCAAATGCTCCAGTTCCATCACAGCACCTCCTGCTCTCTGCGGTCGAATACCGCCCACCAGTGGGTCAGTTCCCCACCTGCATAGACCGGCTGCGCCGTGCGCATGCGGTAACGTATCCCATCCGCCTCCAGCCGGCAGCTTCCGCCGTCCAGCCGTATCTGCGCCGGACCAATGTAAGTAAATTTATCCTGCACCACCCAACCCAGCGCAGTGGGGGCGGCTTTCGCCGTCCCCCGCTCCCGCATGGGCTGAAAGCAGGCCCGGATGCTGATGCCGTCCGGGTGCTGTGGGGTGTAAAGTGTCATCTCGCGGCCCAGCCGCTCCAGTTCTCTTCCGATCTTCTCCTGCATCATCAACCATCCACTCCGCAGAACATAAAACTCGTGTCCCGCAGCCAGCTGCTCATGATCTGCTCTGCCTGTCTGCGCAGCGCGCGGGCCCTCTGCCCGGCATCGCCGCTGTACACGCTGACATCCCCGGCAGTAAAGCGCTCCGCCTGTCCCACAGACCGGCTCACTTCCAATCCGGCAAGCGCCAGCCACGCGCCAGCCAGTACAAAGCACTGTCCGCAGTCCTCCGGCTTCACGCCCTTGCGCAGCCGCTCCTGCAGCTGGCGACAGGCCGCTTCACACAGCCCGTCCAGCACCCCGAATTCCTGCTCCTCCACCCGGCCCAGAGCCCGGGCAAGCTCCGCCATCTGCCGGACCATTACACACTCAGCACCTTGGCCGCGTCGCCAAACAGCTTGGCAAAGCCGCTGATGCTGGTAATGGCAGCGCGCTCCAGCTGACGGTCAATGAGCTTATCGTACTCGATCATCACGTCGCTGCCCTTCACCATCTCCAGCGCATAATTGCGGTCCAGACCAATAATGGTGTTGGCGGGCAGAGCGCTGGTACGCAGCAAAGTGGCACCCAGAGGGGTAGTCAGCTTGCCGGTACCCTGGAAATTCAGACCGGTTGCGGGGTTCTGGAACTCAGGCAGCTTGAGCATCTTGACCATCATGTCGTTGCTCACCAGCAGGGTGTTCATCTCATAGGGGTCAAATTTGGCCCAGAAATCCACCAGATCCTCATAGGTCAGCACGCCCTCACCGGCCGCCTGATACACCTGAGCAGGATTGTTGTTGCCGTCACCGTTCATCAGCACGTCGATAGCATCCTCCAGATGCATGCGGTTGATGTGCGCACCGATCTGACGCAGGGTAACGGAAAACAGATCCAGCTTCTGGTGACGGATCGCCTCGTAGGAAGCCACCAGCATACGGCCACGCTTATGCAGCTGCACCAGATTGTCCTGCACCTTCACGGTGGTGCTGGGGATGGCAGCGCCCTCCTCCACGCGGCGCAGCGCCTTGGCGTCGTCGCCGGTCTGGGCGGTAATGGAGCGGTAGTCCATACCGTCAAACTTAGTCACCGCGGCAGTAATAGCGGGCAGCATGTTCTGCTCCTCCATGCCCTGACGGACGGAGCGGGCGATGTACTCGGGGAACAGCACAGCGGAGTCGGCACTGCGGAAGAACTTCTCCACCACGTCGCTGCCCGCGCCCTTCACCTTGATGTCAAAACGCTTGAGCTGGCGCTGGAAGGCATCCAGACCCTCCATGGCCGTTCCCTTGTACTGCTGATCGGGGTCCATGCTCTCCAGCACCTGAGTAAAGGTGCGGCCCGCCTCATGGTACATGCCCTTCTCCAGCTTCAGATTATCAAACTGATAAGCCATTTCTATTTCCTCCCTTTCTTACAGGCAGATAACGGCCTTGCCGTCCTGCTCCACCTGAACCACCAGCGCCTGAACGCCGTCCTCGGCAGCCTTTACGCCGCCCTTGCCGTCAGCGGCCAGTTTCACACGGCCCAGCTCCACCTCACCGGTGACCTTGACGTGCATAAAACCACCCACCTGCACGGCCACAGCGCCCTTGCGCACCTGACCGGCCACGCCGCAGAACCCATCGCCCTCAGCGCAGGCACCCACCGTGCCGTTTCCGGTCACCTTGACCACCTGACCGTCCTCCACGCCTTCGTCGGCGTAAAAGGTAGCCATCACATTGCCAATGTCGTCAAACGAAATTTTGTTCATCCTTGCTCCTCCTGAATGATATTTATCCTGAAGCGGTCACCCGCCGGGATACAAATTAAATCAAAAACGCGCCGTCCACCGGCTTTTCCTGCTGTTTCATGCCGTGGTCCAGCTGGGTCACCAGCGGAAAGCGCTTGGCCGCCTTGTCCGCGTAAACGCGCCGCAGCTCCAGCAGCTCCTTCTCCCCCAGCTTTTCGGCAATGGCTTCCATCACCTCATGGTCCACGCCCTCACCGGTCAACCCGTTCAGCCGCACCACCTCATTGCGCAGGGCAGACAGATAGCGTCTGCCCAACTCCGCCTGCTTCTCCAGCTGCTCCACCTCATGGGCCCAGCCTTCCTGCCCGGCCAGTTCCTTCATTTCGGTGTAACCCTTGTGCTTGAGTACACCGGCCTTTGGCTGGGCAGGCACCGCCACAAAGGACCACTCAAAGGCGTCCGCCGCACCCTGCAGACTGGTGTAGCACAGCTTTCCGTCGTAAACCTCGCCCTTTCGGTGGGCGCAGCTGCCCGCCTGCTTACCGCACACGGAGCAAACCGCCCGTTCCACCGCGCAGCCAACGCTGACCTCACGCAGAATGCCGCCCTCCAGCTGTGCGATCAGTTCCTCGTTGCCCGCCGTGCGCAGAACATAGGCATATCCCTTCACATAACGGCAGCCGTCACCTGCCGCCGTCAGCACACCGGGTTCTTCTACCACCTCGGTGCGGTACAATCGGGCCGTCTGCCCCGCCGCCGTCCACTGGTGGTCAAAAATACCCGTCTTGCCCACAAACAACTTGGCCAACTCCTCCAGCGTACCGCACTCAAACCGTTCGCCGTCCCGATCGATCTCGTTGTCACACAGCCGCACCGCAAAGGTGTACACCTCCTGCGCCGCCAGCTGCTTCCGACTGAACTGATTGATCAGTTCCAGCTCTGCATCGTCAGGCTGCGCACTCAGCGCACAGCTCGCCTGCTTTTTGATGTTCATTCCTCCTGCACGTCCCCTTTCAAATTTTCGGCCTGACGGCGGTACAGCTCCGCCCGGGCCTGCTCCACCTCATCCTGCAGCTTGATCTGGCTCCAATGGACCTTTACACTGCCGCCAAAGCCATTCAGCCGCAGCCAGATCTCACAAATGCGCTCCACCACCGGCTCCAGACTTCTTCGGATAGCCCCGATCTCGCTGGTCATCAGGTCAGCCTGCTGACTGCTCATACGCTCGGTGCTGGACCAGGACAGGCCCAGCATAAAGGGCGGAATGCCGGTTCGTGCGATCAGCTGCTCCAAAATCTGCCGTACCGGCACCTCGCTGTCCAGCACCTGATTGTCCGCGCCGATGACCCGGATGTCCACATCGCCCATAGCCACAAAATCCCGCACGCTGCCCTGACTGGTGGCCTGCATGGCGCGGCTCCATTCCCGGGCCACCTGCTCACATCGCTCCCGGGCATAGAGTTCGTCCCCCTCGCCGTTCTTGCACACCACGGCAAAGCGCACGTTGCCCACCCGCTCCCAGTTCAGGCCGATGGCCTGATAAATTTTCATCAAAATCTCGGTCATGAAGGGCATGGACCGCAGCAGAGATACGCCGTAGGGATTGCCCACCTCCGGTTGGAACGGCGTGAACAACAGCAGTTCCTGACAGGGAAACGGCTCTGGCTCGCCCACACCTGCGCTGCACAGTTCAAACTCCAGCGGCGACTGCCCCTGCCGAATGACCACCGCCGCCGGGTCGCACCATAAAAGGGCCGCCACGTCCCGCCCCTGACGATCGGGTACGATCTCGCCCACCGCTCTGCCGCAGGTCAGCATACTGTCCAGATACCCGTCCAGAAAAGCCTGCAAACCGCGTTGTCCCCGGCCGGCCGGCACGGTTTTCAAGAACCGTGCCAGCCCCTCCTGCGCTTTTCTGTCCTCCGTTTCCACCTCCACGCCGCCACACAGTCGGATCAGCTTCAAAATGGCGGCATCCACAATAGGTACCGCCTCCCGGATGGCCCGGTACAGCCTGCTGTCCGCCTCCTGCAGCGGCACATACCGCTCCAGCGCTCCAAAGGGATGCTTAGGGTTGTCTCTCACCTGCACCGCAGTCCCCTGTACCGGGGTCTGCTTTTTCTGAAATAACTTCATCCGTTCGCTCCTTTTCACATTCTGCTCCGCCGGCTCACGCTTCCGGCAAATACAGGGGGTTGTCCCCCCTGCCCCTCAACGATGGTCGCCGCGAAATACCGGATGTCGTCCATGGCGTGGTCGTCCTGCTTGCGTACCCGGTCTCCCGTCCCGTCCTCTTCCCATCGGTAAAGGCCAAACTCCCTTATGGCGTCGTCACATCCCCGGCAAATGATCAGCTTTTCGCACCGCAACAGCTCCGCCGTGACCCGCACACCGCTCAGCACGTCATTTTTCGCCTTCATCACCCGCCAGCCGTCCCGCCGCAGCACCTCTATGAAGCTGGCCGCCGACGGGTCCACCACCACCCGCCAGATGTCCCGTCCTCCGGCCAGTGCCGCCAGCTTCTGTGCATACTCGCCGTCCGTCATCTGCCGCCCGGCCAGCTTCGAATCGTAGTAATACTCCTTTACGCGATACCACACCCCGTCCCTCAGTCCCCACAGGCCAAAAGACGCCGGGTTGATCGTGCCGTAGTCGCAGGAGATACACCATCGTTCCATCTCCCCCTCCGGCGGCTCGGGACAGTTCTCCTCTTTGAAAAAGTCGTAAACCAGACCCTCCGCCGCCACCCATTCGCCCAGTACGAACCTGCGGTAAAAGGTCCCCTTGAACATCTGCTCGTACCGCCTGCGCACCTTGTCGGACAGGGATGGGTTGTCCTTCATCGTAAAGTGCAGATACAGGGCGTTTCTCTCCTGCGCCCTGCAGATCCACTCCTTGTAAAACCAGTGCTGCGGACCCTCCGGATTGCAGGAAAACCACAGCTTCGCTCCCTCCACCGAGCAGCGGGCGCAGGCCTGCTCCACAAAGGAGCGGGGCATCAGCACCACCTCGTCCATCAGCACCCCGGCCAGAGTCAGGCCCTGTATCAGGTCGGCGCTGCTCTCGTCCTTGCCGCCAAACAGGTAAAAGATGTTCTGTCTTTCCCCACAGGTGACACTTATTTGGTTTCGGCTGAACAGCTGCTCACACTCGAACCCCCGCTGGCGCAGGATGGGCAGCAGTTCCCGCAGCAGATTGCGCCGCACCGACTCGATGGTCTTTCCGCACAGGGCAAAGGCCTGCCCGTCAAATCGGGCCATGGCCCAGTTGAAAAAAGACAGCCCCATACAAACGGTCTTGCCGCTTCGCACCGCGCCATCGCAAATCACCGCATCCCAGCCGCGCCGGCTTCTCCACCAGCTCATCACCCGCTTCTGTTTGGGGGAAAGCTCGCTGAATTTTTCATTGGGACTCTGTCCGCAATTTGGTCTCGTCGCGCCCTTTCCCATAAATTCACCTCACACAAGTGGTAAAATTCCGGCAAAAGTTGTACGTCGGAGTCCCCATAAGCAAAAACTTTTTGAAAAAATTTTTCCTCGCATACTCTCCCAGTCTCCTCCACATCCTTTTGGCAGAATAAACATTTGGAGGAATCTGCATGAAACGCATTCTCGCCGTCTGCCTTGCCCTCTCCCTGTTCACCCTTCCCATCAGTGCCGCCCCCAAAATCGATGCGCCCGCCGCTCTGCTCATGGAAAAGGATTCCGGCACCGTACTGCACGAAACCAACGCCCATGACCGCCGCGCCCCGGCCAGTGTCACCAAAGTCATGACCATGCTCCTTATCATGGAGGCCCTCTCCTCCGGCCAAATCGCCCCGGACACCCCAATCTCCGTCTCTGCCACCGCCGCCGGCATGGGCGGCTCCCAGGTCTACCTCGCCGAGGGGGAGCAGATGAGCGTCCACGAGATGCTCAAATCCATCGCCGTCGCCTCCGCAAACGATGCCTGCGTTGCCATGGCAGAGCACCTCTGCGGCAGTGAGGAGAGCTTTGTGGAGCAGATGAACGCCCGTGCCGCCCAGCTGGGCATGACCGACACCCACTTCGCCAATTGCACCGGCCTGCCCGCCGACAACCACTACTCCAGCGCCCACGACATCGCCCTCATGTCCCGTCAGCTCATTCTGGACCACCCGGATATCCGCACCTATACCACCATCTGGATGGACTCCATTCGCGATGGTGCTTTCGGTCTGTCCAACACCAACCGGCTCATCCGCTTCTATCCCGGTGCCACCGGTCTGAAAACCGGCTTCACCGATACCTCCCTGTACTGCCTGTCCGGCACCGCCGAGCGTGACGGTATGGAACTCATCGCCGTGGTTCTGGGCGCTTCCACCTCCGAGGCCCGCTTTGAAACCGCCAAATCACTGTTGGACCACGGCTTTGCCAATTTCGCCCTCACCGATGTCTACCCGGATCCCCCTCTGCCCCCCATCCCCGTCCTTTTGGGCCAAACCGACCATGTCCAGCCTCAGCTGGAGCGTGAATGCCGCCTGCTCCTGCCCCGCAGCAGTGCCGGCAGTATCACCACCGAACTGACTCTCGCCCAGGATGTTCAGGCCCCCGTGGAGGCCGGTCAGCACCTCGGCTCCATGCAGGTCCTGGTGGACGGTGAACTGCGGGATACCATTCCCATCGTGGCCTCCTGCGCCGTAGAACGCATCTCCTTCCCTGCCATCTTCACCCGCCTGCTCCGCCATCTTTTTATGGCCGGCTGAACCACAGTCCCGGGGGTCGGAGAACGTCCATTCTCCGACCCCCGGTCCAAACCCACCTCAAATTTCGTAAAAAGCCTAATATTATTACCCCTCGCGCCTGTTCTCCCCTTGACGAACCCTTTACATCGTTGTATAATTTATATAAATTAGGAAAGTTTTTCCTCGGTTCAAATTGTATGTTATAACCACATTTTGTTATCTCCCCCGGAATTCAGGTGATTTTATGACAAAAAAGCGCGCTATTCCCTTTGATTTGACCACTTTTTTCCACGGTCACAGCACCGATGCCTGGCGCTATCTCGGCGCCCACCCGGTAGACGGCGGCTTCCTCTTCCGTGTCTGGGCGCCCAATGCCCACCGTGTCAGTGTTTTCGGTCCCTTTAATAGCTGGGACCCCAACGCCGCCCCCCTGACCCGCGGGGACAACGGCATCTGGGAGGGTTTTCTCCCCGGCCTCACCTGCGGCCAGCAGTACCAGTACGCCGTGTGGGACTCCCCCGACCACTACGTGGGCAAGGCTGACCCCTACGCCCTGCAGTCCAGCCACACCGCCAGCGTCACCTGCGACCTGACCGGTTATGCGTGGGGCGATAAAAAGTGGTTCACCCACCGCCGCACTCACCCCTGCTACGACCGCCCCATGAATATTTATGAGGTCCACCTCGGTTCCTGGCGCCGTACCGGCGAGGGCGAATGGCTTTCCTACCGTGACATCGCCAACCTCCTGGTCCCCTACGTCAAGGAAATGGGCTACACCCATGTGGAGTTCATGCCCATCACCGAGCATCCGCTGGACATGTCCTGGGGTTACCAGTGTACCGGCTACTTCTCCCCCACCGCCCGCTTTGGCGAACCCCATGACCTGATGTACCTCATCGACCAGCTCCATCAGGCAGGCGTAGGTGTCATTCTGGACTGGGTCCCCGCCCACTTCCCCCGGGATGCCTTCGGTCTGTACCACTTCGACGGCACTCCCACCTATGAATACGCCGACCCTCGCAAGGGGGAACAGCCCGAATGGGGTACCAACTGCTTCGACTGGGGCCGGAACGAAGTGCGTTCCTTCCTGTTCTCCTCCGCCATGTTCTGGCTGGAGCAATACCACTTCGACGGTCTGCGGGTAGATGCCGTGTCCTCCATGCTCTATCTGGACTACGGCCGCGGCCCGGAAAACCGAACCACCAACGGCTACGGCGGCCACGAGAATCTCGAAGCCATCAGCTTCTTCCAGGCCCTCAATACGCTGATCTTCTCCGCCCACCCGGACGTGCTGATGATCGCGGAGGAGTCCACCGCCTGGCCCAAAGTGACCGCTCCGGTCAGCGACGGAGGTCTCGGCTTCAACTTCAAGTGGAATATGGGCTGGATGAACGATGCCTGCCATTACCTGAAAATGGACCCCATCTACCGCCAATACCACCACAGTGACCTGACCTTCTCCCTGATGTACGCCTTCTCGGAAAACTATATCCTGCCCATCTCCCACGACGAGGTGGTGCATATGAAAGGTTCCCTTATCGGCAAAATGCCCGGGGACGACCCCATGAAATTTGCCGGTGTCCGGACCTTCTACACCTATATGCTCACCCATCCGGGCAAAAAGCTGATGATCATGGGCAGTGAACTGGGCCAGTTCAACGAGTGGCACTACGAATACTCCTTGGACTGGCACCTGCTGGACTACGAACCCCATCAGAAGATCCATGAATTTTTCAAATCTGCCAACCAGCTCTATCTGGAACAGCCCGCCCTGTGGCAGCGGGACCGGGACTGGGGCGGCTTTGAGTGGCTGGATGCGGATGATGCCAGCGGCAATACCGTCTCCTTCCTCCGCCGGGACAAGGCCGGAAAGTCCTTGGTGGTCGTCTGCAACTTCTCCCCTGTCCCCCGGCCGGGTTACCGGGTGGGTCTTCCCTGTGCCGGCACCTACCAATCGGTGTTCGATACCAATTGGTCCCGGTTCGGCGGCAGTGACCCGGGCGAGGGGTTCTCCCTCCCCTCCCAGCCGATCCCCTGGCAGAATCAGGCTCAATCCCTGCAGTTTGATCTGCCCGCCATGTCCTGCGTGATCTTCCGTTGTACCCACAAAGCTCCCGCAAAAAAGAAAGCTTGAGGTGACCGAAATGAAAAAAGAATGTGTCGCTATGCTGTTGGCCGGCGGTCAGGGCAGTCGTCTGTATGCCCTGACCAGCCACGTGGCCAAGCCTGCCGTCCCCTTCGGCGGCAAGTACCGCATCATCGACTTCCCCCTGTCCAACTGTATCAACTCAGGCATTGATACCGTGGGTGTCCTCACCCAGTACCGCCCTCTTGAGCTCAACAGCTACATCGGCTCCGGCCAGCCCTGGGACCTTGACCGGTCCGACGGCGGCGTACATATCCTCCCCCCCTATATGCGTGAGGGGGACCAGGGCACTTGGTACAAGGGCACCGCCAATGCCATCTATCAGAACATCGGTTTCCTCGATATGTATGACCCGGAGTACGTGGTCATCCTCTCCGGCGACCACATCTACAAGATGGACTATTCCAAGATGGTGGCCCACCACAAAAAAGTTGGTGCCGCCTGTACCATCTCCGTGCTGGAAGTCACCATGGAGGAAGCCACCCGTTTCGGCATCATGAACGTGGATGCCGAGGACCGCATCTTTGAGTTCGAGGAAAAGCCCGCCCATCCCAAGAGCAATCTGGCCTCCATGGGCATCTACGTCTTCACCTGGTCCAAACTGCGCCGCTATCTCATCGAGGACGAGGCCGACCCCAACTCCGCCAACGACTTCGGCAAGAACATCATCCCCAATATGCTCAACGCCGGCGAGTTGATGTCCGCCTACCGCTTCCGGGGTTACTGGAAGGATGTGGGTACCATCGACTCCCTGTGGGATGCCAACATGGATATGCTGGCCCCCCGCACCAGCATCGACCTCTATGACCCCACCTTCCCCATCTACGCCCGCACCCCCATCCGTCCTCCTCACTTCACCGGTCCCAACGCAGTCATCTCCCACAGTCTGGTCACCGGCGGCAGTGAGGTGTACGGCACGGTGGAAAACTCCGTCCTCTTCCACTCCGTTACCGTGGAGGAGGGGGCCAGTGTCCGCTACTCCATCCTCATGCCCGGCGCTACGGTCAAGGCAGGCGCCAGCGTGGAATACTCCATCATCGCTGAAAATGCCGTCATCGAGGCCGGTGCCGCCGTCGGCACTCCTCCGGACGCCACAGATAATTGGGGCGTAGCCGTGGTGGCCTCCGGCGTCACCATCGGAGAAAAGGCTACCGTTTCTGCCAATGCCATGATTCGTGAAGACGTGAAAGGAGGCGAGCGCGCATGACCAACCTGCACGGTATCATCTTCGCCTACCACTCCAATGACTCTCTGGGCGAGCTTTCCAAACCCCGCAACACCTGCTCCCTGCCCTACGGCGGCCGTTACCGCCTCATCGACTTCATGCTGTCCAATATGGTCAATGCCGGCGTCAGCGACATCGGCCTCATCGTCCACGAAAACTATCAGTCCCTTCTGGACCACGTGGGTTCCGGCAAGGACTGGGATCTGAGCCGCAAGCACGGCGGTCTGCGCATCCTGCCCCCCTTCAGCACCGCAGAAAGCGCCCACCACACCTATTCCGGCACACTGGACGCCCTGACCGGTGTGTCCACTTATCTCAGCAGCATCAGGCAGGAGCATGTAGTCCTGGCCTGGGGCGATATGGCCCTCAACATCCCCCTTTCCGCGGTGTATCAGCAGCACGTGGAGCGGGGCAGCGACGTCACCATGGTCTGCTCCGACCGCCATTACGGCGTCCCCTCCTCCACCCAGTACCTGACCACCACCAGCGACGGCCGGGTTCTGGACGTCCTCACCTACCCCTCCACCGCCCCCGAGGCCGCAGAGTTCCTGAGCATCTGCATCCTCTCCAAATCGCTCCTGCTGGAGCTGATTGAGGACTGCGCCACCCACGACGTGCATACCTTCACCCGGGGCGCTCTTCTGCCCCGTCTGGGCGAACTGAATATCCATACCTATACCCATACCGGCTACGTAGCCCGTTTCGACAGTGTCCGGGACTATTTCGACCGCTCCATGGACCTGCTGGACCCCGACGTACGCCGCCAGCTGTTCCTGCCCGATTCCCCCATCCGCACCAAGGACCGTTCCGACCCCTCCACCTACTACAGTCCCGACTCCAAGGTGACCAACTCCCTGATTGCCGACGGCTGTGTCATCGAGGGCAAGGTGGAAAACTCCATCATCTTCCGCGGTGTAACCGTGGAAAAGGGCGCTCACGTTCGCAACTGCGTTCTTATGCAGGGTACCGTGGTCAAAGCCGGTGCCGACCTTGCCTACGCTATCGCCGATAAAAACGTAACGGTGGAGACCGGCCACTGCCTGCTGGGCAACGCCGCTTTCCCCATCGCCATCGGCAAAGACTCCACCGTATAATTGTAGGGGGCGGCGTCCCCTACGCCCCCTATCTCATATCTCTTATCTCTTATCTCATAAAGCGAGGTAATCCTATGAACATTCTCTTCGCCGCATCCGAAGTTGCTCCCTTCATCAAAACCGGCGGTCTGGCCGACGTTGCCGGCTCTCTGCCCCCGGCTCTGGCCCGAGCGGGACATGACGTCCATGTCATCCTCCCCCTCTACGAGGGCATCGGAGATGATTGGCGCAGCCAGATGACCTTCCTCAAGCACTTCACCGTCACCCTGGCTTGGCGCAGCGCCTATTGCGGCGTGTTCCAGCTGGTCCGGGACGGTGTCACCTACTGGTTCGTGGATAACGAGAGTTACTTCAAGCGTGACTCTCTCTACGGTCACTACGACGATTGCGAGCGGTTCGCCTTCTTCTCCCGCGCCGTGCTGGAAACTGCCGGTCAGCTTAACTGGCCCGTGGATGTCATCCACTGCAACGACTGGCAGACCGCCCTCATCCCCGTCTACCTGTTGGAGGACCGCTACCGCATCCCTCAGCTGTCCCATGCCAAGACTGTCTTCACCATCCACAACATCGAGTACCAGGGCCGCTTCGGCAAGCAGGTCATGGACGATGTCCTCGGTCTGGACTGGAGCTATTATAACGACGGCATGCTGGCCTGCTACGAGGATGTAAACCTCATGCGGGGCGCCATCATCGCCGCCGACTATATCACCACCGTCTCCCCCACCTACGCCGAACAGCTTCTCGACCCCTACTACGCCCACGGTATGGAGGGTGTCATCGGTGAAAACCGTCATAAACTGCAGGGCATCCTCAACGGCATCGATACCGAACTGTACGACCCTGCCGCCATGCCGGGTATCGCCCAGAACTTCACTCCCCGGGCCCCCGTCACCGGCAAACGTGCCTGCAAGGCCGCCCTGCAAAGCGCCGTCGGCCTGAACCCCGACCCCAAGGTCCCCGTCATCGCCTGTGTGTCCCGCCTTGCCGGCCATAAGGGCTTCCACATGGTCACCGAGGTGCTGGACCGGATCATGTCCCTGAACGTGCAGATGGTGGTCCTCGGCACCGGCGAATGGCAGTATGAAGAAGCCTTCCGGAACGCCCAGGCCTGCTACCCCGGCCGCTTTTCTGCCCAGATCATGTACTCCGCCGCCCTGTCCAATGTCATCTACGCCGGCGCAGACCTTCTGCTCATGCCCTCCGTGTCCGAACCCTGCGGACTGTCCCAGATGATCGCCATGCGCTTCGGCACCATCCCCGTGGTGCGGGAAACCGGCGGCCTGCGGGACAGTGTCCCCCCCTACAATAAGTACACCGGCGAGGGCCGCGGCTTCTCCTTCGCCAATGTGGACAGCGCCGACCTATTCCACGTCCTTGCGCAGGCGGTGGAACTCTACCACACCGATACGAAAGCTTGGCGGAAGCTTCAAAAATCCGGCATGACCGCCGACTTCACCTGGAACAACTCCGCCAAGCTGTATCTGGATATCTACGGTAACCTGTTGGGCTGATTGCTCCGCCAAAACAAAGGCAGCCGCCTTAAGCACAGACATCGTCCCATATCACAGCAAGGCTTTCCGCGTCTGCAAATCATACCGGGCGTTGTTGTTTTCCAGCAAAAAAGAACACCCCACAGTCCGTTGGACTGTGGGGTGTTTCCTTTGGGATGCAGGAAGCCCAATGCTTAAATATTACGCAGGTAGTTGGTCAGCATCTGCGCCGTCTGGGCACGGGTAGCCTTTTCGGTGGCATTGGCGAAGGGGACATTCTCCAAAATGCCCATACCTTCCGCCCAGCGCAGGGCGTTGGCGGCCCAGTCGCTGTGGCCGCCGACACGGCTCAGATCGCCGCTGCCGCCGGGCGTGTTGGAGTAGTTCCACAGGATAACGGCAACCTGTTCAATGGTCACGGCATCCTCCGGCTTGAACACACCGCCGCCGAAGCCGCTGACCACGCCGCGGTTACTGCCCCAAGTCACGGCATTGTTGAACCACTGGCCGGCAGGCACGTCGGAGAAGCTGTGCTTCAGGCCGTTCAAGGCAGGCTGACCCTCCTTGTTGTACAGCACCTGCACCACCATGGCGCGGTTCAGGGTATCGTTGGGGCCAAACTTGGTGGCATTGTAGCCGCTCATGATGCCGTTGGCCACGGCAAAGCTGACGGCATCGTAGTACCAATCGCTCTTCTGCACGTCAGCAAAGCTGATGTTATCAACAGAGCGGTTCAAAGGCTCGGTCAACTCCACAGCATAGAAGTCATCCACATACAGGCAGTCGCCCACAGCCTTGGTGGCCTCGGCCTGACAGAACTGGACGGCGCAAACCTCACGGATGACATCCTCCTGCTCCACAGGCAGCTGCTTGTTGTTCTTATCCAAAGGATAGATGGTCTGATCGTGCTTGATCTTGATGTCACTGACCACCTTGCCGTTGACGCTCAGCTTGCCCATGTCAGCGGCGATATCAAAGCTGATGGCAATGTCGTTCCAGGTGCCGGGTTCCACCTTAGCCACGGGAACCTTGCCGTCCTCGTAGCACAGGCTGATGGTGCCGTCGCCGGCGATGGCCACGGTGGCCAGCGCCAGCACCAGATAGTCAAAGCCGTAGGCAGAGCGCAGTTCAAACGTGAACTCGTCCTGATTGCTGGCAGGTGCCATGATCTTGGCACCCACGGTGCCCCGCTTCATGGCGGGCACCTGGCGCACGGCGTTGGCCACAACCACGCCGGAGGCGTCCACCACCTTCATGGCCTGCAGACCGGAGGTGGAAGCCTCCCGGGTCAGCTCGATCTTGCCGTCACGGTTGATGAGCCAGCCCATGTACTTCAGGGAGGCGTTCTCGAAGTCCTCGTAGCCGCCCTTGGTGCCATTGATCATCTGGTCAAAGTCCTCGAGCAGCATACCCACGGTGGTCTTTCCCATGTAGTTGACATCGTTGTAGATCTGGTCGTACCAGGCGGTAAACAGATCCTTGCCGTCGGGCGAGATGGCAAGACCGGGCTGGGTCATGCGGTTATCCTTGTCGTTGATGCTGTCAAAGGAGGTGGCGAAGGTCACGTCCAGATACTTGTCGTAGGTTTCGAGGTTGTCGCTGGACAGACCCACGAACATAGGCGAGCGCAGATAGGTGGTGGTACCCTCGCTGGTTCGGGTGCCGTGGATGATCAGGTGGTCGCCACCGTATCGACCCAAGGCGGGAGACGTGTTGGAGGAGGGAACCTTAGAGTAATCCGCGGTCCAGGTCTTTCCCTGGTCATAGGAGCGGCCCTCGTAGAAGTAGAGGTTGCCGTACTGCTGGGCGCGCATGATCAGGTACAGGCTGCCGTCATCCAGCTGGGCAAAGCCGGTCTCGGAGAAGCCCTGCTCGGGCAGCATGACCAAGGTGCCGTTGTAGTCGGCAATGCCCGTTTCGGCCAGATCCATGTACAGGTAATTGTCGCTTCCGGTCCAGGTGTTGCCGCCGTCGGCGGAGTAGGTGGCCGCGACCACGCTCTTGCGGCTGCCAACGGTGGTGTCACGGTAGTAGTGAATGATGACGTAGTCCACGTTGGGGCCGGCGCCGTCGGCGTCCTTCAGCTTCAGGCCGTCACAGACGGTGATGGCGCGGGAGATGTGCGCGGGCGGGGGATTCTGCAGGATATAGTCGTCCTCCGCCACCTTTTCCCGGTTGGGACTGGAGATATGGCGGGGCTTGGACCAGGTGTAGCCATAGTCATCGGAATAGCTCAGCAGCAGGCGGTAGTCATCGTCCTCATAGACGCTGCCGGTGTAGCCGATGATATACAGGCGACCCTTGTCACCCACGTCGGGATCCCAAATAAAGCCACCAAAGCCGGAGGCGCGCATCACGCCACTCTTAATCATGTTGTAGTCGTCGTAGACGATGATGGGCTTGGTGCTGAAAGTGTGGCCGCCGTCGGTGGAGCGGTACACCGCGATGTCGGCATCGTAGGACTTGCGGCGACCCACCACGATGACGTCGCCGTTGGGGAAGGTGAAGGGACGGCCGTGGGAGGTCATAGCCTCGCTGGTGGCGATGCCCTCGGCGGTCTCCTTAGAGATGTTGATGAGGGCCACGTTGCCGTACGCCACCTCGAACACAGCCTCGGGGTCGGAGAAGTCGCGGGCCGTGCTGCAACCCCACTGGGCGGTGATGGTGGCGGGCACAGCGGGCACACGGACATAGAAGCCGTCCTTGCCGTTGTACCAGTGGGCGGCCATCTTGCCGTCCACGGTGAAACGGAAGTCGCTGGCATCGGCCTTGTGCTGGCCGGCCTTAGCACCCAAAGAGGCGATGGAGATGAACACGGGGGTGTCCTTCTCGCCGGTGGTCACCTTGACCTCCGCCTTGTGGGCAAAGGTGCCTCCGGCGCCGGGCAGGAACAGCTCGTTGCTGACCGTCATCATGGACTGGATGGCGTTGTAGAAGGTGGGGTCGCCCAGGCCGCTCATATCCATCACGTCGTGATAGGTGTGCACCTTGACATAGCGGGCGGTCTCATTCAGGTTGTACAGGGTGTACTCCTTCCCGTCCTGATGGAGCAGCCAGCCGGTCACCTTGGTAAAGTTTTTGCCGTCGTCGCTGACGAACACGCCCAGGCTTCGCTGCGCCACGCGGGAGTACTCGTCCAGGTCGTACAGCTTGATGGTGTTAAACTGCTTGGAGGCACCCTGGTCATACACCAGGCTGTTGTGGTTGGTGTCGAACCACTCAAAGCTGTCAGCCGTGAAATCGGATGCGCTGCCGGTGGCAGGGGTGGCGTCGTCCACGATGAGTGCCACCTTGCCATTGGCGTTGCTGCCCTTGATGGTCAGGGAGATGGACTTGCTCTGCCCGGCATCGCCGTAGACGGCGGTGGCGATCAGGTCAAAGGCCACAGGCTTGGTGCTGCGGGTGATCACGCCGGTGTCCATGTTCACGTTGGCGGCGATCTGACCGGTGGTCTTGTCCACCGCCTTCCAGGTCACAGGGACGGTAATGCCGCTGGCGGGGAACACCACCTGCTTGGGCAGGTTCAGCCGGACGGCATCCTCGGCGGTACCCTCTGCCAGCACCCGCTCCACAGTCAGGGAGTCCAGCGCGGTATCCACGACGGCTTCCTCGCCGGCGTAGTAGCTCTGCGTCCACAGGGTGTTGAAGATATCCACGTTGATGCCCAGATACTTGCCCGCGTCGTTGGGCAGGGCATCGCGGTTCAGGGCGTCCACACGCAGCTGAGGGAAGGGGAAATCGTCCACGATGGTGAAGGTGGTGCGGTCCAGCTTCTGGAAGGTCTGCACCCACTTGCCGTCAATGTACAGGTTGGGGATATCGTTGGCGTCCACGTCGACGGTCATGGTGAACCGGTCGCCCAGCTTCTTGCCGATGGGCACAGACTGCACGATGGAGTAGTACAGCATATCAAAGACGATATTGCCCTTGCCGTCGTCACGCAGGGCAAAGCGGCTCAGCAGGTCCCGCTGACGGATCTCCCAGCACAGGCTGCGCCAGGCGAAGGAGCCGGAAATAACGGGCAGGGTGTGGGGCTGCAGCTCCACGGTGAACTCGTAGGCGTGACCCAGCATAGTGGGGAAGGCAATGTGACCATAGTTGTCAATGTTGGCGCCCAGATCGGGGTCGGTGTGCAGCCGCTGATAGCCGTCCGCCTGATCCCAGAAGGTGCTCTTGGCGCCGTAATCGCGGACGGTGTAGTCCTTTGCGGCAAAGTCGCTGGCGGCATCACCGATGACCACGCTGGTGCCCACCAGCTCCAGGGCGCCGTACAGCTTGCTGGTGCCGCCGGCGTTGGTCACCTTGATTTCATAGTTGGTTTTGCTGCCCATCCCGGACAGACCCACCTCGCTCTGAGGAATGGCCCACTCCAGATGCTGACCCAGCAGGTACAGCTGTCCCACGGTGGCAGTACCCGCCTGCAGGTCGGCGGTCATGGTCTTGCCGCCCAGGGTCAGCTCCACCTTGTCCGCACGGGTGGCGGTGAAGATTTGGCCGCCCAGATACAGGTTCTTGGCATCCCACATGAAGCCAAACTGTGCCGCGGGAGCCTTCTTGTCGCCGGCGGCCTTGTAGGGGTTATACCACTGCAGATCCTTGATGGAGCCGTCCAACTTCACGCCGGCCACGTCCAGGTAAGCCACGGCGTCGTTCTTGCCGTCACCGGAGGCGGGGGCGTAAATGGTCTGCTTCAGCACCACGCCGCCGCCCAGCTTCACGTCGAAGGCGCGGGTCTTGCCGCCGGCGGTGATAGCAAAGGGCATCTTCTGTCCGGCAGGGGCGGCCTGATGGATCAGATTCAGAGGAATACAGATCTCGTACTGGCCCTTTCCGTTGCCGGCGATGGTGCTGCCCATGGTGTAGCCCAGCTCGAACTTGGGGCTCTTGCCCAGCTTGGCCGTGGCCTTCACCTCGCCAAAGGCGAAATTGACGCCACTTTCCCGGCTGTCCAGGGCAATGTACAGATTTTCCTCATCACACAAAAGGCCGAAGCGGGTGTCAGCCACGGCATTACCCATATCCCAAAAGGACTCGTTGGCGGCGCCGTCCAACAGCAGACCACCCTTGGTCACCTGATTGCAGACCATATGCGCCGCGGGAGCCGCCTGGGCCAGATACATATCGTGTACCAGCACGTCATTCTTGCGGGTGGCGGTCTGGTCACGCCGGCCGGTATTGGTCCAAATGAACATACCGTCCCGGCTGCCGTCCCGGCTGGTGGTGGGGAATTTGGCCACGCTCTTGCCGTTGACAAGAACCTCGGTGGCAAACTCGTCGTCGGTGACCAAGCGGATATTCACGTCCTTGGCGGGCAAATCCAGACCGGTGTCGAACCGCTTGGCGAAGGAATGAGAGGTCTCGAACTGGGACACGTAGATGTTGCCCGCGGTGTCGGCGTAGAAGCCGTGGCTGGTCAGCAGGTCGGTGCCAATCCACACGGTAAAGCCGGTGCTACCCCAATAGGCATCCTCGCCGTCGGCCACCACGATTAGGTCGTTGAAGTCCACGTTCAGCTCGATCTCACGGCCCTTGGCAAAATCAAGGCCGGGGGCAGAGCGGGAAGGCGTCCAGCTCACGCGGCCGTCCTTGCCGGCGGCGGTCATCGTGTTGGTCTTAAAGTGCAGGGAGCCGTTCTCCTCCACCACATAGGACTCGTCGTTGACCTTGCCCAGCTCCTTGGCGTAGGTCTTGGATGCGGTGTCAGAAAAGTCGTCGGCCATCAGCACGGCCTTGTAGGCGAAGTTCAGGCCGCCCTGAAAGCGGTCGCCGCCCACCGTGATCGCGAAGTCCATGGTCTGGCCGGGGTCATAGCTCATGCCCAGCGCCGCCAGAGTGATCTTCACTTCGGCAATGCCCTTGGCAGGGTCAACTGCGGCAGAACCGGCATTGACGCCGTCCACCGTGACCGTGCCGGCAGACAGGTCGATGGTCGCGGTGGCACCGTTCAACGTCACCGCCACGTCGGTCGCCTTGGTCTGCAGGGCGAGATACAGGTTCTCCTGATTGCACAGCAGGGCGGCAGGGGTGCTGCCGATTTTCTCGTTCAGCAGCCAGTTGCCGTCGTCCAGCTTGCCATCCACATTGACAGTGCCGTACGTGTAGTAGGAGTTCAGCGTGCCGGTGCTCTCCGCCGCCGCCACAGGCACAGCCGTGGTGGACAGCATGGATACCAGCATCACCAGTGCCAGCAGGAACGATGCTACTTTCTTCATGTTATTTCCTCCTCGGTTTGTAACTTGCTGCCTTAATTCTAGCATAACCGGCCATGGCAGGCCCAGGCCAAACTATGGACAAACAAGCAAATGTTTCCTCTTACCGCTCACGGGTCATGGGGATGGGAGACAGCCCCTCGGGGCGGTCGTACAGCTGGCAGCCGCAATCGTCCAGATGGTTCAGCTTAAAGCCGTTGGCCTTGTACGCCTCGTAATCAAAGGCATTCAGCTCGTCAATGGCGATCTGGTGGAAGCGGTCAAAGTCGGGCCACCACTCCCAGCCGCTGCCGAAATCGTTGTACAGGTAGGCGTCGGCGCACTGCTTGCCCAGCTCCGGGGTCACATAGAACGCGCCCATGGCCAGCACGTTGACGCCGTTGCCGGAGATGGCGCGGAAGGCGGCGGGGACAGACTCCACCACGCCGGCGTGGACGCCGGGACACTTGCTGGCGGCGATGTGGATGCCCATACCGGTGCCGCAGAAGATCATGGCGCGCTCAAACTCCTGCTCGGCGATCATGGCGCCCACGCGCAGGCCGATGCGGTGGAACATCAGCTCGGTATCGTTGGGGTCGGAGTCGGCCTTTACACCGATGTCGGTGATGGTCCAGCCCTTCTTTTCCAGGTACTCCTTGATGGCCTCCTTCAGGGGGTAGCCGGCGAAATCGGCGGCCATGAGCAGTTGCTTGTCTTTAACCAGTTTCATTGTCAGTTCCTCCTCGAAAATCAATTGTTCAGTATGGTGTGCACCAGCTGCCAGGCGAACAGCTCGTGCATTTTGCGCGTGGGATGATTCAAGCCGTTACTCAAAAGTGCGGTGGTGTCCACACCCTTTTCGTACATGTTCTTCCAGATGGCGTAGCAGTCGCAGAGGATAACGTCCTCTTCCCTGCACACCTGGCGGGCGGCATCGATATAGGCGTCAAACACGCCGCCCAGCTGCCGCTCCACAAACATAGGCCCATGGGGTTCCAGAATGTCGCCGGGGCCTACCAAATCGCAATGGGTGTTCAGCATATTGGGGGTCATGAAAATAACCTCGATCCCGGCCTGTTTGGCGGTGGTGAAGATGTTGCGCAGGGCGGTGGTGTACTTCTCGATGCCCTCATAGCCGTAGTAACTGTCATTCAGGCCGAAGCACACGATAAGAAGGTCCGGGGACATGGGCAGCACATCCTGCTTCAACCGCTCAAAGCCGAGAGGGGCCTGACCGCCGTTAACGCCGGCATTGAAGATGGCAACGGGGGCCTGGGGCCAAAGCATGGCCAGCAGACCCTTCAGCTTTTCGGAGTAGGCCTCGGTGCTGTCAAAGACGCACTTCATTTCGTTGTTCTTTTGGTAAACCTCAAACACGCCCTGGGTAACGCTGTCGCCCAGCAGGGCGATCAAGGGGGTGCGATTATGGTCATTATCTTTGGTTTTCTGATTCAAAATTTCCGTGAAACGCATGAAAATACCTCCTTACTCGTTCAAAAGGTTGTATTTGCCGTACAGATAGATGGGCATGCCCGACCAGCCGTGGCACAGGGAACAGGCCTGATTGAAGTCGCCGCCCTCGCCGTTGACCACTTCCCAGAACGAGGTGGCACCGCTGAAAAGCATATGCCCCCACGTTTTTTCCACATCCCGGCGGACGAACTCGCGGTACTTGTCGTCCTCCTGCAGCAGCACATCGTACTGGTAGGTGCGGGCGCTGAGCATACAGGGGATCATGTCCGGCTTGAGCATGTTTTCGATGACGATAGGGCGCAGTTCCTCGGGGGTGGCACCCACGTACAGGGGCAGCGCCTGCAAAAAGGCGTAGTGGCCGGGGTTGGCGCCGTCCGTGCGGGCCATGTAAAGGTTCTGCTCCGGGTCGAAGAACGCCTCATGCAGACGGACATTCAGCTCTTTGTGCAGCCCATCGTAGTGGGCGGCCAGCTCGGGCTGCACCACCTCGCACAGACGGGCAAAGCAGCGGAAACTGTCCGAGGCGAAGGCGTTGAGCGCACATTCGTAGGGGGCGGTTTCCAGGAAGTACTCATTGCCGGACAGGCCGGCGTTCCACGAATAGAAGTTCCAGTACTGCCTGCCCACAAAGCTGGGCAGCAGGCCGCTGTCGTCCATCTGCCCCTCCAGCATCTCCGCAATGGTCTTGGCCACGGGGAACATCTCACGGATAAAATCCTTGTCCCCGGAATACTCCATGTACTCCAGCAGCTGACGGATGTAGATGGTGGTAAAGGAGGGAATGGTGATAGGGAACTTGCCCGGGGCGCCGATTTCCAGATGACCGTCGGCGCGCAGGTTCTTGCCCAGCAGGCGCAGGGACTCCCGCGCCACGTTAAACTCCCCATCAAAGGCGTAGTAGCCCGCCAGCATCTGCACGCGGCTGTCGAAGGTGTACAGGGACTGTTCCCGCCAAGGGCAGTCCTCGTGATGCTCGTGAATGCACAGGTGCAGGGTGCGCACCGCCACATCGTAAATCCGGTGGTGCAGACCGTCCCGGATGGGGTTGGGCTTGATGCTCATGGGGTAGTCGAAGAAGCGGATGCCCGCCGTGTGCAGCACGCCGCTGCGGCTGGCAATATGTACCTGCAAATAGCGCAAACCCATGCGCAGGAAGGGGTCGAAGAACTGATTTCGGCCGGCCTTGGCGTGATAGCTGACGGTAAAGTTGCGGTTGCTGATCCGGGAGCGAACACGCAAATCGTCCACGTGCTCACCCCAGCCGATGAGTACATCGCACGCCTCGGGTACTTCGAAATCCAAATTCAAATAACCGGCCGATTCCTGCCCCATGTCAAAGAGGAAGTAGACACCGTCGGCAGCCTCGTCCTCCTTCACCTGCCATGCCGTGCCGTTGTCGGTGGCGGTCAGCAGCTCCCGCTTGGTGCGGTTGGAGAGGTAGTCGCACAGCAGGGTTTTGGACATGGGCGTGTGGCTGTGGTCGGCCAGGAATACACCCTGAGTTGTCAGCCGGCCGGAGGTCGCCTCGTCCAACACGCACTTTTTGATGGGTCGGGGGAACAGGTGCTTTTCCTTAGCCACTAAGACACTTTTCCGGTAGGGCAGCTCCTCGGTGCAGGCATCGTACTTGAACACAAAGCCCAGCACGTCGTTGGCCACCTCCATATTCCCATCCGCATAATGGGTATTCTTCCGGGACAGAACGTCGGGGTTGCTGGTCAGCAGACAGGCATCCCCCTGCCAAAGGGCAAAAATCACCCCGGGAATCTGCTTTTGGACTGTGAGGAAGTCCTTCCCCGCCACATAGTGGACAATGCGCAGGGTGTTCTCCCCCGGGGTAACAAAGCCGGAAATATCCAAGCTATCATAGACCTGATAATCCTCGTAGCCGGGGTACTGGCCGCAGTCCACAAACCGATCGTTGACGTACACGGCGTACCGGGTGTGGGCGCACAGGTGGAGGGTCAGGTTGGCGGTGCTGTCCACCCGGAATTGGGTCTGATAGTCAAAATAGGTGTTTACAACATCGGTGCATATATCTGCCGGAAAAATCCAATCCGCCTGTTGAAAAATCCGTTCGGTATCAACGTTCAAACTCATGGCCTCCTTGATGCGGTAATTCAGTCGTTTTTTTACGCTATTCTTTATTTATTATGGAAAAACAAAGAAAAATTGTAAATGTTCCTCGGTGCCGCTTACATATCCAAATGTGACATATTTTTGGAATGTTCTGGTTGACAACCGGGATCGGGCGGTCTTATAATGCGAGCATGATGACACTACAAAGCCTCTTTGGCGCAAACGAGTCCTACACCCACGAAAATTGGGAATACCGGGATGTCTATGTGGGGTTTTCGCGGCTGTATTACATTCTGGACGGGGAAGGCTATTACGAGGAGAATGGCAAAGCAACGAGATTTAAGAAAGGTTATCTTTATCTCACCCCCGTCAAACGGAAGTTCTCGCTCTACGATAACCCCAAAGACCAGCTGCTGCACACCTACAGTCATATATTCACCACTCCGGCGGTCAACCGTTTCACCGAGATTGAGGTCAAACCGGGCACCCTTCTGGCCGATGCCGTGGCTCTGTACCGCAAGTATATCCACGCCGACGATGCAACACTGTCCCCCGTCATTCAGCTGTTGTTGTCCTGCATGGAGCAGGCGCCCACCGGCCGCACCGTGGCAGAGAAAACCAAGCTGTATCTGGACGCGCTGACCGACTTCTCCCTGGATATGGCCACCCTGTCCCATGCCATTGGGTACAGCCGGGAACACATCACCCGCAGCTTTTTGGCCACTTATCACATCACCCCCAAGCACTACTTTGAGCAGGGTCGGATGAACGCCGCCCTCCGGCGGTTGATGGATGGCAAAAAGGTCTTTGAGGTGGCGGAGGAAATGCGCTTCTCCTCCCCCTACGCCTTCAGCAAAGCCTTCAAGCGCCACTTCGGCCTGTCTCCGAAAGAGTATCTTGCTACTCTGACCAGATGGAGTCAAAAATAAATATCCCCCCGCATAGGCGGGTGCTCGTAAAACAGTTAAACCAAAAATTTAACTATTTTACGGCATCTGTCAGACGGGGTTGGCTAAACAAAGTTAGCGATACTTGGTTTGATAACCGAGTATCGCTTCTTTTTTACCCGTAAAAACGCTTTTGTGGAGGTACATATGATGCAGGAACTGAACTATATCCGTTGTGGTGATTACTATATTCCCGATATTCGTTTACCGGAGGAAAACAGACCTATTGGTCGATGGGGACATATGCACAGAGATTACATTAAGGAGCATAATCCTATTCGCTTTAACAATCTGTGCCTTAGCGGTGAGCTGTGGACATACCTGGCTGATTTGAACGAGCAGGCACAGAGCCGCCTTGAACTTATCATCGAGCAAATGAAAGCCGCCGAGGGCGTGACGGAGCACATGAAGCAGCACGATCAGATAGCGTGGGTTGGAGCCATGAATAGCATCCGCAACCGAGCCGAGGAAATTGTTCTGCGTGAGATGATCTACGAGGAGGATGCAGTATGAGAATCCTTGAAGAATTTTGGTACGGCAACATCGAGCCAACAGAATACGATACTTCTTCTAAGGAGTACAAGAAACTGTTGGAGCTGATTTGTAAGAACGAAGAAAAGCTCCAAGCCACCATGACGGATGAGCAGAAAGAGCTGTTTGAGAAATGTACAGATTGTGTGCGGGAGTATCAAACTATCACAGACTGTTTGTTATTCCAAAACAGCTTTAAGCTTGGAGCAAGAATGATGTTAGCGGTCATGGAAGAATAATCGAATATACCAAGTAGGGACTTGTGCTCAAATCGGGCACAAGTCCTTTTTGCTTCCACTCAAGCAAAAAACAGATTAGATATTCTC
>JAFQBN010000028.1 GCA_017416685.1 Oscillospiraceae bacterium
GCCATATCCCGACCAAGGCCGGAGCTTGCGCCGGTGATCAATGCTTTCATGGAATACCTCCTGAGAACGGTTTGTGCCTATTATACCACAGCGGGGGACAAAGAAAAAGCCTGCGTTCGAAACCGAACGCAGGCTTTTGGTAGTGGCTTACAGGTTGTAGTACTTGTCGAACTCGGCGGGGTGGGGGATCTTGGCCATCTCGGCGCATTCGGCGCGCTTGGCCTTGATGAAGTTGCGCAGCAGCTCCTCGGGGAATACGCCGCCGGCGGTCAGGTACTCGTAGTCCTTCTCCAGGCAGTCCAGTGCTTCGTTCAGAGAGGTGGGCAGACCCTGCAGCTTGGCCTTTTCCTCCTCGGGCAGATGGTACAGGTTCATGTCGTAGGGACCCCAGCCGTTGGCGTGGGGATCGATCTTGTTCTTGATGCCGTCCAGACCGGCCATGAGGATGGCGGCGTAGCAGAAGTAGGGGTTGCAGGTGGCATCGGGGTTGCGCAGCTCGAATCGGCGCTTGTCGGGACTCTTGGCATAGGCGGGGATACGGATGACCGCGCTGCGGTTGGAGGTGGCGTAACCCACGGTGACGGGAGCCTCGAAGCCGGGAACCAGACGCTTGAAAGAGTTGGTGCTGGGGTTGGTGATGGCACACAGAGAGCCGATGTGCTTGAGCAGGCCGCCCATAAAGTAGTGGGCAGTTTCGCTCAGGTGGGAGTAGCCGTTATCGTCGGAGAACACGGGCTGGCCGTCCTTGAACAGGATCATATGCACGTGCATGCCGCTGCCGGCCTCGCCGTAGATGGGCTTGGGCATGAAGGTGGCGCTCTTGCCGTACTTCAGGGCCACGTTGTGGATGATATACTTGATCATCATGGTGGCGTCGGCCATGTGGACCACCTCACCCAGCTGAGGCTCGATCTCGTACTGGCCGGAGGCGGCCACCTCGGGGTGGTGATAGTTGATGTCGATGCCCGCTTCCTTCATCAGCATGCACATCTCGCTGCGGCACTCGTAGGAGGTGTCGAAGGGCTTGGCAATGTGGTAGTTCTTCTGCTTGGGGACCACCACGCCGTGACCCTCGGTGGCAGAGTTCCAGTAGGACTGGCTGGCGTCCACGGTGGCGCCGATATAGCGGCCGTCCACGTTCCAGGTCACATCGTCGAACAGATAGAACTCAAACTCGGGCAGGATCTTCATCTCATCGGCGATGCTGCTGTCCTTCATGTACTGGACAGCCGCCTTGATGATGTTGCGGGGATACTGAGCCAGAGGGCGATTCTCCGGCGTGTCGATGATCATAGCATTGCCGGTCATGGACAGGGTGGGAATGGCGCAGAACGGGTCAATGACGGCGGTGTCGGGGTCGGGGATAAAGACCATGTCGCTCTTCTCCACCACGGCGTAGCCGTAGTTGGAGGCGTCAAAGCCGATGCCGCTTTTCATGGTATCCTCGGAGAAGTTTTCGGCGGGGATGGTGACGTGACGGTACTGACCGTTGATGTCCACCATCTTGAAGTCCACCATTTTGATGTCGTTTTCTTTAATGATAGCAAGGATATCCTGAACAGTTTTTGCCATAAATAACACCTCTTCTGTGTTTTATTGGTATCTAAAATATAACAGAGATTTATCTTTCCTGTCAACGATGGATTATTGCGTTTTGCCGTGTTATAATAGGGTTGCCCGAAAAAATCCCGATATACATAGGAGTTGGTTTTGTGGAGCTTCGTTACGGTATTTTGAGTACGTCTTCCATCGCCCCCCGGTTTATTGCCGCGGTGCGCGCCTGCGGTAAGGGGCGCATTGTGGCGCTGTCCTCCCGAACGGCGGAAAAGGCGCGGGAAAAAGCGGCCCAGTGGGACATTCCAACGGCCTACGGTTCCCACGGGGAGCTGCTGCGGGATGAGAAAGTGAATATCGTCTATATTTCCAACGTGAATGCCCAGCACTACCCCTGGGCAAAGGCCGTACTGCTGGCGGGCAAGCATGTGATTTGCGAAAAGCCCTGCACCACCTCTGAGGTGCAGACCAAAGAGCTGTATGCGCTGGCCCGGGAGCGGGGACTGTTTTTTATGGAGGCCCAGAAAATGCTGTTCCTGCCTGCGGTGCTGGCGGTGCGCGGGCGGCTTGCCGAATTGGGTCAAATCACCATGGTGGACCTCAGTCACAGCTTCAAGGCTACCTATAACGGATGGATGTTCGACAGGGAGGCCGGCGGCGGCCCCCTTTTAAGCAGCGGTATTTACGCTGTGCAGCTTGTCAGCTGGCTGTTTGGTGAGATCACGGACATCCGCGGCACAGCAAGCAAGATGGATAACGGCGTGGAGTGGCAGTACGTTCTGACCGGCCAGACGGAGCAGGGGGTGCTGTTCTCCGCCAAAAACAGTACCCGGGCGGTGCTGGACAACACCTGCCGCATCTTTGGCGAAAACGGCTTTGTGGAGCTGCCCAGCTACTGGAAAGCGAGAAAAGCAATTTTCCACATCGGCAGTGAAACCCAAACACTGGAGTTCCCCTGTGAGCATGAACTGGTTTACGAGGTGGAGCATATCGCCGAATGCATGGAAAAGGGCCTGCTGAACAGCCCTGTGGTTACCGAAGAGCTTTCCGTAGCCGGTATCCGTGCCATTGAAACAGTAAAAGCCGGTTGGTAAATAAAAACCCCCGCAGCCGTTTGGCTGTGGGGGTTTGGTTCGTTTTTGGGGGATCACCAGAGGTTGCCTTCTTCGTTGAAGGGCAGCTCGTAGGGCTCGGTGAGGATTTCGAAGGTGTCCTTCTTTTGGGCCTCGGGAATCATGGCCTCGGAAATCTCGAACTCGCTCAGAGACAGGGTGTTGCGGATGCGGACGATGCGCACGCCCTCGGGGTGCTTTTCGTTGCAGGTGCGGATGCACAAACGGATGGTGTTCAGGTCGCTGTCCATAATCACCGGCACCTTGGAGAAACCCAGAGAGGTGGAGGTGATGGTGTTGGGGTAGACCTTGTCCAAATCCAGCTCACGATAGAACCGCTCGCTGATGGCGTCGGCGGCGCCCATGCCGTAGCCGTTGCCGTGGGTCTCCTCGGTCAGGCCGAGAATGCAGCGGCGCTGAGCCTGAATGCCGCCGGTCATACCGGGGGTGGCAAAGACGCCGGAAATGTTGGGATCCATGCCGCAGCCGCTGATGTTTTTGCCGATCTCGTCCACCACCAGCACGTCGCAGGACTCAAAACCGATGCCGGGCATCAGGGAGAAGGCTTTTTTCAGCAGGGCAGGCTCTTTTTCCTCGAACTCCTCGGCCAGCAGGGCCTCCAGATGGGCGGTGTGGTCAAAGGCGTTCTCGATAATGCCAACGCCGCACAGAACGGGGGCGTACTTCAAAATGGCCTTGCCAAACAGGGGGACCATGTGGTGCATCTTGGGGAAACCGGCGGCGTGGCACACCTCGGCGCCCTTCTGCTTGCCCAGACCAATAGCCATCATCTTCATCAGGCCGCTTTCATAGGTGCCGCGGAAGGAGGTGTGGGGCTTGATGCGGTTGATGACGATGATGCCGTCCGCCTCGGCGGCGTTGCGGTCGATCTGGACGGGGTGTCCCTCTTCGGTCTGACCGATGAGCTTGGTCTCCATGGAGGAGATGATGGGGCAGCCGATGCTCTCCTCGGTGATGCCGAAGGAGTGCAGCACTTCCAACTGACCCTCGGCGGTGGCACCGCCGTGGCTGCCCATGGCGGGGATGGCGAAGGGCAGGGCGCCCTGCTGCTTGCAGAACTCTGCCACGCTGGCGACGATTTGGACGATGTTGTCAATGCCGCGGCTGCCGCAGGTTAGGCAGATGCGCATGCCGGGACGGATGCGCTGGGCGATGTCCTGCCGGGACAGGATGCTGAACACGGTTTCCCGAATGCGCTCGGGGGGGATATGGGTGGAGTCAAAGGTCTGACGGACCTTGACGAACTTGGGCACTTCCACATTTTTGAGCAGGTTGCGGATAATATCGTTCATGGTATCCCTCTTTTCGGTTTCTGTATTATCTATCATATCACCTGCGGAAAATAAAGGCAATATTCTTTTGCGACGGGTGAAGAAACGATATAAAAATCCTCGCCATCTCGTGATGGCGAGGATTTTTTGTGGGAAGGAAGTCGGGGTTTGAGTATGTCATAGGAAATGCGAGGAGCAGGAAGAACGAATGAATAAAAAGAAGAACAGAAGCTCCAACTTATGTATTGAGAAGAATAAACAGGGGGTTTTTAAGGGAGAAGACACTTGAGACACAGGGGGGGAACCATATAGAATGTAAATATACAACAAAGCAGGGAAGACATGATATTGTATAGGAGGAAGACGTGTGAGCGAGAGTAGAAAACCCCTTGAAGGCATTCGCCTGGTTGAGCTGGCCAACTATGTTGCCGCCCCCATTGTGGGCCGCATTGCCGCCGATCTGGGTGCGGAGGTTATTAAGATTGAGGGCCGTGGAGGCGACACCTGGCGCGTAACCGGGTTGAACCATACCCACAGCGCCCCGGAGGAGAACCCGGTGTTCGACGTGTTCAACGTGGGCAAAAAGTCCCTGTCCCTGAACATGAAAACCAAAGAGGGAATGGAGATTTTCTTCAAGCTGTTGGAGAAGGCCGACATCCTGCTGACCAACACCCGCAATCAGTCTCTGGTCAAGCTGGGTGTGGACTATGAGTCCATCAAGGACCGGTTCCCCCGGCTGATTTACGCCACCCTCACCGGTTTTGGCTATGAGGGGCCTGACCGCAATGCCCCCGGATTTGACAACATCGCCTTTTGGGCCCGGTCCGGTTTCTCGGCCGATATGGCTATCGAGGGCCCCGGCAGCTATCCCGTCAACTCCCGCCTTGCCATGGGTGACATTCTGTCCGGCACCACCCTGTTCGGCGGTGTGATGACGGCTCTGTATCAGCGGGAAAAGACCGGCAAGGGCGACTTTGTTACCATGTCTTTGTACAATGCCGGTATCTGGATGATGGGCGGCTGTTTGATGGCGACCCAGGAACCGTACTGCCATCCCTTCCCTGAAAAGCGCAACTTCGGCACGGCCACCAATCTGTCCTACCGCTGCGCCGACGGGGAGTGGCTGCGTTGCACCATCTTTGAGTATGACCGCTACGCCAACAAGTTCTTCGATGCCCTTGGGGTGGCGGAGCAGGTGGCGGCCTTTGGGGTGCATGATATGGCCAGCATGGTGGCCCATGCCAACGATTTAGTGCCGCTGTTTGAACAGATTTTTCTGACCAAGACGTCGGAGGAATGGCTGGAGATTTTCCGGCAGCTGGACATTGTGGCGGGGCGGTTGAGCCATGTGCGGGATGTGCTGAAGGACGAGCAGGCCTGGGCCAACGAGTATTTACAGACCTACCACTGTGTCAACGGTGTGGAGCGGGTACTGCCTACTGTGCCGGTGCGCCTTGGCTCTCAGGGCGCGCTGAAATTCGGCAAGCCCTTTATGTGCGGCGACCACAACCGTCAGGTGCTGGCGGAGTTGGGATACACCGACGAGGAAATCGATGCGATTATTGCCGCCGGCGCCCTGAGCTGATAAAAACGCCCCGCGGGAATATCCCGCAGGGCGTGGGTAATCAGGCTTTTTTGGTCCAGTAGTCGGCACAAAAATCGCGGAAGCTGAGGGCTGCTTTGGACATATATTTTTTGGGGTTCCAGAACAGAGCCATCTCCCGGTGGGAGAACTCGTCCGCGATGGGGACATAACAGTTGGGCTTGAGCATATCCACCTCGTAAGCGGAGGAAGAGGTTAGAGCCACGCCGAACTCCGCGTCAATCAGGGCGGAGCGAATGGAGGCGTCGCACTCCAATACCCGGTTTACTTTTACGCCGGCCTGCTCAAACAGTTGGGCGCAGTAGGTGCGCCAGGGAGCGCCCACGGACAGGTCGATATACGGCTCGTTTTCCAATTCGCGCAACCAAACCTGTTCCCGCTGGGACAAGGGATGACTTTTGGGTACGCACAGATAGACACCGTCGGTTTTCAGCACCACATGTTCAAAACTCGGGTCGGGGACTTCACCCAGACCGGCGATGACAAAATCGGTATTCATGGAGCGCAGCGCGTCGGTCAACCCCTCCAATGTGCAGCTGTGCTGCTTGATGGAGTATTCCGGACATTGCTTGCGGAAGTCCCGGATCATATGCAGCCATACCTGTGGCGAACCTACGGTCAGGCTGACCTGGTGTTCGGCCGTTTCGGTCAACTCGTGAAGTGCGGTGCGTCCGTTTTCCAGGGCGGCGAAAATGTCGTTGACGTACTGCAAATAGATACGCCCGGCCTGATTGAGGCGGACGGAACGTTTGGAACGATCAAACAGCTGCACGCCAAGCTCTTTCTCCAGACCGATGATCATGCTGCTCAAGGCCGTTTGAGAGATATAGAGCTCCTTGGCCGTCTGGGTGATATGCTCGGTGGCCGCCAGTTTGCGGAAATAGTCCAGCTGTAATAGTGTGATCATGTGGGACACCCCTGACCATAAGATTGAAGTTATGAAACCATTTGAGATTATAAGTTATACATTTGGCATTGTCAATGATATCATCACAAGTAGCGAAGTGTTTATTCACAGGGGACCATTTAATGAAAGCGAGGGAAGTGTGATGGCTATGAAAAAGTGTACGGTAATTGGCGGCGGCGCCATGGGGCGTCAGATTGCCCTGAATACCGCTATCCACGGCTATGAGGTGGCGGTGTGCGAGAGTTTTCCCGCGGCGCTGGAGGGCCTGAAGGGTTGGCTGGAAGAGTATCTGGCCGGCCGCGTGAGCAAGGGCCGCATGACCCAGGAGCAGGTGGACGCCGTCAAGGCGCGGTTCACCGTTACCGATGATTTGGCCGCGGCCTGCAAGGATGCCGATATTGTCATCGAGGCCATTATCGAGGACAAGCAGGCCAAGCTGGACCTGCTGGGTAAGGTGAGCGAGCTGGTGCGTGCTGACACCGTCATTGCCACCAACTCCAGCTATATGGTATCCTCCACCTTTGCCGGGGTGGTGAAGGATCCGGAACGGCTTGCCAATCTGCACTACTTCATGCCCGCCCTGGTCATGAAGCTGGTGGAAGTGGTTAAGGGTGAGCATACCAGTCAGCAGACGGTGGACAAGCTCATGGCCTTTGCCACGGAAACCGGAAAGACTCCGGCTCTGGTGCAAAAGGAGGAGGACGGCTTTATCGTCAACAACATCCTCAATGCCATCAAGGAGGAGGCTTACCGACTGGTGGCACAGGGTGTGTGTACCACCCGGGATTTGGATACCGCCGTCAAGCTTGGTTTGGGTCACCCCATGGGCCCCTACGAGCTGGACGACATGAGCGGTGTGGACGTGCGCTACAACGTGCTCAAGCGCCGTTACGAGGAAAAGGGTGTGAAGTCCCACGGCTATGACATGATTGAGAAGCTGGTCAACGAAGGACGGCTGGGCAAGAAGGTCAAGCACGGCTTCTATGACTACGAGTAAGGAAAGATTTACCGCCTGTTTTGGGGCGGTTCTGAATGATAGAATGATTCCAACAAACCGAACATCGGAGGTAACTGTAATGAAGAAATTGACATCCTTCCTGCTGACACTGGTCATGCTGATGGGCATGGTGCCCGTTGTGGCCCAGCCCATGACCGCCGCAGCAGCAGAACCCATCAAGGGCTACTACTACGGGCAGGAAATCGTAGTGGACGGCAAGCTGGATGAGGCCCCCTGGATTATGCGTGACCGGGTGGGCGGTACCGCCATCACCCTGCTGTGCGGTGACAACGACCTGTACATGGGCCTGTACACCAAGCAGTCCACCGCCGTGCTGACCATCAACGGCGTGGAGGCCAAGGTGGATTTTGACCTTGGCTCCGTCATGGTCAACGGCGAAAAGGTTGGCACCGCCAACGCCAACGCTGACAGGGGTACGGCCGAGCTGCAGCTGACTCTGGCCAGCGTGGGTCTGGAGTATCTGCGCAGCCAGACCGTGTCCTTTGCCATGACCATCGGCGGGGACAGCTATACCGGCACCGCGCTGTTGGCGGATACCGCTATCGCCTTTGCCGAGAACTTTGATGACATCGCCAACCGCTCCTACGCCAAGAGTATGGGCGGCGACACGGCGGAGATTTTCTGCCGTCAGGATGATCAGGGTCTGGGTGCCATGCACATGCGCACCGGTGAGCTGACCGCCAACGGCTCCGCCATGATTATGCCCAACTTCAAGATGGGCACCAACTTTGACCCCTCCCGGGGCTACACCGTCACCTTTACCGCTGACTTCAACGACCTGGTGGTGGCCGGTCAGCCGGCCTACCTGGCGCTGAGCGCCTTCTGCGTGGACGTGCGTGCCGACGTGTATAACCGCCATGGCTTCTATGCCGATGAGGCGGGCAACATCTACGTTACCCTGTATGACACCACCGTGGCCAACACCAAGTTCGACACCGGCTTCGACCTGCCGGCCAAGAACGTGGAAGTGCGCATTGAGGTGGACGACGATTTTGCCTCCGAGGTGTTCATGAACGGCAAGAGTGTGGGTGTGTTCCCCATCTCCGGCCGCCGGGACGCCAACAACAAGACCATGGGTATCGGCACCAGCACGGTACGCCGCGGCAGCGATGCCCGCAAGAATGACGTGATGGTTTACGATTTGCTGTTCGAGCAGGAGGCACCCGCCATCAAGCTGCAGGCCGGTCAGCTGGCCAACGCTAAGGAGCTGACGCTGGATGGTGGCCTGGACGAGATGTTCTGGACCATGCGCGAGGTCGCCGGCGGCACCAAGATTGGCGCCTTGTGCGACGGGGAGTATCTGTACCTGGGCGTAGAGGCCAAAGAGAGTACCCTGAATTTTGAAATCAATGGGCTTAAGGCCAAGGCCACTTTGAGCAAATCTCCCAGGTTTGAGCTGGGCTTTACCATGGGCAGCACCATCAAGGGCAACGGCAAGGGTCAGTATGAAATTTCCATCCCGCTGTCCCTGATGCAGTTGGAGAACCCTGTGGGCAAGACCATCGACTTTTCTGCCACTGCTGCCGGCGTGACCAAGGAGTACGCCCTGACGCTGGGTGGCGGCAATGTGCTGCAGCTGGTGACCCGGAAGCCCGCCGCCGGCGACGGCAAAAACGACGCCGTAGCCTATCTGGACACCGCCGGTCTGACCCTTGACGGTCAGCTGAAGGAAAACCAGTGGTACAACCCCTATAAGGCGGCCGGTACCGGCAATGCCCCTGCCGCCCACGTGGGTTTCCTGTGGAATGGCAAGGCCATGTTTGTGGGCGGCCAGGTCTTTGATGCTGCCCGCGCTAAGGAAATCACCTTTACCCTGGGCGACAAGACCCTGACTGCTGACCTGACGGCCGGCACGGCCGGCGTAGGTGAGGTCAAGACCTCCGGCCAGACCTTTGAGTGGCGCATTCCCTTTGCCGATTTGGGTATGGGCAACGCCCTGAACGTGGAGAAGGACTACAAGCTGGACATTTCCAACGCCTCCGGTACCTCCACCCTGTACGGCAAGCTGCAGTTTGTGGGTCAGGTGATGGTTTGGGGCGACAGCTGCCAGGACTTCAACACTAAGGATTACACGATTCAGACCACCGGCGCATACACCAAGTGGAACAACGGCGCCGATGGCTATGAACTGGTTACGCTGGACGGTATGCCTGCGGACCGGAACGAGTATTTTGGCTATTACACTCTGCTGAACTACGAGGGCGGTGCCTATGAGTTCACCGTGGATATGAACATCAAGGACGTGGCCCAGCACAGCGGCGGTACCATCGTGGGCTGGCGCGGCCTGTGCTTCGAGATCCGTCAGCCCAACCTGCAGACTCGTTTCTGCTTCACCAACGACGGCAAGGGCGAGCTGCTGCTGGAGACTCCCTACTACATGTTTAACGAGTCCAAGCCCACCGGCATCAAACTGGGTGAGCGGGTCAAGGTCACCGTTAAGGTGGACGAGGGGCGCACCCCCAATTTGTACGTCAACGACAAGTTCGTGCTGGCCATGCCTCGACTGGACCGGGAGCAGTTTACCATCAGCGACAGCATCCCCATGCCCCGGCTGATCATCAACGCCATGAATTACTCCCGCGTGCCTAACGAGGACGGCACTTTGGGTGAGCTGGACGCCGAGATCTACAGCATGAGCTTCGTTCAGACCCCCTACGCGGATACCCAGGCCATCGTGGAGGCTGCCGCCGACACCATTACCGAGAAAATGCTGCTGGGCAGCGGCGACCCCGGCGACGTGACCCAACTGAACCTGCCCGCTACGGTGGTGGCCGGTGATATGGGCGTGAATTGCGACGTGAAGTGGACGGTCATCGACGGAGCCACCGGCATGAAGGCGGCCAACGTGGACCTGGCCACCGGCAAGGTCACCCGAGGGAGCGACCCCATTCTGCTACGCCTGACCGCCGAGGTCAGCTACGGCGGCGTGGGTGCCAGCCGCACCTTCCAATTCCAGGTCAAGGGTAAGCCCGCCGCCGCCAAGGTGGCCATGATCTACAGCGACATGGACCCCGCCACCGGCACGGTTTCCGACTGGAGCGACAACAGCTATCAGTACTTCGACACCGAGCAGAACAGCCTTGTGCTGGATCAGGGCTCCGCCAAGAAGTTCAACACCATCAAGCTCTACGACAGCGACAACTTCTCCCGCGTGTCCAAGCAGCACCTGGGCGTGTTTATCAGCGACGACGGCAAGAGCTTTACCAAGGTCCTTGGCTGGCACCTGCATCAGGATGGCGAGGAATACACCATCTACAACCTGAACGAAACTGCCCGCTATGTGAAGGTGCATACCTACCACGACAACTGGGCTATGAGCGACTACGAACCCAGCTTCTACAACGCGGTGCCCAAGATGATGGCTGTGAGCAACGAGGCAAACCTGCCCGGTGCCGGCGGCGCCTTCGCCCACAGCGCGGACTACGTGGTGAAGAATGACAAGGCTGTGGCGGTGAAGGACACCCCTGTGTTTATCTCCATTGCCGACCTGGGTGCCAAGGCCGGCCAGTACAAGGCCGACGCCGCCGACTTCCGCTTTACCGTGGGCGACGAAATTCTGCCCTACTGGTACAACGGCGTGGACGGCTTCTACGTGCGGGTGCCGGAGATGGCGGCCAACAGCTCCGCCACCGTCAAGGCCCACTGGGGTTGCGGCAGTGCCAAGAGCTTTTCCGACGGTGAGGCCACCTTTGAGGTGAATTACGGCAACGTGGCGGTCATTCCCATGAGTACGCTGACCGAGATGGGTACCCACGGCCGACCCTGGGTGTTCCCCAACGGTGACTTTATTATCGTGGGTCGTCAGGGTGGCACCAAGGCCGACGTGGCCATCTACCGCTCCACCGACGGCGGTCAGACCTTCGCACAAAAGGCAGAACTTGCCTATAACGATGCCGCGTATGTGGGCTACGGCTCCGGCTTTGGCGGCTTTATGTACAACGAGCATACCGGCCGGCTGTACCTGCTGGCCTACCGCGGTAGCACCAAGGACAAGAACGATTACCGCATTATGCTTCTCTACACCGATGACAACGGTGAAACCTGGTCCGAACCCCTGTCCCTGGATCCCCCCAACAAGGAACCCTGGGGCGACAACAGTACCGTCATTCAGAATTACCCCGAGCAGGTAACCCGCCACTTCCTGTACGGCGACGGCGTAACGTTGAGCGGGTATGACGGCGACGGTCCCAACGTGGACTACGTGTTCTCCTGCACGGCGGACGATTACTCCACCGACCCCTTTACCTATGCTCCCCTGGTGCTTTACTCCAAGGACGATGGCAAGACCTGGACTTGCAGTAAGGACCAAATCCGCATCAACGTGGATCGGACCCGCACCCACGGCACGGAGGACGGCGTGTCCGAGACCTCTGTGGTGGAGCTGTCCAACGGCGATTTGTATCTGGTGGTCCGCACCCAGCAGGAGGGCAACTACTACCTGTGGCAGGCTGTGTCCAAGGATCAGGGCGTGACCTGGGAACAGAGCTACTCCAACATCATCTCGGTCAACAGCTCCCCCTGTCTGCGGCAGTACGGCGACAATCGCATCCTGCTGTGGACCGGTATGAACGGCCTGGGTGCTACCAGCTATCACCGTATGCCTGCCCACGCGGCCATCACCACCGACGATTACAAGAGCTTTGATAAGATCGTGGACCTGACCTTCGGCACCTCGCTGAACACGGTGCGCATTGAGGAGAGCCGCATGACCCAGCCCGGTATTGCCGTGAGCGAGGACGGCAACACCGCCGTGGTTGCCTACTACGACAACTACTGGCTGCCCCACGGCGTGTCCTTTGCCCCCGGCGTAAATCCCCACCAAAGCGGTATAGTGGGCACCATGGCCTTCCGTGTGGATCAGTTCGACGACGTGATTCACTACAACAAGGGCGGCTACGATGACTTTGAGGTTGCTTCGCTGAAGTATCAGGGCTGGCTGTGTGACTCCGGCCACTCCATCGTGCTGTCCTCCGAGCAGTCCGCCTCCGGTATGCACTCCATGAAGGTGGAGGATATATCCGCCGGTTCCCCCGCCCATGCCCTGCGTCAGGTGCCCTCCATGAAGGCTGGTACTGTGGGTGCCAAGGTGATGGTTCCCAAGGGCAACAAGGATCCCTTCGCCCTGGAGCTGAAAGCGGCCTACAACTACGACCACATGAAGCTGACTTTGGCGGCGGTGGAGCTTGCTCCCGACGGCACCGTCAGCATCTGCTCCGACAACGGCAAGACCGCCGTGGCCAAGGTGACGGTGGGCGAGTGGAACGATATCGCCATCAGCTTTGACATCGCGGCCGATATGGGCAAGCTGTACGTCAACGGCAAGGCGGTGGGCGACATCAAGCTGAAGACCTCTCAGGTTATGTATCCCTATGAGAAGGGCGGCCCCGTGGAGTACAAGATGGAAAACGGTATTCAGGAGGTTACCTGCGTGCAGTTCAACCAGATTAAGGCCACGGATTCCATGAGCGACAGCCTGTATGTGGATGACTTCTACGCCACCGAGCTGACCACCCCCCTCCAGCGCAACACCTATGACATCGCCTTTGGCGACGTCAAGCAGGGCGACTGGTACTTCGACGCGGTGAACTTCGCTGTGGAGAACGGTATCATGTCCGGCTACAACGCTACCAAGTTTGGCCCCAACGACACCCTGAACCGGGCCATGGTGGTGCAGGTGCTGTACAACAAGGAGGGCCAACCCGCTCTGAACGGTCTAAAGCACAGCTTCTCTGACGTGCCGGCAAGCCAGTGGTTCAACAATGCCGTGACTTGGGGTTCCAACCGCGGCGTGGTCAGCGGCTTCGGCGGCGGCGTGTTCAAGCCCGAAGATGCGGTCACCATCGAGCAGGTGGCGGTGATTCTGTGGAATTACACCAACACCCCCACCGGATACGGCAACTTGTCCAAGGTCGGCAACCACAGCGATTGGGCGGCCAACGCCCTGCGTTGGGCGGTTGAGAAGGGCATTTTGGAGAATGTGCCCTTCACCAACGCCACCGAGAAGGCGACTCGCGCCCAGACGGCCCAGATGCTGACCAACTACCTGCGCGCCATTTAATTTGTGCGCTTCTCTGTCTCTGCAACAAGACCCCGCGGTTCACTTGAGCCGCGGGGTCTTGCTGTATACAGAGAATGTGTCTGAAAGGAGGCGAATAATTTGACAAAAGGTCAACACAGTGCTAATTTGAGGTAACAGGGAACATTGCTTTTTCTTCCGTTGGGACTATAATGGGGGCAGAACCGTAAAATACTGCGACCGAGGAGGGTTTCAACATGAAAAAACTGGCCATTATGGGCGGCGAGCCTGTATTTACCCAGGCGGACCGAGAGCGGCTGAATGCGGCCAGACAGTGGCCCATCATTACCCGGGAGGATGAGGCGGCGGCGCTGGAGGTTATCCGCACCAACAACTTTTCCAACACGGATATTACCCAAGCCTTTGAACGGGAGTTTGCCGCCTGGAACGGCACCAAGCACGCCGTGGCCTACTGCAACGGAACCATGGCGTTGGCGGCGGCTATGTTTGGTATCGGCCTTGGTAAGGGCGACGAGATTATCTGTACCACCAAGACCTATTGGGCCAGCGCGGTGCCGGCCAGCATTTTTGGGGCAACGGTCGTATTCTGTAATGTGGACGAAATGATCAGCATGGATCCCAAGGATTTGGAGCGCATCATTTCTCCCAAGACGAAGGCTATTATGGTGGTTCATTACATCGGCTACCCCTGTGATATGGACCCCATTATGGCCATCGCCAAAAAGTATAATCTGAAGGTGATTGAGGACGTGTCCCATGCCCAAGGTGGCCTGTACAAGGGCAAGAAATTGGGTACCTTTGGCGATGTGGCGGCAATGAGCCTGATGAGCACTAAGTCCTTTGCCGCCGGCGAGATGGGTATGGTGGTGACCGACAACACCAAGGTGTATGAGCGCGCCCTGGCCTACGGTCATTATGAACGCAACAACGGCACCTACATTACCGAAAGCAAGGAATTGGAACCCTATTTCCACATCGCTTTGGGCGGCGTGAAGGGACGCGTCAACCAGCTGTGTGCCGCCATCGGTCGGGTACAGCTGAAGTACTACGACGAGCGCTGCGCCGAAATTCGCAAGGCCATGAACTACTTCTATGACCAGCTGGAGCAGCTGCCCGGTCTGAAACCCATCCGTGTGGATGAGTCTACCGGGTCCAACATGGCCGGCTTCTATGCGCCTGCGGCGCGCTATTATCCGGAAGAACTGGACGGACTGCCCGTGAAGCTGTTTGCCAAGGCGGTCAGCGAAGAGATGGGTTGGGGTGGCAATTGCTATGACGGCGTGAACTACTCGCTGCACCGCCACAACTACTTCAAAACCTTCGATTTCAACCACTGCGGCAGTCCCACCCGTCTGGAAAATGCCCAGCGCGATGTGCGCCGGTTGGATCCCGCCCTGGACGATGTGGAGCAGAAGTACTGCGTGTCCATGCCCTGGATTAAGAAGTTTGATCAGGAACTGATTGACCGGTATGTGACCGTGTTCCGCAACGTAATTGAAAACCGCGACCAGCTGGTGCAGAAAGAAGAAGCTGAGGGCGGTCTGGATGGCACCCAGGCCGGCCGCTGGTACGGGTTTACGAATCAATAACTTACTGCCCCGTGGGGGCGAAAGGCGTGAGAGTTTATGGCCGAAGTGAAAAACTATCTGATTGACACAGATAAGGTCGCCTATATTGACCGGCCGGACAGCATTTCCGGTCGGACGGCGCTGCATGAGGCTATTGAGCTCAAATGTTTTTATGAGGGTACGGCGACCTTGCTCATCGAGTCCCAGACCATAAGCGTCAAGGCCGGTGACGTGGTGGTCATCAACCCCTATGAATTCCACGCCACAGTAGAAACCGGGGCGGATACGGGCAAGTACCACCTGTTTATGCTGCCGCTGGACTACTTTGCCGGCATTCCGGAGCTTGATTTGCAGGAGTTGTTCCTGACTCAAGGCAAGGTGTTTCAAACGCTGTTTGCCGCCGATGAGGAGTTGTACTCCCTGCTCATGCGGGCTGCCCACGAGGCGCAGCAGAACACCTCGATGGCGGCTGTGGTGATCAAGGGGCTGCTGATCCAGTTTTTTGCCCTGTTGCTGCGGCGGGGGATTGACCAGGGAGGACGCCCTGCACCGGGAAAGAGCCTTTTGCGTCGGTATTCGGTTATTGACCCGGCTTTGCGGCGCATCAAAAGTGCCTATGCAGAACCCCTGACTGTGGAGGAACTTGCCGGCCTGTGTGGGGTCAGCAAACACTATTTCTGCCGTACCTTTAAGGCGGTGACGGGGAAGAGCGCCATGGAATACCTGCGGGATTTCCGCCTGCGGGTGGGTAACGCGCTGCTGACCGGAACAGACCGGAGCATTGCGGAGCTTTCTGCCTGCTGCGGCTTTGAAAACCAAAACTATTTCTCCCGCTGCTACAAGCAGTATTACGGCGAGACCCCATCTCAAAGTCGGGCTCGCAACCTTAAAAACAGATTGGACGGATAAAATATGTCTGATAACATCATTCGCTTTGGCATTTTGGGCAGCGGCGTGATTTCCGGCTCCCACGCCGAGGCCATCCAACGCATGGATACGGCGGAACTGGTGGGTGTGACCTCGGTGGATCTGCCCGGTGCAGAGGCCTTTGCCCGGAAGTTTGCGATCCGTTGCTATCCCGATTACGAAACCATGCTGGCTGACGAGAGTATTGATGCGATTTGCATCTGTACACCCAGCGGCTTTCACAAGGACAACGCCATTCAGGCCCTGCGGGCGGGCAAGCACGTGGTGCTGGAAAAGCCCATGGCGTTTACCCGCGCCGAGGCAAAGGAGATAGATGCGGCGGCGAAGAAAAACGGCCGTGTGCTGACCACCATTTGCCAGCTGCGGTTCTTCCCGGACATTCAAAAGGCGAAGAAAATCGTGGACGAGCAGATACTGGGCAAGCTGGTGTTCTGCGACCTGTCCATGAAATACTGGCGTGACCCGGCCTATTTTGCAGGCAGTAACTGGCGGGGTACAAAGGCGCTGGATGGCGGCGGTGCCCTGATGAATCAGGGTATCCACGGGGTGGATTTGCTGCTGTACATCGTAGGCGACGGAAAGGTTGTCTATGCCAAAAACCGCACACGGTTCCATGACATCGAGGTGGAGGACGCCTCGGTGGCGGTGCTGGAGTTTGAAAACGGTGCCATGGGCGCCATCGAGGCCTCCACTTGCAGCAACCCGGGGTTTGAACGCCGGATTGAAATCAACGGCACACGGGGTACTATGGTGCTGGTGGAGGGCCGCATGGACAAGCTGATTGTGGACGGCAAGCCCCTGATTGACGGCGGTAAGACGTCAGACGCCGGGACGTCCGGCAGCAATGCCATGCCGGCCTGGGAGCCGTACACCTGGCAGCTGGGCAACTTTATCAACGCCATCCACGGCAAGGAGGAATTGCTGCTGACCGCCACCGAGGGCAGCCGCGCCGTGGGAATGATTGAGGATATTTACAGCTTTGGATGCCAAAAAGGCTAAGGCGAAGCGAGGGGTGAGTTTATGCACACAGCATCTCAAAACGTGATATTCGGCGCGGCCAAAGAGCTGATTACCCCCCGGGAGCGCACAACACTCATAGGCTTCGGCCCGGTGTTCGGTGTGCCCTTTGAGAGCATCCATGATGACCTCTATGTGCGCACCCTTGTGCTGGAAGATGCCTGGGGGGAGCGGGTGGTACTGATGGGGTTTGACCTGCTGTTCCATGACGACAGCCTGACCGCTGCTCTGCGGGACTATGCGGGGGAGAAGTACGGAGTGAAACCGGGGAATCTGCACGTGGCCTACTCTCACACCCACTTTGCGCCTGCGGTGCGCGGTTACGACCAGCATTACCACACCGACAGCTATGAGGCGTTTTTGCTGGAACGGTGCTGTGCCTGTATCGACCGGGCGTTCCGGGATACCTGCGTCGGTACGATGGACTTTGCGGCGGTGGAGGGGGATTGGAACATCTCCCGCCGTGTGCCTCAAGGGAATGGGAAGACAAAATTTGCACCGAATCCCGACGGAGACCGGGATCCTAACCTGTACCTGCTGCGACTGCGAGATGAGGCGGGGCAAGTGCGTGTCCTGCTGACCAGTTTTGCCTGCCACCCCTCGAATTTGGCACAGCTGCATGCCATTTCGGCCGAATACCCCGGTAGGCTGTGTGCGTTATTAGAGGAACGGTATCCCGGATGTACCGCTCTGTTTTTCCAGGGTTTTGGTGCGGATACCAAGCTGAAACGGGGTGCGCAGGAGGATAAGTTTACTCCCTTGACCTATGAACAGTTGGAGGAAGTGGTACAATCCATGGTCGGTGCCGCGACCCAACAGTTAGAACACGGCAGTTGGACCGCTGTGCCGGTGCGGTTGGCCGGTTGCGCCTTTACGGTAGAGCTGCCGTTGGAGGAAAATGGACGGGCGTTCTATGAGAGCGAACTGGCCAAGTACAGTCAGCGGCTGGGTTGCCCCGGCGAGCGGTTCGTTAAGACCGAAAACGAGGGTGAGAGCGGTGCAAACAGCTTCCGCCTGATGTGGTCCTGTGCCGACTACGTGGTGGAACATTACGAGCAACTGCCCGATGCCATTACCCTGAACTGCGGTGTGGTGCGGCTGAATCCGGACTTCTATATTTTCTCCATGGGCGGCGAGCCGGTGGTAAGTCTCCAAAATGCGCTGCGGGACGCCTTTCCCAGCAAGCGGATTCTGTGTTTTGGGTACAACGATGCCATTGCCTACATCCCAAGTGATAAGGTGATTGAGGAGGGCGGCTACGAAGCCGGCGAGGGCGCCGATTTGGAGTACCGATTGAAGGGCCGGTGCAAACTCGGCGTGACCGGAATCTGCGTTGCGGGGTTTGGCGAGGCCGTGGCGGAACTGGACAAGTAAAGAGTTCAGACATCAATAACCAGAAATAAGTACCGAAAAAACAGTGAAATGAGAAATAAATATCCCCCCGCTATGCGGGGGGATATTTATTTCTGTACACAGACGGAAACGGCGACTGGATTTTTTGCGCTACCTGCGTTATAATGCGGCTGGACGAAAAAAGGCACGATTTTGGGACATAATTTGTAAAAATCTGACCCACCACATTGTGGAAGAGGTGGGGGTGGCAATTTATAATAAAAGCAGAGGTGGAACGACGTGGAATTGATTGATCCGATTATGGAATTTGGCCTGCAGCTGGGACGAGAAAGCCTGCAGGTGGATATTGATGCAAGCCCCCACACCATTGCGAATATGTGGGGCAGCGGCACCCACAACCATCCCAAGTTCGAGGTGCACATCCTGCTCAGCGGCAACTGCAGTATCGACATGGAAGGAACCGGTTACAAGCTGCGGGCGCGGCAGGCGGTGGTGGTGGCCCCGGGCCAGTACCATCGGCTGGAACTGGGTGCGGGGGAGATAGAGCGGTTGTCCATGGGTCTGACCGTGCCCAATGGACCCCTGCGCCGGGCCATGCAGGCGGCGGTGGAGCAGACCAGTATCTACGTCGTGACCGACGAAATCATGCAGTTGTGCCGCGGCGTTTTGGAAGAGAGCCGGCGGCTTGAACCCTTCCGCCGGGAAATGATGCAGGCCAAGGTGTCCACGCTGGTGCTGGCAATTTTGCGGACCATGAATTTGCAGGGCGATGTGAATGGCCTGGACAAGGAAGGCAGGCGCATGCCCTCCGCCATCGATATGTATTTCGAACGCAATCTGGCCCAAAATCCCAGCGCGGAGGACCTGGCGCAGCAACTGCACATGTCCCGCCGGCACCTGAACCGCATCCTGCAGGCCAACTACGGCATGGGATTCCGGGAAAAACTGTTGCAGGCGCGGCTGGAACGGGCCAAGTGGCTGTTGCGGCACACGGAAAACTCGGTCAGCGTTATCGCCGGCGACGTGGGGTACACCTACGACTCCGCCTTTCGCGAAGCCTTTTATCGACAGGTGGGCATGACGCCCCAGGCCTATCGGTTGAACCATAAGAAAATAAATGTACAGGAGGAAGCGGGCAAATGAAAGGGATTATCCATGCGGAACTGGTCATGCGTGACCATCTGATTCCCGATGCGGTTATCTTTATGGAGGACGGCATCATCACCGGCTACGGCGAGATGCGCAACACCCCCATCCCCGAGGGATGCGAGGTGATTGACGTTGCGGGTGCCTATGTCGGCCCCGGTCTGGTGGATATCCACACCCACGCCGGTGACGATGTGACCATCAGCGACGAGCCCTACACCCCCTGTACCGCCCACCTGAAGGCGGGCACCACCACCTTGTTGGCGGCGCTGTATTTCAGCTCTACCAAGGAACAGCTGGTGGAGCAAGCCGCCCGTGTGCGGGCCGCCATCGGCCAGCCGGGTGCGGAGAACCTGACCGGCTTTTACATGGAGGCGCCCTACATGAACCCCAAGTTCGGCGCCGATCGCTCCAACAACCCCTGGAACCACCCGGTGTGCAAGGCGGACTATCAGCCGGTCATCGATGCGGTGGGGGACAAGGCCTTTGTGTGGGCACTGGCTCCGGAGCGGGAGAATATTTTGGACTTTGTCAAGGATGCCAAGGCAGCTAACCCTGCCGTCCGCTTCGCTGTGGGTCACTCCGAGGCGGAACCCTACCAAATTGAGGCGCTGATGCCCTACGGGCTGTGCTTGGGCACCCACCACACCAACGCCACGGGCACCATCGTGAAGTATCCCGAGTGCCGGGGGGTGTGCGTGGATGAAACGGTCAGCTACAACCACGATATTTACGCGGAGCTTATCTGCGACAGCGTGGGAATTCATGTGGACCCCTATATGCTGCGGCTGGTACGGAAAATCAAGGGGGACGACCGCGTTATCCTCATCTCCGACCAGTGCGCCGGCGTGGCGCCTGCTCCTGCGGGGTACGAGCACGTCCACGACATCAACTTTGACTTTGAGGGCGAGATCTACGGCTCCCGCCTGACACTGAATGTGGCCTGCCGCAACATGATGAAGCACACCGGTGCCTCTATCGTGGACGTGTTTCGCTTTGCAAGCTATAATCCCGCCCGGGCCGTGGGCCTTCTGGACCGAGGAGAGATCGCTGTGGGTAAACGGGCCGACCTGCTTGTGTGCGACCACAAGATGAATGTGAAAACCGTGTTCCTTGCCGGCAAGGAAATGGATTGATAGGAGGCAAACAAAGATGACTGCAAAGAACCTGCAAAAGAAGATTTTTCCCCTGCCCAAACAGGTGGAAGTGAGCGACAGCACCCTGAAGCTGGACAAGGTGGCCCTGAAGATCACCGCCGATGTTCATACCGCCAAGCAGGCCGCCGCCGTGATTGAGAAAAAGCTGGCCGCCCTCGGTATCGCCGTGTGCGATTGCGCCAAGACCACCATTACCTTGGCACTGGGCGACGCTCCTGCCCAGGTGCAGTTTGCCGAGCAGGGCTACCGCATCGCCGTTACCGCCGATGGCGTGGAGTTGACCGGCTTCGGTGCTCAGGGCGTGTACTACGCAGCGGTGTCCTTCGTGCAGATTTTGGACAAGGAGATTCCTTGTTGTAATATTTTGGACTGGCCGGATATGGCCTTCCGTGGCCATGTAATCGAGAGCCGTCTGGGCAGCGACCTGATGGAGAAAGAGGACTGGTTCGCCATGATCGACGATCTGGCCGGCCAGAAAATCAACCACCTGCAGGTCAACGTGTACGGCTGCTGGCTGGTGCAGTACGACGGGCGAGTCAGCGAGTATCTGTACGTCCCCATCGACGGCTATCCCGAGCTGAAGACCCCCTTCCACCTGAAGTATTACTCCCCTGCCAAGGGCGAGTGGGTGGAGAGCGACAAGCTACCCCCCATGTTTGAGAAGAACTTCTTTGGCGAACTGGTGGCCTACGGCTACGAGCGGGGCGTGAAGGTGTTCCCCGGCTTCAACTCCTATGGCCACAACACCCTCATCCCCCACACGTATCCCGAACTGTCTGCCAAGGACGAGGAGGGCAATCCCAGCTACTCCGGCTTCTGCACCTCCAACCCTGATGTGTACAAGCTGCTGTTTGCTGCCTATGACCAGCTGATTGACAAATATATGAAGCCCTATGGCTCCGATTGCATCGCCCTACAGCTGGACGAGGTGTGGGCAGAAATCGGCCAGTACGCCGGCGACATTTTCAGCAAGCGTTCCCCTTGGTGCAAGTGCCCCAAATGTAAGGACTTGAACGAGGGTCTGCTTTTCGTGGAGCACACCGTGCGCCTGGTCAAGCACCTGAAGGAGAAGGGCATGAAGCGGGTGTTCATCTGCTGCGATATGCTCATCGACCACGGCCCCAATGGAGTGGGCGTGCTGACCGAGCCGCTGCTGGCCGCCCTGAAGCGAGAGGATGTGTTTGACACCGTCACCATCACCTGGTGGACCTACGCCGACCTGTGGGAGAAGCTGATGTTCCACACCACCCAGCCGGAGACCGGCCTGCACCGGGTCACCTCCCCTTGGAACGGCTATTACCACTGGTGCTGCCAGACCAACTCCACCCGTGACATCTACATGCTGGCCAAGATGGCCAAGGAGGAAAACTGCGACGGTATGCATTCCTACTCCGCCTATGACCGCTGCTTCGACCGCAGCCACCACCTGCTGGCGGAACTGAGCTGGAGCTACGACCAGGCCGGCGGGATTCAGGACGTGACGGACCGCTACCTGCAGCAGAACTTCCCCACCCAATACGAGGCGGCCCGCAAGGCGTTCCGCCTGTTCGACCTCATCACCGAGGAGCGCATCGACCAGCCCGAGGGCAACTCCTCTTGCCTTGCCAATTATTTCATGCTCCGTGACCGGCTGAGCTACTACTTCTACTCCTACGTAGCGGCCGGTAAGCCCTATCCCCGTGTGTTCCCCGGCGAGGCGCTGGAGAAGGTCTGCGCCCGTCGCGAGGACCACCTGCGTGCCATGCTGTCCATCTCCGGTATGGCCAAGGAGGCCAAGGCCATTTGGGAGCAGATTGCCGCCGACCCCGCCTGTAATCAGGAAATGGCCCGCCGTTACGCGTACGAGGCGGATAACTACATGGTGCTGGTGGACGATTATCTTGCCATGCTGCGCATGATGGAGCTGGCCGGGGACGGCGAGTATGACGCCGTAAAAGCCATGGCCGAGGAGCGCCGTGACACCCGCATCGCCCTGATGCGCCGCCACGAACAGGTGAAGGACAGCTATCAGCAGCCTTGGAACCTGCGTAACCACAGCATCTTTATGCAGTTCTTTGAGGACCTGCGCAACTACCTTGATACCACCCCTGCCGACAAGGTGGAGCTGAACTTCTTCGATATGCGCCACTTTGCCTCCGAGCGATTTATGTGGCTGCGCTGACAGAATAAGGGGACGATGGGAATGGGGAAACGGCAAGATAGCGTTGCCCGTTTGGACGTCGCACCACATCCGGATACGATGCCGAAGGAGTTCATTCCCATCTGCCGCCGCAGATAACAAACAAAAAGCACCCGACAACAAGTCGGGTGCTTTTTTGTTACGGCTCAATGGTTCGGTGTGCGGCAAACTCGTTTTCTCTGGAGGGGCTGCGCCCAAAATAGGCGGTATAGTTGCGGAAGAAGGTCGCGTAGTCACTGAAGCCGCAGGAGGAGAAGACGGTGCTGGGCTTTTCTCCCATCCGAATCAGCTTCTGTGCCTTGGCAAGCCGGCGAATGTTGATGAATTTCTTGGGCGTTATCTGCAAGTGTTCCGTGAACAGATGGTGCAGATGACTTTTGTTGACGCACAAGTGCCGGCAGATTTCGTCGATGGTGATTGGGTCGCAGTAGTGCCGGGCGATGTATTGCAGGGCATCCCTCAACGTGGGGTGCATAGACGATATGGGCTCACCGTCAAAATCGTCGGGCCGAATGAGGTATATGTGGAACAAAATTTCCTCAATGGTGTTTTGAAGCAGAAGAGCCAGATCCTCGCCCTGAAAGTGTTCACAGTAAAAGTCCAGCTTTTCAAACAGACCCAAGATGGAACTGTTGCCGTTGCAATCAATAAAATGCAGGGACTTTGGAATGCGGTCGAAGACCCGGTTGCCCACAACGGTTTCGTCAAAGAGGATGTTGTAACGCTCGTAATCGCTGTCGGAGTCAAACATCATTTTGTGCGGAATGTTTGCCCGGAATATGACGAGATTGTTCTTGCCGAGCTTATAAATCTGCTCGCCGATCATCGCGGAAACGCTGCCGGCTTTTACGAGGATAAGCTCGCACACGTCGTGAACGTGGAAGGTGGATTGGATATTTTTCAGGGGGGTGGAGATGGTGGCGTGGCCGCAGTATATGACGTTATTCCGGTAGGTGAAGTGCCGGGTGAAGGCGGTTTGTTTCAACGGTAACACTCCTCTTTGTATGACGGGTACTGCCATTGTACAGCAAAAACACATTTATTGCAATATAAGAACCTATTTTTTCCTATTTACTATCAAAAAAACGGGGTTATGATGGTGACACAAACCCAGATGATTTGGAGGTTGTTATGATGAAAAAATTGAACGTAGCCATTATTGGTCAGGGTCGAAGCGGACGTGATATCCACGGCGCCTACTTCCACACAGAGGCGGCTCAGCTGCTGTACAACGTGGTGGCCGTGGTGGATCGGGACGAGCGGTGCCGGACCCGGGCGCTGGAGGAGTTCCCCGGTTGTGAGGCCTTTGAGCGCCCCGAGCAGCTCTATGGCCGCACCGACGTCGATCTGGTGGTCAACTCCACCATCTCCAACGAGCATTTTGAGGTTGCTATGGGTCTGTTGGAAAACGGCTTCAACGTGCTGACCGAAAAGCCCTTTGCCCGCACCCGGTACGAGTGTGACGCCATCATCGCAAAGGCCAAGGAAAAGGGTGTCAAGCTGTGTGTGTTCCAGCAGTCGTTTACCTTCCCCTTCTACCGTAAGGCCAAGGAATTCATCGCCAGCGGCAAGCTGGGCGACATTCAGCAGGTGGATATCACCTACAGCAACTTTGCCCGCCGCTGGGACTGGCAGTGCGTGCAGAGCAAGATGGGCGGCAACATCTACAACACCGGCCCCCATCCCATCGGTCTGGCGCTGGGGTTCCTGGACTTTGACCCCAAGGCGCAGGTGGTGTTCTCCCGTCTGGAGCAGGTTATGAACAGCGGCGACTCCGACGGGTATGCCAAGCTTATCATCACCGCCCCCGGCAAGCCCGTGGTGGACGTGGAGGTCAACTCCAACGACGCTTTCGTGGGCCCCAACTTTAAGGTGCTGGGATCCAAAGGTACCTTTAAGTCCACCTTCGGCAAGTGGGAGGCGGAGTACATCGTGGACGGCGAGAATCCCGAGCAGCCCCTGATTCTGGAGTCTATGAAGAACGAGGCCGGTCTGCCGGCCTACTGCTCCGAAAAGCTCATCACCCACAAGGAAGAGGGCGAGTATGTGGGCAGCCTGGTGCTGGGTGTGGACGAGTTTTACGAGGTGCTGTACAAGCACATCACGCAAGGGACAGAGCTGGAAGTCAAGCCGGAGCACGCTGCCCAGACCATCAGTATGATTGAGACGGCGCACGCCCAGAATCCCCTGCCCGTCAAGTTTTAAGGGAGGACACAGCTATGTATAAGATTGCGATTCTGGGCTGCGAGAACTCCCACGCTATCGGCTTTCTGGACATCATTTCCAAGGACTACAGCGACGTGCAGGTGATTGGTCTCTACAGCGATGAGGAGGGCGTCGCCGAAGCGCTGGGCAAGAAGTATGGCGTGCCCGTTATGAAAACCGCTGACGAGCTGGTGGGCAAGGTGGCCGGCGTGGCCATCGTGGCCCGTCACGGCGGCAAGCGCTACGCGCTGGCAAAGCCCTATATCGCTGCCGGCACCCCCGTGTTGCTGGACAAGCCCGTGGTCAACAGCGAGGAGGACGCGCTAGCCCTGAAGGCCGATCTCATCGCCCATAACGTCAAAGCCTGCGGCGGCTCGCTGTGCCGGTTCCCCCAGCCGGTGCAGGACCTGAAGAAGGCCGTTGCGGGAAAAACGTGGGGTGAGGTGTACGGCGGTCTGCTGCGCGCCCCCATCAATACCGATAACGAGTATGGCGGCTTCCCCTACTATGCCCAGCATCTGGTGCAGGTGATGGGGGAGATCTTCGGCTACTATCCCAACAGCGTGCAGGCTTTCGTCAACGGCAAGGCCATCAACTGCATCGTCCGCTACGACAGTTATGACGTCAATCTGCAGTTTGTGGAGCAGAACGACAATTTCTACGCCGGTGTCAGCTGCGAGAACTACGGCACCTTCGAAAAGTACGGCTTTGCCGGCTGCTTCGACAAGGAATTTGCGGAATTCTACAATCTGATTTGCGGTGGGGAACAGCACGACTCCTACGATGACCTGATTGCCCCTATTTTCGTGATGTGCGCCATTGAGCGTTCCATCCAAAGCGGTAAAGAAGAGAAAATCAATCGGGCGTAACGGCAGAGCCGGCTGCTCTTCAAGTAAAAAACGAAGGGGCTTTTGGCAGATTTTTTGCAATGCAGCCCACACATTTTGCTATTTTACTAACAAAATGTGTGGGCTATAATTATTGTTATAATATGTGTGAGAATATGTCACTTCAGCGAAAAGGATGGTGCAACCGATGAGAAATGTACTGAAAAAGCTGACTGCCTGGCTGTGCTGTGCGGTGCTTTTGAGCGCGCTGCTGTAATCAATAAATAAAAATGCCCTGTTTTTTGTCTTGCGAGATTCTGTTGCCTTCCGCGACCACCCCAACGCCCTGAAATGCTTGACAACAAAGGAAAAAAGTGCTACCGTAGGATGGGATTTCGCATTTTTATGTATACCACATTTTGGGGAGGTGAGGGCAATATGAAAACGCTTATTTCAACAAAGGGGAAGCGCGTCCTGCCCAGCCCTCCCTACGGGAAAATTGTCCTGCGGCTGGCTGCGGTGCTGTTGGCTGTGGTTTTGCTGCTGGCCAACCTGTTCACCCATGTGTTTATGGTCGTCCGGTATTACGGGGACGGAATGGACCCCTCCCTTTCCGACCGTCAGCTGCTTGTGCTGCTGAAAACAGACAAGGTACAGTCGGGCGATATTATTGCATTCTACTACAACAACAAGGTGCTGGTGCGCCGGGTGATCTGCGAGGGCGGCCACAGCATCTCGCTGGAGGAGAACGGGACCGTCACCATTGACGGCACGGTTCTTTCCGAGCCGTATGTACAGACCTCCTCCATTGGTCAGCACAACATTTCCTTCCCTTATCACGTACCCTACGGACATTATTTTGTTATGGGGGACAACCGTTCCATTTCCATGGACAGCCGTCTTTCCGAAATCGGAACTGTTCCAGCAGACCGTATACTGGGGAAGGTCCTTTGATTACACCAGCGCAGCCAAACCTTAACAAGTCAGGGGTCCCTGACTTGTGCTCTATTTATAGAGCACAATATACTTTGACGAAACAAAGAAGATGAAGCACGTGAAAACCATTGGTTTGCGACCGCACAATCGAATATGGATCGCTGCCGGGGTTGTTGTTTTCCTGCTGCTTTCTCTGCTGCCCCTGCGCGGTGGCATGGTCAGTGCGGTGGCACTGGAGCAATCGGCGCGCTGTGGTATGACAGAACATACACACGATTCAGCCTGCTACACCGGAAGTCGGCTGACATGTATTCAGCCCCAGCATACGCACACAGAAAACTGTTATCTTGTCCTGCTCCGGGACAATGACATCAACAATCTGCTGGCTCGGGTGGATGCGGATACGAGCAATAATCTGGAAACCGTGATCACCCACACGGTGACCACAGCCGAAAAACTCCGCGCCGATGCTTCCCCTCCCACGGGAACGGTTGATTCCAACTCCGGTGTGCAGGCGGTCTTACTGAGCAACACGACCGTGCAGGCAGAGGACCCCGAAACGGTCACAACACCGGATATCCCCGCACAGTTGGATGTGTCTGCACTGAACGAAAGTATCGCGGAAAACAACATAGAATCCGGGTTGGTGCTGAACGAAAACCTGTATAAGGCATCCACCCTCGCTTCCGGCCCCGGTGATTTGGCTTTGCCGACGGATACCTCCGCTTTGCTTGCCGCAGGATCGGACAGCGGAGTATCTACACTGGCCGTGGGCGACAATGCCAGCACAGGAAACTACAACGCCAACTTCTATGTCTATCTGGACAACCGGTGGACCTGCTTCGGCAAGCTGACCTTTACCACCTCCGGCTCAAGCTGGCGGCAAACCGTCCGACTGGATACCGGCGATGCGGTGGATTTGATTAATGACAATCTGGGGACCGACTATAGCTGGAGCGAACTGAATTTGCAGTGGGCCGACTCTCAAAATCCAAGTATATGGAACGACATTACCATCTCCCGGACCACGATGACCTTCCGCAACGGCAACAGCAACTATTTCACCGCCAATTCCGCACGCAGTGCCAAGTACGTGTTCCTGATGGACGACTCCGGCGACCCGCTGCCGTTCTATACCGTCACCTTTGAATATCCGGACGGTTCCTCCGACACGCAATACGTTCCCGGCGGCAGCTCCGTCACTCTTTCGGGCGACTACGTTTGGAGCGACGGAAGCGCCCAATACACCGGCGGTCAGTCTGTGACCATCAACGGGCCAAAGACCTTTACCGCCAGTGAAGATAGCGGGACCCTGCGTATCGTTTACAACATTGGTTTCCCAACGGTGAGCGGCGTAACGGTGTCCACCAGACCCACCATCTACGGTACCACCGCTACCACGTTGACCGATACGGTGGATGAAAACGGTTCTGCGCTTATCCGCAATGTCTCTCAGCACGAGGTGCCGGGCAAGCTGTCCGACGGCAACACCCGCATCATCCGGTTCTCCGGCTGGCGGGTGGGCACTTCGGACACCATCCTCAGCCCCAACTCCACCCTGAACTGGGACGAGCTGCAATCCTTTGCCAGCGGCAGCCGGCTCAATCTCACCGCCGTGTGGGAGACCTCGCCCCTGCAAACGGTCAGCTTTTTTGTCCGCTATGACTCCAAGCCCATCGACACCCAGGGCGGCGGCGTGGTGGGCGGTGCGGTCACCGACTACACCCCCGAACTGTTTGCCACCCACGTGGGCGGTACGGATGCGGCATCCCTGTCCGTGAACGAACTGAACAACAAATATTACATCGCCGATACGACTACAGATAACTCCTTCGGTGCCGACCAGCGCATTCGCGCCCTGTACGGTGAGCAGCCGGGAATTTGGCTGCAAAGCTTCCCGGACGACGAGGAGATTTTCCAAAAGCTGATCACCCATGCTCAAAACCGCCAGCTTGAAGTGGATGGCGAGCCGGTGGCGCCGGAAGATCTGCACGCGGAGGCCTATGCCATCCGCTGGTATGTGTTCAAGGCCCAGAGCGATGCCTGGCACATCGATGGTCGTTTGGTGAAAAAACAGGGCATCGTCTATGTGAAAAAGTCCTTTGCGGGAAATATGGACGGTGTTGCGCTGGCCAAGGAGGACTTCTCCATTACCGCGGCCAATGGGGCCGGAACCAAGCAGCACACTCTGACGCTGAACAACGCCGCCGGCTATGATCCGGCTGCCGACACCTATACCTGGGAAGTGAACGGTCTGGACTATGGCGAACCATGGACGCTCACCGAACACACCTACAATGAGGTGAATAACCCGGGCGGAATCAATTATCACGGCTATTCCGAATACATCGTCGTGGATGCATTCAATCAGCAGAATAAAAACGGTCCGGGTACTACGGTGGACATTGTCGGTCAAACCTATGCACTGGATGCAGGTACCGACCAGATCATGCGCGTGGAGTTCACCAATGTGTACCACACCAGCGACTCCATCATCATCAAAAAGGAAGATGCCCGCACCGGAAATCCGCTGGCGGGAGCCACGTTCCAGCTGCTGCAGAACGAACTGCCCCTGACCTTTACTTATGATAGTGCAAAGAACCAATACATCTATGACACACAGGGCAGTATAACGGAGCTATCCGGCTCTACTACCGGCTATTACGAACTGGTCATTTCCGGTTTCAGCTACGACACCGGTAATGTGGTGGTGCAGGAGCTGCGGCCGCCTTCCGGCTATACTCCCATCGAAAACATCACCATCGGCTATCTGCCCGACCCCGACACAGGCCAGCAGACAGACCAAATCGGAATTTTGAGCACTTCGCCTCTGGCATCCTACCATGACGGCCTGCTCATTATTGAGAACACCACGGAGAATACCTCCGTCACCGTGTCCAAGCAATGGTTGTGTCCCGAGGCCGATTGGGCCGATGTGACCGTGCAGCTGCTGGCCAATGGACAGCTGGTCTCTTCCCTGATCCCCGGCGTGGAGCCCACGGTGCAGCTGACGGCGGCCAACGGCTACCGGGCTACATGGAGCGGCTTGCCCGCCTATGCCAACGGCACATCCATTACATGGTCCGTGCGGGAGACGAAGATTGGCACAGAGAACTGCAAGCCGGACTTCACCTTCGCCAACTGGCTGGTAAGCTACTCCGACCCGACCTATACCAGGGACGGCAGCGGAAAGGTAACGAACACCGCCTTTACCATCCAGAACGATACCCGGCGTACCCTGCTGCGTCTGACAAAAACCAATCTATCCGGCACTCTGCGGCTGCCCGGGGCTACATTCACCCTGCAGCATCTCATCCCGGATGGAAACGGAGGGTACACCATCGACTCTACCTTCGTTACCCGTACCGCCACCACCGGCTCAGACGGCACGCTGACCTTTGATAACCTGCTTTACGGCTATTATCGGTTGACCGAGACCGCCGCTCCCGAAGACTACAAGCGGCTGGTGGATCCCATCTATCTGACCATCCATGAGGATGGCTCGGTGGTGGTGGACGATCATGCCTTTGCTCAATCGAGTAATGTAGCTTACAGCATCCTTGTCCGCAACCAGGCCTCCGGTGTCCCCTTGCCCGAGACCGGCGGCAGCGGACCGGGCGGATATTACATGCTTGGCGCTTTGCTGATGCTCGGTGCCATGTGTGCTTATATAATCCTCATCCTGAAAAAAAGGAGGGGGAGTTCCGCCTGATACCGACAGAATACAAAACGATTTTACCAATAAAGAAAAAGGAGAAAAAACCATGAAAATGACAAAGAGAATCCTCAGCGCTCTGCTGGCCACCCTGCTGCTGGCCGCCATGACCATCCTCCCCGCAAGTGCCGCGGGACACACCATCCGCATCGCCAACGAGGCTGCCGGCCACACCTACGAGGTGTACCAGATCTTCTCCGGCGTTCTGAATGAAAAGGGCATCATGACCGAGATTCAGTGGGGCTCCAGTGTCAGCGCTGCCGGACGGGCAGCTATGGGCGTGGCTGAGACCAAGGCCGGCACCCTGAAGACCGTGGCCGATGCCGAAGCCTTTGGCTATGAGGTCGACAACTATCTGGAAACCCCCGTTAAAACCGTGAATACGCAGACCACTCTGAGCAATGGACAGAAGGTCTATGAGATCACCGACCTGGACACCGGCTACTATCTGATCATGGACAAGAGCGGCAGCCTGTCCGGCGATGCTCACGATGCCTATACCCAGTACATCATTCAGGTGGTCGACAACGTGGAAGTCAGCCCCAAGAGTGCTGTTCCCACCCTGCTCAAGCGCGTCAGTCTGCAGCAGAAGACCAACTACGCCAGCGCCGTCAGCTCCATGATCGGCGGTGAGGTGTACTATCAGCTGATCGCCTCTATGCATTCCCACATCAGCACCTATCCCGAGTATTACCTGCAGTTCAGCGACACCCTGCCTGCCGGCTTGAAGGATGCCGAGGTTGTCAGCGTGGGCGTGGCCAACGGCGAGAACTACGCCGAACAGGAACCCGTACCTGCCGAGCACTACACCTTTGCCTATGACAGTGCCGCCAATACCGTCACCGTCACCATGAAGGATGCCAAGGCCGCCATTAAGGTCGCCACCGGCGAGGAGGCCCTGATCGACGACAAGATCGTTGTCACTTACAAGGCCGTTTTGGATCCCGACGCGGTTGTGGGCCGCACTCCCACCGACGGTAACGTGAACACCGCTGTTCTGTTCTACTCCAACGACCCCAACGAGGATTATGACCCTGTTGCTGACGAGAAGCCCGAACACGTGGGCAAAACCGCTCAGGCTGAGGCCACCGTATACACCTATCAGATCCGTATCAAGAAGATCGATGCTTCTGACGACACCAAGGTGCTGCCCGGCGCTCAGTTTATCGCCTATCGCTACACCGGCACCAACACCAAGGCATACTATCAGGTCGATACGGCTACCGGCAAAGTGACCGGTCTGGTGGCGGATGAGAGTCAGGCGACCAGACTGACCACCGATGCCGACGGTATGCTGTCCATCATCGGTCTGCCCTCCGGCACCCACCACTTCAAGGAAGTGGTTGCCCCCAGCGGCTACAATGTGCTGACCACCGAGATCTCCGTGATCATCACCGCCGCCGCCGACGCCACCACCGGCAAGCTGGACACCTTTAAGGGTGAGGCCACCGGTACCGCCCGTCCCGTTATCGTGGATATGGAGAAGGGCGACCTGCTGGTCACTGTGGAGAACCGCATTGGTTCCACCCTGCCCGAGACCGGCGGCATCGGCACCACCATCTTCTATGTGGCCGGTATCGTTCTGATGCTGGGTGCTGTGGCCGTGATCGTGGCCAAGAAGCGCTCCGGCGAAACCAAGTAAGTTTATTCCATCCCACCACTTGCCCCGGGGAGCATCGCTCCCCGGGGCAGCAAGGAGAGCTCTGCATGAAACGAAAGAAAAAGAATAAAGGGACCGACGTCCTGCTTATTTTGATTTTTCTTGCAGGGCTGTCCTTGCTGCTCTACCCCGTGGTCAGCAACTTCTGGAACGCACGGGTCCAATCCAATGCCATTGCCGATTACGCTCAGGCGGTCGACAACAGCGACCGGACACAGGCCGAGCAGATGCTGGCAGCGGCCAGAAGCTATAATGATTCCCTGTTGTCCCGGGACGGAACCGTTGACATGGACGAAACCTGGCAAGCAGAATATTCCGAGCTTTTGAATGTGGCCGGCACGGGTATTATGGGCTATGTGGACGTCCCCTGTATCAACTGCAAACTGCCCATCTACCACGGAACGGACGAATCGGTGCTGCAGGTGGCGGTGGGCCATCTGGAGTGGACCAGTCTGCCCGTAGGTGGTTCAAGTACTCACGCGGTCATTTCCGGCCACCGTGGTCTGCCATCGGCAGAACTGTTGACTCATATTGACCGGCTGGAGACCGGCGACAGGTTTTATATTCACGTTTTGGGCGAGGCGCTGGAGTACCGCGTGGATGACATCGCCGTTGTACTGCCCAACGACACTTCCCGCCTACGGGTGGTGGCCGGGGAGGACTATGTGACCCTCGTCACCTGCACGCCTTACGGCATCAACTCCCACCGTCTGCTGGTGAGGGGTACTCGTGTGCAAAACAGCGCTGGTGCAACTTCCGAGCAGTTGTATCTTACCAATGAATTGCGTCCCGTCAGTCTGGTGTACGTGATCCCGCTGACCCTTGTTGGTCTTGGCGCGATCACCGGCCTGTTCCTTGGAGTGCGCAGCATCTTGTCACGTAAATGGCAAAGAAAGACCGGCAATTGATTTCAGGAGAGAATCTATGAGAAACCTTATGCGAAAATGGAATAGAGTGCTGCTGTGCGTGCTGGTGTCTTGTATGCTGCTTGGGACTGCGGTGGTGCAGGCGGCCAACCCCTGCGCTTTGCGGGTCACCATACGCAACGATGCGGACGAGCCGATCTCCGGCATCAATGTAGACCTGTATCAGGTGGCAGTTACAAAGAACGGTGTCACCACGTTGAACGAGCGGTTTGCCGGTCTTTCTCTGAGCGCGGACCAACTGCTTGCCGACAGTGGTGCGGACAATGCCAACATCGTCTACCAGTATGTCTTTGCTCAGGAAGTGGAGTATACCGCCAAGCATACTACCAACGCCAATGGCAACGCGGAATTTAACAATCTGGAGCAAGGCATTTATCTGGTGCTGGATGAAGGCGGACAAAAAGTGGCCTTCCAACCCTATCTGGTCGTCCTCCCCATGACCGTGGACGGGCAAGTGAGCTATTACGTGGCCTCCAGTCCCAAGACTTCTGAAACGGACACAAAATCCTTTCTTGTGGTTATGTTGTGGGAAGACAACATGAATGCGGCAGGTAAACGCCCCCGCAGTGTAGAGGTGACCCTGCTGCGGGACGATATCCCGGTTCGCAAGGTAACGCTCAGCGCCGACAACAGCTGGCAGCATCAGTTCTATCAACTGCCCACCGGCGGAGAATATTCGGTGAAGATCGACCCAATTTCGCAGTACAGCACCTCTTATGACCTGCGGGGAGACTCCTGCATCATCCTGAACAAGTACACCGGTGGCGGTGGCGGAGGCGGCGGTGGTACGAACCCCGACCCTCCCACACCGCCCACACCGGAAAAAGGCCATGTCAGCGTGTACAAAATTTGGGACGATAACAGCGATGCTGCCGGTACGCGTCCCGAACAAGTTACTGTTCAGCTGATTCGGGCGGGAACGGTGGAGAAAACTGCCGCTCTCTCTTCAGCCAACAGCTGGAGTTATACTTTCTACGAGCTGGATCCGCTGGCGAGTTATACGGTTCGGGAAGTTTCTGTTCCCGGTTATACCCCCGATTATCGCGGCAATGCCGCCACCGGTATTACCATTACCAACCGCAGCGATACCAAACCCGAACCCCCCGACCAACCAATCAATCCCGATCCCCCCGGCCCAGTGGAGCCTGTTCCCGAAACCATTGATATTCCTGTCGTTGTCGTGTGGCGTGGTGATGAAAACCACCCGCAGGCCCGCCCGGAGCAGGTGACGGTCCATTTAATCTCCTCCGGCAACATTGTTTCCACCCTCGATTTGACCGCCGCTGACGGCTGGCAAGGCGTGTTTGCCGATATTCCCGCCGATCTTGCCTACAGCATCTGGCAGCTGTCGGTAGATGGTTATTCTACCGCTTACGAAGGCAGTGCATCACAGGGGTTCACCGTAATCAACACTTACCGAAGCCAGACACCCTCCGATCCGCCCGCACCTCCCCAGCCCCCGGATTCGCCACCTTATGAACCTTCCGTTCCTGTAAAACCCTCCCAGCCTACCATTCCTCAGACCGGTGTGCAGTTATGGCCTCTTTGGCTGTTGCTGGTGGCCGGTGTACTGCTGATAGCGTTGGGCCTTGCAGACCTGTACTTGGGGAGGAAAAAATCATGAAGCAGATCCGTGCTGCCGCATTGATCCTTTTGGGCCTGTCTATGATCCTTGCCTCGGCCTATTTATTCTCTCGGTACGAGCAGGAGGCCGAAACAGCGGGCGAAAACGCGCAGCAACTGCTGGCAGCCCTAACCGAGGAAATCGAGAAAAACAAGGAGCAGAACCTGTATGACACGGCAGTGCAGGAGCAGTCCATCGGCCAAATGCTCCAAACATCACTGCAGGGCTATGACCTTGTAGGCATCATCCGTGTTCCCAGTATGGGTGTGGAACTGCCCGTGCTGAACGATTGGAACTACGACCTGCTGAAACTGTCCCCCTGCCGCTACTCCGGCAGCATAGAGGGGCAGAATCTGATCCTGATGGGCCATAACTACAAAAAGCATTTTGCGCCTCTGCGCCGGGTGTCGTCCGGTGATCGGGTGGAATTTTTGGATGTTAACGGAACCTCGCACGCCTATGTGGTCGCTGAAACGGAAGTCTTAAAACCCACACAGCTGGATGAGTTGTCCTCTTCGGAACACAGCCTGACGATCTTCACCTGTACCTCCGGCGGTCAAAGCCGTTTTGTGGTTCGGTGCGATCCGGCCGAGTGACTCCTTCATTGCTCAGGGCAATCCGTATTTGGCCATAAGTGCAATACGCAATCAAACGGTAAACCGTGGGGCAAGTCGTATCGACCTGCCCCACGGTCATTTTTTCGTTTGCTGGGCAAAAAAGAAGCCTCGCTATCCTGAGATAGCGAGGCTTTCCTAATGGTTGCGGAGGCAGGACGAAGCTTTGCTGCGCAAATCTTCCGTGCTTGACGACCCAATGCTGCGCATTCGGTACCCGTCTGCGCACCACGCATCTAAAAAACAGTTCCCCGAACTGTTTTTCTTAACGATGCATGCCTTCATAAGGTTCAAGTCCTGCCCGGCTCAAAGCAAAGAAAATCCAAACCCAACCACAGGGTTGAGTTTGGATTTTTGGTTGCGGAGGCAGGACTTGAACCTGCGACCTCCGGGTTATGAGAACGACCAAGAAGTTCGGAAATTCCGAGAAAAGCGAAGAAATTGCGCACTTTTCGGGCTGATAACGACGACCGGACGCCGACCGGGACCTCTCGTGCCGCCGTCGCAAGCCTTTTTCTCTCGGCTCGGTGGTCAAATGGGAATCAAATTGTGCGGTCAGTCACTAGCACTTGAGTGATTACATCTCTTAAGCGAGAAGTGCCGACCCTATATTCCAAAACCTCATCGGCGGTTTTGCAAAGCAACTCGGTTTCTTGACGGCGGCTGTGTGAGATAGAAATGTAGCCGTTGTAATGAGTGATGTTGTAGGTGAAGTTCTCCCATTGAAATTCGACTTCGCCCCGCCAGCGCATTGTTGTTGCTGCTGTACCAGTTGCAACTGTACGGGTATTGCCCAACAGTGCACCAAAAGGACTTTGAGAGACTCGTTGTGTCGGTGGCTGAGGATAGCCTGGCACGGCGGTGGACTATGCCAAGTTTGCCGCGGCTCTTGCCAATGACGGTGTGGGAGAAAATGGTGTACGGATTATCAGCGCTGAGAGTATCCGGCGTATGTATCAGGAGGAAATCTGTGTGGATGACCTCAAATGTGACTTTACCTGCGTGCAGGGTGCGGATTATAGCTACGGTCTTGGCGTGCGCACCCGCATTCGTCCCACAGAATGGGGCCTGGGCGTAGGTGAGTTTGGCTGGGACGGTGCGGCGGGCACCTACCTGATGGTTGACCCGGTAAAGCACGTCAGCGTTGTGGTTGGTATGCACATAGAATGTTGGCCGACCATATTTGAGGGAAAACACCTGGAGCTGGTCAAGCAGATTACGAAGAGCTGTTTGACGCACAGTAAAACACGACACCGAAGCGAATGATCGAAACAGAAAGGCTCGAAATCCACGGATTTCGAGCCTTTTATTGCGTTTGGACGGCCTCAACCTATGCCGTTGCCGGTGTAATGTTGACAGGGGCCGCATCCGACAGGGCCTGCCGCGCACGAAACCGATTCGGAGAACAATTGTGAAACTGGGAAAAACAGCGGATGAAGGCAGGGACGGAGGCGTAGCCCACTTGAAGGGCGATCTGCTGGATGGACAGTTCGGTGTTTTGCAGCAGCCAGCCGGCGTGGGTCATCCGGGTGGCAGCCAGCTTTTCCCGAAAACTCATACCGTATCGCTTTCGCAGAAAACGATGCAGCTGGCTTGGGGACAGGCAAAGCCGCGCACAAAGCTGGTCCTTTGTCACGTTTTCCCTAAGGCAATTGGCAAAGAAACTGTCGATGATATCGACCCGAAGGTCGGAGTTGATGGCCGTGGCACTTTCTGTGTCTGCGGCACCCAACAGGCGCAGCAGATGAATGGTCAACTGACCCAGCAGGAAGTGGACCATCTTTTGGTGAAACGGAGCAGGGTTGGTGTGTTCCGTCAGCAATTCGTTGGCCAAAAAGGCTGTGGCAGGAGGGAAATCCAAAACCACACAGGAGGCGTTCGGGTCAGAAACCAGTTGACCGGAAGCGGGGAACAAATCCAAAACCAGTTTGTCGAAATCGGAAGAGTAGGAAACGGGATTGTGAAACTTGTCCGGCAGGATCAAGATGCCCTGCCCGGCGTGGAGGGTGTGCTCCGTGCCTTCCACATCCACACAGCAGCTGCCGTGGAGGACGATATGAAGCTCGTGGTCGGCATTGCAGTGCCGCTTGGCCACCCAGGTGTGCCGGTAGGATATAAAGTTCGAGGGGACGTACAGATCCAGTCGGATATCGTTGATTGTGGTTCGAATGACTTCTTTGCGTGGCATAGAACATCCTCCTATTTGCAGAATAGACCACGTTTGGAAATAATGTGGCATATTCGGGTATTTCAAGAGGGAGTATATCATGTTAGAATTACAAAAGCAAGGTGTATGTATGCGGAGATTTGCGGTGCAAGAGCAGGGGCGTGACGCAGGGGAAATGCGCCGTCCGGATCGGCTCAACCACCGACCCCGTATGAACAGGAGGATGAAACGATGAAACAGAACCGATTGAACCGAATGCTTTCTCTGCTGCTGGCCGTCGTACTGTGCGTCAGCATGGTGCCCGTTGCGGCAATTCCTGCGGCGGCTGCCAATCTCGGCAACAAGGAGTGGGTTGCCCGGAACGATGACTTTAGTAGCTATCCCGTGGGGCGTGATACCTTCTTCGGCAATGCCGGGTACACCGGCTTCAGCGAGAGCCAGCACGGCGCCTATGGCAGTGCGAGCTACTCCACCTACGGCATTGTGGAGGAGAAGGGCAACAAGATGCTGGAACTGACCAGTGTCAACACTACCGGCAACGATTTCTGTGGGCCTCGGGTTTCCGGTACCCACGCGGTGAGTTTTGACTTCTATATGCCCTCCGGCGGCAGTTCCGTGCCCGGACTGATCCTGCGTATGTTCGAGGGCATGAAGCCCGCTCTAGCCGGCAACGCCATCGTCTACATTGACGGCGGCATGAATATCCGCCTGATCGAGAGTATCACCACCGGCAGCAACGTGACCACGGAGATGAAAAACGCCGCCGGTGACCGCTTGGTCCCCAATCGGGATCAGTGGTATACGGTGAAGATGTCCGTGGAACCCGGCAAGTTCATGGTAAAGATCTGGCCTCAGGGCGGACAGGAGCCTGCTGACAACTCCACTGCCGGCGTGTGCGTGCTGGAAACCCCCGTCATTACGGAAGAGATGCTGGGTCGCGGTATGTCCACCCGCATTCAAAACCGCAACCGCAATCTGGCCGGTGAGTCCTACACCACCCGCATCGACAACTTTAAGATCACCAAGCCTTACGAGGAAATGATGCTGCCCAAGATGCTGTACGGCGACCCCGGCGAAAAGCTGACCATGGACGCGGTGTTTACCGGCCAGGATCTGATGGCGCAGACCCCCACCCCCAAGTTCAAGTACACCCTGTCCAACCCCGCGCTGGGCCGCGTGAACGGCAGCGGTGAGCTGGTTTTGGGCTCTGCGGGTCGGGGCACCCTCACCGTGGAGCTGGCCGACATGGACGGAAAGGGCACCGGCGTGACCAAACAGGTAGATCTGTCCGTGGGCGAGAGTGCCGAGGTCAAGGCCAAGCAGCCTCTGGTCAAAGTGCCGGAGAGCGACATCGGCAAGACCCGGCAGATCGAGCTGGAAACCAAGTTCGACCTGAACCTGGCCATTCCCGGCCACACCATCAAGTGGGTCTCCGACAACGAGACGGTGGCTGCCGTGGATCAGACCGGCGTGGCCACCATCAAGGGTTTTGGTACCGCCAAGATCACCGCCATGGTCTACACCCCCGACGGCACCTACACCGGCCTGATCGCACGAACCACCGTGCAGGTGGGCGAGAAGCCCCTGCGCATCCTGTCCATCGGTAACAGCTACAGCCGGGACACCTTCTACTACTTGAGCAACCTGGCCAAGCTGTACGGCGAGCGCGTGGAGAGCGCCTACCTGATGCTGGGCAGCGCCACCCTACGTATGCACGCCCGCAACGTGGCCAAGAACGCCGCCGAGTACACCTACTACACCAGCGACCCCCTGACCGGCGAGATGTACGGCGGCGCCGTCAGCAGCATCAAGGACGCCGTGGAAAGCCGGGATTGGGACGTCATCATGCTGCAGCAGGGCGTGATGGAGGCTGGATTTACCACCACCTACAACGCCGATCTGCAGTTCATGCTGGACTATCTGGCCGACGTACAGCCCAACGCCAAGGTCTACTGGAACATGACCTGGGCTAACCGGGACGGGGAAACCAGCGAGTACAAGTACGGTTCCGTGGCAGATTTCGCCACCGCCTATGAGAGCAGCCAGGCGCTGATGTACAACGCCATCGTGGACTGCCTGGGCAAGCACATCGTGGGCGAGGACGCCGAGTACGCCGACCGGTTCGACGGCTGGTTCCCCGTAGGTGCCGCCATTCAGAACGTCCGCGCCACCGCCATCGGCGACAACGTCACCCGGGACGGCTATCACCTGTCCCTGCAGGCCGGCCGATTGACCGCCGCCATGACGGTGCTGAAGGTGCTGTTCCCCGACGCCGACCTTTCCAAGATCACCCCGGAGGCGGTCAAACCCTTCCTTGACACCGACAAGCAGGATCTGAGCAGCAGCTTCCCCGACGACCCCAACTACGCCAATACTGAGGCCAATATGGCCCTGATCCGCAAGAGCGTGGAGGCCGCCTGTGCCGATTTGACCAAGGCCCCCGCCAAGATCCCTGCCCCCAAGTCCCGAACCGTGGAGGATTTGACGGCCGACCCCGATGACGTTACCATCGGTCAGGTAGCAGCCCCTCTGATTTTGAACTTCGGTGACCTGGTGGTGGACAAGGCCGGTACCGTCTACGTCACCGCCTACGAGTGCATCACCCACGTACCCACCCGCAACACCGGTGACTATAAGCAGGACGGTCAGGAAGGCCCCGGCATCCTGAAGATCTGGAAGAGCACCGACAACGGCAAGACCTGGGACTATGATAACCCCCTGCTGACCATCGACCAGCGCAAGTACGAGGAGTGGGGCATCACCCCCGGCCTCTATAACCGCTATGAGCGGGTGCAGAACGGCGCCAACGACTACGCCTACGGCTTCGACGGCCGCGACCCCAACATGGGCCTGATGTACTACGACATGGACGGCGACGGCACCGAGGATGAGGTGCTGCTGTACACCTTCTGGGGCTTCCAGTACATGGAGTCCGGCAGTGCCATCGGCGAGGGTACTTACATTATGTACTCCATCGACGGCGGAGAGAACTGGTCTGTCCCCCAGCGCGTCATGACCCAGCATTGCCCCGGCAACGGCGGCCTGAAGCGCGGCGATATGACCTACTTCTCCGGCGGTCAGCTGCTGGTGCCCCTGTACGGTTCCCCCATCGTGGTGGCCTTGCTGCTGCAGTGGGATACGGCCACCCAGAAGTGGATCACCCTCAGCGACGTGCAGATCGAGAACTACGAGCCGGAAAAGGCGGAGGAGCATAACGAGTGTTCCTTCATTGCCCCCGACCCCGACGGCGACATGGTGCAGGGCTTCGTCCGTGACAGCGGCCAGGTGGTCATCTCCTACGACCGGGGCCGCACCTGGGAGTATCTGCGCACCATTGACGGTGTCGTGCAGCAGCCCGGCTGGGCCTACATCGACGAGGACCGGGCCTTTGCCACCTGGGCCATTGTGGAGGGCTTTGTCCGTCCCACCAAGGGTCAGATGGTCTACTTCGACGCCGGCTGGGAGGCCACCGAGCCCGTGACCATTCACGAACCCCTGTACAAGGCGCAGCACGACTGCGGCGATCCCTCCAGCAAGCTGCTGGCCAACGGCCAGATCCTGACCATCATGTACGACAGCTATTTCCGGGCGCTCAACGGTCGGTTTGTCGACCCCGACGCTCCTGAGTTCCAGCTTCCCGAGCTGTATGAGGATGCGGCGGAGATTACCCTGCAGACCGTTACCCCTGAGTCCGCCTCCCTGACCGTGGGGGAGGACCTGCCCTTCTCCCACACCGTCAACACCACGGCCACCTTCACCGCCGACGGCAAGCTGACCGTTACCGCCGCCAACGGCGCCAGGGTGGAGTTCGCCCCCGGCGTGTACGGCATCGAGACCGATAAGGCCGCCGAACTGCGTGTGGCGGTCGTCAACGGCGCCACCTACGTCAAGGCGTGGCCCGTGGGCGGCGCGGAGCCCGCCGACTGGACGGCCGTCAAGGGCGGCACCGCCCAGAACAGCGGCAAGGCCGTTCTGGACGGAAGCGGCGTCACCCTGGGCGCGGTAAAGATCACCCGCCGAGCCATCCTCATTATGAACGAGGGCGGCGAGAGCGAGGCCAACCAGAGCGCGTCGGCTGCCGTGATCGCGCCCGCCGATATGATGGACAAGGTCACCTTTACCACCAGCAACTCCGCTATTGCTACCGTGGATGAGCAGGGCGTAGTCAGCTTCGTGGGTGCCGGCACGGTGACCATCCGTGCCTCCATCGGCGACGTGAACGGCTCCGTGACCTATAAGGTGAAGGGCGCCCCTGCCGAAGTGATGGAGCGGGGCGAGAAGAAGGTCATCTTCCGGGATGACTTTGAGAGCTATACCGTGGGCGAGAACACCTTCTACAACGAAATGACCTCCCACGGCTACGCCACTGCGAGCAGCTACGCCCCCGTGGCCGGCGCCAGCTACTACAACGTGGTGGAGGAGAACGGCAACAAGTATCTGGAGCTGGGCGCCAGAAACTCCAAGCAGGCCTGGTTCAAGGTGGATACCCCCATCTACGGCGACTACACCGTGCAGTTTGACGTCTACCGCACCGACACGAACATCAACCACTGGGTGTACGCCACCCTGTGGCAGGACACCGACGTGTACGGCTTCGTGCAGATGCGCGGGGACAACTACCGCATCCAGTACGGCGCGGACAAAATCACGTCCGATACCAACTACCACGAGGCGATGCAGTGGATGACGGTGAAGATTGCCCGCGTCAACGGCGGCATCTACACCAAGATTTGGCCCAAGGGAACCACCGAGCCCGGCTGGCAGTACAGCGTGGCGTCCAATGAGCTGTCCACCGATAACGAGGCGAAGTTCCGCCTGTCCTTCTACACCGGCAAGGATCACGACCACGTGACCTTGCTGGATAACCTGATCATCACCCAGCAGCAGGTCAGCGGCGTGGACGTTATGGCCGACGTGGGTGCCAACGACTGGTACTACGACGCAGTGGGCTACGTCATCGAAAACAAGATCATGAGCGGCTACAACTCCTACACCTTTGGCCCCAACGATACCCTGACCCGCGCCATGGTGGTGCAGGTGCTGTACAATAAGGAGGGGCAGCCCGCTCTGAACGGCCAGAAGCACAGCTTTAAGGACGTGCCCGCCGACCAGTGGTTCAACAATGCCGTTACTTGGGGCTCTAACCGCGGTGTGGTGTCCGGTTACGGCGGCGGTGTATTCAAGCCCAACGACGCCGTCAGCCTGGAGCAGGTGGCGGTCATCCTCCACAACTACGCCGGCAAGCCTGCCGGAAACGGCGACATCGCCAAGTTCGGCACCTGCAGCGATTGGGCGCAACCTGCCCTGAAATGGGCGGTGCAGCAGGGTCTGTTCCAGGGGATGGAGTACGGCTCTGTCACCGCCAGTGCCACCCGCGCCCAGACAGCTCAGATGCTGACCAACTATCTGCGCGGAAACTAAATTCATAGCAAAGCAAAAAACTCCCTGCCCACATTGGGCAGGGAGTTTTTGATGTTTATAAGTTTTGAGGGGTACCGCCGACCAAAGCGACGGCGTGCCGACGAGGTATCGACGGAAGCGACGAGCAAAGGTTGCCATAGCGACGATATAGCGACAGAAAAGGCACAAAAAGGCATAACTAGTCGCAACTATCAATAACTAGAAATAAGTACCGAAAAAACGGCAAAATGAGCAAAAAGAAGCCTCGCTACCCTGAGATAGCGAGGCTTTCCTAATGGTTGCGGAGGCAGGACTTGAACCTGCGACCTCCGGGTTATGAGCCCGACGAGCTGCCAACTGCTCTACTCCGCGATATGGTGCCGGAGACCGGGATCGAACCGGCACGCTGTTACCAGCAAGGGATTTTAAGTCCCTGGCGTCTGCCAATTCCGCCACTCCGGCAAGGGTGGCTCCGGTTGCTCCTGCTCTAAAGAGCCTAACCATAATAACATACACAAACGCCTGTGTCAACCCCTAAAGAGAAGAAAGTGTTCGACGGATTCCCGCAAAAACCGGGCAGCGGCGTAAACCGCTGCCCTGTAGACGATTTACGGTTCAAAAATGGGGAAGCAGTTGAAGTCTGCGTCGCCGGGGACTTCAAAATAGGGGCGGAATATCATGCCGTCATTGACCCTGATCTCAACGGAATTTTCCGTCCGCTCCACGCGCAGGGTTTCCGCAGCGGCAGTGACGGTGGGCAGCTTGGTCTCGCCAATGCCGGTCAAAGCCATGAGGTAGGGGCCGTAGGTCACGCAGAAGCGACCCTTGCCGTTTTCCGCCTGCTCCACGCCGGTATAGGGCAGGACGGTCAGGGCGGGGGAGAAGGTGAGGGTGACGGTGTCGCCGGTCTGCCAGACACGCTTGAGTTGCGCAAACGTACCCGCGACAGCGGAAGCAGCCTCGCCATTGACGCGGATTTCGGCATCCTTCGCCCAAGCGGGGACACGCAGCTTGACAAACTGCTCCCGGGCGGGGGCGGAACGGACGGTGAAGGTCAGCTGATGCTTGTGCAGGATATCGCTGTCCACGCAGAAGTCCCAGTCGCCGCACCTGGCATCATAGGACATAAGCTGATGCAGCCACAGACCGTCCTTATTGGACAGGAAGGTGTACTGGGGGCAGTCGCCCAAGGTGAGGGTGGTGGTCATCTCGCAGCAGGAGCCGACGGCATCGCCCACAGGGACGGGGGGATCATCCTTGCGGCCCTGCAGCACGTTGTGGTAGCGTACACCCAAACGGCCCATGAAGGCGGAGGGCAGGACGTTGAGCAGACCTTCCTCAATTTGGGCGGCGTATTTCTCCTCGTCGGGGAACAGCTCCAGCAGTTCCAGATTCAGCCATAACCAGAACATGGTACCGCAGGTCTCACCGGTGTGGCCGATGTCCATCTGATAGGAGCCGGGGTAGTAGGGGCCGCCCTGCTCGCAGATGGCGGTGACGGCACCCAGATGCTTGTAGTAGCGGTTATAGACGTCCCAGCCGCCCAGGGCCGCATCCAGATAACGCTGCTGGCCGGTCAGGCGGTACTCACTCAAAGCGGCCAAAATGTCCATGATGCAGTAGCAGTGGGGGCGGTCGGCGGGATAGTTGCTGAAGATGACAGGATTGAGGGCGGCCATTCCGTCCAGCACGGTCTTTTTATCCAGACAGGTTTGGCTGAACAGCATATCTTCGACTTTGCCTGCCACGGACTCGGCCAGCACCAGATTGCCGGTGAGGGAGTTGGTGCTGTTGTGGGCCAGCAGAAGCTGAGTGGCGTAGGGGCTTGCCTCCAACCAGTCGTACATGCGGCGGATCAGGGTGTAAGCCTTCGCGTTGCCGCACTTGCCTGCAGCGATCATACCGTAGGACCAAAAGATGCGGTCAAAGCTTTTTTTCTCGCTGCTGAGGATGACATCCACCGAGTTTTCCACATTGGGGTAGTAGTTGACGGCATACTCCGACTCGGGGTAGTAGTTATACCAACCGTCGGGGCGCATGGTGGATTCGATGCGGTCGATGGCGTTGTCCACGATGGTGCGCAGGTCGGCATCTTCACCCCAACGCAGAGCCTTGGCGGCACCGCCCATGATGCGGCCGTCTTTCAGGGAGGCGGGCAGCCAATCCACCCAACCCAAGTCGCGTTTGGCGCCCTCGGGCAGGTCCAGGGTGTCCGGGTCGGCGGCACAGCGCTTGATGCGGGCCACGTTCTGTTCAAACAGCTGACCGAACAGACCGCCCAGCTTCACATCAGTTTCCGGGCGGCGGGCGGCGGGGGTCACGGGCTGCCAGGTGGCGGGGTCGGTGCCTTCGCGGCCCTGCACGATGGAGAGCAGTTCGTCATTGAAGGCGTGCTGCAGCTCTTCGTTGACGTTCAGAACAGCATCGGCTTCGATGGAGTCCAGCCTTGTACCGGCGTTGACGGTGACCATCAGGGTGTGGACACCGCCGGCCAGAGAAAACTCGGTTTCGGCACAGTCGGCGCCGCCGTCCACGCTGCATAGCAGCTCGCCGGTGGCATTCAATTTAAGGGCGGAACCCTTAAACAGCACAAAGCATTTCGCAAAATTGAATTTGGCGGTCTTGGAACTGTCGCAATCGTTCCAGCTGCCGATGTAAATGATATTGGGATTGTTTGCCTTAAAGGTTTTCATGCTGGACCCAACTCCTTTGAACCCGAGATGGCTGCTTACAAGGATTTTATAGCACAAGGGGCGGGGAAAGACAAGGAGAATATTCTCAAGTTTTAGTACAATATTATCTTTTTGCAGAATGGGCATGGAGAGGGGAACGGCTGCATATACTGGTGAGGAGTGTTTAGTTCTGACAGGAGGAAGGACCCATGTGCCAACCCATCGGTGCCCAGGAGGACACCAAGCGCAACCCACCCCGCGAGCGGGATGTGGATGATTTGATTTTCCGGGATGAGCGGGAGTGGCAGACCAGCGACCGCTGACCCGTGCCGAACCCACCACAGCAGCAAAAAATGCGGCTGCGGTGGGTTTTTGCTTTACTTTGGGGCAAAACTTGTATATAATACTATGCTGAGAGAATATGGAACAGGAGAGAGGTATATTTATGCTCCAATTTGATGAATATAAGGTGAAGCTGAACAACCTGCTGCCTGCGCTGGAGTCTTTGGCTTCGGCTTTGGACCTGGAGAGCGCGGAGCGGGAGTTGGATATGCTGGAGGCGGAGTCCGCCGCCGACGGTTTTTGGGACAACCTTGCCAAGGCCCAGAAGGTGCAGCAGCGTATCAAGAACCTGCAGGACAAGGTGGACGGACAGCGCCGGCGCAAAAGTCAGTGGGATGACCTGATGGCTCTGTGCGAGATGGGCAACGAGTTTGAGGACGAGTCTCTTGTCCCCGAACTGGAGGAAGGGTTTGCCCAGCTGGAGGCCAACATGGAGTCTGCCCGTCTGCAGACCCTGCTGACCGGCGAGTACGATAGCTGCAACGTTATCCTGACTGTCCATCCCGGCGCCGGCGGGACCGAGGCTCAGGACTGGGCCCAGATGTTGTACCGCATGTACACCCGCTGGACCGAGCGCCACGGCTTCACCTACACCATCATGGACTATCAGGAGGCGGACGATGCCGGATTGAAGTCTGCCACCATTATGATCGAGGGCGAGAATGCCTACGGCTACCTGCGGGGCGAGCATGGCGTGCACCGTCTGGTCCGGGTGTCCCCCTTTGATGCCAACGCCCGGCGACAGACCTCCTTCGCCTCTGTGGAAGTTATGCCCGACCTGCCGGAGGATGTGGAGATCGAGATCCGGCCCGAGGACATTGAGATGCAGGTCTACCGCGCCAGCGGTGCCGGCGGCCAGCACGTGAACAAGACCTCCTCCGCCGTGCGCCTGATCCACAAGCCTACCGGCGTGGTGGTGGCCAGCCAGCAGGAGCGGTCCCAGTTCCAGAACAAGGACAACTGTATGCGTATGCTGCGTGCCAAGCTGGTGGAGCTGCAGATGCAGGAGAAGGCCGAGAAGATCTCCGATCTGAAGGGCGTGCAGCTGAAGATCGAGTGGGGCAGCCAGATCCGTTCCTATGTGTTCATGCCCTACCAGATGGTCAAGGACACCCGCACCGCCTTTGAAACCAGCAACATCAACGGCGTGATGGACGGCGATCTGGACGGCTTTATCAATGCCTACCTGACCGCTGAGGCCACGGGTAACTGGGCCAGCAAGTAAACAAAGGAAGGAATCGTTATCCATGAAATGCCTGGTCATTGACGTGGTGCATCACACCATCCGAGATGAGTTGGAACAATATATGCAGGTGGATACCGAACTGCTGCCCACGCAGCAGCGGCTGGCGGAGATCATCGGTGAGTATGACCTGTTGCTGATGCGGGTGGACCCCGCCATCGACAGGACGATTCTGGATGCCGCCAAAAAGCTGAAGGTCATCGGCGTGTGCGCCGTGGGTCTGAACCACGTGGATCTGGAATATGCCAAAGAAAGAGGCGTGCAGGTGTTCAATGCCCCCGGCTGGAGCGATAATGCGGTTGCGGAGCTGACCATTGCCAAAATGCTGGACATCTCCCGCGGGACCATGCAGGCCAACCGGGAGGTAAAGGTCGAACACCGGTGGAACAAGTACAAGTTCTACGGCCGCGAACTGCGGGGCAAGACCCTTGGCATTCTCGGTTTTGGACGTGTGGGACGGCGCGTGGCCAAGCTGGCCGACGCCTTTGAGATGAACATTGTGGCCTATGACCCATTTGTGTCCAAAGAGGAGTTTGAGCAGAACTTTGCCGTCGGCATGAGCAGGGAAGAGGTACTGCGTGTGTCTGATTTTGTGGCCATCCATCTGCCCCTGCTGCCTGAGACCCGAAATTTGATTTGTGCCGAGACCATCCAAACCATGAAACAGGATGCCATCGTGCTGAACATGTCCCGGGGCGGCATCGTCAATGAAAAGGATATGTATGAGGCGCTGACTGCCGGTCGGCTGGGCGGCTATGCCACCGACGTCATGGGCGACGAGCTGGCTCACGGCGGCCTGACCCGGAACGCGGGATTTGATTCCCCTCTGTTTGACTGCGAGAATTTTATCGTTTCCCCCCACATCGGCGCCCAGACCCAGGACGCGGCCTATCTCATTGCACAGGATATCGTTGCAAAAGTAAAAACTGCGCTGAATCTGAAGTGAAGATAAAAAACGCCCCGTGCCAACCGGCACGGGGCGTTTTTTTAGGTTTGAAGTATTTACTTGGTGAAGCGGTAGGCACAGGCACCGGTCTGCTCGTCATAGGCGCCCATCTCGAACTTGGCGCCGGCGGCCTCAGCCAGCACCTCCATGACGCACTCGGTGGTATAGCGGAACCAGGGGGACAGCCACTTGCCGTTGTCCACCAGCCACTTGGTGGCGGGGCAGTAGTGTACGGTGACGTCCAGAGTGTTATCGGTCAGCTCGCAGGTGACGGCGTCGGGAGCCTTATCCAGCTCGTAGCTCTCCACGATCTTGTCCCGGATGGCGGCCAGACCGCGGGTGGGGATGGCCTCCAGCGTCTTGCACAGGGCGTTTTTGGTGTAGCGGGCCATGGCGGCGCGGACGTGGTCGATGCCGTAGTTCTCGCCGATGTAGTGGATGCAGCGGCTGAGGCTGAAGTGGAAGCTGGGGTGGAAGTACTCGTTGTCGGCGGCGTTGCGGCGCATGACCAGAGTATCCTCGTCCAGAATCACGCGGCCGTCAAAGACCTCGGGGTCATAGATGAGCATGGAGCAGGCGGCCTTGTCGGTGCCGATGAAGTTATAGATGTACTTCAGACCGGCCTTTTCCACAGCCAGACGGTAGCCATCGCAGTGCAGGCAGTAGTCGGGATAGGGTTTCAGACCGATCTCGTCCTGCAGCTTCAGCAGCTTGCCCTTGGAGGGGCACCAGAACATCTCGTTGTAGAAGAAACCCCGCTTTTCGTTCAGGTACATGACGAAGTCGGCAGCCTCTTCGTTCAGGCTGTGGGTCCAGTGGGTCCAGCAGCCGTGGATGCCCTCGGCCAGCAGGGCGTTGATCAGGGTGCCGCCCTTGCCGTCGGGCTTGAAGAGGGTGGCCCAGTAGCGGTCGATCTCTTCACGGCCGAAGGTCTCGTCCAGATAGTGGAACAGCTCGCTGTAGGCGGGGATAAACTCGGTACAGGAAATCATGACTTATTCCTCCTTACCAAATGGTCCAGCCGCCGTCCATCACGATGGTGGCACCGGTGATATAGGCTGCGGCATCGCTGGCCAGGAAGGCCACGGGACCCTTGATATCGTCGTCATTGGCGAAGCGACCCAGGGGGCAATGCTCCTCATAGTTCTTCAGGAACTGAGCCTGGGCGGGAGTGGGGTTCTTGCCCATGGTGGTGAAGCCGCCGGGGGCCACGGCGTTGACGCGGATGCCATCTTTGCCGTAGCGGCCGGCCATGTACTTGGTCATACCGATCATGGCCCACTTCTCGGTGGTGTAGTTGACAGGCTGCTCGCCAAACCCCTCGGGGTAGAAGGGGAAGTGGGGGCAGTCCAGACCGCGCATGGAGCTGATATTGATGATATTGCCGCTGTGGGCGGGAACCATGTACTCCAGCACCGCCTGACTCAGCAGCAGCTGGCCGTTCAGGTTGGTCTCGGCGGAGGCGGTCAGCTTCTCCCGGGTGGCCACGCTCATGCCCACGATATTGCGGCGGTCCACGGCGTTGTTGACCAGAACGTCGATTTTGCCAAACTTCTCGATCACGTTCTTGACCAGTGCCTTGATGGAAGCGTCATCGCTCAGGTCCAGAGCCATGCCGCAGGCGCTGTAGCCCTGAGCGCGCAGCTCGGAAGCCAGCTCCTCGCACTTTTCCACGTTGCGGGAGGCGATGACCACGGTGGCGCCCATTTCACACAGGCCGGTGGAGATAGATGCGCCGTACAGACCACGGCCGCCGGTGACGATGGCCACCTTGCCGGTCAGGTCGTAAAGGTCTCGCAGATTTTTCATATGATACACCCTCTTCTTTCTTGTTGCGGCGGCTGCGCGGGTCGCAGCCGCGATCCTGTTTTCCCTTCCGTATATTATAAGGGTTTGCGGCGGGAAAAGCAAGCCGATTTTGCGGTGGATGGCGGGAAATGGCTCATTCCCCGGCGCAGAAGCGACGGTATTCGGACGGCGTCTGCCCGGTGTGGGCGGTAAAGGCTTTGTAAAAAGCGTGGTAGGAGCCGTAACCGCACTGCTCCGCAATGGCTTTCAGGGACAGGTCGGTGGTGTCCATAAGGAACTGGCTTCGCTGCAGTTTGGCCTGAATCAGCCGCTCCTGAAAGGAAACGCCGTAGTAGCGCTTGACCACCCGCCGGGTCTGAGCCGCACTGAGGCTCAATTCTCTGGAAAGCGCGGCAAGACAGACATTTTCTTGCAGGGAGCGGCTGTTGAAGAAGCTGTCCAAAATGGCCTTATAATGCATCTGCGGCACAACAACATCGAATTGCTGGTTCTTGCGGTCAGCCGGAGGGGTGATGGGGAACGACTGTGGAAGGGGAGCGGCGGGGACGTCCAAAAACGTGCGCAGCAGTTGGGCGTAGAACACCTGCAGCAGCGCCTCGACGGTGGTGTCGTACAGGGGCTGCTGCTGGGCAAACTCCTTGCGCAGCAGGTTCAGCGTGGTCAGCAGGGTTTCCTGTCCCCGCAGAAGCTCCGGAGAGGAAAGCCGGGAAAGTAGGCGGGAATAAAAGGAATCGGCCTGCTTGTTGTTGGGAAAGAACGAGAACTGCAGCGAGTACACGTCCGCATCCGCAGACAGACGTACTGTGGCATGCCGGGTCCCCTCGTTGATCAAAAGGATGTCGGATGGGCCGCAGACGTAGTCCCGGTCGCCGCAGCGGACGGTACTGTGCCCCCGATTTACGAAAAAAAGCTCGTAATTGAGGTGATAGTGGACCGGGGATACCTCCGGCAGCCTGGCATGGGTAAAGCCAACGCTGAATATGGTGTGGAAGCGTATATCGGCCAAATCGGTGGCCGCACAGATAAAATTGGACCGCAGGAACCAAAACACACCAAACAACCACCTTCCCAAAACGAGCATTTAGCAACACAGTATGAGCGATGAGAATATCGAAAGAACGATAAAAATATACTACACTAACAGCAGAATGGCAAGCGTTTTTTATGAAAAACGCATACGCACACAGGAAAAGGAGGAACCAATATGAAGAAACTGACATCCCTGTTGCTTGCGCTGGTGATGGTGTTCTCCATGCTGCCCGGCACGGCCCTGACCGTGGCGGCCGCGGGGGAAGACGAGGCCATCGTGGCAAACTACACCGCTGCCGCCCCCACGGTGGACGGCAAGCTGGACGAGACACTCTGGCTGCTGCGTGACCGTATCGGCAGCGTCCCCGTTACGGTGGTCACCAACGTGGACAAGCTGTTTATCGGCATGAAGACCAACGAAGCCAAGGCCGCCTTTACCGTCAACGAGGTTGCGGTGGAAGTGGACCTGGACGGCAAGGTGGTGCTGGTGGGCGGCGAAAAAGTCGGCGTGTGCGCCAAGGACGATGTGGCCGGCACCGCCGAGGTGGAAATCCCCCTGTCCGCGGTGAATATGATCTACGCTGTTAAGCAGCAGATTCCCTTTGCCGCTACCGTTGGCAGCGACAGCTACAGCGGCGAGCTGGCTTATGCCTACGGCGAACTCAAAATCGCCGACAGCTTTGATAATCTGGCTGCCCGGCCTTACGCCAAGAATCTGGCTCTGGACAAGACCACTCAGGAGATCTACACCACCCAGGCGGAGGGCGGCCTGCAGTACAAGACCGGCACCCTGACCCAGACCGGCGGTATGCTCAACTACCCCAACTGGAATGCCGGCGTGATCGACACCGCCATCGGCTGGGAGATGAGCTTTACGGCCGACTTCAACGACCTGCCCGTGGCCGACGAGCTGGGTTATCTGGCTCTGTGCGGCTTCTCCATCGACATCCGTGCCGAGGAGTATGTGCGTATTGGCTTCTTCGCCGATAATCAGGACAACGTGCGGGTGTCTTTGTACGATGAGCCTGCCGACCTGACCAAAAATTTTGACACCGGTGTGGATCTGGGCGCCAAGAATGTGGATGTGCGCATTGTGGTCAACGACGACTTCACCAGCGAGGTGTTTGTCAACGGCAAGAGTGTGGCCAACTTCCCCACCGCCACCCGCACCACCGGCGTGACCGGCGCGGTCTATCTCAGTGCCACCACTCTGCGCCGGGATGAGTCCAAGGACAACAAGACCGATGTGGTCATTCATGACTTCCTGCTGACCCAGGCTGCCCCCGCGGCTCAGCTGCCCGTCAGCATGGCCAGCGGCCTGAAGCAGGACGGCACTTTGGACGAGCCTTTCTGGACCATGAACGCCGTGAAGCAGAGCCAATTTGGCCTGCTGTGCGATGAGCAGTACCTGTACATCGCCCTGGCTACCACCCAGAGCAGCGCGGCCTTTGACATCAATGGTGCCAAGGCTACCGCCAAGCTGGGCAGCAAGCCCACCTTCGCCCTGGGCTACACCATGGGCAGCACCATCAAGGGTGGCAACAACGAGTACGAAATTGCCATTCCCCTGAAGCTGCTGGGCATTGACAAGCCCGTGGGGCAGAAGACCGCGTTTGCCATTACCATTGACGGTGTTACCCGGGAGTATGAGCTGAGCGTGGGCGGTGGCGCCACCCTGAGTGTGGTGGAGCGTGAGGTGGCCCCCGGCGACGGCAAGATGGATGCCATTGCCTATCTGGACACCGCCGGTCTGGTTCTGGACGGCAAGGTGAAGGAGAATCAGTGGTACACTCCCTATCAGACCCAGGGTGCCAAGGGCGGCCTGCCTGCCGATATCGGTTTCCTGTGGGATTCCTACAACCTGTACGTGGGCGGCCAGGTGTTCAGCGCCAGCCGCGCCAAGAAGCTGGAACTGACTGTGGGCGGCAAGAACCTGACCGCCGACCTGAGCGCCAAGACCGCCGATGCCGGTGTTATCCTGACTGCCGGTCAGACCTTTGAGTGGCGTGTTCCTCTGACCGCGCTGGGTATTGACAACCCCCTGAACCACAAGACGACCTACAAGCTGAATGTGGTGGGTACCGACGGAACCTCCGCCATTCAGGGCAACCTGAGCCTGATGGGCAAGGTGGTCGTGTGGGGCGACACCTGCGGCGACTTTACCGCCAAGAGCTACACCGTGACCAGCAACACCGTGCACACCCGGCAGAGCCAGGGCAACGGCGCTTATGTGGTCACCACCGACCCCGCCTTGGGCAATGCCAACGAGATGATCCAGTACTATACCCTGCTGAATTTCGAGGGCGGCGCCTACGAGTTTACCGTGGATATGAACATCAAGGACGTGGCCGCCTATGATGCGACTCTGGGCTGGCGCGGCATGTGCTGGGAGATCCGCCAGCCTGAGCTGCAGACCCGCTTCAACTTCCGCAACGACGGCAAGGGCAATATCCTGATGGATATCCTGTACCACATGCATGTGGAGACCGCCGAGACCGGCATCAAGCTGGGAGAGCGGGCCACCTTCACCGTGAAGGTGGATGATAATCTGATGCCCGCCCTGTATGTCAACGGTCAGTTTATCAAGGGCTTCTCCCGCCTGGACCGCACCAGCTTTACCATTGCGGACAACATCCCCATGCCCCGCATGATCGTGCAGCCCCAGAACTACGGCCGCGCCCTGAACGCCGACGGCAGCCTGGGCAAGCTGGATGTGGAGGTCTATGACGTTCTGTGGACTCAGGAACCCTATGTGGACAGCAAGGCCATCGTGGACAACGCGGCGGCTACCCTGACCGCGGAGTACATTCTGGCCGGTGCCGACGGGGAGGACGTGACCAAGCTGCGCCTGCCCAAGGAATTGGTGGTGTCCGACCTGGGCATCAGCTGCCCGGTGAAGTGGACTGCCATTGACGCCGCTACCGGTATGTCCGCCAAGAACGTGAATGTGGACACCGGCGTTATCACTCGCGGCAGCGAGCCTTTGCTGCTGACCCTGATGGCCAACATCAGCTACGGCGGCACCGGCGTGACCCGCACCTTCCAGTTCCAGACCAAGGGTATTGCCAGCATTGGCAAGGTTGCCATGATCTACGGTGACAACGACCCCCTGACCGGCGAAGCCACCAACTGGAGCGACAACAGTTATCAGTACTTTGACACCGAGCATAACAGCCTTGTCCTTGACCAGGGCAGTAGCAAGCAGTTCAACCGCATCGTGCTGCACGACAACGATGACTTCTCCCGCGTGGCCCAGCGCCATCTGGGCGTGTTCGTCAGTGAGGACGGCAAGAGCTGGACTAAGATCACCGGCTGGCTGCTGCATCAGGACGGCCCGGACTACACCCTGTACAACCTGAACGCCAAGGCCCGCTATGTGAAGGTGCACAGCTATCACGATAATCTGTCTGTGGTGGACTATGAGCCCAGCTTCTATAACATTGTTCCCAACATGATCACCGTGAGCAATGAGCCGAACCTGCCCGGCGCGGGCGGCGCCTTTGCCCGCAAGGCCGAGGTTAAGGTGACCAGCGGGGAGAAGGACTCTCCCGTGTTTATCAGCCTTGCTCAGTTGGGTGCCAAGGCCGGCCAGTATAAGGCCGATTGCAGCGACTTCCGCTTCACCGTGGGCGACACCGTGCTGGCCCACTGGTACAATGGCAAGGACGGTTTCTATGTCCGTGTGCCTGCTGTGCCCGCCACCGTCACCGCCCAGTGGGGCTGTGGCTCCGCCAAGGACTTCTCCGACGCCGAGGCGGTGTTTGAGGTGACCTACGGCAACGTGTCCTGCATTGACATCAGCGGCACCACCGGCATGGGTACCCACGGCCGTCCCATTACCCTGTCCAACGGCGACATCATCGTGGTTGGCCGTCAGGCCAGCACCAGGGGCGACCTGGCCTACGTGCGCTCCACCGACGGCGGCCGCACCTTTAACAAGCAGCCCGAGGTCGCCATGCGCGACGCGGACAACAAGGGCCGCGCCCTGGGCTACGGCGGTTTCATCTATAACGAGAAAATTGACCGTCTGTTCCTGTTTGCTTACAGCGGCAGCGGCAAGGATGCCAACGATTACCGCATTGTCATCACCTACACCGATGACTGCGCCAAGACCTGGTCCACCCCCCTGTATCTGCGCGGCGCCGATGCCGAGCCCTTTATGAATGACACGGTCATCAACAACTACCCCGACTATCTGGGCCGCACCGTGTTCTATGGCGACGGTCTGACCCTGTCCACCTATGACGGAGAGGGCCCCAACATCGACTACGTGTTCTCCACCGGCGATAAGAACATGGAGAACAGCCACAACGTGGCCATCGCCATCTTCTCCGCCGACGGCGGCAAGACCTGGACCGCCAGCGACACCATCCTGACCATGAATCTGGGCGGCGGCGAGTTCGGCCTGTCCGAGACCAGCCTGGCCGAACTGGATAACGGCGACATCTATCTGGTGTCCCGCGCCCAGCAGGACGGAAACCTGTACCTGTGGGAGGCCACCAGTAAGGATCAGGGCAAGACCTGGACTCAGGGTTACTCTAAGATCATCTCCTCCAACACCTCTCCCGTGCTGGCCCGTTATGGCGAGGATCGCCTGGTGCTGCACTCCAGCCGCAACAGCCTGGGCGCTGACGTGTATCGCCGTACCCCCATGCACATCGGTGTGTCCAGCGACAATTACGCCACCTTCGACCGCTATATCGACCTGACCCTGGGTACTTCCTTCGATGCGTTGAAGGAACGCGAACACCGGATGACCCAGCCCGGTATCGCCTTCTCCGCCGACGGCAAGGAGGCCTTTGTCTGCTGGTTTGACCACTATTGGTTGGCTCATGGCGAGTCCTTCGCCCCCGGCGTCCCCCCCTACAGAAGCGGCGCTACCGGTACCATCGGCTTCCTGGTAGAGGAGTTTGACGAGCTGGTGTACGATAGCAAGGGCGCCTACGATGATTTCGAGGTATCCTACCTGAAGTATCAGGGCTGGTTGTGTGACACTTCCGCAACCATCAATCTGTCCAAAAAGGAGTCTGCCTCCGGCCTGTACTCCATGCAGGTGCTGGACAACAATGCCGGCGGCGCCACCCATGCTGCCCGTGAGGTTCCCGCCATGAAGGCCGGTACTGTGGGTGCCAAGGTGATGGTATCTTCCGCCAACACCAACGACTTCGCTCTGGAGCTGAAGGCGGCCTTTAACGAGACTTTCCTGCGTCACACTTTGGCTGCCGTGGCCTTTAGCCCTGACGGCACCATCAGCCTGTGCTATGAGGACGGCAAGGTGGCCGTGGGCAAGGTCGCCCCCGACACCTGGTTCGACGTGGCCATCAGCTTTGACATCGCCGCTGACACCGGTACGCTGTACATTGACGGCGAGAAGATCAGCGACATCAAGCTCAAGCACGACCAGACCATGGAGGTGTCCATGGTGGGCAGCACCACCGCCACCGGCGAGACCACTGCCATCCATCACACCGACGTGATCCGCGAGATCATCAGCGTCATGTTCACCCAGACCGAGGCCAACGCCCACAACGGCGGCTGCATCTACGTGGACGACTTCTACGCCACCGAGCTGAAGACCCCCATCGTGCGTGCCATGCAGAGCGTCAGCGTTGCCGATGTGAAGGAAAACGACTGGTTCTATGATGCCGTCAGCTTTGCTGTGGATAACGAACTGATGAGCGGCTACAACGCTACCAAGTTCGGCCCCAACGATACCCTGAACCGCGCCATGGTGGTGCAGGTGCTGTACAACAAGGAAGGCCAGCCCGACCTGAAGGGTATGAAGCACAACTTCTCCGACGTGCCTGCTTCCCAGTGGTTCAACAATGCCGTTACCTGGGGCAGCAACCGCGGCGTGGTGTCCGGCTTTGGCGGCGGCATCTTCAAGCCCGAGGACGCCGTGACCATCGAGCAGGTGGCGGTCATTCTGTGGAATTACAGCCACACCCCCGAGGGCTACGGTGAGCTGTCCGGCGTGGGCAAGTACAGCGATTGGGCGGCCAACGCCCTGCGCTGGTGTGTGGACAAGGGCATTCTGGAGAATGTCCCCTTCACCAACGTGACCGAAAAGGCCACCCGCGCCCAGACGGCCCAGATGCTGACCAATTTCCTGCGCAGCATTTAATTTGCTTTCTTCTCCTCTATTTTCCAAACAAGACCCCCGCAGTCCAAACGGACTGCGGGGGTCTTGCCATTCTCCGGGACCACCGCCCCTGCCCAAAGTGAAGCCTTCTCCCCGGGGGCTGCATAGTCGTTCGCGACAACGGAGCGTTACGGATATGGCGTACCCCTTGCGGGTGGAAGGTGGCACGGCGTTAGCCGTGCCGGATGAGGGGGCAGGTCCCCGCCGGTCTTCCCACATCGCCACCTCATCAGTCAGCCTGCGGCTGACAGCTTCCCCTCAAGGGGAAGCCTTTCTTGGGGTGGAGGGCGGGGATTCCGGTGAATTTTTGTGCGACCGGGACAAAAAAAGATGGGTTTGACTTGAAACTTTAGGAAAAATCATGTAAAATAAAATACACGGCATTTTCGGGTGTCGGGATTGGAGGAATGAACATGAGAAGTAAAATGTTCAACAAGGTGCTTTCTGCACTGCTGGCTGTGGTAATGTGCATCGGCATGTTGCCTGCCATGGCGGTCTCCGCCGCTGCTGCCGATCTGGGCAGCAATGAGTGGGTGGTCCGCAACGACGATTTCAGCAGTTATCCAACCGGTGTGGATACCTTCTGGAAAAATGATAAGTACACCGGTTTTTCCAACAGCTATCACAGCTACACGCTTGCCGAGGCTGATAATGACCCCGCGGGGACGATTTACGGCCCGAGAGGTACCTCCTCCTACAACATCGTGGATGGGGCAAACGGCGACAAGTGGCTGGAGCTGGTCAGCGTGGATATGTGCGGAACCCGCATTACCCTCCCCACTGTTTCCGGCGCTTACTCCATGACCATGGATCTGTATATGCCAAAATCCACCGGATCGAGCGTCCCCGGTGTCATCCTGAACCTTGGCTACAAGGGCCAGGTCTATATCGACGGCGGAGACGGCGTGCGACTGATGGGCGTGGGTCTGACCTCTCCGGATTATTACGTCAAAGACGGAACGCAGAAGATGCCCTTCGCCCTGAACACGTGGTACACGGTGAAGATGTCCATGGAACCGGGCAGGTTCATTGTGAAGTTCTGGCCCCGGGGCGGACAGGAGCCGGCCGACGATGCCGCTGCCGGTGTGTTCGTGTTTGAAGACGAGACAGACCTGACGGCAGAAAAGCTCAGCAGCGGTATGACTCCCACCATCACGACCCGCTCCCGCGGAACAAAAACTGCGATAGATGCGAATGAGTACGTCGTTCGGCTGGACAACCTGAAGATCACCAAGCCCTTTGCGGACATGACTCTGCCCGCTCAGCTGTCCGGCAAGGTGGGCGAGCGTGTGGCCGTGGGTGCGACCTTCAGCGGTCAGGACCTGAACGCTCAGCTGCCCGCGCCCAAGTTTAATTACACCTTCTCCAACCCCGCTTTGGGCAGCGCGACTCCCAACGGCTATGTGGCCTTTGCCGCCGAAGGGCAGGGGACCCTGACCGTGGAACTGGCCGACATTGACGGAAACGGCACCGGGTTTACCCGCCAGGTGCCTGTGTCAGTGGCGGGACAGGCGGATACGCCCCTGCGTATTCTGTCCATCGGCAACGACTACAGCGGCAATACCCTCTATTATGTTGACAAGCTGGCCGCCCTGGTGGGCGAGCAGGTGGAGGTCGCCTACCTGAGCATGACCGACGCCACCCTGCGTTACCATGCACACAATGTGGCCATGAAGACCGCCGACTACAGCTACTATAAGTCCGACTCCTCCGGTGTGCCGGTGGAGGTTGCTTCCGCCATCACCATCAACGACGTGGTGGAGGGCGAGAATTGGGATATCGTCATGCTGCAGCAGGGTGGGGCAGCGGTCGGCATGAACAACACCTTTGCCGGCGATCTGCGTTTCCTGCTGGACTATCTGGCCGATGTGCAGCCCAACGCCGAAGTGTACTGGAACATGAACACGGCTGAGGGCAGCGGCAATATCCTTGCTGACTACTACGACAACAGCCAGAACGTGATGTACAACGCCATCGTGGGCTGTCTGGATATGTTTATCGTGGGTGAGGACGCCCGGTATGCCAACGACTTTGACGGCTGGTTCCCTGTGGGTGCCGCCATCCAGAATCTGCGCGCAGCTGCGGGTGATACCACCCTGACCAGTGAGACCGAAAATGGCCGGCTGGCCGCCGCCATGACGGTGCTGAAGGTGCTGTTCCCCGAGGCTGGGCTGGACAGCATCACGGCAGAAGAGCTGGGCATCACGGCCGATCTGGACCTGATCCGTCAGAGCGTGGCCGCGGCCTGCACCAACCTGAACGCAGCCCCTGCCAAGCTGGCTGTTTCCCCCGAAACCATTGAAACTGCCTCCAAGGATCCCAGTCAGGTGACGGTGGGTCAGACCGACGCCCCCCTGAACCTGCGCTTTGCGGATATCGTGGTCACCAAGGATGGCACCGTCTACGCCGGCGCCTATGAGTCGGTGACTCACGTGCCTGCCCGCGGCAAGCTGCCCTACACCGAGTACTGCCCGGAGGGCTACGGCCGTCTGAAGATCTGGAAGGGCAGCAGCGACGGCAAGAGCTGGGACTTTGACAACCCCGTTCTGACCATCGACCAGCAGGAGCTGGACGATTGGGGCGTTTCTCCCGACCTCTACAACCGCTACGAGCGATTGCAGAACGGCGCTCAGGATTACGCTTTCTTCAACGATGCCCGTGACGCCAACCTGGGTCTGATGTACCATGACATGGACGGCGACGGCACCGAGGATGAGGTGCTGCTGTTTACCTTCTTCTGTAATGACTACAACGAGTCCGGTACCAGCACCTTCAGGGGCACCTTCCTGATGCACTCCATTGACGGCGGCAAGACCTGGTCCGTACCCCAGCGCATTCAGTCCAAGGCTTTGGGCAACGGCGGCGGCAAGCGCGGCGACATCGCCGTGTTCGACGACGGTCAGATCCTGTTTCCCATGTACAGCCATCCCAAGGTGTCCGGCGTGCTGCTGCAGTGGAATGTGACCGCCCAGCAGTGGGATACCATCGCCGATACCGAGATCCCCAACTATGTCCCCGAAAAGACCACGGACTTTACCGAGCCTTCCTTTATCGCGCCCGATCCCGACGGCGACACCGTGTACGGCTTTGTCCGTGACAACGGCCAGGCGGTGATCTCCTATGACCGCGGCCGTAGCTGGGAGCATATCCACACCATCGACGGCAACGTGCAGCAGCCCGGCTGGGCCTACATTGATGAGAACCGTGCTTTTGCCACCTGGTCCTTTGCAGATGGCGGTACCCGTCCCACCAAGGGTCAGATGGTGTACTTCGACGCCGGTTGGGAGGCCACCCAGCCCACCGTCGTGCACGAGTATTTCAACCGTTCCCCCCGTGATACCGGCGACCCCTCTGCCAAGCTGCTGCAGAATGGCAAGCTGCTGACCATTAACTACGATACCGAATTCCGCGCTATCAACGGCAAGTTCCTGGATCTCAACGCTACCGAGTTCCAGCTACCCGAATTGAGCGATGAGGCGGGCGAGGCCACCTTGCAGACGGTTACTCCCGGTTCTGCAAGCTTGACTGTGAATAACCTGCCCGACTCCCATACCCTCAACTTTACCGCCACCTTTGCTTCTGGCGGCAAGCTGGCGGTGACCGCTGCCAACGGCGCGGTGGTGGAGCTTAAGGCAGGCAGCGACGGTATCCGTGTGAACAAGGAAACCGAAGTGCGCATTGCCGTAATCAACGGTGCTACCTACACCAAGGTGTGGGCTGTGGGCAGCGCGGCGCCGGCGGAGTGGACCGTCGTGAAGGGCGGCACCGCCATCAACAGCGGCAAGGCTGTCTTTGCCGGCAGCGCCGTTACCCTGGGCGAAGTGACCGTCACCCGCAGAGCGGTTATGGTCATGAACCAGGGCGGCGACAACACCCTTGGTATGGGCATCGCAACGCCTCTGACGATCAATCCTGCGGATATGGCCAACAAGGTCATCTGGGAGACCAGCAATCCCGCCGTGGCCACCGTGGATCAGCAGGGCAACATCAGCTTTGTGGGTGCGGGCAAGGCCACCGTTACCGCGACCCTGGGCAACAAGAGCGTCTCTGCCAGTTACGAGGTCGGCGAGGCTGCCGGTGAGGTCACCGGCGCGGGCGAAACCAAGGTCCTGTTCCGCGACGACTTTGAAAGCTATACCACCGGCGACAATACCTTCTATAGCGCCATGACTTCCAGCGGATATGCGGCGATTCCCAGTGCATATGCCAAGACCGGCTACAATATTGTGGCAGAGAACGGCAACAAGCATTTGCAGCTGATTGGCAGCGAGGGCAAGGCCAACTATCCCTGGGCCATCGTGGATACCCCCATCTTTGGCGACTATACCGTGCAGC
>JAFQBN010000029.1 GCA_017416685.1 Oscillospiraceae bacterium
GAACCGGCCGTTCTTAAAATGCCCGGCTTGTCAGGGTGCACTCCATATATCTGCCCTGCGTTGCCCTGATTGTGATTTAGAACTGAAGAATGCATTTAGGTTTAGCGAATTCGACTGCCTTGGGGAAGAACAACTTCAGTTCCTGATTGCATTTTTGCAGTGTCGGGGAAATCTAAAAGACCTTCAAGAGAAACTGCATATTTCTTATTTTCTGGCCAGAAAAAAGTTAGACGACCTTTTAGTTGAGCTGAATCTAGCCGAAAAAGAAGAAAAGGCACTGGGAGAGGAGATGGAAGATATGGCAAAATGGTTCACAAAGCCAGACAGCAATAAAGCATCAGAAATAGTCAAGAGAAAATTGAAAGAAAATGGTGGAAGAGCAATTGTATACACGGCACGGGGACTGCCTTGTGAAATCCGAGTGGCGGCAGACGGGAAGTCCTTTTTGTGCGACAAGTTGCCAATTAAGCCGCCTTATGAGTTTAGGGTGTTCGATATCATTGTGGATCTTCTGCTGGCGAACGGCGGAAAGGCGAGAAAAGGTAGTGGGCGAAACGCCAAACTTGGTGAGTCGGACTGTGATGAGACGACTGTGGTCGGCTATATCGGGAAGCATTATGCCGGGAAGGCCATTGGTGCTTCTGTTTACGACCCAGTATTTGCTTTGGCGGCGATTATGGAGTGGGCAGGAATCGTGACCAACGGCCGTGGCGAATTGTTGCTTACGGCATCGTACATGGCAAAACGATGATACGATTTTTGTTTTGGATTTTCGTCGGTTTTTGCCGTGGTTTATTTGGCAAAGGAAATAAATGGTAACGAATATAAAGCTGACCCCACACAAATAGTGTGGGGTCAGCTTCATTCTTCGGTCACTTCAATGGCATTCACGGGACAGCTTTCGGCGGCCTCGCGGACCTGACCGTAGTACTCCGGGGCGATCTCGTCCCGGGCGCCGGCCACACCCTCGTCCAGCATAGTGAACACGGCGGGGCAGATGTTGGGACACAGACCGCAGCCGATGCAGTTTGTGTTGACGTGTGCTTGCATAGTCATTCTCCTTTCTGTTGGTCTGTGTTAGTTTGCCACGATGAGGCAGGAATATGAGACGGCAGAAAATGTGTTGAAAAAAGTGCAGAAAGTGCTTGACGGACAGGGGATAGCATGCTATAATTTCAAATTGCCGTGATGGGGTTACTATGCCCAAAATCAGGCAAAACAGTTCAAGCTGAAGGAGAGGTTTGCCGTGTCCACAGAGCTTGCAGCCTCGCCCAAAGTGGTTGGGGCCAAACAGGTCCGCCGCGCTTTGAACGCCGGCACCGCTACCCGCCTTTACGTCGCGCAGGATGCCGACCCCGCTCTGCTGCAGCCTCTGGTGCAGCTGGCTGTGGATAAGGGCGTTCCGGTGGAGCAGGTGTCCACCATGAAGCAGCTTGGCGCCGACTGCGGCATTGCCGTGGGGGCCGCCGTGGCCGCACTTATTTCGGTTTTGGCAGAATAAAGGAAACTTTTTCTGTTAAAATAATATGTATCTTTGAAGAAAGGAGGAAACTCAATGCCTACGTTTAATCAGCTGGTACGCAAGGGTCGCGCTCAGTTGACCGACAAGTCCACCGCTCCCGCTCTGCAGAAGGGTCTGAACACCCTGAAGAACAAGGCCACCGATCTGCCTTCTCCTCAGAAGCGCGGCGTGTGCACTGCCGTTCGTACTGCCACCCCCAAGAAGCCTAACTCCGCTCTGCGTAAGATCGCCCGTGTCAAGCTCACCAACGGTCAGGAAGTCACCGCTTACATCCCCGGTGTCGGCCACAACCTGCAGGAGCACTCCGTGGTCATGATCCGCGGCGGCCGTGTTAAGGACCTTCCCGGTGTGCGTTACCACATCATCCGCGGCACTCTGGATACCCAGGGCGTCAACGGCCGTATGCAGGGCCGTTCCAAGTACGGTGCCAAGCGTCCCAAGGCCGGCAAGAAGTAATCAGCCGATTGCTTCGGACGAAAGTCCAACCTTGAATTGCATTGTGCGTTTGCGCAAGGCAACCGCCTTGCCGAGCGTTTACCTATATGATGGGCAAACCTCGGACAGGCATTACACGTCATGCTCTGCATGATGAGTACCTATGATTTCTAATATTATAAGAAGGAGGGAAGCAACATGCCCAGAAGAGGTAATGTCCCCAAGCGGGAGATCCTGCCCGATCCCCTGTACAATTCTGTGCTGGTTACCAAGCTGACCAACAGCATCATGCTGGACGGCAAGAAGGGTGTTGCTCAGAAGGTCGTCTACGGCGCTTTTGAGATCATCCAGGAAAAGACCGGCAACGAGCCCCTGGAGGTCTTTGCTGCCGCCATGGAGAACATCATGCCCTCCCTGGAGACCAAGTCCCGTCGTGTCGGCGGTTCTACCTATCAGGTCCCCATGGAGGTTCGCCCCGAGCGCCGTCAGACCCTGGGTCTGCGCTGGCTGACTACCTATTCTCGCGCCCGCAGCGAGAAGACCATGAAGGAGCGCCTGGCCGGCGAGATCATGGATGCTGCCAACAACCTTGGCAACGCCGTGAAGAAGCGTGAGGACGTCCACAAGATGGCCGAGGCCAACAAGGCTTTCGCCCACTACCGTTGGTAATAGGGAGGAACCATTATGGCTCGTAAAGTTAGTCTGCAGAATACTCGAAACATCGGTATCATGGCTCACATCGATGCCGGTAAGACCACCACTACCGAGCGTATCCTGTACTACACCGGTGTTAACTACAAAATCGGTGACACCCATGACGGCACTGCCACCATGGACTGGATGGCTCAGGAGCAGGAGCGCGGCATTACCATCACTTCCGCCGCCACCACCTGCTATTGGACGGGTACCAAGAATCAGTTCCCCCAGACCCGTCTGAACATCATCGACACCCCGGGCCACGTGGACTTCACCGTTGAGGTGGAGCGCTCCCTGCGCGTGCTGGACGGTTCTGTGACCGTTATGTGCGCCAAGGGCGGTGTGGAGCCCCAGTCCGAGACTGTGTGGCGTCAGGCCGACAACTACAAGGTCCCCCGTATGATCTACGTCAACAAGATGGACATCATGGGTGCCGACTTCTTCCGCGTTCTGGATATGATCCACGATCGTCTGAAGTGTAACGCCGTGCCCATCCAGCTGCCTATCGGTTCCGAGGATACTTTCAAGGGTATCATCGACCTGGTTGAGATGAAGGCCGACATCTACTACGACGAGATGGGTACCGACCGCCGCGAGGAGGAGATCCCCGCCGATATGATGGAGCTGGCTCAGGAGTACCGCACCAAGCTGGTGGACGCCTGCGCCGACTTCAACGACGAGGTCATGGAGCTGGCTCTGATGGAGGAGGAGATCCCCGCCGAGCTGCTGCGCAAGACCATCCGTCAGGCCACCATCGACAACAAGATGGTGCCCGTCACCTGCGGTACTTCCTACCGCAACAAGGGCGTGCAGAAGCTGCTGGACGCCATCGTGGACTATATGCCCTCTCCTCTGGATATCCCCGCTATCGAGGGTGTTCTCCCTGATACCGAGGAGACCGACGTGCGTGAGGCTGACGACAACGCCCCCTTCTCCGGTCTGGCGTTCAAGATCGCCACTGACCCCTTCGTGGGCCGTCTGTCCTTTGTCCGCGTGTACTCCGGTATTCTGAATGCCGGTACTTCCGTTCTGAACTCCACCAAGAATCAGAAGGAGCGCATTGGCCGCATCCTGCAGATGCACGCCAACCACCGCGAGGATATCGAGTGCTGCTACGCCGGCGATATCTGCGCCGTCGTGGGTCTGAAGAACTCCACCACCGGTGACACCCTCTGCGACGAGAAGGCTCCCATCATTCTGGAGTCCATGGAGTTCCCCGAGCCTGTTATCCGCGTTGCCATCGAGCCCAAGACCAAGGCCGGTCAGGAGAAGATGGGCATCGCGCTGATGAAGCTGGCTGAGGAGGACCCCACCTTCAAGACCTACACCGATGAGGAAACCGGTCAGACCATCATCGCCGGTATGGGCGAGCTGCACCTGGAGATCATCGTGGACCGTCTGCTGCGTGAGTTCAAGGTGGAGGCCAACGTCGGCGCTCCCCAGGTCGCCTACAAGGAGACCATCAAGAAGTCCGTCGAGCAGGACACCAAGTATGCCCGTCAGTCCGGCGGTAAGGGCCAGTACGGCCACTGCCGCATCACCGTTGAGCCCAACGAGCCCGGCAAGGGTTACGAGTTCCTCAACGAGATCACCGGCGGCGTGATTCCCAAGGAATATATCCCCGCCATCGATCAGGGTATTCAGGGTGCCATGCAGTCCGGCGTTCTGGCCGGCTATCCCGTGGTCGACGTGAAGGTCCACCTGACCTTCGGTTCTTACCACGAGGTCGACTCCTCTGAAATGGCCTTTAAGATCGCCGGTTCCATGGCCTTCAAGGAAGCCTGCCGCAAGGCCGGCGCCTGCCTGCTGGAGCCTATGATGAAGGTGTCCGTCATCGTCCCCGACGATTATCTGGGCAACGTCATCGGCGACCTGAACAGCCGCCGCGGTCAGATCCAGGGTCAGGAGAGCCGTCCCGGCGCCACCCAGATCGACGCTCTGGTGCCTCTGGCAAACATGTTCGGTTATGCTACCGACCTGCGTTCCAGCACCCAGGGCCGCGGCCAGTACTCCATGGAGCCTCACAGCTACGTGGAGATCCCCAAGAGCATCGCCGACAAGATCATTGCCGAGCGCGGCCGCAGCGAGAACTAATTGCTGCATAACAGTCCCACAATAAGAAATAATGGTTGCTTTTTTGCCCGGAATAGGATAAAATACTGTTACTGGACAAAAGGCGTCCCAAACACACAAATCATTGATTTGAAATAAGGAGGAAATTCCAATGGCTAAGGCAAAATTCGAGCGTACTAAGCCCCACGTTAACATCGGCAGAGATATGGTCTATATGC
>JAFQBN010000030.1 GCA_017416685.1 Oscillospiraceae bacterium
ACGAATGAAGGAGGGCGAAGCCTGCGACCTGCTTCACCGACTGGCGGCAGAGCCCGCTTTCGGTATGACCGAAGATGAACTCAGTGCTCTGCTCCAACCGGAGGATTACATTGGCCGCTGCCCGGAACAGGTGGATGCGTTCCTTGCAAAAGTACGCCCCTTGCTTGAGGGAGCCTCCGCTGCATCCGGTGATATTGAACTGTAAGGAGGCCCCCGATGGAAAAAGTGTTGATTCTGGATTTCGGCGGACAGTATAACCAGCTGATCGCCCGGAGGGTCCGTGAGTGCAATGTCTACTGCGAGGTGCATCCCTATACCATGCCGATAGAGGCTATCAAAGCGTATTCTCCCATTGGCATCATTTTCACCGGAGGCCCCGGCAGCGTATATGAAGCAGATTCTCCACAGGTTGATCCCGCTGTCTTTGAGTTGGGCGTCCCTGTGCTCGGCATTTGCTACGGCTGCCAGCTCCTTGCTCACAATTTGGGTGGTCAGGTAACGCCTGCCCAGGATGATTCCGCCCGTGAATACGGCAAAACCGAAACTTATTACAATGTATCCAGTCCCATCTTCAAGGGGCTGCCCGAAAAGGGCGTCTCCTGGATGAGCCATGGTGACTATATGGCGAAGGTGCCTGCCGGTTTTCAGCTGACTGCCCGTTCCGCCGCCTGTCCTAATGTGGCCATCGCCGACGATACTCGCCGTTTCTATGGTGTTCAGTTTCATCCGGAGGTCAATCACACGGAGTATGGCACGCAGATGATCCGCAATTTTCTGTACGAAGTCTGTAATGCCCGCGGCGACTGGACCATGGCGGATTACAAGAACACGGCGATCCGCCAGATCCGTGAAAAAGTGGGCAGCGGCAAAGTGCTGTTGGCGCTCAGCGGCGGCGTGGACAGCTCCGTTTGCGCGGCACTATTGGCGGAAGCGATTGGCAGTCAGCTTACCTGTGTGTTCGTAGACCACGGTTTGATGCGTCTGAATGAAGGGGACGAGGTTGAACAGGCTTTTTCCAAATGGAGCATGAATTTTATCCGGGTCAATGCTGAGAGCCGATTCCTTTTGAAACTGGCTGGTGAGACTGAGCCGGAACGCAAACGCAAGATTATCGGCGAGGAATTCATCCGCGTCTTTGAGGAAGAAGCAAAAAAAATCGGTGCCGTGGACTATCTCGCCCAGGGCACCATATATCCCGATGTCATTGAGTCCGGAGCTGGTACCGCCGCTGTCATCAAGAGCCATCACAATGTAGGCGGTTTGCCCGACTATGTGGACTTCAAGGAGATCATCGAGCCGCTGAATATGCTGTTTAAGGACGAGGTGCGGCAGTTGGGCCGGGAACTTGGTCTTCCGGAATATCTGGTCAGCCGTCAGCCCTTCCCCGGTCCCGGCCTTGCCATCCGTATCATCGGGGATATTACGAAGGAGAAAGCCGATACCCTGCGGCAGGCAGATTTCATTTTCCGGGAAGAGATCGCCAAGACAGAACAGGATCAGTGCCTCAGTCAATATTTTGCTGTTCTGACCAACACCCGCAGCGTCGGCGTTATGGGCGACGGCAGAACCTATGACTACACACTGGCGCTCCGTGCTGTCACCACCGATGACTTTATGACCGCTGATTGGGCGCGTATTCCCTATGAGGTGCTGGACCGAATTTCTGTGCGTATCGTTAATGAGGTAAGGGGTATCAACCGCATCGTTTATGATATTACGAGCAAACCCCCGGCCACGGTGGAGTGGGAGTGAACTAATCTAACCGTCTAAGGAGGTGACAACATGGCTCCTCATGTGCTTGGCGTCGGTTATCCGTATGATGAATAACCAAGTTTGACTGAGTTTGTAATGGGTTAAATTAGGGGTTAAATTAGGAGAGCGATGCCGAAAGCCCTTGATACACAAGGGTTTTCGGGTTTGCGAAAAGAAGTAGTACGGTCTGAAGGCTGCTCGTTGCGCGCTCTAGTTCAAATTCCAGTTTCCCTTTTACTATGGGTTAAATTAATCTGAACTTAGTTAAGTACATAGTTTTGAAAAGCACGAATCCCAAGTCTGAGCAAGGAAATTTTACTCTTATGGGTTAGCAGATGGGTTAAACTGTTTGTTCATAATCATATCTCTCTTTGATCAATCAGCAAGAGCGAGAGCAGTAGATCTGCTCTCGCTCTTTTCTTATTCGGATATCTCTCAATAGGCCGAAGTACTGGCTGGGCATTTCTTACTTTTCATAAGTGCCAAACTTTCTAATTTTATACAGTTTTTCCGACCGATCACGAACCTTCGGCAATTTAATGATTTGTCTTGCATCTTCCTCGGTCATCTCTCCACGCTCGACTGCCTCTATAGCCTGTTTGCACACGTCTTTCCAGGATTCATATACTCGCTTCATTTCGGACGCCGTTTTTTTATCACCTGTCTTTATATTATCTCGATACCACTTATCATAAGCCTTCTCGCATTTATCGAACTCTTTTTTTAGCGGGTTTTCGGCCCTATACTTTTTATAAAAAATATTTGGGCCGATTTCTTCACAACACCTGTTGTTATATTGTGGATTTTTATTGCTGCAGTACACATTGGTGCTCGAATACGGGACGAAATACCGCCCGCATAGCTTACACTTGGCAAAGTCGCGATTAATCTCATACCGAAGATTTAGCTCCAATGCTACCAGGCCATAAATATCATTTGCAACAAATTCTTGTGAATATTTTTTCTGCGCATTCTTTTTAAATAAATTTCTGTCGCCGATTTCAGTGTTCACGCTTACTGTAGCACCTATTGAACATAGCTCTGTTTCCTCCCGAATCTTATCCGTAGCGGTTCCTTCAAGACATTTAGGCAAGCGGTTTCGAAGGCTCCAAATTTCAGATACCAATACATCGAACCATTTGTAATACTCCGCAAAGCATTCTTTCAGTGTGTTAATTTCATTTTCATTGTATTCCTGTTCATTCCCTTCGATAAGTCCTCGAAAGAAATTCCACTTTACTGCTGAATGTTTTCTCAACAAGGCCAACCGCTCGTGCAATTCATCTATAGTATACTCTCCATCCCAGAACAGCGTACTCTCTGCTACACTAAACTCATATTTCCTCTGTTGGATCAAGGCTGGTGATTGTGCACACAGGAGCGGCTGCCACAAGAGAATAGCGCGCAGTATTTTGGAAGCCTCTACAGTTTCAATCAGATTTGGAAGATGCTTTATCTCCTGTATAGATTTAGAGCCTTGTTTGACTGCGTTCAAAAAAACCATAACACTATCAATTCCATCGCAAAATGTCTGGGTTAGATTTACAATATCGGAAATTATTCCGCCAACGCCCAATGCATACTCTGCTTCGCAAATAATAATTTTCTCGCCCTTTCTCGATCCACTAAATCTCATACAGCCATCTCCTCTATTTCTAATTTCCCGCACAATTTCAAACAACTTAAAACGCAAAACAACGCTTAGAGCCAACTGATATCAGTATACACCATGGCGCAAAAAGTAGGAAAATATAATTTTAAATAAAATAATATTCCACCATATCACAAAAACATGTGATTTTTCTTGTCCAATCGTTTATTGTATCGGTCAAGGGCCCTACCATTTCACACAAGGAGGTCACATGGGAAGCAAACAATCGAAAATAAGAAACTACAGAATCTACGCATTATATAACCCGTCCAAAAGAATCGCCTTTGTTGGTAAAAGCTATGCCAAGAATCTTGCCCCGATGTATTCGAAACATCTGTGCGGCAAAAACATCTACACTAACGAGCACTTTGGAAAAACCCTGCCATTAGTTGCTCCCAAGCTTTCAATCCTTGAAGATGTTAAGGGCACATATCGCGAAGCATACCATCACTTGGTGGCATGGGTCAGAGTTTTTCTCGATGCCGATTACACAATGATCATGCAAGAGGGAACTGTCTTCTATGCCAACTCCCTTCATCCAACTTCTCAAGCAATATACAATTCTATTCGCACTATATCTCTGGATGTCGTTCTGCAGCAAGGCCTCTACCAGCCAATGGCTTCACCGCAAATCAGTCACCCACCTTCAAAAATTGAAAGGAAGTGTAAATCCGTGCAGTTTAACCTCCGCGTATTTGAAGAGGATATGTTAAATTTCATCCACTTTTGCGAAGAGCAGGGGCTTAGCCGCAAGGAAGCGTTTTCTTTGCTTCTTGGCAACTGCTCACTCGCAAACAACTCATATGCACACAAGGAAATCGAGAGGCTGAAAGATCGCCTTGCTGCACAAACAACAGATCTCCAAACCACGCAGGACAAGCTCGCAAGACTGTCCGCATCCGTCCGCAATGACTTCCGCTATCAATCACTTTTTTCTGTCACACAATCACTACTGCGGGAATACTGCGAGGTCATGCATCTCGGCTCTGAGGTCCAACCTTTCCGCAAACTTAAGATTGGGCCATATCACAGTTTTCCTAACATTAGTCAATATCCTTATCCCGAATCTGAAACCGGCACGCAAACCATCATCTTGAACGGATTGGTCTATGGAAAAGGCCGTAGCCCTGCCACATTTGTTTTAGCTCGAAGCGAAAAAAACAATTGTCGTTTAAAATTCCGAGTCTATCCCAAAAAAGATTATATCGGCATTAGGATTCCCAAAAGCGCATGGATGTATCAAGGCGCTAAATGGCTGGTTTCTTGGCAACGCGCAAATGACGGTGCTATCGAATTATGTGCGTCACTCCCGCTTCCTCTTTCTTTAGACACACTCGTCCCGGATGATTACCCGCCTCTGCCTCCCATCGCAGAAAAAAAGACGTCACTTGATGAAATCATTCGCCATGCAAACGAAAAAAAGCATTTCTCCTAATTTGTTACGCATTGCTTTGATATAGCAAGCACTGGGGCAACAATTAATTAATTGTTGCCCCGCTCAGGGGGCTTCCCCCTATGACCCCCGCCTCGTATCTCATACAACCATTTACAAGAGATACGAGTTGAGCAACACTCAACCGGCTTCGCCTCAAAGTTCCATTCCGAAACAATCATTACCTGAGTGAAAGGAGCACCTATGATAACCACTTACACTTCCTACAGTCAGCTTCCGCTTTCTCTGAACGCTAATGACATTGCTGCGGTGCTCGGGATCTCCCGCGCCAATGCATACACGCTGATGCGCAGCAAAGGTTTTCCGACAATCTTTATTGGTAAGCGCATGATCGTTCCTCGTGACAAGTTTATTGAGTGGATGGACATGCAGATCAACGCCTAGGGAGGTACATACCATGACAACAGAAGATACCCTGCATTTGCAGATCAAATCCCGGTTCACCGATTTCCTGAAAGTAGCCGAGCTCCCTTACTGGGAGCCGGCGCTGACAGTCTGCCCGCACTGCGGCGAGCATGCCGGCATCCTCATGGACTTCATGTGGAGCTGTCAGCACTGCAATAAGCGCGGCGACGTGGTGGACTACGTCATGGCTCTGGAACATCTGGAGACGAAGATGGCAGCCATCAAGCGTGTCTGCCGCGCTCTGCAGATCAAAGTCACGACCTTGGAAGTCATCAGCGCCGACGAGCTGATGGACAAGCAATTTGAAAATACTGGTGCGCTCATTGATGGCTTCATTGGGCGCGGCGTGTATCTTCTCGCCGGGTCTCCTAAAATCGGCAAGTCGTGGCTGGTGCTCTGGCTCGCTCACAGAGTTTGCCTTGGCGAAGATGTGTGGGAATTCAAATCCAGACAGTGCGACGTTCTTTACATCAGCCTCGAAGATCCCGAGCGGCGCATCCAATCCCGCGTGGCCGAGATCACCCGCGGCGAAACCGGCAATCTCTGGTTTGCCACCGAAACCGAACTCATGGGCAGAGGCTTCGAAGAGCAGATCTCCGGATTTCTCTTCGAACACCCTTCCGTAAAATTCATCATCGTTGACACGTTGCAGAAAGTCCGTCAGCTACGCGCCGACCAATACAGCTACGCCGGTGACTACGAAGTGATCAGCCAAATGAAATCTCTGGCCGATCGCTTTGGCATCACAATCCTTCTCGTCCATCACACGCGCAAAGCAGGAGCCGCCGATCCCTTCTCCATGATCTCCGGCACAACAGGTCTCAGCGGCGGCGTAGACGGCTCACTGGTGATGATCAAAGACGAGCGCATGGACAATCGGGCAAAACTCTATATCACCGGCCGCGACACGTTGGACATGGAGCTGGAGCTCATCTTTGACCGCGCATCTTCTACTTGGCAATTCCTCGGATACGGCGGTAAAGCGCGCGTCCAGAAACGGGATCGTTTACTCAGCGAAGTGAATGACTTCCTTACCGACGAGGGCTCGTTCCACGGAACGGCAACTGAGCTGCTCACGCTTCTTTCTGCCAGAACAGAAATTCAAATTAAGTCGGCAAACAGCTTGACCCGATTGCTCAATCCGCAGAAATCTTTTCTCCAGTACGAGTACGGCATTCTCTATAATCTTGAAAGAACCGGCAAGGAGCGCACACTGCATCTGACGCGAGTCACTAATGACGATAGTGACGATACCCTGACCCCCGGTGCTAATACCGTCACTATCGTCACAAACGAAAACCTGCTGCAGGGCTAACCTGCAGCAGGCAACGGATCATAAGGAACAGGCTTACTCAAAATTACGAATCTGCTTTCTTCACAAAATCCTCAAGCTCCGGAGAATTTCGAATCCCGAGTGAAAGAAGATATTCTATCTTCAAGATGCTAAGTGTTTCTGTAGTATCTTCGTTCTTGTAGAGGGCAATCGGTAAGCACATCAATTCATTACGGTCAATTGTGCTGTCCTCGCCAAAATAGGAGGGCGATTTTGTATCGGTAACCAACCCTCTGCACCCAACAAAGGTAAGGCAAATGAACACTCTTGAAGCATCAACGGTGGGCATGAATTTTTCGAGATAATAGTCCACAACGCTTTCAATATCGTCCCACAGTTTGCCGTGAGCCAAAAACTCTCGTTCGCTCCGATTGAAATTTCCAGTATACTCATTATCCAACGCTAAGAAGCATTCCACAATACCGTTATTGTTTACAAAGCATTCCGACGCACCTTGGTAATGGCAGTAACGCAATCCATCCACATTGGGGAATGGCCGTCCACTACAGCCCAAAGAGGAAAACATCGGCGAATACTGCGCTTTACCGCTTCTCATCAGTTGATAAACGCTCTGATTGTAACTGGAATCTGTAAAAGTCTCCGGGATAATATGCAGGAGCATGAAACGCAAATCCTTACCACCGGCCGACTCGTTGTTCTCTCGGAAATAATTCAGGCGTTCGCGCCTGTAATCGAGGACATCTCGTTCTAAGGAACGAGACTGAATAAACATGTTTTTCAACTCCGTATAACTAAGTGGTCGCTTTCCATTGCCGATACGCTTGTAGGCTCGGAAATCCTTTTCGTTCTCCAAGTGGAGATACGGAGCATAGCTGTCACGCATCACTGCAACGACCACGACGTACTTCTGATTTTCCAATTTGATGAATCTAAATCTCACTGGTGGCATTTTGGGCAAAATGGGAACCAGATTATTCTTTCGCTCCAGTTCAAACTTGTCCGGGTTGTCGTTGGGAATGCTTACACCGACAATCTCGTTGGCCAAGCCTTTTTTATCCTTGATACCGTAAATAAGATAACCGCCCTCAGCGTTTGCGAACTGGCACACGTCGCTGCGGAATTCCGCAAAATGCTCCGCTCGTTTCGGATCACTCTTATCCGTTTCGAGAAACGCAAAGGTGGCCTTATAGTCAATGTAGTCGTTTTCGCAATAGTCGGGGTTATCGATTAAAACCTGTAAATCAGCCTCGGTGCAATCCATGAAGGATTTTCCGTTAATAGTAGGAAGCACATCTACCACCTTGCCTTTCTGAATTTAATTATAGCACACACCGCCCTTTAAAGAAATCAATTTTTCCGCACCCAGCGGTTCAACCCACTTCCAAAACCAACAAGGTTATGTTAAGCTATAAATGCGAAACGCCTTGTACCAGAGAAAGGAGTACACATGGCAAAAAGACGGGCGAACGGAGAAGGTTCTCTTCGCCAGCGTCCCAACGGACTTTGGGAACTGACCCTCATGGACGGCTTCCAGAGTGATGGCAGACGCAAATACAAAAGCTTCTACGCAAAGACTCAGAAAGAAGTAAAACAAAAGGCCCGGGCGTACCAGGACGCCAAGGCCGAGGGTATTGAGGTTGATGTGGTCTACTACTTCGATGAGTGGGCCGACCTATGGTTCGAAAGCCACAAGGACAACATCATGCCCACCACACAGGAAAATTATCAATACACGCTGCGTATCCTCAAGGCCGCTTTCCCCCACAAGAAGATCCGCGACATCAAACCCTTTGACATCGAAATGATGCTCAAGAAGCTGCGCCGTGACGGGCGATCCACTTCCTGTCTCACTCAATGCAGAGGAATGATGTATCAGATCATGAACAAGGCAGAGGCCAACGATCTCATCCGCAAGAATCCGGTGCGCTTCGCAGAAAAGATGCGATACCGCGAGCCGGTAAAACGGAAAGATGCGTTCACCGCGGAAGAAGTCTCCATCCTCATGGAACGACTTCCCGAAAATCGTATCGGACTCAGCATCCGGCTGATGTTGGGCACCGGCATGAGAACGCAGGAGCTCTTGGCATTGGAACCGCGCCACATTGACACAGACGGCTCTCACATCCGCATTGAACAGGCCATCAATATGCAGAAAGGAACTGCGGTGGTCGGCTTACCCAAATCCCGGGATAGCTACCGAACCATTCCCGTTCCTCAAAGTCTGCGATGGTGTGCTGTGGCTCTGAGGCAGACGGAGAAGAAGTTTGTCTGGGAGGAACGGAAGAAGGACAATCCCTGCAATCCCTCTCACTTCCGCGACCAGTTCCGCAAGGCGCTGGAAGCTATCCCGGAAGTTCCAACCCTTACGCCTCATTCCTGCCGACATACTTACGTCTCGCAGATGCAGGCATTGGGTGTGGATCTCTCCACCATCCAGAGCATTGTGGGCCACGCCGATGTGGATATGACGCAGCATTACCTCCACGTACAGGAATCCATCCGACTGGATGCCATTGATCGGTTCAGCAAAGCCTTTCCAACAGGCCGCAGCGGACCGGACGACCCGGATGGAAGTTCCTGCAGAGTCATCCAATTCCCCAACGTGGGATGATGTGACACCCTGTCCAGAGTGTGCCATCGTAATTCTGGTACGAACTCTGGTACATAAAGTTCCGCGGAAAGCAAGTGTTCCGCGACTTCTTGAATAAATGCAATAGAATGGACGAAAAAGACTGATTTCAGACGAAAAAAGACCTGAAATCTTTCGATTTCAGGTCTACTTGGTGGAGATAAGCGGGATCGAACCGCTGACCTCTTGAATGCCATTCAAGCGCTCTCCCAGCTGAGCTATACCCCCGTACACGCATCATCGGCTTTCGCCTCAGCGCAAGTAGTATATTACCACACCACCATAGGTTTGTCAATTCTTTTTTATATTTCTTTTGACAAAAAGAAGCGCACCGCAACGATCGTTGCGGTGCGCTTTTGTTCTTAGTAGAACTTCTTGCGGTTCTTGCGGGCAGCCTCGGACTTCTTGCGGCGCTTGACGCTGGGGCTCTCGTAATGCTCACGCTTACGGACCTCGGCCAGGACACCGGACTTGGCGCAGCTGCGCTTAAAGCGCTTCAGGGCGCTTTCCAGAGATTCATTTTCACGAACACGGACTTCCGACATTGTATATCCCTCCCTCCGAATTGAGGAGTAAACTCCAACATGAAAGAGCCATAGATATGGCTTTAACAGTAAATTATTATATGCAAAATGATGTCACTTGTCAAGGATGGTTTTGCAAGAAACTTATGAATTTTTTCAAAACTTTCGCCGCTTCTCACTATCCCCCTGTTTTCAGGCCTGCGGCTTGAAAATGAGACTTACCAATTTACCCTTGACAACAATGGATTTCACCAAAGTCATACCCTCAGCCAGCTTGGCCACCTTCTCGTCAGCCAGAGCAGTTGCCACGATCTCCTCGTCGGAGGCATCAGCAGGCACGACGATGTTGGCCTTGACCTTGCCGCTGACCTGAACGGCCATTTGCACAGTGTCGGCAACAGTCTTGGAGGCATCGTACTCAGGCCAGGACTGCAGGCACACCTGACCGCCGTAGCCGGCCATCTCCCACAGTTCCTCACACATGTGAGGCGCGAAAGGAGACAGCATCAGCAGCAGAGCCTTCATATCGCCGCGGCTGGCGCCGTTGGCGTAAAACTCGTTGACCAGAGCCATCAGAGCGGCGATGGCGGTGTTGAACTTCATGGCCTCGATATCCTCGGACACCTTCTTGATGGTCTTGTGGACCAGAGCCTCGTTGTCCTTGGAATACTCGTCGCCGGTATGCTCCTGCTCGGTGGCCAGATTCCACACGCGGTCCAGGAAACGCTTGCAGCCCTTGACGGCGTTGGCAGACCAGGCGGCAGCCTTCTCAAAGTCACCGATAAACATGATGTAGGTGCGCATGGTGTCGGCGCCAAACTCGTCGATAACATCGTTGGGGTTGACCACATTGCCGCGGGACTTGGACATCTTGATGCCGCCCTCACCCAGAATCATGCCATGAGAAGTGCGCTTGGCGTAAGGCTCGGGGGTGGACACCACGCCGATGTCGTACAGGAACTTATGCCAGAAGCGGCTGTACAGCAGGTGCAGGGTGGTATGCTCCATACCGCCGTTGTACCAGTCCACGGGACCCCAGTACTGCTCGGCAGCCTTGCTGACCAGCTCGTTGTTGTTCTTGTTGTCCATGTACCGCAAGAAGTACCAGCTGGAGCCGGCCCACTGGGGCATGGTATCGGTCTCGCGCTTGGCCTCACCGCCGCAGCAGGGGCAGGTGGTGCGGACCCAATCATGCATCTTAGACAAGGGGGACTCGCCGTCGTCGGTGGGCTCGTAGGACTCCACGTCGGGCAGCAGCAGGGGCAGCTGCTCCTCGGGCATGGGCTGCCAGCCGCACTTGTCGCACCAGATCATGGGGATGGGCTCGCCCCAATAGCGCTGACGGGAGAAGACCCAGTCGCGCAGCTTGTAGTTGACCTTGGCCTCGCCGATGCCCTTCTCCGCCAGCCACTTGGTAATGACGGGAATTGCATCCTTAACGGTCAGGCCGTTGAGGAACTCGGAGTTGACCATGATGCCGGTATCGTCCTTGGCGGTAAAGGCAGCCTGCTGCACATCCCCGCCGCCAGAGACAACCTCGATGATCTCACAGCCGAACTTCTTGGCAAACTCCCAGTCGCGGTCATCGTGGGCGGGAACAGCCATAATGGCGCCGGTACCGTAGGTGGACAGCACGTAGTCGGAAATGAAGATAGGAATTTCCTTGCCGTTGACGGGATTGATGCCGCGCACGCCGTCCAGGCACACACCGGTCTTTTCCTTGTTCAGCTCGGTGCGCTCCAAATCGGACTTGGATGCGGCGACCTTCTGATAGGCAACGACCTCGTCGGCGTTGGCCAGCTTGCCGGCATCCAGCCAGCCCTTGACCAGAGCATGCTCGGGAGACAGAACCATGTAGGTAGCACCGAACAGAGTGTCGGGGCGGGTGGTAAAGACCACGATCTCCTCCCCGGTGGTGGCCTTGAAGGTCACCTCAGCGCCGGTGGAGCGGCCGATCCAGTTCTTCTGCTGGAGCTTGACGCGCTCGATGAAGTTGACCTGATCCAAATCGTCGATCAGACGCTGGGCGTAGGCGGTGATCTTCAGCATCCACTGGCTCTTCTCTTTGCGGATAACAGGGCTGCCGCAGCGCTCGCAGCCGCCGTCCACCACTTCCTCGTTGGCCAGCACGCACTTGCAGCTGGTACACCAGTTCACGGGCATGGTGGACTTGTAGGCCAGACCATGCTTATAAAGCTGCAGGAAGATCCACTGGGTCCACTTGTAGTAGTTGGGGTCGGTGGTGTCCACAGTGCGGTCCCAATCGAAGGAGTAACCCAGCATCTCCAGCTGACGGGTGAAGTTGGCAATGTTGTCCTCGGTCACCTTGGCGGGATGGATGTGGTTCTTGATGGCGTAGTTCTCGGTAGGCAGACCGAAAGCATCAAAGCCCATGGGGAACAGCACGTTCATGCCGTCCATGCGCTTTTTGCGGGCGATAACGTCCATGGCGGTGTAGGGACGGGCGTGGCCCACGTGCAGACCGTTGCCGGAGGGGTAAGGGAACTCCACCAGACCGAAGAACTTGGGTTTGTCGTCGCCGGTCTTGCAGGCAAAGGTATGCTCCTGCTTCCACTTGGTTTGCCACTTCTTTTCAATGGCAGTAAAATCGTACTTCAAATTGAACACTTCCTATATCTGAAACTTCGGCTTTGCTATGTGCAAAACCGCCATTTGGGTACGCGTTTGTTTATTATATACGAGTCGACACCAAATTTCAAGAGCAAATGCACCTCTCCCCTGCTATTTTTCGCATAAAAACGCCGCGGCATCTGCCGCGGCGTTTTGAAGATCAGCCAAGCTTGTCCAGCACGTCCTGATATGCCTGTGTGGGCATCACGCCCACCTTGCGGTCCACCTCGGCACCGCCCTTGAAAAAGATGACGGTGGGGATGGACATGACGCCGTAACGGATGGCCAGTTCCTGCTCCTCATCCACGTCGATCTTGCCCACGATGGCCTTGCCCTCGTACTGCTCGCCCAGAGCCTCGATCGTGGGTGCCAGCATCTTGCAGGGTCCGCACCAGCCGGCCCAAAAATCCACCAACATGGTCTGGCCGGACGCCAGCGCCTTCTCAAATCCCTCTTTGTTGAAATGAATGGTCATAAATATTATCCTCCTTATTGATTCTTACTGTCAAGGTATTCTACTGCACACTCTCCTGCTGTCAAGCCTTCTCCCACTGCTTTTGCCACCTGATAAGGCCGGCCCGTGCAGTCACCGGCGGCGAAGACACCGGGCAGATTGGTCGTCATAGAACGGTCTACCCGGATGGCGCCGTTTTCCAGTTCCAGACCCATCAGCAGGTCGGCGGGCGCCACAGCTTTACGCAGGATAAATACACCGTCACAAGGGTACTTTTCCCCGTTCAGAACAATGCCATCCACCCGGTCCTCTCCGGTCACTTCCAGTTTGCCCAGGGGCAGGTATCCGATACTCTCATTCAGACTTTCCGGTTTCTTTGTGGCAATGTAAGTCACTTTACAGCCTATTGATTGCAGGAAGTTTGCCTCCGCCGGAGCATCCTCGGTGCGGCCAACCACTACCACATCCCTGCCCCGGTACAGCATGCCGTCGCAGGTGGCACAGTAACTGACACCGCGGCCCAGCAGTTTCTCCTCCCCGGGGTATTTGGCGGTCTGTACCACACCGGGAGTCAGCACCAGCGCACCGCACTGATACACCTCACTGCCCACGGTCAGGGCGTAGCTGTCGCCCCAGCTCATAGCGGCGATGACACGTCCCGTGATAAACTCCGCGCCCATATTCTTTGCGTGAGTCTGCATCTTTTCCAGCAGTTCCATGCCGGTCAACCCGGGCAGACCCGGGTAGTTATCCACCCGCTCCGCCTTGGCCAGTGCGCTGCTCTCAATCGGATTACCGATGACCAGCACCCGCTTATCCCGGCTGCGGGCGGCAATGGCGGCTGAAAGGCCCGCAGGTCCGCCGCCCAAAACAATGATCGTCTGTTCCATACTGCCTCCTTACGTACCCACACTGTCCCGGTAGGCCGTGGGCGCCATACCGGTCACCCGCTTGAACATGCGGGTGAAATGATGGATGCTGGAATACCCCAACTGCTCGGATATCTGTGTGATGTTATAGCCGCCCTGCCGGATCATCGCCTTGGCCCGCTTGATTTTCAGGCGGGTCCAGTGATCCACGGGGCTGGTGCCGGTCGCTTCCCGGAAGATGCGGCACAGGTAGGTGCGGCTGACACTGAAGTGGCGGCACAAAACGTCCAGCGACGGCGGCTCGGCCAGGTGCCGCTCCATATAGCTCTCCACCGAATCGGACAGAGAACTCTCCGCCAGACGCCGGGTGTCCGGAGTCTGACTCATGGCCAGCACGGAGTTTTCATCGCTGCGAATGAGGGAAAACAAAAACTCCACCAGATAGCACTCCATCAGCTGGGCTGCACCGGGGGCGGCGTGGGAGAAGTCGGGGGCCGCCTTGTCGGCGTAGTCCCCCGGCAGCTTGCCAAGGGCATTTTGTGCCTCCTCCAAAAACAGGGACAGAATTCTCTTCGGCGCCCGCTCCAGAGTAAAAATCTTGCGATTAAAGAAGGACATCACCGGACTTTTGCACGAAAAGGACACTACCACCACGTTACTGGCATCCTCGCCATTGGCGATGTGGGAGTGATTCTCCCCCGGCTGGTGGAAGATGACCTGACCCCGGCTGAGGCTGCAGCCGATACCGTCCACAACGGCGTTGATGTTGCCGTCGTCCACGTAGACCAGCTCCCAGAAATCGTGCCGCTCCGGCGGATGGTAAAAATTCCGGTCAAACTCAAAATAGTACAGGGCGTGAAACCCCTCGATTTCTATTTCCCGCTTGACGGGCGCTTGCTCAAAGCTCATCCTCCAACCTCCCTCCGTGTACGATGTGTTAAATATCGGAAACGAATAGGTAAATACTTTTTTTGTATTATACCATATAATTTTATCGTATTCAATAAGCTGCCCCTGTGCAGTTAAAAATAATCAAACAGGAGGAAAAGACAAATGAACGTTCTTGCAATCGGCTGCCATCCCGATGACATCGAGGTCGCATGTGCCGGCACCTTGGCCAAGTATGTCAAGCAGGGCCACAATGTCACCGTCTGCCACGTGTGCAACGGCAACCTGGGCCACGCCATCATCCAGCCTGACGAGCTGCGCACCATGCGCGCTCAGGAGGCCCGCAACGCCGGCGCTCTGGCCGGCATCAAGGTGATCACCTGCGACGTGGGCGACCTGCTGGCCTACCCCGACAAGGAGCAGCGCGACCGCGTGGTCAAGGTCATCCGCGAGGCTCAGCCCGACGTGATCATCACTCACAGCCCCAACGACTATATGCCCGACCACACCGCGGTGAGCAAGCTGGTCTTCGACGCCACCTTCGCCGCCAGCGTCCCCCACTACATGGACGGCCAGGGCGAGGCTGCTGCCCTGACTCCCCTGTACTACATGGACACCCTGGCCGGTGTCAACTTCCAGCCCACCGAGTATGTGGACATCTCCGACACCATCGACCTGAAGCTGGAAATGCTGGAGTGCCACGTCAGCCAGATGAAGTGGATGCGCGACCATGACCACATCGACTTTGCCGAGTTTGTCAAGACCTGCGCCCGCTTCCGCGGCCTGCAGAGCAACGTCCAGTATGCCGAGGCCTTCACCCAGTGCTACGCCTGGCCCAAGGTGTTCACCAAACGCATGCTTCCCTGACCTTAAAGGAGGCTACATATCATGAGCAAAAAACTGCGCGTTCTGATGATTGGCGCCCATCCCGATGACTGTGACATCTCCTGCGGCGGCACCGCCCTGAAGTACATTCAGGCCGGTCACACCGTCAAGTTCCTGTCCCTGTGCAACGGTGACCGTGGCCACCACGAGATGACCCCCGAAGAGATTCGCGTGCGCCGCCGTGGCGAGTCCTTGGCCGTGGGCAAGTTCGCCGGTCTGGAATATGACGTGTGGGAGGATTCTCACGACTGCATGGTGGAGGCCACCATCGCCAACCGCGAGCGTCTGGTGCGCGACATTCGTAAGTTCGCCCCCGACATCATCTTCTGCAACCGTCCCAACGACTACCACGCCGATCACCGCAATGCCGCCATTCTGGTACAGGATGCGTCCTACATGCTGATCGTGCCCAACTTCTGCCCCGACACCCCCGCCCTGCCCAGCACGCCCGCCATTCTCTTCTTCAGCGATGATTTCCAGAATCCCCCCTTCGTTCCCGATGTGGCTGTGGATACCACCGATGTTATCGACAAGCAGTTTGAGATGATGGACCTGCACGTGTCCCAGATGTACGAGTGGCTGCCCTGGACCTACCACACCCTGGACACCGTGCCCGAAGGCGCCGCGGAGCGTCTGGAGTGGCTGCACGGCACCCGCGTGCCCCGCGAGGGCACTCCCCTGACGCTGGAGCAGATGAACGAGCCCCAGCAAAGTGAAATCTGCGAGTACCGCTTCGCCCGCAAGACCGCCAAGTTCCGCGACGCACTGGTCAAGCGCTACGGTGCCGAGAAGGGCAGCAAGATCCCCTTCGCCGAGTTCTATCAGCTGTGCGAGTACGGCGGCCCCTTCACCGAGGAACTGATTCCCTTCTGATCCCCGCACCCAAATCTGTTAAGTTAAAAACTTAAAATAAAACAAACGAAAAGGAGAAATTATCATGGATTTTATGAGCACTGTTAAGAACTCCCTGCTGGAAGGCTTCTACCCCGCCGGTTGGGATATGGCCAAGATCGACGCCTGCTGCGAGAAGGGTGTGCAGCGCGAGGATTTCTGGCACAAGGACTTCCAGCCCGTCGCCTGCGACAACATCCACGAGTTTGACATGATGATGGGTCACGAGATCGCCCAGCAGATCAAGCTGGCTCGCGAGCGCGGCGAGAAGCTGGCCATGATCATCCCCGTTGGCCCCATGGGCATGTACCGCTGGGCCGTCTACTTCCTGAAGGAGTGGAACGTCAAGTGCGACCACTGCTACACCTTCAACATGGACGAGTGGGCTGACGAGAACGGCACTACCCTGCCCAACACCGACCCCGCTGCCTTCGAGTTCTGCATGAAGCAGGCCTTCTTCAACCCCCTGGGTGAGCTGACCATCCCCGAGAATCAGCGCAACTTCGCCACCAAGGACAACCTGCCCACCTACGCCGGCAAGATCGCTGCTCTGAAGGCCGAGGGTGCCAAGCTGGTGCTGATCTTCGGCATCGGCCGTATGTGCCACATCGCTTTCTGGGAGCCTCAGTTTGCCGCTGAGTTCGCCAGCGAGGCCGAGTGGAAGGCTCAGACCCACCGCATCGCCGCCAAGCTGCACCCCCTGACCATCGAGCAGAACGCCATCACCAGCTTCAAGAGCCGCACCACCCTGGTTCCCTGCCGCGCCAACACCGTTGGCCCCGGCCTGCTGTTCCAGGCTGACTACATCATCGGCGGTGCCGACGGCGCTCTGGGCCGCGGCATGGGCTGGCAGGGCATGAGCTTCCTGACCACCCTGCACTATGGTCCCAGCATGTGGATCACCTCCAGCTATATGCCCACCTTCCCCGGCAAGCTGTTCTACCTGAGCGAACTGGCCGGTCCCCTGGTCCCCGATGTGAACTAATATGGGCTGCTGCAAGAAGACTCCCGATCTTTGGATCGGCGGCAACGTCATTGTGGACGTTGTCAAGCGCGTTGACTGCTACCCTCAGCTGGGTATGCTGGCCAACATCGTGGCTCCTCCCACCCAGTCCGTGGGCGGCTGCGTGACCAACACCATCATCGACCTGGCCAAGATGAACCCCGACTTCGGTCTGGGTGCCATCGGTCTGGTAGGCAACGACGCCTACGGCGACTATGTTGTAGGTGAGATGGATCGTCACGGTATCAACACCGAGCGCGTACTGCGCACCGACGATGCCCCCACCAGCTTCACCGACGTCATGAGCCTGCAGGGCGGCGAGCGCACCTTCTTCCAGGCCCGCGGTGCCAATGCGCTGTTCAACCCCGAGTACGTTGACCTGTCCACCCTGAAAGGCAAGCTGCTGCACATGGGCTACATCATGCTGCTGGACGGTTTCGACGCCGACGATGCCGAGTACGGCACCGTTATGGCCCGTTTCCTCAAGCAGGTACAGGATCTGGGCATCAAGACCTCCATCGACGCGGTCAGCGACAGCATGGGCAACTTCCGCACCAAGATCCCCCCTGCCCTTGCCTACTGCAACTACGCCATCATCAACGAGATCGAGTGCTGCGCCGTTTGGGATCTGGATCCTTACAATGAGGACGGCTCCCTGAATGAGGGCAACATCCGTCTGGCTATGGAAAAGATGGCCGCCTGCGGTGTTAAGGACAAGGTGGTCGTCCACTGCAAGCCTGCCGGCTTCTGCCTGGATGTGCCCACCGGCACCTTCACCCGTGTCAACTCCCTGAAGCTGGACCCCGCCCGCATTGCGGGCAGCGTGGGTGCGGGCGACGCCTTCTGCGCGGGCTGCCTGTATTCCATCATGCAGGGCTACTCCGACGAGGATATGCTGTCCTACGCCTCCGCCGCCGCGGCCGCCAGCCTGTTTGCGGAAAACTCCGTTGACGGTATGCTGCCCGCCGACCAGGTTTGGGAGCTGGCAAAGACCTGCCCCCGAGTTTAATCACACGCCCGACCGACGGGGTCCGTCGGTCGGGCCTACCAAAGGAGAGAAACAGCATGAAACAAGCTGTTATGTACGGCGGCGGCAATATCGGCCGCGGCTTTGTTGGCGCTCTGCTCAGCCAGTCCGGCTATGAGGTCACCTTCATTGATGTGGCCGAGGCCGTGGTCAACGACCTGCAGCAGCGCCGCACCTACCCTGTGCGCTATGTGTCCAGCCAGGGTCATGAGGACGTGTGGATCGAGAACGTTACTGCTGTCAACGGTAACGATACCGCTGCCGCCGCCAACGCCATCGCCAACTGTGACATCATGGCCACCGCCGTGGGCGCCCGCATTCTGAAGTTCATCGTGCCCAACATCGTGGCCGGTCTGCGTCAGCGCTGGGCAAACAACGGCGGCCCTCTGAACATCATCATCTGCGAAAACCTGATGGACGCCAACAAGGTACTGGAGGGTATGCTCAAGGAGCAGCTCACCGCTGAGGAGTGCAAGCGCTTCGACGAGACCGTGGGCCTTGTTGAGGCTTCCATCGGCCGCATGGTCCCCGTCCAGACCGAGGAAATGAAGGACGGCGACCCCATGCGCGTGTGCGTGGAGCGCTACGGCTTCCTGCCCACGGATAAGGAGGCCTTCAAGGGCGGTGTCCCCGACATCCGCAACATGGTCCCCTATGAGCCGTTTGATTTCTACATCAAGCGCAAGCTGTACGTCCACAACATGGGCCATGCCACCTGCGCCTACCTGGGCGACCTGCTGGGTCTGGACTACATCTACCAGTCCATCGACGTGGCCGAGGTCCGCGTGCTGGTGCAGAACGCCATGCTGGAAAGCGCCATGGCTCTGTGCAAGAAGTACGGTGCCGACCCCATCCATCTGCAGCTGCACATCACCGACCTGCCGGGCCGCTTCACCAACGCCGCTCTGGGTGATACCTGCCAGCGCGTGGGCGGCGACCCCGCCCGTAAGCTGGCCCCTGCAGACCGCATGATCGGCTCTTCCCTGCTGGCTCTGGAGCAGGGCATCACCCCCGCCTACATCGCCGTGGGTGCCGCCGCTGCCGTCCACCGCTATATCCGCGAGGCCGAGGGTATGGAACAGTCCATGGACGCCGCTGCCAAGGTGCTGGCCGAGGTTTCCGGTCTGGCTGCCGACAGCAAGCTGGCCCAGCTGATCCTGCCCATGTACCAAAAGATCCTTGACGGTGCTGCTCCTGCCGAGCTGCGCCGTGCCGCCGATGCTCTCAAGCACACCAGCATCGGTGAAGTTGTGTAAAGGAGGAATTACACTATGAATACCAAAGCTGTCCGTATCCATGGCAAGATGGACCTGCGTCTGGATGACGTGACCCTGCCCGACGTCGGCCCCGACGACGTGCGTGTGCGCGTGATCTCCGACAGTATCTGCATGTCCACCTACAAGGCCGCTATTGAGGGTCCCGAGCACAAGCGCGTACCCGACGACTGCGACGTGAACCCCACCATCGTGGGTCACGAGTTCTGCGGCGACATCGTGGAGGTCGGCGAGAACTGGAAGCACAAGTATAAGCCCGGCGACAAGTTCGTCATCCAGCCTGCCCACTTCTACAAGGGTTCCCAGATGGCTCCCGGCTACTCCTACTCCTACTGCGGCGGCAACTCCCAGTACGGCAACGTTCCCATCGAGAACCTGATCTGCGACTGCCTGCTGCCCTACGATTCCGACACCTACTACTACGGCTCTCTGGCCGAGCCTTTGAGCTGTGTCATCGGCACCTTCCATGCCATGTACCACACCAAGGCCGGCTCCTACGTCCACGAGATGGGCATCAAGGAGGGCGGCAAGATGGCTCTGCTGGCTTCCGTCGGCCCCATGGGTCTGGCCGCCATCGACTACGCCATCCACTGTGACCGCCGCCCCTCCCTGCTGGTCATTACCGACATTGATGACGCCCGTCTGAAGCGCGCCGCCTCCATCTACACCGTGGAAGAGGCCGCCAAGTACGGCATCGAGCTGCACTACGTCAACACCCGCATGGAGAACGCCACCGAGTACCTGCGCAGCCTGACCGGCGGCACCGGCTACGACGACGTGGTGTGCTTCGCCCCCGTCGCCCCTGTTATCGAGCAGGCCGACGATATTCTGGGCTTCGACGGCTGCCTGAACTTCTTCGCCGGTCCTACCGACAGCAAGTTCAAGGCTCCCTTCAACTGGTACAACGTCCACTACCTGTACACTCACGTGGTAGGTACCTCCGGCGGCAACACCGACGATATGCGCGAGGCTATCGAGATGATGAACGCCGGCAAGCTGAATCCCTCCGCCCTGGTCACCCACATCGGCGGTCTGAATGCAGCCATCGACACCATCCTGAACCTGCCCAAGATCCCCGGCGGCAAGAAGCTGATCTACAACCACATTGATCTGCCCCTGACCGCCATCGACGAGTTTGAGGAGAAGGGCAAAACCGATCCCATGTTCGCCGAGCTGGATCGTATGTGCAAGGCCAACCACGGTCTGTGGAACCCTGAGGCTGAGAAGTATCTGCTGGCCAACGCCAAGAAGATCTGATCCGCTGTATAACATTGGTTCTATAACTTATACTTTTAGTCCTAACTGTTGGGGCGAGGTTGCAAAACCTCGCCCCTCTTTTTATAATAGAATCCATAGATATTTGCTATTTACAATATTATGCGTTAATTATATACATGATATTTCCCATGCATTTATTTATAATGGTAACGCCCCTTGCAATTTAAGTCATCGAATGACGGAGGTATTACATCATGAAAAAACTGGAACTGGGCCTGCAGATTCACTGCGTGCGCGATGCCTTTATGGAGGACCCCGAAACCACCCTGCAGCGTGTTGCCGCCATGGGTTATGACGGCGTGGAAATGGTGCTGCAGTACTGCCCCTTTGAGCCGGAGCGTTACCGCAAGGCGTTGAAGGCTACGGGGCTTGCCTGCTACTCCATGATGCTGGACTGGAAGTATTTCACTTCCGAGCCGGACATGGAGCGCACCATCGAGCTGGCCCGTGCCATGGACTGCCCCGTCATCATCATGGCTGCCGTGCCCAAGCCCACGCTGGAAGAAGTCAATAACAACCCCGCTTTGGCCCGCGAACTGGCCGACACCGCCCTGAAGGTCGCCAAGCGCCTGCAGGATGCCGGCTTTGAGACCGGCTACCATGACCATGACCGCGACCACATGGTGCTTGTAGACGGCAAAGAGTCCTTCATGGACTACCTGCTACGCAACACCCCCAATGACTATATGTATATGATCGACACCGGCAACGCGATGGCCGGCGGCGCCGACCCCATCGCAAAGGTGAAGCAGTTCCCCCACCGCTCCCGCATCGTCCACTTGAAAGGCTTCGCCGCCGAGACCCGCTACCTCACCCCCATGTGGAAGTGCGAGATTGACACCGACGAGTTGGTCAAGACTTTGGTCGGCAAGGGCGACGCCGAAATCATCAGCATCGAGTTCGGCACCGCCGTGGATGCCACCCCCTTCGAGTGGGCACAGCAGTCCTACAACTGGCTGCGTGACAAGCTGACCGCCAACGGTCTGCTGTAAACGAAAGGAGAACCACAGATATGAAAGTCGGTATCCTTATTAAAGTAGACGAATATCCCAGTCCCTACGAAGCCATTGCCATCAACGCAAAGCTCGGCTTTGACAACGGCCAGCTGTCCATTTGGGATATGTCCTTATATAGCGACGATGTAATCGCCGAAATCAAGCGGGCATGCAAGGATTTTAACTTTACCGTCACCGCCGTGTGGTGCGGCTGGTCCGGCCCCGTAGTGTGGCCTTACCCCAACGGCTATCTGACTTTGGGTCTTGTCCCCGCCGAGTACCGCGCCCAGCGCATTCAGGAACTTTTAAAGGGCGCGGACTTCGCCCACGCCCTGGGTGTGCAGAACATTATCACCCACATCGGCTATCTTCCCGACAACCCCTTCGACCGCGACCATCTGGGTGTGGTGCAGGCTCTGCGCTACCTCTGCAAGAAGCTGAAAGAGCGCGACCAGTACTTCCTGCTTGAAACCGGCGAGGAGCTGCCCCTGTCCCTCGTTTACCTGTTCAATGACGTGGGCGCGGACAATATGGGCATCAACTTCGACCCGGCCAACTTCATCCTCAACGGCCGCGGCAGCCACCCCGTCACCACTCTGAAGTTTCTGGGCCGGTACGTGCGCGGCTTCCACGCCAAGGATGCCCTGCAGCTGGTCCCCCCCAAGTGCGAAAAGCACGAAATGCCCATTGGCAAGGGCGACGTAGACTTCCCCGGCCTGATCGAAGTGCTGCGTGAGTACGGCTACGACGGCGTACTGACCATCGAGCGGGAAAACTACGGCGACCCCAACCGCGAGGCGGAGATCACCGCCGGCAAGGCTTATCTGGAAGCCCTGCTGTAAGGAGGGACTGCTGTGAAAATCGGAACCTTTATGCACCAGCTGTTCGTTATGCAGGATCAGCTGGGCTGCGAGACCCTGTCCGGCGTGCTGGCCCGTCCGGAGCTGGCCGGTCTGCAGTGCGTGGACGCCGACAGCCGCCATTTTGAAGTGCGCCCCATCGGCAAAATCAAGCAGCAGCTGGATGATGCCGGCATCGCCGTGTCCAGCATGTACTGCGACATCAAGCTGGACGCTGTGAAGGCTAAAACGCCCACCGCTTTGGCCGACGAGATCGACACCCATCTGGAGCGCTGCGCCAATCTGGGCACCAACATTTTTATGCCGGTTCCCCTGTTCAACGGCGAGGTTTCCCGCGAGGATAAGCAGGCGCAGATTCTGGACTTCCTGCACATGACGGTGGAGCGCTCCCCTCAGTACGGCGTGACCACCGTGCTGGAGAATTTCTCCCGCCAGGACAGCACCATCGCTTCGATCGATGACATGAAATTTTACCTGGATCGCGTCCCCGAGCTGCAGTACGTGCTGGATACGGGCAGCTTCTGGATCTCCCAAAGCTGCAACCCCTACGATGCCTGCGTGGCTCTGCTGGATCGCACCATTCACGTTCACCTGAAGGACATCATCCCCGTGGAGGTGGATCCCCCCAAGCAGATGTACGGCCGCGGCTTTGACCACGCCGTCACCGGCGAGGGTATCCTCCCCATTCGCGACATCATCGCCGAACTGGACAATGCCGGATACGACGGCACCCTGTCCATCGAACTCATCACCAGCAACGAGCCTTTACTCAAAACCCAGAAATCCATCCACAACCTGCAACAGCTCATTTAACAAGGAGGAAATCCTATGCTTCGCTATGCAATTATCGGCTTTGGCGGCCTTGGTAAGGTCCACATGAACAATATGCTCCGTCTGGAACAGGCGCACCCCGGCCGCATGAAGCTGTGCGCCATCTGCGGTGCGTCCAAGGAAGCCTTTTTTGAGAACGTCAGCCTGAACTTCGGCACTGTGGACATCTCCAAAATCGACCTGACCGAGTGTGGCTTCTACGAAGACTACAAGGAACTGATCGACACCGAAAAGCCCGACTTCGTCATTTCCGCCACCCCCACCTTCATGCATGAGGAAGTGGCCCTCTACGCCCTGGAGCGCGGTATCCATATCCTGTCCGAAAAGCCCATGGCTCTGACCGAGGAGGGCTGTACCCGCATGATCGAGGCCGCTGACCGCTCCTCCGCCAAGCTGATGATCGGCCAAAGCGCCCGGTTCACCTCCGCCGCCATCCGCATCAAGCAGTTCCTGGACGAGGGCACCTACGGTAAGGTTCGCCGCATGGAGTTCTGCCGCTACTCCCAGACCCCCCTGTGGACGTACAACAACTGGATTTTGGATCCGGAGAAGAGCGGCGGCTGCGTGCTGGATATGCACATCCACGACGTGGATTTGATGAACTACCTGTTCGGCATGCCCAAGAGCGTCCGCTCCGTTGGCACCCACGATAAGGGTGAGCTGGAAAGCGTCATCACCCGCTACGATTACGATGACAAGGTGGTCACCGGCAGCGCCGACTGGTCCATGCCTCAGACCTACCCCTTCACCAAGCAGACCATCATCAACTTCGAAAAGGCCACTGTCGTCTACACCCCCGAAAAGAAGCTGATGGTTTACACCGACGAGGAGAGCCACGAGGAAAACATTCCTCCCGAGGACTCCCACTTTGTGGAACTGACCACCTTTATTGATTGGATTTTGGATGACAAGGATTGCACCCACCTGACCAATCCTCTCTCCGTCCGCGACTCCCTGCGCATCGCCCTGGCCGAAACCAAGTCCCTGCGCACCGGCGAGACCGTCAGGCTGTAAGTTCATCTCTTCACCGCCCCGATTTTATATCGGGGCGGTTTTATTATTTAATCGGAATAACCCCTTGCAATTCATGGATGTTATGGTGTAAAATAGGGCGTTGAGAATGTAACATTCCCCAATACTGACAGGAGGGATTCTATTATGGCTGACGAGATGATTCTGAACACCGCCGAAGAGGGCGCTGTCACCAGCCAAAACTTTATCCACGAATTTATTACCGAGGATCTGGCCGAGGGCGGCCGGTGCGAGGGTATGCAGGTACACACCCGCTTCCCGCCCGAGCCTAACGGCTACCTCCACATCGGCCACTGCAAGGCGCTGATCATCGACTTCGGCTCTGCGGAGAAGTTCGGCGGCATCTGCAACCTGCGTATGGACGACACCAACCCCGCCAAGGAGGACACCGAGTTTGTGGACGCCATTCAGGAGGACATCCACTGGCTGGGCTTCGACTGGGGCGACCGGTTCTACTACGGCAGTGACTATTTCGAAAAGACTTACGAGCTGGCGGTTGGCCTGATCAAAAAGGGCCTTGCCTATGTGTGCGAGCTGACCCCCGAACAGTTCAAGGAATACCGCGGCGACATCGGCACCCCCGCCCGCTCCCCCTGGCGTGACCGTCCCATTGAGGAGTCCCTGGATCTGTTCGAGCGCATGCGCAAGGGTGAGTTCCCCGAGGGTTCCAAGACCCTGCGCGCCAAGATCGACCTGGCCAGCGGCAACTTCAACATGCGCGACCCCGTCATCTACCGCATCCGTTATATCCACCATCACCGTCAGGGTGACAAGTGGTGCATCTTCCCCATGTACGACTTCGCCCACCCCATTCAGGACGCGCTGGAGGGCATCACCCACTCCCTGTGCTCTCTGGAGTACGAGGATCACCGCCCCCTGTATGACTGGGTCATCAACAACACCGACGTACCCTCCAAGCCCCGTCAGATCGAGTTCGCCCGTCTGGGTATCAACTACACCGTTATGAGCAAGCGCAAACTGCGCAAGCTGGTGGAGGAGGGCTATGTGTCCGGCTGGAACGACCCCCGCATGCCCACCCTGTGCGGTCTGCGCCGCCGTGGCTACACTCCCGCCGCCATCCGCGACTTCTGCGACCGCATCGGCGTAGCCAAGAACCCCTCCACCGTGGAGTACGGCTTTTTGGAGCATTGCCTGCGCGAGGATCTGAACGAGTCCGCCCGCCGCGTCATGGCGGTCCTGCGCCCCATCCCCCTGACCATCACCAACTACCCCGAGGGTCAGTCCGAGACCTTTGAGGTGGAGAACAACCCCAACCGTCCCGAGGACGGCACCCGCGAGGTCACCTTCTCCCGCCACCTGTTCATCGAGGCGGACGACTTCATGCAGGAGCCTATCCCCAAGTACAAGCGCCTGTTCCCCAACGGCCCCGAGTGCCGCCTGAAGGGTGCCTATCTCATCACCTGCACCGGCTGCGTCACCGACGAGGCCGGCAACGTGACCGAGATTCTGGCCACCTACGACCCCGAGTCCAAGGGCGGCAACCCCGCCGACGGCCGCAAGGTCAAGGGCGCTACTATCCACTGGGTGGACGCCGCCACCGCCATTGATGCCGAGGTGCGCCTGTACGACAATCTGTTTGCCGACCCCGATCCCGACGGCGGCGACAAGGATTTTCTGGACTGCCTGAACCCCGCCTCTTTGGAGGTTCTGACCGGCTGTAAGCTGGAGGCTTCCCTGGCCAACACCGACCCCACCGACCGCTTCCAGTTCATGCGTCTGGGCTACTTCTGCGCCGACAGTGTGGACTCCACTCCCGAACACCCCGTGTTCAACCGTGCCGTCAGCCTGAAGGACGGTTTCAAAACCAAGTAAACACACAACCAAAACACACCGTCCACGCGCGGTGTGTTTTGTCTGTAAACAGATAGAAGCGAGGTAGCATCATGAGTCAAGTGTATCGTTTTTCCGCCCCCGGCCGCACGGAGATCTGCGGCAACCACACCGACCATCAGCACGGCTGCGTGCTGGCCGCCGCCGTTGATCTGGAGTCTGTGGCGGAAGTCACCCTGAATGACACCGGTATCATCCGCATCCTGTCCCAGGGGTACGCCCCTGTGGAAATTGCCGTGAACGACCTGACCCTCCGCGAGGAAGAGAAGAATACCACCGCCTCTCTGGTCCGGGGCGTGGCCGCCGGCTTTGCCCGCCGCGGCGCGGTGCTGGGCGGGTTTGAGGCATCTGTCACCTCCACTGTTCTGCCCGGCAGCGGCCTGAGTTCCTCTGCCGCCTTTGAGGTCCTCATCGGCACCATTATCAACGAGCTGTTTTTTGACCGCAAGCTCAACGCCGTGGAGATCGCCCAGATCGCCCAGTGGGCGGAGAATGCCTACTTCGGCAAGCCCTGCGGCCTGATGGATCAGGCCGCCTCCTCCGTGGGCGGAATGGTCTTTATGGACTTCAACGACCCCTCCGCCCCCATTGTGGAGCGCGTAGATTTTGATTTTTCCGCCGCCGGCCACGCTCTGTGCATCATCGACAGCGGCGCCGACCATGCCGACCTGACCCACGAGTACGCCGCCATTACCCGGGAACTGGGCGCCCTGTGCGCCCACTTCGGTGCCGAGGTCCTGCGCGAGGTTCCTCAGCAGGAATTCTTCGCCCGCCTACCCCAGCTGAAGGGTCGGGTACCCGACCGGGCCATCCTGCGTGCCATCCACTTCTATCAGGAAAATGACCGGGTGTGCCGTCAGGTGGAGGCCCTGCGCCGGGGCGACTTTGATGCTTTCCTGTCTCTGGCCCGCCAGTCCGGCCGCAGCTCCTGGATGTATCTGCAGAACATCGTACCCACCGGGGCGGTGGAGCATCAGGACGTGGCTGTTGCCCTTGCTCTGTGCGACACCCTGCTGGGCAGCCGCGGCGCGTTCCGCGTCCACGGCGGCGGCTTTGCCGGCACTGTGCAGGCCTTTGTCCCTCTGGATATGCTGGACAGCTTCAAGACCGGCATCGAGGCCGTTCTCGGCTCCGGCAGCTGCCACGTGCTGTCCATCCGCCCCGAGGGCGGTGTGCGGCTGGCCTGACTGGAGGACACATGGACATCAACACATTGCTCAAGGGTTTGGACTGCCCCTGTGGCCGCCCCCACACCTGCAGCATTCAGGCTGTTTATATCGAACACAACGCCGCCGCGCGTCTTGGTGAGCTCTGCCGTGACGTGAGCCACGTGCTGCTGGTGGCCGATGAGAACACCTATGCCGCCGCAGGCGCACAGGTTGCCGACGTCCTGCAGGGCAAGTGCGTACAAACAGTCCTGTTCCCCGGTACACCGCTGCTGATCCCCAACGAAGACGCCATCGAGGCCGTCACCAGCCAGCTGGGCGATACGGAAATGATCGTGGGCGTCGGCTCCGGCGTCATTCAGGATCTGTGCAAGTACGTCAGCCACACCAGCGGCATCCCTTACATCATCGTGGCCACCGCCCCCTCCATGGACGGCTACGCCTCCAGCGGTGCGGCCATGATCACCGGCGGCATGAAGGTGACCTATCCCGTGGGTCTGCCCACCGCCATTCTGGCTGACCCCGCTGTGCTGGCCAACGCTCCCCTTGAGATGATCAAGGCCGGTTACGGCGACATTATTGGCAAGTACTCCTCCCTGAATGACTGGAAGCTGAGCCATCTGGTCAACAGAGAGTACTTCTGCCAGCAGATTTACGATTTGACCTTTGAGCAACTGCAAAACACCATCAAGCTGGCCGAGGGTCTTCTTCGCCGGGATGAAACTGCTATCGCCGCCCTGACGGAAGCGCTGGTGGTGGTTGGCATCCTGCTCAGTTTTGTAGGCAACTCCCGCCCCGCCTCGGGCAGCGAGCATCACCTGTCCCACTTCTTTGAAATCACCGGCATCATAAATGGCCGGGACTACTTCCCCCACGGCATCGATGTGGCCTATTCCACCATCGTAACCGCCCAGCTGCGGGAAAAGCTGCTGCAGGGCAAATTCCCCGCCAGGCTTTACCGTCCCGACCCTGACCACTATCGTGCGGAGATGGCGCGCGTGTACAAGCAAGTTGCCCCCGGCTGCATGGCACTGCAGGAGGAAATGGGCCGCTATCAAAGCGACGATGCCGCCCCCTATCTCGACCACGAGGACGCCATCCGCGCCGTGTTGGCCGAGATGCCCTCTGCCAAAGAGATCGAGCGGCTGCTGGGTCTGGTGGAGCTTGACCCGGCAGAGTTTTACGCTTTCTATGGTGAGGCTTGTATCGCCGATGCCATCCGCTATGCCAAGGATTTGAAGGACCGCTATACCATACTATGGATGTACTATGATTTTCATTAAACCAAACGCAAAAGAGCCGCCACCCGATTGGGTGACGGCTCTTTTATGATCTTATTTCCAGCTGAAATCTCCCGACAGGAGGATGACCTTATCGGTTGCCACGGTCAGTACGCCGCGCTCGATACGGCCCTGCCTGACAGTTCCGTCAGGCAGTTCCACTTTACAATCGCTGGGCACGATGTAGGACACAAACGGGACATGACCGGCCATGACCGCCAGTTCCCCCTCCGTTCCCCGCACACTCAGCATAGTGGCCTCGCCGCTGAACAGGTCGCCCTCGGGAGAGGTGATGCGCAGGGCAAAGGTGTTCATCGTGCCACCTTCTTCGCCTTCTCTACCGCCTCGTCGATGGTGCCGACAAAGAGGAACGCAGACTCGGGCAGGTCATCGTGCTTGCCCTCGATGATCTCACGGAAGCCGCGGATGGTCTCCGCCAGAGGCACGTAAGAGCCGGGAATGCCGGTAAACTTCTCGGACACGTCGAAAGGCTGGGACAGGAAGCGCTGGATCTTACGGGCGCGCTGGACCAGCAGCTTATCCTCATCGGACAGCTCATCCATACCCATGATGGCGATGATGTCCATCAGCTCCTGATAGCGCTGGAGGATACGCTGCACCTCCCGGGCCACGGAATAATGCTCCTCACCCAAGATCTCCGGGGACAGGATGCGGCTGGTGGACTCCAGCGGGTCAACAGCGGGGTAAATGCCCTGGGAAGCGATACCGCGGGACAGAACCGTGGTGGCGTCCAGGTGGGCAAAGGTGGTTGCGGGAGCCGGGTCGGTCAGGTCGTCCGCCGGGACATACACCGCCTGAATGGAAGTAATGGAACCCTTCTTAGTGGAGGTGATGCGCTCCTGCAAATCGCCCATTTCGGTTGCCAGCGTGGGCTGATAGCCCACGGCGCTGGGCATACGGCCCAGCAGGGCGGACACCTCGCTGCCCGCCTGGGTGAAACGGAAGATGTTGTCGATGAACAGCAGCACGTCCTGATGCTCCTCATCGCGGAAATACTCCGCCATGGTCAGACCGGACAGAGCCACCCGCATTCTGGCCCCGGGAGGCTCGTTCATCTGGCCGTAGACCAGAGTGGTGTTGGACAGCACCCCGGACTCCTTCATCTCGTTATACAGGTCGTTACCCTCGCGGGTACGCTCGCCTACACCGGTAAAGACGGACAGACCGCCGTGCTGCTTGGCGATGTTATTGATCAGCTCCATGATCAGCACGGTCTTGCCAACACCGGCGCCGCCGAACAGGCCAATCTTGCCGCCCTTGGAGTAGGGGCAGATCAGGTCAATGACCTTGATACCGGTCTCCAACACCTCGGTAGAGGTGGACAGCTCGCTATAGCCGGGGGCGGGACGATGAATGTCCCAATGCTCCACGTCGGCATGGTCGTAAGGCTGATTATCCACCACGTCACCCAGCACGTTGAAAATACGGCCCAGGGTGGTGCGGCCCACGGGGACTGCAATTGCATTGCCCGTGTCGGTAACGGGAGTTCCCCGGCGCAGGCCGTCGGTGGAGGACATGGCGATGCACCGCACGATATTGTCACCGATATGCTGCGCCACTTCCACAGTCAGGGTCTTCTCCCCGTTTTTCATGGTCAGTGCGTTATGAATGGCAGGCAGAAAGCCGGTCTCAAAGCTCACGTCCACAACAGGTCCCATGACCTGATAGACGCTGCCCTTTGCTGTGTCAGACATCTACCTCGCTCCTTTCTCGAATTACACGCCGCTTCCCGCGACGATCTCTGTGATTTCCTGCGTAATGGCACTCTGCCGGGCCCGGTTGTACTCCAGTCCCAGCCGGTCGATCATCTCCTGGGCGTTCTTGCCCGCGCTGTCCATGGCCACACGGCGGGCGGCCACCTCGCTGGCAAAGCTCTCCTTCACACAGGAAAGGATCATGCCCGCAATATACTCGGGAATGACCGCATTGAGGACGGTGGGGGCATCGGGTTCAAAGATGGCGTCATCTGCCCTGCCCCGCTCTTCCGGTACAAGGGGCAGCAGCCAGTTGACGTACGCCTCCTGACTCATCATGGAGTGATACCGGGTACACACAACGCCCAGTCGGTCAAAATCTTCGGCACAGAACCGCTGGCACAGCGTCTGCGCAAGTGCCATGGCATCAGCGTGGTTATAATGCTCCGCGTGGTGCAGCCGGCCGCCAAAGCGGTCACAGGCACGCTTGCCGATGGGGATGATCTCCGCATCGGGATACTGGCGCAGCAGGCGGAAGATATTGGCGTTATAGCCGCCGGCAAGGCCGCGGTCACCTGCCACCACCACAAGGCAGGTCCTGTCACCCTCCCGCTTTGCCATGTAGGGCGTTTTACGGCAATCCTCACTGTTTGCAAGCCGTACGATCATCTCGCCCAGCGCATCTGCATATGCCTTGCCCTTGTTCATGGACTCCGTCGCCTTACGGATTTTAGAAGATGCCACAAGGCCCATGGCCTTTGTCAGATGCAGGGTGGAGTCCACGCTTTTGATGCGTGTGCGCAGCTGTTTGATGTCAGCTCCCATACCCTTACCTCTTCATCTCGTTCAAGGCCTGCTCCAGTTCGGCAATATCCTTGTCATCCCAGCTGCCGGACTCAACACGCTCAAGGAAGTCGGCATACTTGGCCTCCAGCAGTTCGTAGAGCCGGGCTTCGTATTCCTTGACCTGTTTGACGGGGGTATCGTTGAGCCAGCCGTTGATGACGGCGTAGACGATGGCCACCTGGCAACCCACACGCACGGGAGAATTTCTGCCCTGTTTCAGTACCTCCACAATGCGCTCACCCAAGGCCAGTCGTGCCTTGGTATCCGCATCCAGATCGCTGCCGAACTGGGCGAAGGACTGCAGCTCGCGGTACTGGGAGTACAGCAGCTTCAGCTCACCGGCCACCTTTTTCATACCCTTGAGCTGGGCAGAACCGCCCACGCGGCTGACCGAGATACCGGGGTTGATGGCAGGCATAACACCGGCGTGGAACAGCTCCGTCTCCAGAAAGATCTGTCCGTCGGTGATGGAGATCACGTTGGTGGGGATATAGGCGGACACGTCGCCGGCCTGAGTTTCGATCAAAGGCAGGGCGGTGATAGAGCCGCCGCCGTATTCCGGCGCCACGCAGGCCGCCCGCTCCAGCAGACGGGAGTGGAGATAGAACACGTCGCCGGGATAGGCCTCGCGCCCCGGAGGACGGCGAATGAGCAGAGACAGGGCGCGGTAGGCCACCGCGTGCTTGGAAAGGTCGTCGTAGATGATCAGCACGTCCCTGCCCTGCTCGCGGAAATGCTCCGCCATGGCGCAGCCGGAATAGGGCGCCACGTACTGCAAAGGAGCAGACTCGGAGGCAGAGGCAGACACGATGATGGTGTAGTCCATGGCGCCCGCAGCGGTCAGCTGGTTGGCGATCTGCACCACGGAGCTGTTCTTCTGTCCGATGGCCACGTAGATACAGATAACGCCGGTATTGCGCTGATTGATGATGGTATCGATGGCGATCTCCGTCTTACCGGTCTGTCGGTCACCGATGATCAGCTCACGCTGACCGCGGCCGATGGGGATCATGCTGTCGATGGCCTTGATGCCGGTCTGCAGGGGGACGGAAACGCTCTTGCGCTCGATGATGCCGGGAGCCTCCGACTCGATGGGACGGATAGCGTCGGCGGGAATGGGGCCTTTACCGTCGATAGGCTCGCCCAGAGCGTTGACCACGCGGCCCAGCATGGCCTGACCCACAGGGACGGACAGCACCTTGCCCGTGCGCTTGACGGTGGAACCTTCGCGGATGCTGTTCTCATTGGACAGCAAGGCCACGGAGACGGTCTCCGCCTCCAGATTCTGGGCCATGCCGAAGCTGCCGTCCTCAAATTCCAGCAGCTCGCTGGCCATGCAGGCCTGCAGGCCGTAAACACGGGCGATACCGTCGCCCACAAGGATGACCGTGCCGGTCTCCTTCATCTCGATCCTGGCGTTGTAATTCTTGATTTGTTCCTTGATCACATTGCTGATCTCTTCCGGTCTTGTGGTCATACTCGTATCACTTCCTTCACTTCGGACAGGCGCTGACGCAGGCTGCCGTCCAGAATGTTTCCATCCACTTCGACGACCATGCCGCCCAGCAGGCTCTTATCCACAAAGTATTCCGCCCGGACCTGACCCTTGCAGCGCCGCTCCAGCGCAAGCTGAAGCTTCTGCTTTTCTTCCTCGGTCAGTTCCACGGCACTGGTGATGTTTGCGTTGGCAATATGCTCCGACGCGTCCAAAAGCTCTTTGTAGGCTTCTGCCGACTCCACAAAGCAGCCGATCCTGCCCTTCTCGCACAACAGCTTGAGATAGGACAACACGTGTTCCGGTGCCATATCGGCAAAGGCCGCTTCAACGGCGCGCAGCCGCTCTGCCATGGGGATGGCGGGAGAGGCCAGCAGCTGAGGATAGTCCGGCTGGTCCTCGAAGACCGCCTTCACCTGCTCCAGCACCTGACCGTACTCCTTCTGCCTGCCCTCTTCACAGGCAAGCATAAACAGAGCCTGCGCGTATTCCTTACTGATTTCAGTCATTCTCGTCACCTATTTCCTCGATAAACGAATCGATGAGGGCACGGTGATCCTGCCGGTTGATCTCACGCTCCAGCAGCTTTTCGGCCAGAGCGCCGGAGACCTCCACGATTTCCTGTTTGATGCCGGCGGCAGCCTTCTGCCGCTCCAGCTGGGCCTCGTTCCGGGCCATGCGGACGATGCTGTCCGCCTCGTCCCGTGCTTCGGCTACCAGCTTGTCGCCGCGGCGGCGGGCATTCTCGGTGGCCGTTTGCAGAATCGTATCTGCCTCGGCCTCGGCACCGGCCAGTTTCTCTTCCCAGGTACGGCGGCTCTCCTGAGCCTCGGTCCTGGCTTCATCCGCCTCGGCATAGCGGTCATCAATTTGCTTTTGCCGCTGCTCCAGCACCTTCATGACCGGCTTGAACAGGAACTTCTTCACCAGCAAAAACAGCAGGACGAGATTGAGCAAAGAAATCACGATCTGCCAAAGATTGACAGAAATGACGTCCAGCGTTTGCATCGCTTACCTCTCCTTGTTATGCGCCCACGGCACGCAGCAGGATGTTGACCAGCAGGTTGGGGGCCACGAAGATCAGCAGAATGGCGATAACCAGAGCGTACAGACCGGTGGTCTCCGCAATGGCACAGCCCATCAGCATGGTGCTGGTCACGCTGCCTTTGCTCTCAGGCTGACGGCCGATGGCCTCACAAGCCTTGGCAACGGCGTTGCCTTCGCCGATACCGGGGCCGATACCCGCGATCATAGCAGTGCCGGCGCCCAGCGCGCAGGCGCCCAGAATAATACCAATAGCCAGTTCCAACATGTCAATTTACCTCCAGTTTTTGTTTTCTTTTTGCTTGTTTGCGTGCTTTTTTTGCAAAATATTCTTCCGCCGGGAATCCCCCGGAAACATACATCATGGTCAGCATGGCGAAGATATACGCCTGCAGACAGCCGCTGAACAGGTCAAAATACACCGACAGCACCGCCGGAATACCGATCTGCAGCAGGGAAAGCTCACCCAAAAATCCGGGCAGCCAGCCAAGTACCATGGACGAAAGCCCCTGCAGTCCCGCCGCCAGCAGCACCGAGATGACCGTGCCGGACAGCACGTTGCCGTAGTGACGGAAGGACATGGAAATGGGGTTTGCAAACTCGCCGATAATGTTGATGGGGGTCAGCAGTGCCACCGGCTCAGTCAACCCCTTCAGGTACAGCAGCGGTCCTGCTTTCATCTTGTAGTAGGTGATCAAAATGAACACCAGCACGGCCCATCCCGCTACCACGTTCAGGTCGGACGTGGGCGGGAACAGACCAAACAGAGACATCAGGCTGGAAAAGGCAGACAGGCCGATGATGGCGGCGATAAAGGGCGCGAACCCGGCGAAGTACTCGCCCATGCTGTCCACCACCATATTCCGGCACTTTTCCACGATCCACTCCACCGCGTGCTGGCGTTTGGAGCCGCCCCGCACCGACAGGCCGTGGGTCAGATACAGGCACAGACCGAAGATGGTGATCAGCACCAGCCAGGAGTTGATCTGCGCCTCGGTAATGGGCAGGTTCTGTACCGGCATGGGAATGGTGAAGAAAATGCGTGCGCCGGTGATGTTGATACCCTCGCTCGGCGGTGTGGTCAGCACCTTCAGCACAATGGCCGCCGCAATGGGCAGCACCATCATCAAAATCAGCAGGATGTCCACCGCCGCAAACCGGCGGTTTCTTGATTTCATAACGCGATCACCCCATTCAGGCAAAGCAAAGTTTCATTCGGCTTTCTTATCAAAAAGCGGGCGCAGGGAAATGGCAATGCGCGGGAAAAACAGCGGGATGACGGCTGCCCACAGGTTCAGGAACGTTGCTCCCACCGCCGCCACAACGATCAAAAACAGCATACGATAAGTCTGGGACAGCTTCATGGCGGTTTTGGCGTCCTTTTCGTCTTTTTCCAGCGCCTTCTGCACGGTCAGTCCCATGAAAAAGAAGTTCAGCACTGCGGCAGCCCCACTTAAAGCATTGCCCAGCAGCACCGTAATATCCCACTGCCGCAGCACCAGAAATACTGCCTGCAGCAGCACGCTGAGTACCAGCACCCAGCTCAGGATATATAAAGTTTCCCTCTGCACGGTGGCATCGACTTTTTTCATCGCATTACACCTCGCACAAAACACAAGGGAGCACAACGTGCCCTACAGACAGCTGGCTCCCCTTCTCAACATTATTCTGTACAATAGTAAACCATATTTATCCTGCTTTGTCAATAGTTTAACGCAGACCCATCTTTATGCAAAAATGCCGCCATCCCAACGGATAGCGGCATTTTATTCTCAGTTTTTTCAGGCCACCAGCCATTTGTATCTGACCACGCTGTACAGCGGTATCAGGGGCAGCAGAATGGGGACTGTGGTGCTGTAAGTCTGGTACTCCGGGTCGGCACCGTAGGTGCGGTTCTGCCGCAGCTCCAACCGGCGGGCGCCGCTGAACATCACATAGACGATACCGATATAGCCGAGGATCGCAATCACCCACTGACCGATACCGGTCAGAGTACCGAAGCCCACCACCAGCACACCGGTCCACAAAATCAGCTCGCCCAGATAATTGGGGCAGCGGACGATGCGATACAGCCCGGTATCCACAAAGCGGCCCGCGTTCTTTGCCTTTGCATTTTTCTTCTCCCGGTCGGCCTCGGCTTCCATCACGAAGCCAATCAAAATCAGGGCCGCGCCCACCCAGGTCCACACGTTGTCGGCGCTGCCGTTATTCATTCGGTAGAATACGGGTGCCACCATAGCTACGTACAGCACCGCACAGGCGATCCAGATGGACACTTTGACAAAGAAAGGAATGGTCTTGCTGTCCTTGATCTCGCTGCCCACGTGCTTGTGATAGGACTTCAGCTTTGCCTCACGATAGGCCAGATACCCGCCCAAACGGCAGCCGTAAATCACAAGCAGGACACAGCACAAAGCCGTTCCCGGCGTCAGGCTGTTCCAATACAGGCTCAGCAGCAAAACACCTGCTCCGGCGATGGCAAAACCATAGCCAATGGAGAAAAACCAGATATACTCTTTGAACCCAATAGCGCTGATGAGAAACGAAACCGCCGCCACCAGCCAGAATTCTGCGGGAAAAACCACGAACAAACACCTCCAAAAATGTAACTGCATCATAGCATATTGCGCGGTGAAAGGCAATATGACGACAGGACATCACCCCGGTCAGGCGGTCAAATCATATCGCTTTCATAATGACTTTCAAACGATATGCCAGCCTGTCGTCCTTTAATTCTTCCAGGTCGATCACCGCCAACTCAAGCTGCGCCGCCCGGTGCCGCGCAGCAGCGTTGCAGGGTTCAGTGGTAATAATGGCGGCCTTTGCTCCCTTTCCGCCAAACCGGTCCCGCAGGATAGCAAGTTCGTTGAGGGCCTCGGTTTTCACATCGCCGGTCTTACAGCTGAGAAACAGCGGGACGACCCCCCGCGCAGCCATCACATCGATCTCGTTGGAAACACTCCCGTGACCCACAACATCATCCCAGCGCACCACCGCGCTGCTGACAACGTCGTGAAAAATATCAGCATCCATACAGGCCATGTAGGCATACAGCTCCAGCGCACTGCCCACGTCCCGCAGCCAAGACCGGACGTTGGCATCCCGGAAGCGGAAAGATACCGACTGCTCCGGCACGATCACCAAATCGGAGATAAATCCGATCCCCGCCAGTTCCTTCAGCGCCGCCTCGTTGGCGAAGACCCTGGCGCCCCGCTCCCCTTTCACCACATAGTCTCCCTCCACGGCCAGTTCGGGCGCCTTGCCGTATTCCGCGGGGGAGATCCTTTGGATGTAGGTGATGATATTGGGCCAATCGCGGCGAAACCGGAGAAAGCACGAAAAGAACGGAGCAAAATCCTCCATATATCCGGACAAAACCCTGTTATCGACCCGTCCGGGAAGCAGCGTTCCGCCCGCCATCAGGAAAAAGTCCTCAACCGAATAGGAAAGTGTGCAGTTCAGATTATCCGCAAACGCTGCCCCGCTGATGTTGTAGAAGCGATTCTTCCTGCGGGAATAGGTGAAGGCCGGCGCCCCCGTCTGCGCGGAAAACATACCCGCTGCAAACAGCGCCGCATCACTGCCGCCGGTGACATCCACTGCACAATCCGGGTATTTTGCGCCAAAGGCAAGCATCTGCTTGAGAATACGGTCCGCCTTAAACAGGCTGACCTCGGCAAAGATCAGCTCCGGTTCCCACCCCCGGCGCCGGAAAAACGCCCTCAGCTTCTCCTGTCGGCTGCGATTTTGTGCAAGTTCCCTGGGACAGAGATAGATAATTCGTTTGGGGCGGAACATGTCCGCTGCCAATATGTTTTCGATGGCACGGTCATCGTATAGCTCAATCAATGTGTCCATGAATCGCCCTCCTTTCTTGTCACCTATATTATACCGCGTTTTCAGGTTATTTCAAGGGTTCGAGTCCCTTCGGAGGGAAGAAACAAAACAGCCGCCACCCGATGGGTGACGGCTGTTTTGCGCGGACGAAGCCGCGACGAAGCGAAATATGCCGGTGGCATGTTTCGCCGTTGCGGGTCCCTTCCCAAGAAGGCAAGCGGAACGCGACGCCTGATTGGCGGGCGGGCACGCCCGAAGGGACTCAGCCGCTTGCGCGTCTGCCGTCCTTGCGGCACAGCCGCTGCGGACTTCGCGGCGCAGAACATGCCCCCGGCATGTTCTGTGACCGCCGCTCACCCTCTCAGGGTTCGAGTCCCTTCGGGGGGAAGAAACAAAACAGCCGCCACCCCATGGGTGACGGCGGTGTTGGCACGCCCGAAGGGACTCGAACCCCCAACTTTCAGAACCGGAATCTGACGCTCTATCCATTGAACTACGGACGCATATCAACGACCCTGCCATTATAACAAGGTCGTTCGGAATTGTAAAGAGAAAAATGTCGCCGCGGGCAAAATTACCCATTCACGCTTACAGTACGAAATCTTCGTCCTTGAGGTTGGCAAATTCCGCCTTGGCCGCCCGGGGCGGGGTACGGCGCAGCGGATCATACTCAAAAGCCCGGCAATGCGACGTCACATCCATCACGCCCTTTTTGGGGCAGACCACCTGTTGGTCATTGAGATAACGGCTCTTGGCACAGTAGGCACAACGCGGGTCAATCTTCTTTTGAAACAGTTTGGGCATGGTTTCCCCTCCTGCAAGCGTTCATTTGTTTCATTATACCGCAATCGGCACCACTTTTCCACCCTTTTTTTCGTATTTCTCGCCGGCAGCTGCAATTACCAGAAAAACTGTCCAAATCAGCCACGCAGCCAACACCGGCAAAAATACATTGTGCAGTCCCATTCCATGCTCTGCCTGCTGTCCAAGCCAGCCGGCAGCAGGGACCGTTTGCGGAAACCGCCAACTCAACACCGCCATGAACAGCGCAGACAACCCTCCGTGCAGCGCCTTTCCGATCAAGTATGCACTCACCCGCAGACCGCTGTCGGAAAGGAAGCACAGCACCTGACAGTGGACAGACAATCCGGCCCATCCCAGCATAAACGCTGCCATGGTCAGCCGCCCCCTGCCCTCCAGTCCCGCAACGCCGGAGGACACCTCCAAAAGGCCACTCAACAACTGTTTTCCCTGCCCCGCATTCAGTCCCAGGACCGACAGCAGTCGGGCCGCAGCGCCAAGCAATCCGGTCTCAGACAGCATCCGGATCAGCACCGCAAAGGTCACCACGAACGCACAGATATTCAGCACTCCCGTCAGGGCGGAGCGCACGCTGTCGGTAAATGCCGCAGAAAACCGCACCGTGCGGACAGGCTGTCTCACGGGAACATTTACCCGCTCCTCTTCCCCGTCGTAAAAGCGAAACAGCACGCCCACACACAGGGATGCCGCGATGTGGACAAGGTACAGCGCCAACCCGGCCCGATTACTGCCAAACACGCCCGCTCCCACCACGCCCAGAATAAATGCCGGGCCGGAATTGTTGCAGAACGCCAGCAACCGCTCTGTTTCCACCCGGGAACATTGACCTGTTCTGTACAGTTCAATGGCCGTCCTCGCCCCCACGGGATAGCCGCCCACAAGACCCAGGACCAGCGCGGCGGCTCCGGCTCCGTTGACACGAAACAGTGGGCGCATCATACCTTTCAGCAATTTCCCCAGATAGTTCGCCATCCCAAGCTCCACCACCATGCCGGACAGAACAAAGAACGGAAACAAAGACGGTATAATGGTCCGGGCGCACAGGTCAAGCCCCTGCCGCACCGTCTGCATACACTGTTGGGGGTAAACCATCAACGCTGCCGCCGCACACAAAAGCACCGCCGCTTTGATCGGTTCGCGCAGCGTCGGTCGCAAAAGTGTACGCAGCACATCGATTCCTCCCCTTCAAAATACTACAAAACAATATGCGCCCCGGACGGGAACTTGCCTGTCCGGGGCGCACTTTGTATCAAAACGGGGTTACTTTCTGCGGCGGCCACGGTAATTGCGGCGACCGCTGTAGCGGCGGCCTCCGTAGCGGCCGCGGCGGGACGGGGTCAGCACCTTGCGCAGGACCAACGCCACGATGGCAAGGGCCACGATGACAGTAATGATACGCACGATGGGGTGGGAGAAAAACTGCTTGATCTGATGCAGGCGGTAGAGGAATGCGGAGCGCTCCGCCGCGCTGACCGACACCAGATCCACCGCGCCAAGCTCCTCCCCCTCGTAGGCCAGCACCAGTTTGCCCAGCACCTGCCCCTCCTCAACGGGGGCGGCGACTGTATCGCTATCCAGATGCACGGTCTGAGTGACCTTGCTCAAATCCATGTCGTTTGGCAGGGTACGCTCCAGCTGGGCCGCAGGCCGAACCAGCACGTGGTCGGTACCCGACAGGGTCACATCCACCTGTGCAATGGGGGTGGCGGTATCCACGATCTGCCGGCGGCTGAAGTTATCAAAGCCCCAACGGAACAATTCCCGGCTCTCGGTGAAATGACGACGGTCGTTGCGCCCGTTTTCCAGCGGGATCATGGGGGCATCCAGCACCACACTGATCAGGTACTGTTCCTCATCCTGCGCCGCGGACAGCAGGCAGTAGCCACCCTCGTCCGTGGTGCCGGTCTTGATGCCGATGGTCTTGTCGTAGATGTAGCTGTCCAGATAATACCAGGTGACCAAAAGCGCGTTGGTGTTGTAAAACACCCGGGCCTCGTGCATATTGGTGGCCGGTACCTCGTGCCGTTTGGTGGATACGATGGTGCGGAAAATCTCGTTCTCCATGGCCTTGCAGGCAATGCGGTACAGATCCCGGGCGGTGGAGTAATGGTCGGGGTGGTGCAGACCGTGAGGATTGGCAAACTGCGTACCCTCACATCCAAGTTCCGCCGCCTTGCTGTTCATCCGTTCCACAAACGCCTCAATCGAGCCGTCCACCGTCTCGGCCAGAATGTTGGCCGCCTCGTTGGCAGAGGGGACCAGCAGGCAGTAGAGCAGGTCACTCAGGGTCATCTGCTCGCCCGCGCGGATATTCTGTGTAGAGCCGTTGGCAGCAAGTCCCTTGGTAAACGTATTGCTGGCGGTGACGATCTGGTCCATGCGCAGATTGCCCGCATCCACCTCGTCCAGCACCAGCATGGCGGTCATGACCTTGGTCAGGCTGGCGGGTACCATGCGCTGGTCTGCGTTCTTTTCATACAGCACCTGATCGTACTTGGCATCCATCAGCAGTGCGGCTTTGGCGGTCAGTTCCGGCTGCTGCAGGGCCAGCGAGGCAGGACACAGCAAAACTGCCGTCATGACCAAAGATAAAATTGCAGTTAAAACACGACATTTTCTCATAGGAAAAACCTCAAATCTGTGTTAAACTCCAAGGAGATGTTTCCATTATAGCAGATGAAAGCGCCCCATGCAATGGGGAATGTATCACGGGAAAGAAGTGTTCCGGATGAAAAAGTTGACTGTATACGAGTGGATCGTGCTGATTTTGACGTTGTTCTTTGCATTTTCCTGTATTGTTTGGCTGGGAAATCAACGCATTCTCTCCCCCGGCTGGCAGGTCCGCACCGAGCGTTCCGCCCCCTCCATGACCCAACCTCCGGACTCCAATCCCTACCCGGACGGCCTGCTGGAGAACGAAATCATCAACCTGAATACCGCCACCCGATCCGACCTGCTGCGCCTGCCCAATATCGGCGCCACCCGCGCCGATGCCATTATTTCCTACCGGGAAGAACACGGCCCGTTCCAAACCGTGGACGATTTACTGAACGTATTCGGCATCGGTCCGGCCACGCTGGAACAGCTTCGTGCCTACATATGCACCGGATGATTTTTTCCGACATCCCCCCTGCGTATGGACTTTATAAACAAATTGTGGTATACTTAGCAGTAAGCATATATTTCACCTTATTCTGGAGGTGCATGGATTGAAAATCAACGTTTTGGGCATCGAATTTGACGCTCTGACCGCCCAGCAGGCGTTGGAACACGGCGCCATGCTGCTGGATTCCGAGGGTTTCCACTACGTGGTCACCCCCAACCCCGAGTTTATTTTGGCCGCGGAGCAGGATGCAGACTTTCGCCGGGTGCTGAACGGTGCCGATCTGGTACTGCCCGACGGCATCGGTGTCATTTACTCCGCCAAGCTGCTTGGCACCCCCCTGAAGGGCCGTGTCCCCGGCATTGAATTTGCCGAGGGTATGCTGGCCCAGCTGGATCGCCGGGGCGGCCGTCTGTTCCTGCTGGGTGCCAAACCCGGTGTGGCGGAGCAGGCCGGGGCCAACATCTGCGCCAAATACCCCAATCTGGTGCTGTGCGGCACTCATGACGGCTATTTCAAAGAGGACGAGCCTGTGGTGGAGCAGATCAAAGCCGCACGACCCGACCTGCTGTTTGTCTGTCTGGGCGCTCCCAGACAGGAAAAGTGGATGGCTCAGTTCGGCCCCGAGACCGGCGCCCGGCTTGCCGCCGGCCTTGGCGGTTCTCTGGACGTGTTTGCCGGTACGGTGCAGCGTGCGCCGGAGGCGTGGCAGAAGCTGAACATGGAATGGGCCTACCGCCTTGTGAAAGAACCCAAGCGCATTGGACGCATGGCCAAGTTGCCTCTGGTGCTGGTCAAGGCCGCCAAGGCCCGACTGTCCGGCGGAACAAGGGAGGATGCGTGATGGCCGGTAAACTGATCGTGTTCGAGGGAACGGACGGTTCCGGCAAGTCCACCCAGTTCAAGACCCTGTGTCAGCGGCTGGGCGACAACGGCACCGCCTTCGAGCGCTTGGTCTTTCCCCAGTACAAAGAACCCTCCTCCGCTCTGATCCGCATGTATCTGGCCGGTGAGTTCGGTTCCCATCCCGGTGACGTGAACCCCTACGCCGCCTCCGCGTTTTACGCCGTGGACCGCTATGCCTCCATGAAGAAAGTGTGGGGCAAGCATTACGAAAACGGCGGATTGATTTTGGCAGACCGCTACACCACCTCCAACGCCGTGCATCAATCCTGCAAGCTGCCCGAGAACGAGCGGGCGGATTTCTGCCGGTGGCTGGACGAGTTTGAACACGACAGGCTGGAACTGCCCCGTCCCGATCTTGTTCTGTATTTGGACATGCCCACCGAAACGGCGGTAAAGCTGCTGCGCAGCCGGGAACAGTCCACCAATACCCACGCCGACATTCATGAGGTGGATACCGGTTATCTGTCCGCCTGCCGTACCGCCGCTCTGCAGGCCGCCCGGGTACTGGGCTGGACTGTGATCCCCTGTGTGGAAAACGGAAGCCTGCGTTCCATTGAAGATATCCACGAACAGATTTGGTCTCTGGTTTCCTCTGTTATGTAAAATCCCTTTACGCCCCTTGAGTTCAGGAGGTTTATTATGGTTTGTTTCCTGCTTGGTACCGGTTTTGAAGAGGCCGAGGCTCTTGTCCCCGTCGACCTGCTGCGTCGGGCAAACATCCCTGTGTGCATGGCCGGTGTGGACGGCAGCGTGATCCCCGGCGCCCACGGCATTGCCGTCAGCGCCGACTGCCCCCTGTCCGACGTGAAGCGCGAGGATCTGGAGATGGTGGTCCTGCCCGGCGGTCTGGGCGGCGTTGCCGCCATCCGCGGCAGCCGCGAAGCCATGGACCTGATCCGCTGGGCTTATGACAATGGTGTGCGCCTTGCCGCCATCTGTGCCGCCCCCACCATTCTGTCTGATCTGGGTTATCTGGACGGGAAAAAGGCTGTCTGCTACCCCTCCATGCTGGATCAGCTCACCACGGCCCACACCGCTCACGGCCAAAGCGTGGCAGAGGACGGCTCCATCATCACCGCGGAAGCCGCCGGCAGCGCCTTTGAGTTCGGCTTTAAGCTGATCGAGGCTCTGCGCGGCCCTGAGGCCGCCGAAAAAGTCAGCCGTGGGATCTATTTCAACCGTTGAGGCCAAGGCCGCCCTGCGCCGGGACATCCGCGCCCGGCTGGCCGCCATGGACGAGCAGGCCCGACTCGCTCAGGACAGGGTCCTGTTCGATGCCTTTCTTGCCCTGCCTCAGGTGCAGCAGGCACAGACCCTGTTTGTGTTCTACGGTGTGGGAACTGAGCCGCATACCGCCGCACTTATTGAAAAACTGATCTCTCTGGGCAAGACCGTCTGTCTGCCCCGCATGCTGCCGGGTCATTTGATGGATGTACTGGTGTACGACCCGGCCCGGCCCCTTGTCCAAAACAAATTCGGCCTGTGGGAGCCGGAGGTCACCTGTCCCGCTCTCGGACCGGAGCAGATCGATCTGGTCCTGGTCCCCGCCCTGTGTTATGACCGGCACAATTACCGCCTTGGCATGGGCGGCGGGTACTACGACCGCTGGCTGGAGCATTACCACGGCACTACCGTAGGTCTTTGCCGTGCAGCATTGCTTCTTGACCGGCTTCCCGCAGAACCTCACGACCGCCCCGTGGATCTTGTTGTGAGCGCATAAGAAAAGGACGGAGCCGAAGCTCCGTCCTCTCCCCGTTCAGCAGCCGCAGCCGCAATCGTCGCCGCAGCCGCAGCGGTTTCCACCGCAGCCGTAGTTGTTGCCGCAGCCGCAGCTGTTCCCGCTCCAGCCGTTCCCGCCGCAGCAGCAGCACAGGATGATGATCAGGATGATGATCCACAGACAACCGCCGTTACCCCAGTTATTACCGCACATGTAACTTCACCTCATTCAAAATAGTCACCTTCCCAGGTTTGGTCAGGTGCCGTACCATCCCATACTATGGCGCGGACCTGTCCCCTGTTCCGGCCTTTATGTATTTTTATCAGGAGTTGAGCTTATGTCACAGGAGAACAGCACCCCCCGCCGCAGCAATCGCCGCCGCAGACGCAGCCGCCGCACCGCCAGCATCACCACACTGTATATCGTTGCGGTACTCGGCCTTTCCGTACTGCTGGCTGCGCTGATCTGGATCGCCGCCAACGATGTTCTGGCCCTGAACAAACCTGAGCATACCGCCACTGTGGTACTGTCGGAGGATTACTTCAATATCCGCACCAAAACGGACGAGGATGGCAACATCACCACCACCTACAGGGCAAAGATGGGTAAGGTGGCCAGCCTGCTGAAGCAGAACGACCTCATTGAATTCAAGTCCCTGTTCCGCCTGTTCTCCGGTGCAACGGACGGTGAAAAGAAGCTGCGCCCCGGTGCCTATCAGCTGAACACCGAAATGGATTACCGTTCCCTCATCGCCGGTATGGGCGCCCACTCGGACAGCCGTGTCATTGTGGAGGTCACCATTCCCGAGGGTTACACCGTGGCCCAGACCTTCCAGTTGCTGGAGGACAACGGCGTTGCCAGCGCTGAGGTTCTGAACGAATACGCCGCCAACTACAACTACGGCTTCTCCTTCCTGCAGGATATTCCTCTTGGCGACGCCAACCGGCTGGAAGGCTTCCTGTTCCCCGATACCTACGAGTTCTACGTCAACCATGACCCCAAATACGTTATCAACAAGCTTCTGCAGAACTTTGACGCCGTCTACACTCAGGAGATGCGCGATCAGGTTGCCGCCGGCAAATACAGTCTGCGGGAATACCTGACGGTAGCCTCTCTCATCGAGCGCGAGACCGACGGCTCCGACCGGGGCAAGATCGCCTCCGTCATTTACAACCGCCTGCAAAATCCCAATTCTTCCGCCGGAACCAACGGTTTCCTGCAGGTGGATGCTACGCTGGTCTATATTACGGGTAACGTCCCCACCGCCGCAGATAAGGAGATAGACTCCCCCTACAACACCTATAAGTACCGCGGCCTGCCTCCCACCCCCATTGCCAACCCGGGTCTGGCCTCCCTGAAGGCCGCACTTGATCCCGAAAACACCGGTTACTACTTCTACGCTCTGGGTGATAACGGCAAGCATCGCTTCTTTGCCGATTACAACAGCATGCGCAATTGGATGAACTCGCAGGAACTCTATAAGTAATAGTCCTTCCGCCCGGATGCCCCAGGGTATCCGGGCGGCCTACTGTGAGGAGGTTTTTCTATGACCACCCCCAATATCGAACTGCTTGCTCCCGCCGGAGACATGGAACGGCTGCACATGGCTCTGGCCTACGGTGCGGACGCGGTCTATCTGGCCGGCACCACCTTTGGCATGCGGGCCTTTGCAGGCAACTTTGACCATGATGAGCTTTGCGCAGCTGTGAAGCTGGCTCACGCCAAAGGTGTACGGGTCCACGTGACCTGCAATACCATGCCCCGCAACGACGAGATCGCCGCCCTGCCCCAATGGCTGGAATTCTTACAGGATGCCGGCGTGGATGCCATCATCGCCGCCGATGTGGGTGTTTTGTCTTTGGCAACGCGCCATGCTCCGAAGGTTCAGGTACATATCTCCACCCAGGCAAGTATCGTCAACTACCACTCTGCCAACGCCTGGCACGATTTGGGCGCCAGCCGGGTCATCCTGGCCCGGGAGCTGTCCCTGGATGAGATCGCCGCCATCCGGGCCAAGACTCCTGCATCTTTGGAACTCGAGGCCTTTGTCCACGGTGCCATGTGCGTGTCCTATTCCGGCCGATGCCTGCTGTCCAACTACATGACCGACTCCAGCCGTGACTCCAACCGGGGGGCCTGCGCCCAACCCTGCCGCTATCAGTACACTCTGATGGAGGAAAAGCGCCCCGGTGAGCATTTCCCCGTCTTTGAGGACGAACAGGGTACGTACATCTTAAACTCCCGGGACATGTGCATGATCGACCACATCCCTGAGTTGATGGCTGCCGGGCTGAACAGCCTGAAAATTGAGGGCCGGGCCAAGTCCGCCTACTACGCCGCCATCGTTACCGGCGCCTATCGCCACGCCATCGACGCCGCAGCCGCCGGACAGGCCCTTGACCCCGCGTGGCGGGAGGAAGTGGAAAAGGTCAGCCACCGCCCCTACTCCACCGGCTTCTACTTTGGCCATCCCGGTCAGTACTACGCCGATGGCCGCTACATCCGGGACTGGCAGGTGTGCGCTGTGGTGGAGTCCTGCACCCCCGACGGCCTTGCCACCCTGTCCCTGCGCAACAAATTCACCGCCGGGGACGAGGTGGAGATCGTCGGTCCCAACACTCCCGCCATGGCTTTTCACGCCCCGGTCATGACCGACATGGACGGCTTTGCATTGGAGCAGCCCCGCAAGCCGGAAATGCGCTTTACCATGCAGCTGCCCAAGGCCGTCCCTCCCCTGTCCCTGCTGCGCCATCAGGCAGAGGGATTGTAAGGTATATCTACTTTGCGTAGGTTGCACCAAGTACTGTTCCATGCTATGCTGAAATCAGAAAGGGCGTGGATACTATGAATTCCTATGTCACCGGCGCAGCCATCAAATCGCTGCGAGAAAGCAAACATCTGACTCAGGCGGAACTGGCCGAACAGCTCGGTGTCAGCGATAAAGCCGTTTCAAAATGGGAGACCGGAAAGGGTTTTCCCGACAGCTCCCTGTTGCAGCCGCTGGCCGCCGCGCTGGGTGTGTCCGTTATCGAACTTCTCAACGGCAAAGTCATCGTCAACCGCAATGCGTCCGGCAACCTGCTGCGTTCCAAATGGTATGTCTGCCCCGTCTGCGGCAACGTGATCCATACCACAGGAGATGCTGTCATCAGCTGCTGCGGGGTCACTCTGCCCCCTTTGGAGGCGGAGGACCCGGACGATGCTCACGCATTGACTGTTGAAAAAGTGGAGGATGAGCATTTTCTCACCATCCACCATCCCATGACCAAGCAGCACTATATCTCTTTTATGGCCTTTGTCACATCCGACCGACTTCAGCTGGTCAAGCTCTACCCGGAGGGTGAAGCTCAGACCCGCCTTTCCCTGCGGGGCCGAGGGTTCGTGTATTTCTATTGCAACAAACACGGCCTGTTTCAGCAGAAGATATAAAAACAGCGGCAACACACAGGTGTTGCCGCTGCTTTGTTTATGCCGGGATGTCAAGTTCCTCCAGCGCCTCCCGCTCGTTATCGGCAGAAAAGCAGAACCGACCCGCGTGGTCGTAAACCTCCACATGACCTCTCACCCAAACGATGCTGTAATCCATGGTCCGCACTCCTTTCGCTTTCTTATCCTGACCACAGTATAGCAAGAAGAAAGTACCATAAAACGGACTTTTGATTGCCGCTTTGCTGTTTCGCCCTGCGGGGCGACCTACTTTGCCCGTGTCGGCAAAGTAGGCAAAACGCCACCGGGGTTGGCGTGGGATGAGATTGGACGCTTCGCGCCTGCATCTCATACACGCTGCACCCCGGACCCCAAGGGAACGGCTCGTAAGCGGCAGATATTCCTTGCGTCCGGCGCACCTGTGACGATACCACGATGCTTCTTTAGGCTGCCGCCCCGCCAAGCATCAACTAAACTGCACTCCTACTGGACAAAAGCGCCTGCTGCGATGGGTGTTTCGTTCCTGCAGTGCAAGTCGGCGGGAGTTTGTTAGACGAGCAAAGTTACAGATAGCACAGAGTGCGGCAGCATAATCGGCGCTGGATGGGTCAGAGGTGACCGCCGACCGTGTAGGTGTGACCCCACGGATATCACCCAAAGGAAGTTTTAAGAAACCATGGGTTTCTTAACGCCCTTTTCGTGTCTTTTGTGGCGCTACAAAAGACACCCGCCCGGGGGCGGAACATCTTTTTCACAAAACAAGAGCCGCCTCAGTGAGGCGGCTCTTGTTGCAATTAAACCCAAAATCAACACATTTTCGCGCCGGCGGGAATTTTGTCATCCAGCATCAGCAGGTTCAGCTTCTCCTCACCTTTCTCGGTGTGAACGGCGGAGATCAGCATACCGCAGGACTCCTGCCCCATCATCTTGCGGGGAGGCAGGTTGACAATGGCCATCAGGGTCTTGCCCACCAGTTCCTCGGGCTTATAGAACTTGGCGATACCGGACAGGATCTGCCGGTCGGTTCCGGTGCCGTCATCCAGCGTGAACTTCAGCAGCTTGTCGCTCTTTTTCACGTTCTCGCAGGCCTTGACCTTCACGGCGCGGAAGTCGGACTTGCAGAAGGTGTCAAAGTCTACCTGCTCGGTCAGCTGAGGCTCCAGCTCCAGATCGGGCAGGGCGGCCTTCTTGGCGGCCTCTGCAATGGCCTCCAGCTCGGCAATGGCCTTCTCAGCGTCGATACGGGGGAACAGGTTGTCACCGCGGCATACCTTGGCATCGGCCTTCAGCGAGCCGTACACGGCGGCGCTGTCCCAGCTGGAGCAGCATTCGCAGGCACCGATCTGCTCCAAAATCTTGGCAGCAGACTCGGGCATGAAGGGGGTCAGCAGGATGGCGGAAATGCGCAGGCACTCCAGCAGGTTGTACATGACGGTGGCAAGGCGGTCGCCGTTGTCGTCCATGTCCTTGGCAAGGGTCCAGGGTGCATTCTCGTCGATGTACTTGTTGGCCCGGCCGATGACCTTGAACACCTCGGCCAGGGCGTTCTGGAAGGCGTACTGCTCCATCTGCTCCTCATAGCGAGCGCGCAGGCCGGAGGCCATAGTCACCAGCTCATCGTCCAGCGCATCAGCCTTGCGGGCGGTGGGCAGCTGGCCGCCAAAGTACTTGTCCACCATGGACACAGTGCGGCTGAGCAGGTTGCCCAAATCGTTGGCCAGGTCCACATTGATGGTACCGATCAGGCTCTCATTGGAGAAGTTGCCGTCGGAGCCAAAGGGGAAGGTGCGCAGCAGGAAGAAGCGCAGGGCGTCCACGCCGAACATCTCGGCCAGCACATAGGGGTCAACCACGTTGCCCTTGGACTTGCTCATCTTACCGCCGTCCAGCAGCAGCCAGCCGTGACCGAAGACCTTCTTGGGCAGGGGCATATCCATGCTCATGAGCATGGCGGGCCAGATGATGGAGTGGAACCGGACGATCTCTTTGCCCACGAAGTGAACATCGGCAGGCCAGAAGTCCTTGTAATCGTCGTACTTATCGTTCAGGAAGCCCAAAGCGGTGGTGTAGTTGAACAGGGCATCCACCCACACGTAGACCACGTGGCCGGGGTCAAAGTCCACAGGCACGCCCCAGGTGAAGCTGGTGCGGGACACGCACAGATCCTCCAGACCGGGCTTGATGAAGTTATTGACCATCTCGTTCACGCGGGAACGGGGTTCCAGAAAGTCGGTGTTCTCCAGCAGGTCCTGCACACGGTCGGCATACTTGGACAGGCGGAAGAAGTAGGCCTCCTCCTCCGCATCCTCCACGGGGCGGCCGCAGTCGGGACACTTGCCGTCCACCAGCTGGCTCTCGGTCCAGAAGGACTCGCAGGGCTTGCAGTACTTGCCCTTATAGCTGCCCTTATAGATGTCGCCGTTCTCGTACATCTTCTTAAAGATCTTCTGAATGGCGGCAACGTGGTAGTCGTCGGTGGTGCGGATGAAGCGGTCGTTGGAGATGTTCATCAGCTTCCACAGGTCCAGAATGCCCCGCTCGCCTTTCACGATGTTGTCCACGAATTCCTGAGGGGTCACGCCGGCCTGAGCGGCCTTGTCCTCGATCTTCTGTCCATGCTCATCGGTGCCGGTCAGAAACAGCACATCACAGCCGGTCAGCCGCTTATAGCGGGCCATGGCGTCGGTGGCCACGGTGCAGTAGGTGTGGCCGATGTGCAGCTTGTCGCTGGGGTAGTAAATGGGGGTGGTAATATAGAATTTATTGGCCATTGTCGGTATCCTCCAATTCAGTTTCTTCTTCAGGCTGTTCCGCTTCCTCCGGGGGACACATTCGCTCGGGTCGTTCCGGACCAAAAGCAGCACCCAGCAACATATAGCTCTGTGCGGTCAGCCAGACGGCGCTGCCCAGCCACACCAACGTACAGGCAAGCCCCACACCGTCGGCCAGTGCCGCGCCGGTCAGGGCGATGGCCAGCAGACCAAACACACAGGTGCGGCCTGCGCCGCCCTTATCAAGTGCCAGCGTCACCTGTCCGTACAGGGCCAACACGATAGCCACAGCGGACAAAAGCTGCCACGCGTACAGCTGCACCTCCGGCTGCCGGGCATGCTGCTGATAGACCGTGACCAGCCACAGCAGCGTTCCGAATGCGGGACCCATGAGCAGAATGGGCATCCCCTCCGACCACACGCCCCGGTACATTTTCGGGGCCGCCATGGCGGCCGTGGCGCCGCCCACGATCAGCAGCAGGCTTGCCGCCAAGCTCAGTATGCTTCGGTCCGCATCCCCATAGGTCAGCCGCAGGGTCAGCACACCGGCGATCAGCATGACCAGTCCGCCGGCCAATGCGGTCATCGCGTAACCGGAAGCAGGTGCGTAGAACCAGTCCGGAGCCGCCAATCGCGGCATTCTGCGGCAGGCCGTTATAAATGCCGCTGCAAGGGCCGCCATCAGCAGCACCAGCAGAATTCCGCCGGCTGTTACGCTCATAAGCCTGGTGGCCGGGTCATAGGCTGTATTCAATTCCCATCTGCGCAGGGCGAACCCCGCGATACCGCCCACCCACGCAAGGGCAGGCAGCAGAATGTGCTTTTTCATACTCATTCTCCTTACAGGGACACTAACAAAGTATTATATACCTAATTTATCCAAAAAGCAACCGATACAACGGCCTTTCCGCAGGTTTATTCCTCCCCCGCCACCGGCCCGCAGGTCCACTCCCGACCCGGCGTGGAAATCGTGTCCATGCACAGGTCATACAAGTCGGTGCAGCGGCGCTCCAGTTCGAACAGCCGCCGTGCATCGCCGTCCAGCCGCTTGACGTGGGCGGGCTTGGTGATGACGGGCAGAGCGGCTTTTTTGCGCATTTGAGCCAGCACACGTCTCCCCCGCTCGTTGGACCCCAGCACCCGGATATAGGGCGGCGTTTCCGGTACATCCGCCGCGCTCAGGCCCAAGTACGCCCACAGCACCAGCCGCCGCAGCCGGGCATGGGTAAAGCGGCGGGTTTTGGCTCGTTCAAAGAAATCGGCAAGGTCTGCACAGGTTCTGCCTGAGCGCTCCAGCCGTCGGGTCAGGCCCTCCGTTTCGCCGGAATCGGGCAGTTTGCCCCAATCTTCCGCCGTCATGGTGCGCAGCCGTGCAAGGATGGCTCGCTCGGCACGCAAAAGGCTGGGGCGACTTGCCCCCTTCAACACCTCAAGCCCGCCGCAGGGCAAATATCCCTCCACCTCATTCCAGTTCTCCACAGCAATTTCTTCCCGCAGCTGGGTGGCAGAGCGGAACGCTTCTTCGTTCGTCACCTCGTTATGCCCCGCCCCCTGCCTCAGAACGGTCATGGGCTTGATTTCGCTTTTCAGGGCATTCAGGGCGCGAATGTATTCCACGCCCAGATTGTTGTTGGGTTTTGCCAACAGGCTGCCCGGCTCCCTGCCCAGCACCTGCTCCACCGCCCGCTGGCGGCAGGCTGCAAAGCTCTCGCCCTTGTCCAGCAGGGGCGTGAGAGCGGCCCGATAGGCTTCGCTGTCCAGACACTGCGCCACCCGGCACAGCTTGTCCACGTCGCCGCACTCGCTGCCGAAGCTGATGGCATCGACGACGCCGCAGGCGTGGAGAATGGATACTGCACCACGGGCGAAGGACTCCGCCGAGGACATGGCCCAAACCGTGGGCAGTTCCAGCACAAGGTCCGCCCCGCCCATCAGGGCAAGTCGCGCACGGGTCCACTTGTCCGCCACGGCGCAGTCGGCCTGCTGCACCCAGTTGCCGCTCATGACGGCAACCACCGCGCAGTCCCCGCCCATCGCTGCCCGGGTGACCGCGATTTGATGGGCGTGTCCCGTATGGAAGGGGTTATATTCCGCCACGATGCCGGCAACTTTCATAAAAATTCACTCCCGAGAAAAAATAATGAGAAAATGTCAAAAAACGGCTTGTCCTTTTGCAAAAAAAGGATTAGAATGGTTTGTTGTAAATAGTTTAATATATTCCTCGCGCTGAGGCAATAAAAACATCGCTTTGAAGGAGAGAAAATCAATGAACATTCTGGTCATCAACGCCGGCAGCTCCTCCCTGAAGTATCAGCTGCTCAATCCCGAGACCCAGCAGGTCCTTGCCAAGGGTCTGTGCGAGCGTATCGGCATCGACGGCAAGTTCACTTACAAGCCCGACGGCAAGCAGGCCATCAAGGAGGCTGACGTGGCTATGCCCACTCACTCCGAGGCTATCAAGGCCGTTCTGGACGCCCTGGTCGATAAGGATAACGGCGTGATCGGCTCCATGGCCGAGATCGACGCTGTTGGTCACCGCGTGGTCCACGGCGGCGAGAAGTTCGCCAAGTCCGTGCTGATCACCGACGAGGTCATGGCCGCCATCGAGGAGTGCAACCCCCTGGCCCCCCTGCACAACCCTGCCAACATCATCGGCATCAAGGCCTGCCAGTCCCTGATGCCCTCCACCCCCATGGTGGCTGTGTTTGACACCGCTTTCCACCAGACTATGCCCCCCGTGGCCTATACTTACGCCCTGCCCTACGAGTACTACGAGAACGACAAGGTCCGCCGCTACGGCTTCCACGGCACCAGCCACAAGTACGTGGCTCAGCGCGCCGCCGCCATG
>JAFQBN010000031.1 GCA_017416685.1 Oscillospiraceae bacterium
GTACGAGAGGACCGGGATGGACAGACCTCTGGTGCACCAGTTGTCCTGCCAAGGGCATAGCTGGGTAGCTACGTCTGGACGAGATAAACGCTGAAAGCATCTAAGCGTGAAACTCTCCCTAAGATAAGATCTCTCATCCTTTATGGAGTAAGGCTCGACGTAGACTATGTCGTTGATAGGTCGGAGGTGTAAGCGCAGTAATGCGTGTAGCTGACCGATACTAATAAGCCGAGGGCTTGACCTACAAAGGTTTATGAAGAATGCAGGCGTTTGCCGCAGGCGAGAAGATTACATTGTTCGGTTTTGAAGGTGCAGACAAAGCTGCGCACAACATATGCGCCTTTAGCTCAGTTGGTACACCGTCTGCAGACGGCGTGCCGAGGACAACCGCCGCAGGCGGCACTTAGTCCGAGGCTGAGCAACGAAGTTGCCACGCGCAAGGCAACAGAGACGGACACCGACCGGTGAACGTTAAAAATGCGCCTTTAGCTCAGTTGGTAGAGCAACTGACTCTTAATCAGTGGGTCCCGGGTTCGAATCCCTGAAGGCGCACCATGGCCCGTTGGTCAAGCGGTTAAGACGGCGGCCTCTCACGCCGCAAACATGGGTTCGATTCCCGTACGGGTCACCATTTGTTTTCTACCATTCCGAATGTGAGAGTCGGAAAGATAATTTCATATTGATTTTAGTTGTCACTTGTGTGATAATTAAAATAGTTGGTGTTGATTGCGGTGAGGGTCCACCCGTTCCCATTCCGAACACGGAAGTTAAGCTCATCTGCGCCCACAATACTTGGCTGGAGACGGCCCGGGAAGATAGGTAACGCCAACACAAAAAGGAACTGCTTCAAATGCAGTTCCTTTTTTCTTTGTTTCATGGTAAAATGGCATTACAGAGAGGAGCGATGATGATGGAATTTGTGTTTGATACCGTTTATGACCAAAAGGCTGTAACCGCTATGGCCCATGGGCTTCGCAAGACTATCCGCAAACGGCGCAGCCGCCGGTCCCATGTGTTTGGCTGGTTTGTGATTGCCCTTATCCTGCTGCTGACTTTGCCTTTTGACGGAGCGCCGCTTGTGATTGAGGGGCGGACCATTGTGACATGGGCGGCAGGATTACTGATCCTGTTTACTCTGCTGTTTGAGGACAAACTCAATGCCTGGATCGCGCGAAAGCGAATGCTTGCCGGCACGGACAAGGCTGTGTGTACCTTTACACAGGAGGGATACTGTTCCGAATCCGCTATGGGAAAGACCGAGTGGCGCTACGAAAATATTGGCCAAATCGCGGAGGATGAGAACTATTTTATCTTCGTGTTTGACAAGAGCCATGCCCAGGTCTACGCGAAAGAAGCGATGACGGGCGGAACGGTTGAGGAGTTCCGCGCCTTTATCAGTCGGCGGACCGGGAAAGAGGTTGTGAAAATATAATTTCCACAGCTGATGGAAGGAGGCGCGCGAATGGTAGATCCTTATGATAAAAGACTGCAAAAGCCTATCCACCGCAGCAAGCTCCGTTTGCGATTGGGACGGGCAGCCTATGCAGTGCGCCGATACCTTCTTTGGTGTTCTCCTATGTTCCGATGGGCAAAGCGCCGCAGCGATGCGCTTCTGCCGGAAGTGCAGTTTTCTCACGCGACACCTCTGTTCCGCCAGCTGAACGGCGAACAGGCGCAGTGGCAGCAAAATAAAATCACCAATTTGAAACTGGCTGTGGGCCGACTGAGCGGTATCGTACTCTACCCCGGAGAAACCATGAGTTATTGGCGACTGGTCGGGAAACCCACGCACCACAAGGGTTATCGGGAGGGAATGGTGCTGTTTATGGGGCAGGTTTGCGGTGGTGTGGGCGGTGGCCTATGCCAGCTGTCTAACTTGATTTTTTGGATGACCCTGCACACTCCGCTGACAGTGGTGGAGCGGTACCGCCACTCTCACGACGTGTTCCCGGACAGCAACCGCACCCAGCCCTTTGGAAGTGGAGCTACTTGTGCTTACCCGCACCGGGATTTGATGATACGAAACGATACCGACCAGCCATTTCAGCTGCATGTATGGGTAGGCGAGAAGAATTTGGAAGGAGAATGGCGGGCGGTCAAGAAGCCTGCCGCTGTCTATCGCATAGTGGAGAAAGATCAAAGAATGGACCAGGCAGCCTGGGGTGGATACGTGCGCCACAATACCCTGTGGCGGGAGATATACAACCGAGACGGAGAATTGGAACGAGAGGAATTTTTATTTGCCAACGATGCGATCATGATGTACAATCCACTGCTCCCACCGTGCGACCAAGATCAAAGAGGGAAGAGATAGATGCAATACAAAACCATTGTTCCGGGGCGATTTATTGACCGACCCAACCGCTTTATTGCCCATGTGGAAATCGATGGGCGGGCGCAGACCGTTCATGTGAAGAACACTGGGCGCTGCCGGGAACTGCTGGTGCCGGGCGCGACGGTGTATGTGCAGCACAGCGATGCCCCCAACCGTAAGACGGCCTGGGATCTGATCGCGGTGGAGAAGGGTGAGCGGCTCATTAATATGGACGCGCAGGCACCCAACAAAGTGTTTGGCGAGTGGGTGCAGGCGGGAAACTTCCTGCCTAACCTGACCCTGCTGCGCCCAGAGACGCGCTATGGGGACTCACGCTTTGACTTTTATGTTGAAGCAGGTGGGGAAAAGCACTTTGTTGAGGTCAAGGGCGTAACCTTGGAGCAGGACGGCGTTGTCCGCTTTCCGGATGCACCCACCGAGCGGGGCGTGAAGCATTTGGAAGAACTGATGCGGGCAAGGCAGGATGGCTATGAATGTTGGGTGTGCTTCGTGGTGCAAATGAGTGATGTAAGGCACTTTGAACCCAACGATGCCACCCATCCGCAGTTTGGCGATGCCCTGCGCCGGGCGGCGAAAGCAGGTGTCCACATTTTGGCACTGGATTGCACTGTGACGGCGGAAACCCTTGCAATCAACAGGGAAATAGCCGTGCGGCTTTGATTGACAAAGACGGGCGGGAACACTATAATATTAGGGTAGTCTTTTGGAAAGGGGGCGGCGGTATGCGTGCCAATGCGCCGATCGGAATACTGGACAGCGGCGTGGGCGGCTATACGGTCGCCCGTGTGTTGCAAAAGCTACTGCCCCATGAGGACATCATCTACTACGGCGACGGCGGAAATGCACCCTATGGCAACCGCACCGCCGACGATATTGTCCACATCGTGGGTCAAATTTTGGATTTTATGGCGGAGCAGGGGGTCAAGGCAGTCGGCCTTGCGTGCAACACCAGCTCTGCACTGATCGACCGTTTTGCGGATAAATACGACTTCCCTATCTTCAGCATTGTGCAGGCCGGCGCGGACGAGGTGCTTCGCCGCGGAATGAGACAGGTTGGCGTGCTGGCCACCATGCTGACCACGCAGACGGGCAGCTATCCCCGGCTCATTCAGCAGGCTGACCCGAATGTGGATGTGTTCTCTCAGGGGAGCGTGAATCTGGCGGCTCTGGTAGAGTCCGGCAGAGCAAGTGAGGAAGAAATCGTTGCCGAGCTGCAGGCTAGTCTCGGTCAGATAGCGGCGGCGCAGCCGCAGCTGGATACGCTGGTGCTGGGCTGCACCCACTATCCCATCGTCCGGGACATCATCGCCCGGACCTATCCCCAGTTCACCAATATCATCGACCCGGCTATGGGTCAGGTGGAGAATATGAGAGCCTGTCTTGCCGCAAACAGTGCCCTCAATCCCGGCGGCGGTAAGCTGCAAATCTATACCTCCGGCGATTGTGGGAAGTTTGAGGCTATGGCCGAACAGCTTGGGTTGAAGCTGACCGGTCCGGCTGTCTATAAGAGAGTGGCACAACCATTGTAAAGTAAAACCGCCGCACCTATTCGGGTGAGGCGGTTTTTTGTATAACGAAAACCACGCGATAGTCGCGTGGTTTTCGTTATACAAAAAAGGCCGCATAGGTAAACTATGCAGCCTCCATGATTTGATCAGAACTCAGCGTTGCCCACGGTGCGGGGATGCAACTCCACGTCGCGGATGTTGCTGATGCCGGTCAGGTACATGACCATGCGCTCGAAGCCCATGCCGTAGCCGGCGTGGCGGCAGGAGCCGTAGCGACGCAGGTCGCAGTACCACCAGTAATCCTCGGGATTCATGCCCAGCTCACGGATGCGGGCCTCCAGAATGTCGATGCGCTCCTCACGCTGGGAGCCGCCAATCAGCTCGCCCACGCCGGGAACCAGACAGTCGGCGGCGGCAACGGTCTTGCCGTCCTCATTCTGGCGCATATAGAAGGCCTTGATCTCCTTGGGGTAGTCGGTGACGAAGACGGGACGCTTGAATACCTGCTCGGTGAGGTAGCGCTCGTGCTCGGTCTGCAGGTCGGTGCCCCACTCCACCTTGTAGTCAAACTGGTCGTTGACCTTCTTCAAAATCTCAACAGCCTCGGTGTAGGTGATGCGGCCGAAGTCGGAGTTGGCAACCAGCTCCAGACGCTCGCGCAGGCCCTTGTCCACAAAGGAGTTGAAGAAGTCGATCTCGTCAGGACACTTTTCCAGCACGGTCTTAATGACGTACTTGATCATAGCCTCGGCATTGTCCATGTAGCCGGCCAGATCGGTGAAGGCCATCTCCGGCTCGATCATCCAAAACTCGGCGGCGTGGCGCTGGGTGTTGGAGTTTTCGGCGCGGAAGGTGGGGCCGAAGGTGTACACATTGCCAAAAGCCATGGCGAAGTTCTCGGCGTTGAGCTGGCCGGACACGGTCAGGCTGGCCTTCTTACCGAAGAAGTCCTGGCTCCAGTCAACAGAGCCGTCCTCCAGACGGGGAGGGTTCTCCATATCCAGAGTGGTTACCTGGAACATCTCGCCGGCGCCCTCACAGTCGCTGGCGGTGATGATGGGGGTGTGTACGTAGACAAAACCCTGATCCTGGAAGAAACAATGCACGGCGTGGGCAGCCACAGAGCGCACCCGGAAGGCGGCGGAGAACAGGTTGGTGCGGGGGCGCAGATGCTGAATGGTGCGCAGGAACTCGATGCTGTGGCGCTTCTTCTGCAGGGGGTAGTCGGGGGAGGAGACACCCTCCACCTCGATAGAGGAAGCCTTGATCTCCAGAGGCTGCTTGGCCTCGGGGGTCAGCACCACGGTGCCGTTGACGATCAGGGCGGCACCCACGTTCTGGGCGGCGATCTCCTTATAATTGGCCAACACGTTGGCATCCATGACCACCTGCAGATTCTTGAAGCAGGAGCCATCATTCAGTTCAATAAAGCCAAAGGTCTTCATATCGCGGATGGTGCGGGCCCAACCCATGACGGTGATGGACTGGCCGGACAGCGCCTCGCGATCGGCGAAAACAGCGGCGATGGTCGTGCGGTTCATACTATCCTCTCCAATTTAACAAATAGGACTGTCCGAAACATGACGGACAGTCCTATTATAATGCCTTTGTTCCCGTTTTACAAGCAAAACGGAGGAAATTTTTAAGACATAGGGATGAAAAACGTCCATGGGGCGGTGATGATGGCCAAGGTCAGGGCAACCACGTGCCGCTGACGGTCATTCAAAGCGGAGCAGGAACGCAGCGCCCGGCGGTCGAAGAAGTAAATACACACACCGGCAACGGCCACGGCGATCAGAGTGACCACGAAAGCCAGCCAGCTTTTGAAGGGATTATACATCACCGGTTCCAGCAGGAAACGCCACGGCTCGGGCAGGAAGTCAAGCAGAAACATGGTAGGCAGCAGGAACGCAACCCCCACAAAATCTGACCCGAAACCCAGCAGCCAAACCCGCCACCAGGCGTGGCGCAGGACGGCCTTTTTCTGCGTATGTTTCAGAGCCAGCAGGGTGAGGAAAACCACGGCACAGTCAATGATGAGGTTACCCGGCAGGACCACCAGCCAGACGGTGGGCAGCAGAAACAGCAGCCAAATGGGTAAAAGGATATTGTACAGGCGGACAGGTCGCTTCATGGCGGAGCCTCCTTTCAGATAGGTTTATTATAAAAGATTTTCCCGTTTTTGTCCAGCATCGGTATAAGCAGGAGCGGGGCGGTCAAAACTATGGGCAGAGAGCCGGGAAAGGCTTGCAAGGAGGTACGCATGAAACAAAACGGCATTATGAAGAAACTGGGCGACTTTATCATGGGCAAGGGCTTCTACATAGCCCTGCTGCTGTGTGTCGCCACCATTGGCGTGTCGGGTTATTATCTGTATCAGGAAATCAGCGGGGCGCAGACCCCGGCGGACCCCGTGGGTGGGCAGGCGCAGGTGGTTCTGCCCAACAGTACTGAGGGGCAGGCAAAGCCGCCGGAAATCAAGGAGCCTGCACCAAAACAGGAGACGGTCAAGCCGAAGCCTCAGGCCAAGCCTGCGCCGGAACAGGACAAACCCAAGGCGGAGCAGACCAGCGCACCTGTGGAGGCTCCGCCGGTGTACACCTGGCCGGTGAAGGGAGAGGTGTTCAGTGACTTCAGCCTTGAGGTGCTGGCCTACGACGAAACCATGGGGGACTGGCGCACCCACTCCGGGGTGGACATCGCCGCAGCAGTGGGGACTCGGGTGCTGGCCCTGAGTAACGGCACGGTGATGCGGGTGTATGAAGACGACCTGATGGGTACCAGCGTGGTCATCGACCACGGCGAGGGCCTTGTCAGCACCTATCAGAACCTGTCCGCCCACCCCGCGGTGGCCCAGGGGGACAGCGTGGTGACCGGGACGGTTATCGGTGCGGTTGGGGACACCGCCATCGCAGAAAGCGGCAGACCGCCTCATCTGCATCTGGAGGTCATGCTGGATAACCGGGCAGTGGACCCTGTAGACTATTTGCCTCAATACTGAAAAAAGCGGCATGCTGAGCATGCCGCTTTTTTTGGAAAAATTTAGAGTTAGCTATTGACAACTCGTGGGGGTGGGTGTATACTCACTCAAGTGAGTTAGACAAAGCTAACTTTTGGCTCCGAAGAGAGGAAGGGCGAGAATGAAAACGTTGAAAGATGTTCCCGTAGGTAAAAGCGCTGTGGTAGTCAAGCTGAATGGGGAGGGACCCGTTCGCCGCCGCATTATGGATATGGGCATTACCAAGGGCGTGGAAATCTTTGTGCGAAAGGTGGCGCCTCTGGGGGATCCCATGGAACTGGACCTGCGTGGATATTCACTTAGTCTGCGCAAAGCGGATGCCGAAATGATCGAGGTGGAGTGACACCGCTTTTTGTGCATGATGGTTGGTTGAGACTAACCTCGAAAGGAAGATGAAAATGGACATTAGAATTGCGCTTGCGGGCAATCCGAACAGCGGTAAAACCACTCTGTTCAACCACCTGACCGGATCCAATCAGTACGTGGGCAACTGGCCCGGCGTCACGGTGGAGAAGAAGGAAGGGCGGCTGAAAGGGCATAAGGATGTCATCATTCAGGACCTGCCCGGAATCTATTCTCTTTCTCCCTATTCCCCGGAGGAAGTAGTTACCCGTACATATTTGGTCAACGAGCATCCCGATGCCATTCTGAATATCGTGGACGGCACCAACATCGAGCGCAACTTGTACCTGACCACCCAGCTCATCGAGCTGGGACACCCGGTGGTGGTGGCGGTAAATATGATCGACCTGGTGCGCAAGACCGGAGATCAAATTGACCTGGAAAAGCTGGGGCGCGCCCTTGGTTGTGTGGTAATGGAGATCAGCGCCCTGAAAGGAGAGGGGTGCGCGGAGGCTGCGGAGAAGGCAGTGGAATTGGCCCGCAACCACAGCCACGGTGAGATGCCTCACGTGTTCAACGGCAGCGTGGAGCATGCACTGGCGCACATTGAGGAGTCCATCGAAGGCAAGGTGCAGGGGAATTATCTGCGCTGGTATGCCATCAAAATGTTTGAGCGTGATGAGAATGTCCGCTTGGAGCTGAGTTTGGATGCGCAGCTGATCGCGCATTTGGAAAAGCATATTGCCGACTGTGAGCTGGAACTGGACGACGACGCCGAGAGCATCATCGCTGACCAGCGCTATCGCTATATTGCGGATGTTGTGGGCAGAGCGGTGAAGAAAAAACGCGCCAAGCATGGACTGACTCTGTCCGGGAAGATCGACCGGATCATAACCAATCGTGTTTTGGCTCTGCCCATTTTTGCCGGCATCATGTACCTCATGTACGCCATTGCCATGGGCAGTTATCCGTTCTCTATCGGAACCATGGGTACCGACTGGGCCAACGATGTGCTGTTTGGAGAGATCGTCCCCAACTTCTTTGACGGGATCCTGACCACCCTTGGGGTCAGCGGCTGGCTGTACGCCCTGATCATGGACGGCATTCTGGCCGGTGTGGGTGCGGTGCTTGGGTTCGTACCGCAGATTTTGGTGCTGTCCCTGCTGCTGTCCATCCTGGAGGATATCGGCTACATGGCCCGCGTGGCGTTTATCATGGACCGCGTGCTGCGCAAGTTCGGTCTGTCCGGTAAATCCATCATCCCCATGCTGGTGGCTACCGGCTGCGGTGTGCCGGGCATTTTGGCCTCCCGCACCATCGAGACCGAGCGCGACCGTAAAATCACCGTTATGACCACCGGCTTTATCCCCTGCGGGGCCAAGATGCCCATCATCGGCCTGTTTGCCGGTGCTGTGTTTGGCAATTCCCCCCTGGTGGCGCTGTCTGCATTTCTCATCGGTATCGCCGCTGTGGTGGTGTCCGGTGTGCTGCTGAAGAAGTTCAAGGCTTTGGCCGGTGATGCCGCCCCCTTCGTTATGGAGCTGCCTGCCTACCATATGCCTTCTCCCCGCAACGTGGCCCGCACCACGCTGGAGCGCGGCTGGGACTTTGTCAAGCGCGCCACTACCATCGTGCTGCTGAGTTCCATCGTGCTGTGGTTTTTGCAGAGCTATGGTTTCCAGAACGGTGTGTTCGGCGCGGTGGAGGACAACAACTACTCTCTGCTGGCTACCATGGGCAAGATGATCGCATGGATCTTCTATCCCCTTGGCTGGATGGGGGATATGGCGTGGAAGGCTGCTGTGGCCACCGTCACCGGTCTAATCGCCAAGGAGGAGGTCGTCATGACCTTCGGTACTCTCTACAACTATGCCGGGGAACTGTCCGAGACCGGCGACGAGATCTGGGCGCTGGTTGCGCAGGACTTTGGTCCTCTGCGTGCATACAGCTTTATGATTTTCAATCTGCTGTGCGCCCCCTGCTTTGCGGCTATGGGTGCCATTCGCCGTGAGATGAACAGCGGCAAGTGGACGGCCATCTCCATTGGTTATATGTGTGTGTTTGCCTACGCAATTTCCATGATCGTCTATCAGCTGGGCGGTCTGATCAGCGGTACGGCTGCCTTCAGTGTGTGGACTGTGGTGGCGGCGGTGGTGCTGCTTGTGCTGTGCTGGCTGGTGTTCCGTAAGGGATATCAGGCTCGTAAAGTTGAACGGCTTGACAGCGTAGGCGCAGGAAAGTGAGGCACTTATGGGCGATATAATTGTAATTGCAGTGCTGGTTGTCGTGGTTGGTCTGGTGGTGCGCTCCATGTGGCGCAGCCATAAATCCGGCGGCGGCTGCTGTGGCGACTGCAGCAAGTGCAAAAGCTGTCCCCACGAATAAAAAAACTCCCCGGAGTATTCGCTCCGGGGAGTTTTTTGTTCTTAGTCCTGCGCCGGTTCGTCCTCCGGGATTTCCGGTGCGGGGGGCGCTTCACGGAAAAGTTTGGTGCCTACACAACGGTTGATAGGGGTACCGAGATTGTGGAACTTCTCCTCGTAGTCAGTCATGACTCCGCAGATGCCATTCTCGTGAAGATTGCGGGTGACCTCGGACAGTTCAAAGGCCGCCTTGGGGAATTGGAACAGGGACCACTCGTACAGGTCCCGGTTGTCCGTCTTGAAATGGATCTGCCCGCCGTCTCTCAGCACCTGGCGGTACAGCTCCAAAAAACCAACCGCGGTCAGTCGGCGTTTGGAGTGGCGATGGCCGGGCCACGGGTCGCAAAAGTTTACATAAATCCGATCTACCTCATCAGGTGCGAACAGCTCCGGCAGGCGGCGGGCATCGTCGTCCACGAAGAACACGTTGGTCAGGCCCATTTCGTTGGCGCGCTCCATGGCGATGACCATGGCGTCGGGTACGCGCTCTACAGCAATATGCAGCACGTCGGGGTTTTGGGCGGCGGTTTCTACTGTAAAGCGGCCCTTGCCGCAGCCGAGTTCCAGATGCAGGGCGGTGGCGTTGGGCATCAGGTCGCGCCAGTGACCGCGCATGGAGGAGGACTGTTCGGACGTGTCGATCAACAGATGACCACAGCGCTCCATACGGGGCAGCAGATTGGGTTTCTTTCTCATTCTCATTGGGGTTCACCTCAGCAACTATCTTACCACAGGAAAAGAATCCTTGCAATCGTTGATGGAATATATTATACTGTTGAGGTGTGATATCCGGGTGTAGCGCAACTGGCAGCGCGCTAGCTTTGGGTGTGGCTCCCACGCCATCCACGACCCGAATCGCCGACGGCCACAAGGCTCTGAAACACGGCGGCTTGCGGGATTTTATCGGAACTCCAAACCGGGCCGAAAAGCGGCCCTGACCACAGGAATGACCACAGACAGGAAAATCTTTGATTTTCGCCTGTGGAGTGGTATAATAGCAAAAACTGAATATCCGGGTGTAGCGAAGGTGGTATCGCGCTTGATTTGGGTTCAAGAGACCGGGCGTTCGAGTCGCCCCACTCGGACCAAAGCCCCCAGGAGCATCGCTCCTGGGGGCTTTTTCCTTGTTTATTGCGGCGCAGGATTTTGGGGGAGTATTAACAATCCGAAAGTTTTTCAGTTAAGTACTCTGCGAGAGAATCAACTACAGATCGGTCGTTTTCTATAAGGTGTTTTACTATCAGTTCGACTAAATCTTCGCGATCCTTCCGAATGCTTCGCAATTCACTAATCAGGATGCCGTATAGTTTTTTCCCGTCTGAATCAGTGGAAAAATCAACCTCTGTTTTATATTTTGACAAAAGAGAGGTAAGAGGTTTTCCCTGAAAAATATAGTTATCAAGCTTTTTGTACAATGTGGCATCAACATGGTCAACCAATTTCTGCTTCAAATACTTTTCGAGACTACTAACAGGGAGAAAGTCCGGTTCAAGATGTTTACATTCTTTATGATTCTTCATAAAATCAGGAACTTGGCTTTTGATATCGCGGTCAAGCACAACGATAACCCGAGTACCTTTAAGCAATAGTTTTGAAGCAATTACATCGTGAGCCATTATAAGCGTATTTGTCCATCCGCCTGTAGGCAACACTTTTACGCGAATATTGTTTAGCAAATCTTTTTCTATCAAAACTCTATCAACAATGCATTTAGCTAAATCGTCTTCGACAAATATGACCGCATCATGTCCATACCCGTCATCGCTGTACAAATTTCTCGTTGCATAAGCCGGATAACAAGGATTTGTGACCATAATAGAACCATCAAGCTGGCGATCCAAATAAAAAATGTTCTGCGCTTTAATATCACGTATTAGTTCCAAAGAATGCGTGGAAAAGAAAATAACTGCATTGAAATCCTCGGAAATTTTCTTAAGGAATTCTACCAAACGCCTCAAAGAAGAAGCATGTAGCGCCAATTCGATTTCGTCAAGAAATACAATGAACGGGCGTCCATCATCAAACTTCAAACGGCTGTATCGTCTAAGATTAAGCGAATGCAGGATAGTAATAAGCAAGTTTTCGCCGGTAGACATTCTTGCTTGGCTAATAAATCTATTTCCGTCAACCGGGTAGAAATAAGAATGTCCGTTCAGTTTGTACTTGCGCTTAACGGACTCTTTAATAGAGAACAAGTTTTTATAGTAAGTAGAATCATTATGCAGAATAATTCCAAGGTTAGTTTGCACAAAATCATCCGCAGTCACAACTTCTTCAGAAGTTATATTGTCTAATATTCGTAACGCATTAAAATTTGTATCTTTAAAGCGATTGCCAAAAATAATACTTCCTTCATAAAAACCGCCCAGCGACATGCGTTTTTCAGAAGTTGTCTGTTCCCATTTTCCACCTTTATATTCCCATTTTCTTGTTGCAGCCCCCATCTCAAATGTAATACTGGCTTCTCCGGAAGGTCGACCAAAGTATTCAATCATGGGCATATTAAAAAACACAGATGACGCGCATGCCACCAAGGTGCTTTTACCAGACGCGTTTTCCCCAGTGATAGCATACAGACCTTTTTCAAGGGGAAAAGAGAATGTCAAATCTTTAATAGATTTCACATTTTGAATGTGCATTTTAAGTTCCATATTGCACCGCCTATACTTTCAGAAATTATTAAAATGATTATATACCTAAAAGCGCTATTGTTCAATATGCATGATAACGTCGTATCACATATATGAACATTCAAAATCACCGACAAGGGTAACAATTACTCGGTACCGTTGTTGGTGATTCTTTTTACTTACTCTGCTTCGCTTTCTTCCGGCCTTTCTTCCCATTTCTCGGCCCCTGCGGTGGCAGTGTCCCCTCCGCTTTCTGCCGCTTCAATTCTGCCAGCTCGGTCTTCATCTCGATGATCAGTACCTGTAGCTTTTCCTCGCATTCCTCGCGGGTGTGAGCGTAGACGTTACGGGCGTGCTTTTTGCCGTCGATCCAGGTGGGCGAATAGCGGCCCTCCCACAGATTCGGCCCCTTCTGCGTGATACATCCGGTACCGGGTCTGCGTTGCTTGCGCGGGACGGGCTGGAAGTCAGTCATGCTGGACGTTTCGCCCTGGCTGGGGATGCCCCGCCCCGGCTCGGAACTGCCCTCATAAGGCACGGTTTTACCGATGCCCCGGTCGATGTTGGCGGCCGCCTGTCGCTGCATATCGTCGGTGATGTGGGTGTAGATATCCAGCGTGGTCGCCGCCGACACGTGGCCCAGCATGGCGGAGAGGGTCTTGATATCCATGCCGCCCTGGAGGGCCAGCGTTGCGAAGGTATGGCGCAGGTCATGGAAGCGCACGTGCTTACAGCCCGCCAGGTCCAGAATGCGGGAGAGCTGCCGCTCCGCCACACCGGGCGAGAGCGGCATATCGTACTTCACCGGGGAGGGGAACATCCACCGGGAGAACACCGTTTTTTTGTATTCCTGCAGCACATCCAGAATGGAGGGCGGCAGGACGATCTTGCGGATGGAGGTTTTTGTTTTCGGTTCGCTGAACTCTATTTTGCCCTTCACGGCGCAGACTTGCTTATTCACGTTCAGCACGCCAGTCTGGAAGTCCAGGTCATCCCACTGGAGTGCCATCAGCTCGCCACGGCGCAGGCCGGTGGCCAATTCCAGAAGGAACAACTCGTAGTAGCCTTCGGCCCTGGCTTGGATAAGAAACCGCTGGAGCTCGTCACGATCCAGCACCTGCATCTCCCGAGCCTTCTTGGGCGGCAGCTTGCAACCGATGGCCGGGTTGGTGCGGATGAGCCCGTCCTGCACCGCCTTCTCCAGCGCCGTGCGGCAGGTGGCGTGACACATACGCACCATTCGGTCGGACAGTCCTTCGCCGTATTTATCAGTGTGGACTTTCCGACCGTTCTTCTTCAGCCGCCCGTAGAACTGCTGCAGGTCGTTTTGGGTCAGCTTGTTCAGTGGGATATGTCCCAGCTCCGGATTGATGTGCAGGCGGATGCGGTCCCAGTAGCCCACTTGGGTGGAGGGGCGGATTTTCGGTTTTGCGTGGTTTTCAAACCAATATTCCATCCAGTCGGCGAAGCGCATATCCGGTTTGACCTTGTCTGACTTGATGCCGCCCAGTTCCCTTTTGAGGGCTTCCAGCTTCTCGGTACACTCCCGTTTTGTTTTGGCAAGGACGTTCTTCGTTTTGGGATAGCCCTTGTCATCATAGCCGGTAACATAGCGGCCTTCCCATCGACCGTCGGCTCTTTGACGAACTGTACCGTCTCCATTTTTGCGTTTTCTACTCATTTGTTCCGTCTCCTGTTGCCGCATTGCCGTTCCCGGGCCTGCTTCGCCACGGCCCGCCAACGGCGCGGCTGCCACTCCTTATTGCTCGCTGTTTCCGCCACCGGCGGCGCTCGCAAACGTCCCCATTTTTTCGTTTTCGTGCCACGGTTTCAACTCCTTTCCGAGCAGGTCTTCCATGAACCCGCCGACGATGCCGCTGGCCTGCTGCTGCATATCGGCGGTCACGTGGGTGTAGGTGTCCAGCGTGAAGGACGCATTGGTGTGGCCCAGGATGCCGGACAGGGTTTTGGCGTCCACGCCACTGGTGAGAGCGTGGGTGGCGAAGGTGTGCCGCAGGTCGTGGAAGCGGATGTTCGGCAGACCAGCCTGCTTGAGCAGAACTTTCAGCCGGCGGTAGGCTGAGTCAGGAGACATCGGCAGCTCCGGGCTGACCGGGTTGGGGAAGATCCACTGGCTGACCGACCGCTTCTTTCTCTGGTGCAGGAGCTCTACAATGCTCTGAGGCAGGATGATGGTGCGAGTACCCTGGCTGGTCTTGGTGGCTCCCAGAGCGAACATACCCATCCCTTTACTGTGTAGGGTGCGGCACACACTGAGTGTCCCTTTCTTCTCATCGAAGTCCTTCCACATGAGTCCGCAGATCTCGCCCCGCCGTAGGCCGGTCATGAGCTCGGTGTAGAAGAACTCGTACCAGACCTCGTCCTTGCGGATGAGGTCCAGGAAGATTTCCAGTTCCTGCTCATTGAGAATTTTCTTCGGCTTGTAGTTTGGCTTGGGAGCAGTCGGACCCTCGGTGGGATTGCGGGGGATGATGTGGGCACGTACCGCATCCTTCATGGCACCGTGGAGCATGGTGTGGACGTGGTTGACGGTGGCATCGGAGAGGGTGTTGCCCTCCTCAGGATGCTCGTTGACCCGCCCGTTCCTTTTCAGTCGGTTGTACATCCGCTGGATGTCCTGACTGGTGATGAGAGAGATCTGCTTGTGGCCCAGCTCCGGCTTGATGTAGGCTTCGATGAACTGACGGTAGCAGGCCAGCGTGGAGGGGCGGAGGGTGCCCTCCTTGTAGTCCTCCAGCCAGGTGTCCAGCCACTCGCTGAGTGTCATGCGGCTGTCCTCGGTCAGCTCTACGTCACGGTATCGCTCGATGCTCAGGTGGAGCTTGTCCATCAATTCCTTTTGTGTGTTGGCGTAGTCGTGATGGAAGATGGGATCGCCGTTTTTCTTGTGACCGATGACGATGCGCCCTTCCCAACGGCCATCGTCACGGCGGCGCACCATGCCGTCACCGGACGGTCTTCGTTTTGCCATTTGTGTTCACCTCCCGAAGGTTTTATTCTTTGATTTGCGACCCATCTCCTGCGCCGCCCTCGTGCTGGGATCGCGTGCTCTGACGGGCTCGTTCTTCTTCCTCCTTGGCGAAGGAGTAGGTTGGTTCCTCGGCGAGTTCCTTGTGGATGCCGCAGGCGAGACGGTAGCCGCAGACGAAGCTGTGGAGGGTAGCCACTCCGCGCATGTTATCCTCCATGTCCACCAACCGCAGCAGGAGTCTCTGATCCTCCTTCGTCAGCCGGGAAGAGAGTTCTTTGTGCGCCTGGCTGATTTCATCGGCCAGTTCCTGTATCGACCGAGGCTTGGTTTCGAACTGCCTTTGTAGTGCTTTCATGTAGTCGTACATCTGCTGACCTCCTGCTCACCGAGCCTGCGGGAAGCGGTGTGGCTCCACCACGCACTGGTGCAGGATCGCACCGCAGTTACCGCAGATTAGGAACTTGATACGGTTGCCCAGTAGACCGTTTCGCTTGAAGGTCACCAGTGCATCCTGTTGCCAGCCGACACGGATATCCTCACTGGCACAGTGTTGGCATCGCCTGACCGGAAGTTGATTCATCATAGTTGATTCCTCCGTTTCTGTGTTTTTGCAAACACACAATAGCGGAAGAGCGGGCAAAAATCCAACACATAATTTAGCGTCAGCACATTTTCTACCATAGCAACAATTCTGCATCGGTCACATTGATGGAAGAGAACTTCGTCGCTCGGTCGCCACGCTGATATTTTACCGTCGTATCGAAGTGACGGCGCACCGCCGGTTTTGTACATCAAAACCCTCTTTAATTCGGGCATAATGCCACGTCTGGGTCATGGTAAACCCTTTGTTTTCTAAGCGTTTCCGCAGGGGTAATGCCAAAGCTGGCAACGGCGGGTGAGAAATGATGCCATGGTCATAATCAACAAATCATGATGACAAACCGCAGCAAAGGCGCTGTTTTCTGGCACTCCAGACCCGCATTGCGGGACGGTGTAAACTGCGGTGATGCCACCGCTTTATCCTGCACCATTTTCGACCCCCATTTTGGGGGGCGAAAAAGAGCGTGATCGTGCAAATTGCCGATAGATAGAAGCGGGGTGTACAGTGGCCCAAATTTGCGTTTAAGCCCCGGGTGGGACTGGGACTCTACCCAGCCCCGAAGGGGCGCGCACAGCAGTCCACAGGGGGCGACACGGTGCGGTCATGCGCTCTGCTCACCGTCCGCCGGAACGAACTCGATGCCCAGCCGCTCCGCTTTTTCCTGGGCTCTCTGCTGTGCGCAGGTCCGCTCCAGCTCGTCCATCTGCCGCTCGTGATAGAGGTCAATGGCGCACTGGATCGGCAGGATGTGATACCTCAGACAGCCATTGCGCATTTCCCCGGCTTTGGTGATGATCTCAGTGCGCTCCGTTCGGACAAGCATACGCTCCACCAACTGTCTTACGTACTTTGCCACGGTGTTGGGTGCGATGTTCAGATGCCGGGCGATGGTGGGGTAGCTGGCAACGCACTCGTAGGTGCGGCGGTCCTCGATGGACATCAGGTAGGCGTAGACCGAGATAGCGGTTTGATGTAATCCCAGGTGGAAGATCGCGTTGGGGACCTTGAAATAGTTTCCGGTGTATCTCTGCTGCGTGTACATTAGTTCTGCACCCCTTTCGTGTTGTCGGCGACCCACTTGCGCAGGTCCTCTTTTGGTACGATGATCCGGTTTCCGATGCGTAGGGCAGGGAAGTCCTTGTCATGCATGAGCTCGTATGCGCTGGAGCGGGAAATGCCCAGCGTTTGCGCAACGAGTTTTGCGCTGAGGAACAACGGCAGTTCCTCGTAGTTGGTGAATGCGGATTCTTTCATAGTTTGTGTTCCTCCTTTGTGTTGATGGTGGGTTGTGGGTGGATGTGAAACATCCATAGGCGATCACTCCCTTCGCTTTCCTTGCCGCTAAGCAGCGGGTACTGAGAACCGGTTTTTGTCCTCTCATATGATCCGACAGAAATTCGCGTTTTGTAGAGGTGGTCTCTTTCAAAAAATGTTTGTGAACCACTCAAGAAAAAAGACCCCTCTATAAGTGGTAGGGATAAAAACGCCGTTTTTGATTACCTTTTTACGAAAAAATTTTTGAGAACAGAAAATTTCGGAGAGTCATACAAATTGAGCTGCTCTGTTTTAGTACATTTGCCCGCTGATCCCGATAGGTATTTTTTATCTTCAGTCATTACCTCCTCATAAGGGGAAGGGATAAAAACGGCGTTTTCTACACCCTTTTTATGAAAAAACTTTCGTGAACAGAGAGATTCGGACGCATGCACAATTTGTGAACGGTGATTCTGTGTATATTTCCCCGGTGTTTTGAACCTCCTTTTCTTTGATTATTGCGATGCATTTGGTGAGCTTTGATTTGCGCCCTAACATAAGTGTAACGGATTTATCGTTTTCTTTTTATGGCCTTGTAGTCCGGGTTTTAGGCCCTAAACATGTCGAAACCCGGACTGCCAGTCCGGGTTTACTTCAGGAAACAAAAAAGCGACCGCTCTGGCTATGTGTTAGTCAGAGTGGTCGCCTTCGGCAGGGGGATTGTATCGTTCCGATAATTTGAGTGGTATTATTCCGATGTTGTTGGTGTTGTTCCGCGGATGTATTATTTTCCGCGCTGTTTTACATCCTCGTTGATGCGCTTTTTCCAGTCAGCACCGAGCGGTTTGCAGGCACGGACGCTGCACACAGCATCACTGATGACTTCATAGTTCAGAGCGGTACCTTCCTCATCGCACTTATAGGTTACCGCGCGGTCGGCGCTGATGCCGAAACGTTTGGCCTCGGCTGAGGCATCAATGTTGGCACCCAGGAAGAGGAACTCCCAACCGTACTTTTCTTTCTGCCGCTCGATCATCTTACGCACCTTTTCGTAGTCGTAACGCTTGCTGGCATTCTCGTAGCCGTCGGTGGTGATGATGAACAGCGTCTTCACCGGTACATCTTCCTTGCGCGCATACTTATGGACGTTGCCGATGTGGTGGATGGCACCGCCCACCGCATCCAGCAGAGCGGTGCAACCACGGGTGTAGTATTCACGCTCCGTTATGCGAGGTACGCTCTCCAGAGGCAGACGGTCGTGGATGACGACACTCTCGTTGTCGAAGAGTACGGTGGACACCACAGCCTTGCCCGCTTCTTTCTTCTGCTTTTCAATCATGGAGTTGAATCCGCCGATGGTGTCACTCTCCAGTCCGCTCATAGATCCGCTGCGATCCAAAATAAAAACCAATTCTGTCATAAGTAAAGCCCTCCTTTGTTTTGTGCTTTGATTATCGCACGTGCAAAGGAGGGTTTGGTCGCATGTCAGGCGACATTCTAAGGGCAGCAACAGCGGGTTGCTTGTTACTTTGGACTTCTTGCAGTATAATCATCGTGAGGTGATGATTCCATGGAAACGAAAGATATGATTCGTGAACTCAGAACGAAAAACGGTTTATCCCAAGATGAGCTTGCGGAAAAGGTGTTTGTGACTCGGCAGGCAGTATCCCGCTGGGAGAATGGCGAGACTACTCCCAACATTGATACACTCAAGCTGCTCTCCAAACTGTTCGACGTTTCCATTAACACCCTTCTCGGCTCTCCGAGACAGCTAATCTGCCAGTGCTGCGGTATGCCTCTGGAGGATGCCAGCATCAGCAAGGAGCCGGACGGCTTCTTCAACGAAGAATACTGCAAATGGTGCTATGCAGACGGAGAATACATGTATCACGATATGGATGATCTGATCGATGTCTGTGTAGGTCACATGGCGAATGACCAGTTCACCCCTGAACAGGTGCGTGCGTATATGAAGGATATGCTCCCGAAGCTGAACTACTGGAAACAGTATACGAACCTGGCCGGGGCGGAAAAGTTTGCCGAGTTCAAACAGCAACTGATTGACGAGATCAATGCTTTGCAGGTAGAAGGCATGCCGAAGGTCGAAAAACTCAATGCACTTGTGGGTGGATACGTCAATCTGGAGTATCGGCTTCCCAACGGAAACCTCGTGAAGTTTTTGGATGACGGCGCAACCTATCTGGGAACGCAGCTGGAATGTGAATTTGGCGGAAACAGGTGCTTTGGAATCGCCGCCAATATGGATTTCATTTTGGTCTGCACCTACGAAGAAAACGGTGAAAATCCCGAACTGGTGGTTTACAAAAAAAGATAGTACACCAAGCCAACGGAATTGATACGAACGAATGAATGTGATATAGTAAACTAAACGATAAGCAAGAAATTGGGGGTGGGTTTCTATGCAGGATATAATTACAAAGTTGACAGCAAAAGATGATAAATATGCTTGTGCTATCGCTGATAAAATCATCTCCGAAAGTCACGACACGGATGAATGGTATGAATACTTCGATTCGTTTGCCTCCTTGCTTAACCATCCAAAGTCACTGGTAAGAAACCGTGCGCTGAATATTCTTGCCGCCAATGCACAGTGGGAC
>JAFQBN010000032.1 GCA_017416685.1 Oscillospiraceae bacterium
AAGTTTTGCGTTTTTGGGGGTAAATCCATCGTTTTTCAGGTTGCGCTAAATAGCCTCAATCCCTTGAGATTACTGGCTTTTTAGGTTTCCATCTACACCCATTTACCGCTAACGGAACCTTCTCCATCCGATTCGAAATCGTGTGGGGCGGTTTTCTCTTTTCTGCCGCTAACCCTTGATTTTACTGCATTTTTGGGGTATCCTTTTGTGCAGGGTAGAGGGCGTTTCTACGCTTTTTCTACACTACCGTTTGCGATTGCATTTGGCGTGGAGTGCGAGTGGTTTGTGTTTTGGAGGGAGTCCAAAGTCTCTTAGCGACTTTTAAGGGAATTTCACTCCATGGCACTCGAAATCAGTTTGCGGGCAACCGCACGTGGGTTCGAATCCCACCCGCTGCGCCAGAAAAATGAACTCTCACCTTTTGGTGGGAGTTCGTTTTTTATCCGGGTGGGATTCGAACCCTGAGAGGGTGAGTGGCGTTAAAAAAACGTGCCAGTGGCACGTTTTTAGCCGCGAAGTCCGCAGCAGCTATGCTGCAAGGACGGATGCCGCAAGCGAAGTGCCGCGGCATCATCCCACCCGCTGCGCCAAACATAGAAACCGCTTTTGTCTGCCACGGCAAATGCGGTTTCTTCTTGCCCTCGGTTGCAAAACGCTATTTGCAAATGTATAATGAATTACAACCTGTGTTTGATTTAGTAAAGCAAACCGCGGAGGAGCATATGAAAAAGAACAACTTACTTATCATGTCGATCCTTCTGCTGGTGGTATCTTTTGCCACAGAATGGTACAGCGACCATTTGTTCAGTCGCCTGTTTGTGTTCGTTTTTCCGATTTACATTATTCTGCCGACCTGTTTCGTTGTTTTGTTGGTGATGAGCATTAGGAGAATCGCAACGCGAAAAGAATACGCCAACTTTTTCAATATTGCGGTTTTAGCGTTGCTGGCCATTCTCATTGCATGTTTTCCATTTAGGGATGCAAAAGTGAAATATGAACTAAGCCGATTTGAAGCAGACAGGCTGGAAATTGTTGAGCTGATTCAAAGCAATCAGCTACAACCAAAGGACAACCTCGGGAATGTCGATTTACCTGTAGGTTACGGAAGATTATCGTCGGACGGTGAGGTGTTCGTATATCAAAATGATGTGAATGGACAGGTTATTGGTTTTTGGATATTCAGAGGCATGTTGTCCGGCTCTGTTGAATTGATTTATTCCACCGGCGGCGAAGCGCTGATATGGGCAAATCAGTCCAGTCACCCAATCACAAAAATCGAAATGCTGAAAGAGAACTGGTACTATGTTGAAACGGATTATTGATTCGATGGCAAAAGAATATATAAAGTTTACAAAGTGTCGTTTTGCACCCTCGTGGTGCCCAAATGGTGCCCACACTCAGCGGATACTATGTGAATACTTTTTTATCCTATAACAAGAAGCATCAAGTTTCATTAAAACAACGCATTTTAAATCACTTCAAATGGCTTTATGCGGCGAAACAGGCCGTCTCCCCTCTCTCGAAATCAGTTTGCGGGCAACCGCACGTGGGTTCGAATCCCACCCGCTGCGCCAAAAAGCACACCCCACGCCATGCGGCGTGGGGTGTGCTTTTTGATGTGGGATTCGAAGCCTGAGAGGGTGAGCGGCGTGAAGAAAAGGTGAAGGACGGATGACGCAGCGGGATTCTGCTTGAATATTAGAGAGGTTTGTGATAAAAAGGAGGAGAAAGAGGGCGATTTTGTGAAAACCTGCCGCATTACCGTAATGAGAATCACCACCTACCCCGACCTGATGGAACAATACGAGAATCCCATCCAGCACACCTGCGACCTGCATGTTGGACAGATGTTTGTTTCAGCCAACGGCGAGAAGCCCGAAGGCTTGTGTGACAGTGCCTGGGAGAGTATGGCATCCTTTGTGAAAGAACTGGCCGAGGGCGGCGGGAATTTCTACGACGGGTGGATGAGAAATCCGTACTCAGCCATGATCTCCTGTAACGACGGATTCCGGCCTGTGAGTTTTTACATTGAGGTCATTGAACCATAATAATTTGACCATGTCTGGTTTGTATTTTACAAATCGAAAAGTTGGCAATGTACATGCGTGGGTGAAAAAGCTGTGCTATACTGGAGAAAATGCAGCAGCGGCTGAAATGAGGAGTGATTGGAATGGGTATCAATGACCACGGCAGCAAGATGTGCGCCAACTACGACTATGCCTACGAGGCGGAATTGTGCGAGAAGTTCCACAAGAGAACCCCTGCCCGGGTGTTTGACGCGCATTTTCATCTGTCCCCCAATGAGATCCACACCATCAAGCCTGAGGACGTGTTCGATACCTGGGTCGAGGATACCGAATTCTATCTCGGCCGGGGTTGTCTGAAAGGCGGTCTGGTGATGGGCAATCCCAGTAAGTTCAAGTCGCCGGAGGATCTGGACGTCGACCGGGCCTTTGCCTACAAGTGTGCCGACGAGCACGATGGCTACGTCAACGGCCTTGTTACCCGTCCCTGGGATGACCCGGCTTACACCGAGGAGTGGATCCGCACTCACCCCAAGATTGCGGCCATCAAGCCTTACCGCTCCTATGCCCAGTGTGAGGATACCTATGAGGCGGATATCACCGACTACGCCCCCGAGTGGATGTGGGAACTGGCGGAGAAGTACGGCCTTGTGATGATGATCCACCTGTCCCATTATACCGACGTGCTGCGCCACCCTAAGAATATCGAGCAGATTCGGTATTTAAGCAAGAAATACCCTAACAGCAAGATCATCCTGGCCCACTGCGGTATGGGTCACAACCCCTACAAAATGCGGGACGGTCTGGCCCACATCAAGGACCTGCCCAACGTGTGGATGGATTGCGGCGGTATTTCCGAGCCTATGGCGATTATCTACTGCCTGAAGGAACTGGGCCACGAGAAGATTCTGTTCGCCACGGACGGCTATCGCTTTGCGCTGGGTGACAATGGCCGGTGCATGCCCGCAGGCGGCAACTTCTTCGGCATCGTCCACCCCTGGATCGTGGACTCTCCCGATTGGCCGCCGGACTATAAGTATACCCCCATGCGAAACCTGTGCGAACAGATGCAGGCCCTGTACGAGGCCGGCGATCTGCTGGGTCTGACCGATGCACAGTGGGATGACATCTTCTATAACAACGCCGCCAAGCTGTTCTATCCTATTCTGGAGCGCAGACTTGCCCAGACGAACAAATAACAAAAAAGCATCCCCGACCACCGGTCGGGGATGCTTTTTTGTTATTATTCCCAGCCTTTCAGCCTTTCGTTGTGCCAGCGGAGCAAGTCTTCATCGTCTTTGAGCACCTTAAAAACGTTGGCGATATTCTCAATAGCCATGCGGCTGAGGGCTTTGCCAATGGTTTCGGTGGCGCCGCAGGGGATGACGCATACGCCGCCGGTCGCTTCGCACAGTTGTTCCAGCTCTTCGCTTGTTACATAAAGCCAGCGAGTTTCCGTATCAATTACCTCCGTTTATCAAATCATCAGAAGAAATAGCCGTTGGTTTCGTGGAGAAAATTGCCTGACAAGTAATATTCCTTTAATGCCTTCTCCAACCGGGTGTTTGTGGGTAGCGCGGCCACATCACACTCGTAGCCGGGCTGCATGAATACAAAGTAGAACACGCCGGTGCCGTGAATTTTCATGGTCAGGGGATGGAACAGCCGACCGAACTTGACAATGTTGGAATGTTCACCCAACAGGTCGGCCAGTTTGGGGTTCAGCATCCAACTGGCGCAGGCGAAGGCCTTGTACTTATATTCGGGGTAGTAGGCAGAGGTAAAATCACGCATGCGTTGAATGCTTTCGGACACGGCGTCCATGTCCAGTTTGCTGCCACCCGGGATGTGCAGTTGGATGACGGTGTCGCCCTTTTGCAGGACCAGTTCCCACTCGTTTTTCGCAAGGTGAACAGGTTTTTTTTGCACCAGACCGTCCGGACCAAAGGGATAGCCAATCCAGTCGGAATCCGTCTGTGTTACATCGGCCTGCCAGCTGCCGTCCTCGTCCTCGAAACCGCGCGCGCCGAGGGCGATGCCGCTGCGGTGGACGGGCAGGTCATGGGCGAGGGCCACGATGTCGCCGCTTTTGTTGCGGAATACCTTGGCTGTGCCGGTGAAGGGGTAGTTGTACTGTAAATCCAGCCGGCCCATGGGGAACAGCTCGCCAGCGATGGAGAACTGATGCCAATCCAGCAAATCGTTGCCGGGCAACCCGTTGTGGTGGTCACGGTAGACATCAATGTGCAACGGGCGGCGCAAGGCGTCCAGAATAATGTCCTCAGGCAGCTTGCGCTGACGCAGCCGCCGGGCACAACGGGGAATTTGAGAGCACAGAGCCAGACCGCCCAGCATGTCCCGACCCAGCCACGGTTCACTTTTTGGGGGATAGGGCAGCTTGAAAGCGGTGGTGTCGGGTTTGTTGAATTCCTCCTGCTGCAAAGCGGTGACCAGCAGGTGAAGGACACGGGACAGAACCTCGCTGCCGCCGACCTCGGCGGCGGCCTGCTTGTAGGTGTCCAATTCTACCTCCAATACGCCGTACTCAGCGGCCAGAGCATCGTAGTATGCCGGGTCGGTTAAGGGGCAGCCGTTGCGGTCAAAATCATCCATGGCTGCGTCATAGATATCCCGCCAGCGCTCCGGCCAGCCAAGGCAGCCTGCCTGCTGCATTAAAAGGTCAATTGTAGTGCGCAAAGGCCTTCCTCCGTTCCACCTGTCTCTTGACTTTTTCCATGTCCCATATTAAAATAAAACTGTAATGGAAGTTAACTTGATTATACCGCTGAACAGCAGTGCTGTAAATCAATATGCACGCCAACTTATGGGGCGCTAAATGTCCCATTTTGCAAGGCGGGACAGAAAAGGTGGCCACGATGCACAATTTGTTTGCGGAAGACTACAAATCCAATTTCAGCACCACCGTCAAACTGGGTGATGTGCGGATTGATATGCGCACCAACGGCCCCCACGAGACCATTGTACCCAACCGGCACAGCCACACGGGATATGAGGTGCAGGTGGCGCTGGAGGGAGAATACTGTATCACCTTTGGTCAGCAAACCATCCGCATGTGCGCCCCCAATGCCTTGTGCATTATTCCGCCGGGTTGCCGGCATAGCAGCGAATATGCCGGCAGTGGTGTACGGCAGATGGGAATCGGCCTGCGGTTTGGCTGCCGGCAGAGACAGAGTCCGGAGGAGGCCACCGGTCTGCTGGAACTGATGGATATGTTGCCCAAGACCGAGCCGGTTTTTCTTACGGACGGGGAACTGTGCCAGACCATCCGACGTTTTTCGGAGGAATTGGCCGCCCCGGATGTGGGGTCGGAATTGCTGCTGGATGCTCTGCTGAGACAGTTTTATATCCAAATGTTTCGCGCGTTGAAGGCCATGGCCGGGCCGCAGATTCGGGACCGGTCCGACCATGACAAACGGGAGGACCGCTACGGTAAGATTGAGGAGTTCTTCCACGAGCATTACGCCCAGCCCGTTACCGAGGAGGATTTGGCGAAATATCTGTCGGTGAGCAAGCGGCAGACCAGCCGGATTTTGCGCCAGCTGTGCGGAAAAAGCTTTCACGAGAAACTGGAGGAAATGCGTATGCACTACGCCCTGCGGATGCTGACGCGCACCGACGAGTCGGTGGAAGATATTGCCTTGCAGGTGGGCTATACGGCGGCATCGGGGTTCTATGTGGCATTCAAAAAGTCCTTCGGCATGACCCCGGCCAAATATCGTCGCGCCCATTCCGTAGAGAAAAAGGCGGAGGGGTAAACCCTTGTAATAGAAATGCTGTAAAGGGGAAATAATACACACAAAAAAGCAGGAGCAACCTTGCGGTTGCTCCTGCTTTTTTGTTAGTTGGGGTACACCGAGGTGGGACAGATCATGTCCTGCGTGATATCGGCGGCATCATAGACGCTGACGCGGCGGCGTTCGCCGGGCAGCAGGTCAAAATACTGGTCACTCAGCCGCACATTCTCGTCCAGACCGAAGTGAACGGCGTGGGCGAAGCGGTCGGTCTGCACTGTGAAGTGAAGCGTATCGCCATCACGACAGAAATCGGATACGGTCAGGTTGGCCCGGGGCAGGCTCAGGGTGCGCATATCACCGGCACGATAGGTGACGGGGGTGATACCTTCACCCCGCACGTAGAACACACCGCACTGCAAGGCCCAATCCTCCACAGGGACGGTGGCCGCAAGGGCGCACTGGGTAAAGGCATCCAGCTTCACGGTGAGCTCGCGCGTGGGGGCATATTCACCGGTAAAGGAAACGTAGCCGTAGGTGAGGGTGAGGGTTTTGGACTCGGAGGCGTCGTTGGCGCAGTAAATGTTCAGCTCGTCCCCGTCGCGGCGCACCACTACCCGGTTGGGGTGGTAGGCCCGGCGCAGGAAGTAGTAAGCGGGTTTGGGGTTTGCGTAGTGATCCATCAGACTGAATCCAACCTCGCCAAAACCGTCGGTGTAGCACCACAGCACGCTGCCGGAACAATTTTCGGTGACGCGGATCTGATCGGCCTCGTAGGACAGCAGATCGCCCTGGAACAGGCCGCCGTACAGGCAGTATTCCTCCAGACTCAGCTGCTTTTCACCGGTGTAGTGGCGGTAGATGGCGTCCCGGACAGCGAAGTACTCAAAGGAGTTGCGGTGGTGAGTGAAGATGGGGTCATCGTCCGCGATATGCTCCACGCCGCCGCAGTAGCGGATCAGCGCCCGGGGGGAGGGGGGACCCATCACGCCGCCCTCGGTGATGAACTGAGCCTTGAGGTCGGCGAAGGACTCCACGGAAATGCGGGTCTGCTGATACTCGGGTTTGGTGTTCAGGAAGGGGTAGAAGTGCCGGTCGCCGCCGCCGTGGTAAGGGGCCTGATCGGGGGGCAGCATGCCGAAGGCAGAGTTGCATACGTAGGGAACGGAGGCGATCAGCTCGTGATGGATGCGGGGCATCAGCTCGCCGTACAGGGTGGTACCACCGGGGCGCAGGGCCATGTTGTCATGGTCGGGGTAGTGGGCGCCGAAGTAGCTGTTCAGCACGCTCAGACACTCGCCGCCGCCGCACCATACCGCCATACAGGGGTGATTGCGCAGGCGCAGCATCTGGTAGCGCACCTCCTGCTCCACCAAATCGTTGAACCAGGGCAGGTGGTCGGGGTAGGCACCGCAGGCAAAGATCATGGTGCGGTAGACCAGAATGCCCTGTTCGTCACACAGCTCGTAAACGTAGTCTGGTTCGTACACGCCCTCCGCCCAGAAGCGGAACATGGTGAAGTGGGCGGCCTTGGCATCCCGGATCAGGGACTCGTAGATCTCCCGCTTTGCCCGGGCGTAGATGTGGTCGGTGTGGATCAGGTCCATGCCCTTGCAGTAGATCTGTCTGCCGTTGATGCGGAAAGCGTAGCGCCGCTCCACATCGCTGTATTTGGAGTTATCCAGCTCTACCGTGCGGATGCCGGTGCGCACGGACCGCTCGTCATGGGCGCCGCCCATGTTGCGGGCGGTGACACGGGCAGTGTACAGAGGCTGGTCACCGTAACCGTTGGGCCACCACAGCTCGGGGTTGGGCAGGGTGAAGTCAAATTTCAGGTAGTTCACACCGGCCTGGGACAGGAAGTCCACTTTCTTTTCGTACACCACCTGACCGTCTTTTTCAAAAGTGAATACTGCCTCGCACTCCCGGGCGAACAGGGGAGAGCGGCTCTCCACCTGGGCCTCGGCAAGAATCTGCGCGCCGGCGTCGGTCAGGGACAGGGTCTCCACCCGGACGTCCCGCACCACGATCTCGTCCAGGAAGTCCAAACGCACATCTCCGGCGATGGCGCAGGTGGCAAGGCGGGGGGACTGGTCCCAGCCAAAGACGTACTGGGGCTTGCGCAGGGCGATGCGACGGTCGTCGCCCCGGCCCTTCTGCCGGGTGCGGCCATCACAGGAGACGAAATTGCGCATGGTGGCGATATCCCGGTCGTCCACATGCTCCAGACCACAGGTCAGGCGGATGAGCAGGGTGTTTTCACCGGGTACAAGCCAGGGGGAGACATCCTTTTTGAATGGGAAGAACGCGCTGGCATGGTGACCGATGTGGGAGCCGTTGAGAAACAGGTCAGCGTGGATGTCCAGAATTTCGATAAACAGCTCGGTACCGAAGTTGGAAAGGTCCTCCGTCGTCAGCACAAAGGTCTTTCGGAACCACCAGGAGCGGTCCTCCACCCACTTGCAGTCGAAGGAATTGCCGCCCTCCAGCGGTTCGTTGATGCGGCCAGCATCCATAAGGGCCATGTGTACGTCGCAGGGCAGGGTGGGTACGTTCATCCAACCCTCCTGCTTGTGCACAATGGCAGGGGCCATTTCCGGTGAGCAGGACAGGGGTTCTTCGCGCAGGGTCCAGTCGCCCAGCAGTGAGTAATGCTTCAAGGGGATCACTCCTTGTCTATTTTTATAGTTCTACCTTACCACGGCTGGGTTGAAAACAAAAGAAAGAAGTGGTACAATTATAGACAGATTTTGTCATATTGGAGATGTGTAGCTATGATTTACGAGGCACACAATTCTACGGATGACCAGCTGAAATTCTACCGATTGGAGGACTTTTCCTGGCATCCGCACCTGCACAAAAATCTGGAAGTGATTTTTTGCTGCAGCGGCAGCGTTCAAGTGAGCATTAACGGCACGGTCTGCGTGCTGACCGCGGGCCGGGGTGCGGTGATCCCGCCCAATGCGGTGCATAGTTTTCTGACTGAGAATGCCTGTGTTTTTTACGTCATTCAGGCGGGGTTGCAGAACGCCCGGGACGTGGCACAGCTGTTTCGGGACAGGGTACCGTCGGGGTATACGTTCCGTGTGGATGACGATATGCTGCGGCAGCTGGACAGCACATTTGCCATTGAGAAGCGCAGTCGGTTCGATGAAAAAGCGCTGCTCTATTGGGCGGTGGGCGCTTTCGTCCGGGAAAATACGTTTGCCCAGAGGCGGCCTGCGGACACGGAATTGCTTACCCGGGCCATTCGCTACGTGCAGGACCACTTCCGTGAGCCGCTGACCCTGGAGGAGGTGGCCCGGCATTTGGGATACAGTTACTCTTACGTCAGCAAGCAGATCAAGCAGGGACTTGGAATGTCGTTTTCCGGTTTTCTGACGGAGTACCGGGTGGGATATGCCCGGGTCCTGCTGAGCGAGGGGGAAACCAGTATCTCACGGGCAGCGCTGCAGTCCGGCTTTGGCAGCATACGAAATTTCAACCGTGCGTTTTTGCATGTGACGGGGGAAACACCCCGTGCCTACCAGAAGAGCAAAAAGGGCGTGGACAAGGCGGAAAAAATGCTGCTGGAATTGGAACAGAGCTGAACAGAAGAATATAAAAGGTCCCCGGTCAGATGACCGGGGACCTTTTATGCGTTCTCTATATACCGGCAGGTGTACACCGAATGGACAGAGGACAAGCGGATGCGCTGAGTAGATGAGCTGAAAAAGACCTGCGGGGAATTTGCGGTTGAGTTTTTCGACAGAAAGTGATATAATACGAGAAATGTGACCTGAGGCCATGGGCCGAAGGAACCTGTTCCCCGGGTGGCTGACCTGTGGGTAAAACAGAAAGTGAGGGGTTTTTATGAAAAGAAGATGGGGTGACCGCCGGGACGGTAAGCTGATTCGGAATGTGGACTCCATGCACTGCATTATGCCCATGATTTTTCCCAATCGCTGCGATAACGAGGCGTTCATGCATCTGCGCATCGACCTGACAAAGGCGGAGGAGTATCTGGCCAAAAAGAATCAGGATGAACCTGCCTACCGCTACAACCTGTTCCAGCTGATCGTCACCGCCGTGCTGAAGACCATCATGCTGCGCCCGCTGATGAATCGGTTTATCAAGCGGCACAAGATGTTCCAGCGCAACGACCTGACCGCCGCGTTCACGGTGAAAAAGGTCTTTGCCGACGACGGCGGCGAAGCACTGGCCCGCATCTATGCCAAAGGCCGGGACAACATCGACACCATCCACAACGAGATTTATCGCCAGGTGTCCTTTACCCGCAGCGATAAGAAGGACGCATCTACCGAGGGCATGGACTTTGTGCAAAAGCTGCCCTTCCGCGGCGCAATTGGCCGCCTGGTTCGCTTTTTGGACAACCACGGCTGGCTGCCCAAGGGGCTGATCGCCACCGATCCCTACCACTCCTCCGTGGTGCTGACCAATCTGGGCAGTCTGAAGATCGATGCCGGCTACCACCATATGACCAACTGGGGTACCAACTCCGTGTTCTGCGCTATTGGTCTGATGAAGAAGCGCCCCTTCTTTGATGAGGAGGGCAACATGGAAATGCGCATGAGCGTGGATCTGGGCATGACCATTGACGAACGCATTGCAGACGGTTACTACTACGCCAAGACCATGCGGCTTTTGAAGACTCTGCTGGAAAATCCCGAGCTGCTGGAGCGGCCCCTGAGCGAAGAGGTGGACTACTGACATGGCTATTACTGCAAAAACGCCCTGGGCGGGCAGCCTGGGTGACATCCCCCTTAGCATTGATTATTTCAACGGCACCATGTTCGAGGCGGTGCAGAGCATTGCTCAGCAGTATCCGAACAACGTGGCCTTTGATTTTATGGGAAAGTCCACCACCTATAAAAAACTGGTGGAGGAAGTGGAGATCTGCGCCAAGGCCCTGCGTACCATTGGTGTGCGGGAAGGTGACCGGGTCACCATCGCCATGCCCAACTGTCCTCAGGCGGTTTATCTGTTCTACGCGGTGAATCTGGTGGGTGCCATCGCCAGCATGATCCACCCCCTGTCTGCCGAGAAGGAGATCGAGTTCTACCTCAATGACTCCGGCAGCGTGACCGCCATCACCCTGGACCAGTTCTACCACAAGTTTGAGCGGGTGCGCCAGAACACCAAGGTGGTCAACATTATCATCGCCAGCATCAAGGATGCCCTGTCACCCTCCATCAAGGCCGGCTATATGCTGACCTCCGGCCGTAAGATTGAGAAGATTCCCGACGATGCTCCCGTGATCCGCTGGGATGAGTTTTTGCGCATGCGCAAGCATTGCTTTTACAAGTATAAGGTACAGCGCCGCGCGGAAGACCCCGCGGTCATCCTGTACTCCGGCGGTACTACCGGCACCTCCAAGGGTATCGTGCTGACCAACCGCAACTTCAATGCCCTGGGTCAGCAGGTCATTGCCACCAACCCCATCTTCCGCCCGGGCGACAAGATGCTGGCGGCTATGCCCGTGTTCCACGGATTTGGTCTGGGTGTGTGCATCCACACCATGCTCTCTCAGGGCGGCCGGTGCATTCTGGTGCCTCGTTTTACCCCCAAGAGCTATGCCAAGGATCTGATTAAAAACCGCTGCAACTTTATTGCCGGCGTACCTACGCTGTACGAGGCGCTGCTGCGCCTGCCCAACATGGAGGGTGCTGACCTGAGCTGCCTGAAGGGCGTGTTCTCCGGCGGCGACTCTTTGTCCATCGAGCTGAAGAAGAAACTGGATAAGTTCCTCTATGACCACAATGCCCGTATCCAGGTGCGTGAGGGTTACGGCACCACTGAGACGGTGACTGCCTGCTGCCTGACCCCCTCCCATATGGCCAAGGAGGGCAGTATCGGCCTGCCCTTCCCGGACACCTACATCAAGATCGTCAAGCCGGACACCGACGAGGAAGTACCCTACGGTGAGGAGGGTGAGATCCTGCTTGCCGGTCCTACCGTGATGAAGGAGTATATGAATCATCCCGCCGAGACCGCCCAGACCCTGCGCGAGCATGCCGACGGTCTGACCTGGGTGTACACCGGCGACTTGGGCAGCATGGACGCCGAGGGCTTTGTCTACTTCAAGGGCCGCGCCAAGCGGATGATCATCACCTCCGGCTACAATGTCTATCCCGCGCAGATTGAGAATATCCTTGACGCCCATGACCTGGTGCAGATGAGCTGCGTCATCGGTGTGCGCGATGACTACAAGATGCAGAAGGTCAAGGCCTTCGTCAAGCTGGCAGCCGGGGCAGAACCCACGGAGGAGAACAAGCAGATTCTGCTGGAGCATTGCCGCAAGCATGTGGCCAAGTACGCCATGCCTTATGACATCGAGTTCAGAGATGAGCTGCCCAAGACCTTGGTTGGCAAGGTGGCCTACCGGGTACTGGAAGAGGAAGAACAGGCTAAGACCGAGCAGCCTGCCCAGGTGTAACATACAACAACAAAGAACCCCGGGATGCAGTGTTTGCTGCGTCCCGGGGTTTGTGTTATGGCTCAATTCTGCGATTGGCAATGGGGTACAGCCTGCTTATTTTTCGCTTGTGCCGTGCTTCTTTTTGCGGTAATTCAAGGGGGAAATATCGTTGAACTCCCGGAAAACGGAGGAGAAATAGTTGCTGTCGTTGAAGCCGCACTCGTATGCGATCTCACAGATGGACAGATCTGTATGGATCAGGAGAGTCTGGGCTTGCTTCAGACGCAGAAGGGTCAGATACTCTTTGAATCCGAAACCGGTGGTGCTTTTGAACAGGCGGGAAAAGTAGCTGGGGGACAGGCTGACCTGGGCGGCTACCTGCTCCAGCGTCAGGGGAGACTGGTAATTGGCGGAGATGTACTGGGTGGCGCGTTCGATGGGGGTGTCGGTGCGGCGGCCCGCTCCGCCAGAAGAGGGGTTGCGGAGCATCAGGGAAAACAGCTCCGTCATGTAGCCGGAGAGCAGAAGCTTTGAATAGGCGTCAGACTTCCGGTGTTCGGCGGCGATCTTGCCGAAGATGGACGCAATGTCGGGCAAAAGACTCTTGGAGGGACGGTAGACGGTTTGCTCGAAGAGGGAGCGGCTCTCGGTCAGGAGAGACGGGGGAATGTATGAGGCGGAAAAGTTCAGCAGATGTCGGTCGGTTGCAGTATTCAAATAGATGGTCTTGTGGATGGTGCCTCGGGGGATGAGAACAAGATCGCCCGCCTCCACTTCGAAGAGTTTGTTTCCGATAAAGTAGCGGCAGCGGCCCAAGGCGAGGAAGTAGATCTCATACATATTGTGGTAATGACCGTTGGTCATGGAGGTCGTGCTGCTGCGCTGGGCCCGGTCATAGTAAAACCGACCTGCGGACTGGGAAATGGTATTGGAAAACGGACGGGAGACTTCGGTGGTGATACCGGAATCGATCATATCCAGTTTGAGTGCCATGTACGCAGACCTCCCTATGCTTGTTTTTTCTATCATATCACAAATGACAAAAAATTCAAGAAAATATGTGAAAGACAGCATATTTTCAAAGGAAGGTGGGTTTAATTTGCGGTAAGATGATGGTGAAATGCTGCGAAGTAAGGAGGAATAACTATGTTTGCGGGAAGAGAAAAGGTCAAAAGAACGCAGCGGGTCATCCAGTTTGGTGAGGGCGGCTTTTTGCGCGGCTTTTGCGACTGGATGCTGCAGATCGTGAACGAACAGACCGAGTGGAGCGGCAGCGTCGTTGTGGTGCAGCCTATTGAGCAGGGAATGTGTACCATGCTGGAACGGCAAGACTGCATGTACACCCATGTAATTCGCGGGGTGGAAGGTGTGGATGCCAAGCAGATCGACGTGATCTCGCGGTGTGTCAACCCCTATGAGGACTATGATGCCTATCTGGCGCTGGCGGAGAATCCTGATTTTCGGTTTGTCATCTCCAACACCACGGAGTCCGGCATCAGCTACTGCGAGGGAGACCGGCCCGAAGACCGGCCCCAGAAGTCTTTCCCGGCTAAGGTGACCGCCCTGCTGAAGCGGCGCTTTGATTTGAAGCTGCCCGGTTTTGTATTCCTGCCCTGTGAGTTGATTGACAAAAACGGCAGCACGCTGAAGCAGCTGGTGCTGCGCTATGCCCGCGAGTGGAACCTGGGTGCGGAGTTTGAGGCGTTTGTGGAGCGGGAAAATGTATTCTGCAACACCTTGGTGGATCGCATCAACACCGGATTCCCCAAGGGGGAGGAACTGAATCTGGGGTATGAGGACAAACTGCTGAACACCTCGGAGTATTTCCATCTGTGGGTGATCGAGGGGCCGGCAGACAAGGTGCTGGAGATCCCCTTTGACAAGACGGAGCTGAACGTGATCGTCACCGACGACATGACCATGTACCGCACCCGGAAGGTGCGCATCCTAAACGGTGCCCACACCGCCATGATCCCCTATGCCCTGCTGCGGGGGGTGGAGACGGTGGGCGAATGCATGGCGGACGAGACCATGAGCAGCTTCGTCAAATCCTGTGTCTATGATGAGATCATCCCTACCCTGGACCTGCCCGAGCAGGAACTGCTGTCTTATGCTGACAGCGTGTTTGAACGCTTTGCCAACCCCTACATTCGCCATTTCTGCGCCTCGATTGCACTCAACTGCGTCAGCAAGTTCAAGGTGCGGGTGCTGCCCTCCCTGCTGGAGTACATCAAGCGCCGGGGAGAGATGCCGGAGAAGCTGCTGTTCTCCTTTGCCCGGCTCATCGAATTCTATAAGACCGGCACGCCCAATGACGATAAGGACGTGATGGACTTTATGAAGAACGCGACTGTGGAGGAGATTTTGAGCAATCAGGCACTGTGGGGCGAGAATCTGAGCTTCCTGACCCAAGCGATTAAAAAGTATCTGTAAAGGGTGCGATACCATGAAGATCAACAAGCTTGACAATGTGGATGTGAACCTGTCCGACGGTCACAAATACGCAGACCGGGACATTCGGGCAGGGGAGAATATCATCAAATACGGCTGCCCGATTGGCCATGCCACCTGCGACATCAAGAAGGGGGAGCACGTGCACACCCACAACGTAAAGACGAATTTGAAGGATAACCTGACATACGAATATCATCCTCGCTTTTACGACATTCCCGCCGGGGACACGGGCAAAACCTTTATGGGTTATATCCGCAAAAACGGCGACGTAGGTATCCGCAACGACGTGTGGATCGTGAATACCGTGGGCTGTGTGAACAAGGTGGCCGAGCAGATTGCTCAGCAGACCGGCGCGCTGAGCTTTCCTCACCCCTTTGGCTGCTCTCAGTTGGGCGACGATCAGGAAGTGACCCAAAAGATTCTGCGCGGCATGATCAACCACCCCAACGCCGCGGGCGTGCTGGTGCTGGGCCTTGGCTGTGAGAACAACAATATTGGGGAAATGAAAAAGGTCCTCGGCACATGGGATGAAGAGCGGGTGCGCTTTTTGATCTGCCAGGAGTGTGAGGACGAGGTGGCGGAAGGCGTGCGGCTGGTGCGCGAACTGCAGGCCTATGCCGATACCTTCCGGCGGCAGCGGGTTCCTGTTTCCAAGCTGTCCGTCGGCCTGAAGTGCGGCGGCAGCGACGGCTATTCCGGTATCACCGCAAATCCGCTGGTGGGCCGCGCCTCCGATAAGCTGATTGCCATGGGCGCGAGCTGTATTTTAAGCGAAGTGCCGGAAATGTTCGGTGCCGAGCACTTGCTGATGGAGCGGGCGGAGAACGAAGCGATCTTTGAGAAAATCGTGTCCCTTATCAATGATTTCAAGGACTACTTTACCCGTCATAATCAGGTGATTTATGAGAATCCCTCCCCCGGCAACAAGGCCGGCGGCATCACCACGCTGGAGGAAAAGTCCCTCGGCTGCGTGCAGAAGGGCGGCCTTTCCAAGGTTGTGGACGTGTTGGATTACGGCGACGTGGTGCGCAAAAACGGCCTGTCCCTGCTCAACGGACCGGGTAACGACATCGTGGCCATCACCAACCTGATGGCGGCGGGGGCCCACATCATCCTCTTTACCACCGGGCGGGGTACGCCGGTGGGGTCCTGCGTCCCAACGGTGAAGATCGCCACGAACGAAATGCTGGCAAAGCACAAGAAAAACTGGATCGACTTTGATGCAAGTCCCACCTTGACCGGGCTGGACCTGTCTGATGAGCTGGTGGATTACATTGTTGAGGTTGCTGAAGGTCGTGAAACGGCCAATGAGCGGCACGGCTATCGGGAAATCTCCATCTTTAAGGACGGCGTGACCCTGTAAACGAGACATGAGTAAACCGGGTTCCCGGAGCCGCTTGGCCCCGGGAACTTGTTTTTGTAAAAGGGTTGGCACAAAAGGAAAAATGTGCTATACTTCCGCTGACGAGTTTCCAAACCTCGTCCAAGCGAGAAGCGACCGAGCCGTCGCGAGCAGCGCGGATGGACTGAAGCGAGGACAAGAAACCGAAGATTTGCAAGACAAATCTGTTTCGAGTCCGAGTTGGAGGGCCGACTCCCCCTGTCAGGGGGAGATGTCCGAAAGGACAGAGGGGGTAGGACCCCCGCGCGTCGCGAACAGGTGAGGCGTGACAGTCCAAAGCGGCTGTTACCATTTCTCGTTCGTTCGGCACCTGCCGTTCTCTAAACAAAAAATGGAGGTTTTTTTATGCCTAAAAACAACCTGAGACAGCTGACCTTTGCTGCGGTACTGGCGGCGGTGTATGCCGTTTTAACGATGGTGCTGCCCATCCCCCAATACGGCCCGGTGCAGATCCGATTTGCCGAGGCGCTGTGCGTGCTGCCCTTTCTGTTCCCTGCCGCCACGCCGGGGCTGTTCGTGGGCTGTGTGCTGGCCAACCTGACCTCGCCCTACGCGCTGGACATCGTGTTTGGCTCGGCGGCGACTCTGCTTGCCTGCCTGTGGACCGCCCGTCTGCACAGCCGCTGGCTGGCGCCGCTGCCTGCCGTGGTCTGCAATGCAGTCATCGTAGGGGCGGAAATCGCCTTTTCCGAAGTAGGCCTTGGCCCGGCCTTCTGGCCTGCCTTTGGGTTCAATGCCATGATGGTCGGTGCAGGGGAACTGATCGCCTGCGGCTTGCTGGGGCAGCTGGTCCTTGTTGGGGTGTGCCGTACCCCCGGACTGCGTGACTGGATCGATCCGGAACGGCGGGGGAAGGTTGCTGGTTGACATAATTTATATACCGGAGCGGCTGCCCTGCTCCGGTATATATTTTTATCTTGTAATTTGGAAGGAAATAGAGTACAATATATTGAACGATACTGTTCTACCTCCCAATGAAAGGAAGGCTATCCGAATGAAACTGCAAACTGAAAAAGGCGAAATTTGCATCAGCGTTGATGTGTTTACCAACATTGCCGGTGCCGCAGCCACCAAGTGCTTCGGCGTGAAAGGCATGGCGGTGCGCTCTGCCACCGACGGACTGGTACATCTGCTTCGCCGTGAGTCTATGTCCAAGGGCGTAAAAGTGTCTTTTAACGAGGATTCCACCGTGTCCATCGAGCTACACATTATTGTGGAAAACGGTGTCAATCTGATGGCGGTCAGCCGCTCTATCATGAGTGAGGTGCGCTATGTTGTCAGCAAGATGACCGGGTTCCAGGTCAAGTCCGTTGACGTGTGCGTGGATGCCATGCGCGTGTAAGCGCCGCCAGTGAAAGAGAAAGGAATAAGCTTTATGATACAGACCATTGACGCGGCGCTTTTCCAGCAGATGGTGATCCACGGCGCAGCCGCCATCCATCAGCAGAAGCAGCCTATCAACGACCTGAATGTGTTCCCTGTACCCGACGGTGACACCGGCACCAACATGTGCCTGACCATTTCTGCCGCTGCCACCGAGATGAAAAAGAAAAAGCATGACAGCGTGGGCAGCGCTGCCGGTGCGGTGGCCAGCGCCCTGCTGCGCGGCGCCCGCGGCAACTCCGGCGTGATCCTGTCTCTGCTGTTCCGTGGCATCGGCAAGGCGGTAAAGGAGAAAGAGACCATCGACGGCCGCGATCTGGCCATCGCCCTGGACTTCGGCGTGGCCGCTGCCTATAAGGCGGTTATGAAGCCTGCCGAGGGTACGATCCTTACCGTGTCCCGCCTTGCTGCCGCCGGTGCGGCCGCCCACGCCCGACAGGACAACAGTGTCCAGTCCGTGCTGGAGGCGGCCATCGCCGCCGGTCAGGTGGCCCTGGACAACACCATCAATCAGAATCCCGTGCTGAAGAAGGCCGGCGTGGTCGATGCCGGCGGCAAGGGCTTTTTGGTCATTCTGCAGGGTATGCTGGACGAGATTTGCGGCCTGCCCATGCCCGAGATGACCGCCGACGAGAAGGATGAGCCTAACGAAAAGGCGGAGTTCAGCGCCCTTGCCGATGAGGAGATCACCTTTGCTTTTGATACTGTGTTTATCGTGCGCAAGAATGACCCCGACGTGAATTTGGACCCCTTCCGCAAGTACCTCAACAGCATTGGCGACAGCCTGGTCATCGGCGAGGATGACGAGGCGTTCAAGGTCCACGTCCATACCAACACCCCCGGCGACGCCCTGAACGAGTCCCAGAAGTACGGCACGCTGGAGCTGGCCAAGATCGAGAACATGGTCACCCAGCGCGACGATCTGGCGGCTGGCCGTCAGGCGCAGAGTACCGATGATCTGGAGGCAGTGGAGGCTGAGCTGGAAAAGGGCGGCGCTCCCGTTCATGCCGCGCCGGAGAAAAAGTTCGGCTACGTGGCGGTGTGTGCGGGTGAGGGTCTTGAGGCGGTGTTCCGTGACCTTGGCGTAGATGCCATCGTCGGCGGCGGTCAGACCATGAACCCCTCTACCGAGGATATTCTCAAGGCGGTTGACGCCACCCCGGCAGAGATCGTCTACGTTCTGCCCAACAACAAGAACATCATTATGGCGGCCCAGCAGTGTGTCCCTCTGTGCGAGGACAAGAAGGTGGTCGTGCTGTCTACCAAGACCGTGCCTCAGGGAATCAGCGCCATGCTGTGTGCCGACCCCGACGCAGAGGAGGCGGCCAATACCGAGTCCATGACCGCGGCCTTTGCCAACGTCCGCACCGATGAGATCACTTACGCCGCCCGTGACTCCGACTTCGGCGGCTTCGCCATTACCCAGGGTGACTATCTGGCCCTTGCCGAGCATCAGCTGTTCGGTACCGACCGGGATCTGACCGCCCTGCTGGAGCGGTTGGCTGCGGCTGAGGGAGAGAAGGGCGCTGAGTTCGTCACCATCTTCTACGGGGAAGACGTCACCGAAGAGCAGGCGCAGAAGGCGCAGGAGATCTTCGCTGCCGCCTGTCCCGAGGCTGAGGTCAGCGTACTGCACGGCGGACAGCCTGTGTACTACTACATGATTTCCGTGGAATAAGAAAAACAAAAAACAGAGGCAGGTCGTAAGACCTGCCTCTGTTTTTTACATGTTGCATTCGGTGCGGCGGAAGCCCGGGGGGCCCCACTCCAGTTCGTAATCGACCTGGCGCAGTTTCCACTCCAGCGCGGCACGGTCACAGACGTACTCCATAGAGGGTTCGAAGCCGAGAACGGAGTCGAACTCCACCAGGGGGATGGTGGCCTCGGCGTTTTCGCGCTCGGCCATGAGGATGCGCTCCATTTCGTCCACGCACTCGCACAGCTCCTGGCGATCCCGGGGGGCTTCGTAGCGGTTGAGGACCAGGAAGTACTCCTTGGCGTGGATGCCGGTGATGGTGGTGCGGTACATGAACCAGCCCATGTTGATCAGGCGGGCCAACTCCTCATTGGGGTTGGGGATAGTTTCCAGCACCTGCAGACCCTCGTAAAACAGCTGTTTGGCCTGCTCCAGTTCTTTGATTTCTTCCGGCGTGCGCAGGTGGGCGTGGGTGCCGTAGTGGCGGCGCATATAGCGGCTGGTGTACATATCCGCCAGTTTGTACATGGCGAATTTGTTCTGGGGCGGATAGGTGGAACGGGTGGTCCAGAAGGGATAGGCGGGGCCGATGCGGAACGCGCCGTACTGGTCGTGGGCGGTGGGGGTGATATGGGTGAAGGCCTCGCTCCACAGGCGCATGGCGCGGTCCACGGTGTCCACGTTCTCGCGGCCGAAGTAGCTGGCCAACAGCTTCAGCAGCACGTCCTGCAGGTCGATGCCGGGGTCCGTAAGCGCCCATTTCTCCAAATCGGTGATGAAGGAGGGGTATACCCCGTAGTGGTGCGCCTCGCTGGCGCCGCAGACGCCCCAATCCTTGGCGGCTTTGCGCATATTCTCGTAGCGCTGAATCCACTGGTAGGGGGCGGGCATATAGGGGATGGCACCAAAGTCCCAGGTGCGGCCGGTGCCGTTGAAGATGGCGTAGGAGCGCAGACCACGCTTTTTACAGGCCTTGGCCTCACTGGTGAAGTAGGCGCCGGGGCCGGGGATGCGGATGGTGTAGTCGGCCACGCGGCAATGGGTGCCGTTGATCTCGTACGGCTCGAACATCTCCCAAGTGGAGGAGACGGACACGCCGTCGGGCAGGTTTTCAATCAGCTTGACGCGGTCCTCCTCCGGGGCCCAACCCCAGTTGTAGGAGCAGAAGACGATATCCACGTCGGGACGGTGCTTGACCACGGCCTTTTGAACCATGCGCACCAGGTCAGGCCAGTCGCTGCAGGGGTACCAGCCGGGGGCGCGCTTGCCGGTGGGGATGCCGTCCACGCTGTTCAGGTGGTCGGGGGACTTGCCGGCGCGGGGATCACGGCTGGAGAACTGGCAGGCCTCGCCCACCAGGCACAGGGACTTCAGGTAGGGGCACTTGGCGAACAAATCGCCGTACATTTTGTCGTAAAACTCCTGGGCACCCGGCTCATCGGGGTGGACACTGTGGTAGGTGAAGAACTGCACGCCCAGGTCGATGCCGTACTTGCTGGCGCGGTGGTGCAGCTCGTTGAAGTCCAGGAAGCCGGTCTGGGTTTCGTTGGTGTCATAGACCCACAGGCCGATGGAGGTGATGCCCAAATGGGCCAGCCGGGACAGGTAGGCATCGGGGTACATATCCGCACCGTAGCCGGACAGGGTGCTGCGCGTATCCAGCAGGGGGTGGTGGGTGCGCACGCCACGGGGGAGGTAGGGGGCCAGACGCAGGTTCATCACGTCCTCCAGGTGGTACAGACCCTGGGCGATACCCTTGGAGTCAAAACCCTCCACTCGCACCTCGTCCTCGACGGTGATGCGGTAGCCGCGGCTGACGCTGTGCTCGCCCAGGTCGGTGTTGATGCCCAGGACAATACGCTTTTCCGTGGCCTTTTCGGCGCACTTGGTCACCATGGCGGACAGGTTCATAGAGGTGTAGAGGTAGTCCTGAAAGTCCTTGGCGACGGTTTCGGTGATCTCGTCGGCGTCGGCGGGCATCACGATCCACCAGCCGTCATCCAGTACCAGCTCGTTTTCGTTCGGGAGAATGGCTGCATCCCGCAGATCCTTGCGATGGATTTGCAGCAGTCGCTTGCGGAAATCGTAATTGCGTTCCTTATGCATGGGGAACCCTCCTTACTCTTCGTTGCGCAGTTTGGGGAGATACTCTTCCAGCCAAGCGGAGATGGCTCGCTCACCCAGCTCGGCGGAGGTGTCCACGGCGGTTTCGGCGAACCAGTCCTCGCTGGCGTCCAATCGATCCAGTTTGATGGTGCCGGGGAAGAGGTACTCCAAACCGGAACACTCGGCGATGCCGGCATGGTCACCGGGGACAACGACGTTGCCCTTTTCCGAGCGGGTGCAGAGGAAACGAACCCAGTTCCAGGGATTGTCTTTGCCACGGAGATTTTCGTAGAAATCCTTGTTCTCGCGGCGGCCCCACCAGCCTTCGCCGTCGGTTTCTTCCAGCCACTCGAAAATCAGCTTTCGTGCGGCCTTGCGACAGGCCAGCTCCATGGGGTTGAAATCCTCGGTCTGATGGGCGATGACGAAGAAGATATTCTTGTGGAAACCGGAACGGAACAGGGACTTGAGGACGCAGTAGACGTATTGCTCAAAGGTGTCGCAGTCCACGTGGATGGTGTTCTTGTCCGCGCCGCCCACGGCGTAGCTGGCCACGCCATAATAGATGGGGGGCATAACCACGCAGTTCACTTCGTCGGCAAGGCGGTCGGCAAGGCCCATAGCCACCAGGCTGTCACAGCCGTAGGGGCAATGGTGGGAGTGGTACTCCATAGTACCCACGGGGATGAGGATGGGCCACTCTTCCTTTTTGGCCCGCTCTACCTCGGCGGGGTAACCAAAGAGCATCTCAAAACTTTCGGTTTTCCAAGTCTTCATAATGAACGCCTCCTTGTACTTATCGGGCAAAGCCCGCTATTGACAAGTAAATCATACCGCCTTTATAATAAAGTGACCATGACAACAGAAACGGAAGTTTGTACAGGATTAAGATAAGGAGTGAGACGATGCAGGCGCTGGACAATACCTTTTTGGCGAATTTGAACCTGGTGTGTCGGCAGGGCGGCTTGTTTTCCGCTCCGCCCAACTCCGCCTGGCGGCTTGCCGGCAGTGTGTTTGAACAGAATAAGTTTTACTACCTGATGGAGGGCGGCTACCATATCCGGCTTCGGGACAAGAGTTATCTGGCTCAACCCGGCGACTGGTTTTATATCCCGGCGGGCGTGGATCACGGATATTCCTCTCACACCCAGCTGCCTATGAAGAAATACTGGATGCACTTTGACCTCTATCCCGGCGACATTTTGTCCAAGCTGCCACAGCTGCCTATGAAAGTCAATGTGCCCCCGGAAATGCGGGAGGAAGTGGAACGGCGATTTGCGGTGTTTTCTGCGGCCTTCCACGCCGATGACCTGACCCGCCGCATGGAGGCCAAGGCGGAGGGGATTCGCCTGTTGGCACTGTTTCTGCGTCTGGCATTTCCATACGATATTCCGGTTTTACAAGAAAGTCCCCGGGAACTGATGACCCTGTTGGCTTATGTCCATCAGAATTTGTCCCAACCCCTGACCAACGTCGACTTGGCTGAATTAATGCATTTGCATCCGGTGTATTTCTGCCGCTGGTTCCGGGATCGGGTGGGGCAGGCGCCTCAACAGTATGTGCGTCAATGCCGGCTGGAGGCGGGCAAGCGTTTGTTGGAAAAGACGGACGATCCGGTGGGTGCCATTGCCCAGGAGGTGGGTTTTTATGATGCGGCACATTTTTCCCATGCCTTCTGCCGCAGCTATTCGCTTACGCCAACGCAGTACCGTGCGGCGGCCCGCATTGACCACGGCGTCCGGCCGGATCAGCCGGATCCAACGCAGACCGCCCGGCTGCAGGGCGGCTGATCCTGTAGTTAAAAACACAGAACAATTCGGGAGGAATAACCATGAGCAAACGGATTATTATTTCCAGTGACAGCACCTGCGATTTGAGCAGGGAACTGGTGGAACGCTATCAGATTCGAATTCTGCCTTTGGGGGTTACGTTGGGCGATGAGTCTTATCGCGACGGCGTGGACGTCACCCCGGACGATATCTATGCCTATCATGCGAAAACAGGTCAGCTGCCCAAGACCTCTGCCATCAACATTGCGGAGAATTCTGAGTTTTTTGCGGAGCTGACCCGGGACAGCAGTGCGGTCATTCACTTTACCATCAGCTCGTCCATGTCCGCTACTTATAACAATGCCCGGGTCGCGGCGGAGGAATTTGAGGATGTGTATGTGATCGACTCCAAAAACCTGTCCACGGGCAATGGCCTGTTGGTGATCGCCGCTGCGGAAATGGCCCGGCAGGGGATGGGTGCCAAGGAAATTGCCGAGAAGGTGTCTGAACTTGCCGACTGTGTGGATGCCTCCTTCGTCGTGGACAATCTGGAATACCTGGCCAAGGGCGGCCGCTGCTCTTCTGTTGCGGCTTTTGGCGCCAACCTGCTGCAGCTGAAGCCCTGCATTGCGGTGAAGGGCGGCGCTATGGGCGTGGGGAAAAAGTATCGCGGCAAGTTTGGAAAGGTTCTGCTCGAATACGTTGCAGAGCGGCTGGCGGACGGCGGGGATATTGATCTTGACCGCGTGTTTGTTACCCATGCCGGCTGCGAGCCTGAAGTGGTGGAGAGCGTGGTGGAGGCAGTGAAGAACACCCTGCCTTTCAAAGAGGTGTTTGTGACCCGGGCGGGCTGCACCATTTCCTCCCACTGCGGTGCCAACACGCTGGGTGTGCTGTTCGTCAGAAAGTCCCCGCTGAAGTGATGCTCCGGGGGATGGCTGTATGACAAGAATTCTTTTTGTGTGCCACGGCAACATCTGCCGCAGCACCATGGCGGAGTATGTATTCAAATATTTGGCTGCACAGGCTGGGCGGAGCGGGGAGTTCTATGTAGACTCTGCCGCCACCTCCACCGAAGAGCTGGGTCACGGTGTTCATCCCGGTACCCGCCGCCGGCTGGCCCGGGCGGGGATCCCCTGTGGAGAACACCGGGCGCGGCAGCTGCGCGGGGAAGAATACGGACAGTTTGACCTGCTCATCGGTATGGACAGTGCCAACATGCGCAACATGCACCGTATGCTGGGCGGAGATCCGGAGGGGAAGATGCATCTGCTGCTGGACTATGCGGGACGCCCCGGTCAGGCCATTGCCGACCCGTGGTATACCGATAATTTTGACGAGACCTTTGACGACGTGCTGGCGGGCTGTACGGGTCTGCTGGAACAGCTGTAAACGGAAGATCCAATATGGGTGAACACGCCCGTGTTGGATCTTCTTTTTGTGATGCCGGGCATGGAATGTGTTCGGCCTCATAAACTGTATTATGTGTGTCGGGAGCGAAAAAACCGCCATAAATTGGGGATAAAGCCGCGGCTGTAACCGAACTGTAATTACATTGAAAAAAGGAAATGATATAATAACAATTAGATTGCCACCCTATGTTTTGCTGCCGGACGGCAGAGGAGGAACAGGCTTATGGATGAAAATATGATCCCTCAGAACGAGGGGACGGATAAAGGAAAAAAGAGGAAGAAAATTGCCCTTTTGGTCGGCGGCTGCGCGGCCGGTGCTGTTCTGGGTATATACGTGCTTCTTTGTGCATGGACGGGGATGAGCAGCTCGATCCTGCCCGGTGTGACCGCCGGCCCGGTGGAACTGGGCGGTAAGAGTCAGCAGCAGGCGCAGCAGGCTGTGGCGGAATGGGCGCAGGAGCAATATACCGACAAAGTGTACACGATTTACAGCGGATCTGCCGAGCAGACCTTTGACGGCGGCTTTATTGCAGTGGACGAGGCGGATGTGGCTAAGCGCGCATGGGAGATCGGACGTACCGAGCCGTTTTTGCAGCGCGGTGCGGTGATCGCGGCCCGACTGCTGGGACGGAGTGATACGGTTTCCTGCCGGCCTTATCTGAATGCGGAGGGCGAGCGGGAGTTTTCCGAAGCCATGACCCGACTCAACCAGATGGTAGGTACGCCTTTGATAGAGACGGTGTGGTCGGTGAACGGAGACGTGCTGACCATCACCCGGGGCGTTACCGGCCGCCGTGTAAACTGGCCGGAGACGCAGAAACGATTGCTGGCGGCGGCGGAAACGTCTGACGTGACCCGGGTGGAGGCGGTAATCGTCACCACGGCACCGGAGAAACTGGATTTGGATGAGGTTTACAACCGGATCCACACCCAGGCGCAGGACGCGCAGATCGATGAAAGCACCTATCAGGCCACCGACCACGTGGTGGGCGTTGATTTTGACCTGGAACAGGCGAAGACGCAGTTTGCCGCGCTGGAAGAGGGGCAGACCCTGCGGGTGGACCTGCAGCTCACAGTACCCGGGATGACACGGGAGAGATTGAATGCGCTGCTGTTCCGCGATGAACTGGGCAAGTGTGAAACCAACATCGGCGGTACGGCCAACCGCCTGAGCAACGTTATCACTGCGGCCAAGGCGATCCACGGTGTCGTGCTGGCGCCCGGGCAGGTGTTTTCCTACAACGACACCCTGGGCCCCCGCACGGTGGCCAACGGCTATAAGGCCGCACCCGCCTACATCGGCGGACAGACGGTGGACGAAGTGGGCGGCGGCATTTGTCAGGACTCCTCCACGCTTTATATGGCGGTTCTGCGTGCCAATCTGGAGATCGTGGCCCGCACCAACCATATGTACACGGTGGGGTATGTTCCAAACGGCATGGATGCCACGGTGGTCTACAATGCCATTGATTTCAAATTCAAAAACGATACCGATTACCCCATCCGTATTCTGGCGCAGGTGGAAAATCGGAAGCTGACCGTTCGCATCATGGGTACGAAGGTGACGCCGTTTACCGTTAAGCTGTTCAACGAAACGCTGTCCACAACTCCTTACGATGTGATTTACAAGCCGGATGCATCCATCGCCCCGGGTAAGACGGAGGTGGAAACCACCGCCTATACCGGCTGCAAAGTGAGGGTGTACCGCTGTGTATATGATGCAGATGGCAACCAGATCAGCAGGACGCTGGAAAGCACGAACAACTATCGTCATCGTGACAAAGTGATCCTGTATAACCCCGCGGATGCGGCGGCGTTGGGGCTGGTGGATGCGCAGGGCAAGGTCCACGAAACGGTTCTGCCGGTCCAGCCTGCCCCGGAGCCTGTACCGGAACCCACACCCGAACCGGCTCCCGAACCGGCTCCCGAACCGGCTCCCGAACCCGAACCGACTCCGGAGCCGGTACCGGAACCGACGCCGGAACCGGCGCCTGAACCTGCACCAGAGCCTGCGCCTGAACCCGATGTGCCGGCGGAAGAAGAAGTGCCTGCGGCTGACCCGGAACAGGGAGAGGGACAGCCGGTGCAGCAGGAGGGTGAACAGTGAGTTTTCAAGGATTTTCGCCCGCTGCGGTAGACTTTCTGTGGCAGCTGCGCTTCAACAACGAGCGGTCATGGTTTGAACCGCGCAAGCAGGAGTTTATCGATTTGATCCGGGAACCCATGCGGCAGCTCGCGACACAAGTGCAGCAGGAGGTCCATGACCGTCATCCCAAGCTGCAGCTGAACCTGAAGATCTCCCGCATCTACCGGGATGCCCGCCGACTCCATGGCCGCGGCCCGTATAAGGATCACCTGTGGTTTGTTCTCCACCGCCCGGAGGATGATGCCAACAACGGCCCGGCGTTCTATTTTGAGCTGGCGCCGGAGTACTGCAGCATCGGCATGGGGTACTGGGCGGCGACTCCCGTCACTATGGCCAAGTTCCGGGCGCGAATCGACCGCAACCCGGAAACCATGGAAAAGCTGGCCCGCCGCTTTGAGCGGCAGAGCGGCTTCAAACTGGAGGGGGAGCTGTACCGCCGTCCAAAAGGGGACAAGGGCAAGCTGCTCGATCCGTGGTACAATCGCCGGAACATTGCGCTGACCTGGGACCGTCCCTGTGACGGAAGTCTGTTTATGCCGGCACTGGCAAATGAGATCGCGGACAGTATTGACTTTTTGCTGCCGTATTTTGAGTATTTGTCCTCTTTGGCGTCGGATCCGGAGCCTTCAAAGGAATAAAATGAAAGTTAAAAAGAGCGCGCTTGCAAAATATGCAGGCGCGCTCTTCGTGCTCTTGGAGAAGGATGAAACGTGTCGGGAAAAGAAAATTAAAAAAATATACAAAAAGGTGTTGACACAATGGCGAGCTTATGGTATATTACAGACAGAAAGGGTGAGTCCAATGTACTAAGTAACAACCCTGACACGATACTGAGGTCGGGCGCATGCCACGGGAAGAATTTGCAAGTTGTTGGAAATTGTTATTCAAAACGCAAGCTCAACGGATGCACCGAGTAAGGTTCGGATCACAGCATATGAAAGATGAGCAAAGAATACCCCTGAACTGATTGATATAAATGTATGTGAAATCCAAACCGACGTCAGTATCGCCAGCGCAAAGCCAAGTGACCGCTGCAGGAGCAGACCAATCGCAGGCCTCGGCTTGAGGCAACAGCCCAAAGGGCAAATTGATATAGGTTGTGTGCTTGATCCGGACGGAAAACGAAGGCTGGGCGCCATTCAGCAGAAAGTGAGGTAAACAATTGATGTTAGATAACAAGAGCGAACAGAAATGACCCTCCGCTGTGTCTAGGACGGCGGAGGGTCATTTCTTTTATTCTGTTAAGGTGTGCAGGTCGTAGGGAGTGGTCTGGTACACGTAGTAGTTCAGCCAGTTGGAGTAAAACAGCTGGGCGGCGGAGCGCCAGCAGACCTGCGGAGCGTTGGCGGGGTCGTTGTTGGGGAAGTAATTGTAAGGTACCTGGATATCAAGCCCCTTGTTTACGTCACGGAAGTACTCGTTGGCCAGCGTGTCGGCATCGTACTCCGGGTGGCCGGTGATAAAGAAACGGCGGTTGTCGGCACTCTTGACGGCGAATACGCCGGCCATATCAGACACGGACAGCAGTTCCAGTTCGGGAACAGCCAGAATATCCTCGGCGTGGTTCTCGGTATGGCGGGAGTGGGGAACGAAGAATTCGTCGTCAAAGCCGCGGAACAGAGGGGACTGCTTTTTCAAAGCGGTGTGGGGGAACACACCAAAAAGCTTTTGACTCAAAGGATACTTGGGAATACCGTAATGATAGTACAGGCCGGCCTGAGCGCCCCAGCACACATGCAGGGTGGAGTGGACGTGAGATTTGGTCCACTCC
>JAFQBN010000033.1 GCA_017416685.1 Oscillospiraceae bacterium
CCGCTCCACTCCTGCACCAGATTGGGCATATTCACGCTGTTGCGGATGTTGCCGTTGACCAGATAATCCTCCAGCTCGCGGACCGCCATGACGGCGCAGTTATCCTCGCTCTCGGGGGTGGAGGCGCCCAGATGAGGCAGAGCCACAACATTTTTGACGGTGGCGATGCGCTCGTTGGGGAAGTCGGTGACGTACTTGGCCACCCGGCCGGACTCTAGAGCGGCGATCATATCCTCGTCGCACACCAGCTCGCCCCGGGCCAGGTTCAGAATACGCACGTTGCCCTTCATCTTGTCTATGGCCTCGGCATTGATGAAGTCTTTGGTGGAGGGCAGGTAGGGGATGTGCAGGGTGATGTAGTCACAGACACGGAACAGCTCGGTCACGTCCTTGACCACATGCACATGGCGGTCCAGCCGCAGGGCGGCATCCACAGACAGATAGGGGTCGTAGCCGTACACGTCCATGCCCAGCTTCAGCGCGTCGTTGGCAACCAGTGCGCCGATGGCACCCAGACCGACCACGCCCAGAGTCTTGCGGTACAGCTCGGGACCCACGAAAGCGGACTTGCCCTTCTCCACGGCGGCGGGCAGGTCTACGTTGGGGGTGTGGGCCTGCTCCTGCACCCATTCGGCGCCGCCCAGAATATCGCGGGAGGACAGCAGCATGGCGGCCAGCACCAGCTCCTTCACGGCGTTGGCGTTGGCACCGGGGGTGTTGAAGACCACGATGCCGTTCTCAGTGCAGCGGTCAATGGGGATGTTGTTGGTGCCGGCGCCGGCCCGGGCGATGGCCCGCAGGCTGGCGGGGAACTCGTAATCGTGCATCTTGGCGGAGCGGACCAGAATGCCGTCCTCGTTTGCCACTTCGTCGCCGACCTCAAAGCGCTTGGCATCCAGCTGGCGCAGGCCGACGGAGGCGATCTTGTTCAGAGTTTTGATGCGGTACATAGTAACACCTCAAATTAAATCAGTTATTCTTATCGAAAGCCTTGATGAACTCGCACAGCTTCTCCACACCCTCGGTGGGCATGGCATTGTAGATGGAGGCGCGCATGCCGCCCACGTTGCGGTGACCCTTCAGGTTGGCAAAGCCGGCGGCGGAAGCCTCGGCGATGAACTTGGCGTTCAGATCTTCGCTGTCGGCGCGGAAGGCCACGTTCATGTCGGAGCGGGAGCCGATCTGAGCGGGGCAGGTGAACAGCCGGGAGTTGTCCAGCGTCTCATACAGCATGGCAGCCTTGGCGGCCTTGATCTTCTCGATACCGGCCACGCCGCCCTGCTCGTCCACCCAGTCCAGCATCAGACCCAGCATGTAAATGCACCAGCAGGGCGGGGTGTTGTACATGGAGTCTTTGTCGATCATGGTCTTGTAATTCATCATCAGGGGGGTGTAGGGCAGCTCGCTGCCGGCCAGCTCCTCCTTAATAATAACTACGGTCAGACCGGCGGGAGCCATGTTCTTCTGGGCGCCGGCGTAGATGATGCCGTACTTGGACACGTCCACGGGCCGGGACATGATGTCGGAGGACATGTCACACACCAGGGGAACATTGCCGGTCTCAGGCACGTACTGCCACTCGGTGCCGTAAATGGTGTTGTTGGCGCAGTAGTAGAAGTAGCTGGCGTCGGCATCCAGTTTCAGCTCGGCCTGGGTGGGGATGCGGGTATGGTTGCAGTCGGAAGTGTCGGCAGCGATGTTGACGGTGCCGTACTTTTTGGCCTCCTTGGCGGCCAGGTTGGAGAAGTTGCCGGTGATGGCATAGTCAGCCTTGCCGGTGCGGCTCATCAGGTTCAGGGGGATCATGGAGAACTGGCCGGAAGCGCCGGTCTGCAGAAACAGCACCTTGTACCCCTCAGGCACACCCATCAGGCGGCGGAACTTTTCCTGGGTGTCGTCAAAGATCTTCTGGAACACTTTAGATCGGTGGCTCATCTCCATCACTGACATACCGCTGCCGCCGAAATTGGTGATCTCGGCACCGGCACGCTGCAGCACGGACAGGGGCAGCATGGAGGGGCCGGCAGAGAAGTTGAAAATACGATTGTCGCTCATGGGAAGAACCTCCTTGAAAGATATATAAGTCGGGATTATCCATTATTATAAAAAGGTGTCCCCGAAGTGTCAATCACAGAACCGACAAAAAGGGCGGATATTTTGTTGTTTTACTTGGTTAAAGTGGTCGAGCGCCGCAAGAGACCCTCCCCTCAAAAGGCTTCCCCCCGGGGGGGAAGGCTTATAAAGCTGCGTAGGGGCGGCCACATAGCCCCGCCCTGCCGGGGAAGCGGCACGATTTTGCCGCGAGTATTGGCAAAAAGCCGAAAATACGGCGGATTTTCCCCCGGAACAGGCCCATATTTACAGGGAAAGAGGCGGAATTTTGTACCCCAAAAGCCGTTTCATCACAATAAATTGTGTGCAAACCCTTGCAATACCGCAACGGGAGCAAAACTGGCAAAAAGAACAAAAAACACCCTGCGGAACCGAAAAAAATATGTTGCGGATTGAACAAAGTTTTGTTACAATTACATTACATTGGAATTTCATCGTCTGTTCCGGGGTAGGGCGTGGCTGTGCCCTCCGGCAGTAATGCCGCTGCTGTCGGTTCCGGGCGGAGGAATGAACCAAGATAATGGGGCAAAACCCCAAAAAATGAAAGGAAGGTATTTCTATGAAAAGACCCTTCAAGAAGCTCACGGCCTGGCTGTGCTGCATGGCAATGCTCATCAGCTTCATCCCGGCCACCGCTCTGCCTGTCTTCGCTGACGAAGCCGAAGGCGAAGTAGAGTGGACCGTAATCAACGTCACCCAGACTGAGGGCGTTCTTCCTGCTCCCGAGGAGAACTCGAGCTACGAGCTGGAAAGCGACCTGACTCTGACCGGTGACCTCACCGTTCCCGGCTATATCGGGGTCGACCAGGTGGTCACCCTTGACCTGGCCGGCCACAACCTGATCGCGGGCGAGACCGCCGACGGCGGTATCCTCGCGGTTGACGATGCTGCCGGCCACCTGACCATCACCGACTCCGTCGGCGGCGGTAAGCTGATCAGCGGCACCTCCGCCGGCACTCCTGCCGTTCAGGTTCAGGCCGGTGAGTTCACCCTGGAAGCCGGCGAGATCACCGGCTGGATCCGCGCCGGCAGCGCGGGCGGCATGGTCTTCGTGGGCGCCAACGGCACCTTTAACATGGACGGCGGTAAGCTGACCGGTGCCAATTCCGCTTACGGCTCTGCCATCCGCTGCGAGGGCGGTGTCGTCAACATGAACGGCGGTGAGATCAGCGGCAACACTGTCACCGATCGTGCTGTTATCCGTCTGGCCAGCGGTTCTGAGATGACCATGACCGGCGGCGAGATCAAGAACAACACTGCCACCAACTTTGCGGGTGCAATCCGCGTGTGTGAGGGTGCTACCTTCACCATGACCGACGGTGTCATCAGCGGCAACACCGCTAAGTACGGTGCCGGTGTCTACTCCGAGGGTACTACCGAGATCACCGGCGGCACTCTGACCGGCAACGAGGCCACTGCCAGCAACGGCGGCGCTGTCTATGTCAAGACCGGCGAGACCACTGTCGGCGGCGATGCCATCATCACCGAGAACACTGCTGTCTCCTATGCCGGCGGTATCTTCGTTGACAAGAACGCTACCCTGAACATCGAGGGCGGCGAGATTTCCGAGAACAGCGCTCAGCGCGGCGCCGGTGTTTCCGGTGCTGAGGCCGGCGCTTCCAATGTTACCATCAACATCAGCGGCGGTACCATTGAGAACAACCACGGCACCCAGCGTGGCGCCAACCTGTACGGCTATGATGCTACTTACAACATCAGCGGCGGTACCATCGGCGCGGCTACCCACAACGGTGCTGCGGCTACCGGCTTGTACAATGCTGAGGCTCGTGGCGGTGTCATGAACATCAGCGGCGGTACCATTGCCCAGATTGCTACCAACAAGGGTACTGATTTCACTACCACGGCAATCACCGGCAACCCCGTGATTACCAGCATTGCTCCCCACGCCAGCGGCACCAACACCATCGGCGAGCTGACCGAGGGTGCCAATGTTACCTCATCCGAGGCCCTGACCGTGCTGGACAACCGTGTTGCTGTCAACGGTAAGGTCTATACTTATACCGAGCCTCAGCTGCCCACCAGCGGCACCGTGATGGAGGGCGAGTACGTGCTGGCCGGTGACCTGGTCCTGACCAACACTCTGACCATCGCTGCCGACACCGAGGTCACCATCGACCTGGCCGGCAACACCATCTCCATGCCCGACAAGGACGCTGTGTACTTTGTCGTTAACGGCAAGCTGACCATCAAGGACAGCGTTGGCGGCGGTAAGGTTCAGATGAAGAACACCGCGGCCGGCCATGGCGGTATCTATGTTTACGGCACCGGCACCTTCGTGCTGGAGGGCGGCGAGATCACCGGCTGGACCCGTATCAACGACGGCTCCTACGGTGCCGGCGGTATGTTCGGTCTGTGGGACGGCGCTACCTTCACCATGACCGGCGGTAAGATCACCGGCGCTGATTGTGCTTCCAACACCGTGATCCGCACCCAGTCTGCCGGCGCCATCACCGTCACCATCAGCGGCGGTGAGATCAGCGGCAACCACGCCCAGTCCGGCGGCATCATTGCCGTGAGCGGCACTGCGGACAAGAACGCCACTCTGACCATCAATGGCACCGCCAAGATCGACGGCAATACCTGGGGCGCCAACAATGTTGACTTCGCCCCCACCGGTACCGGTCACGAGATCGCGGGTCTTAATACCCACATTACCATCGGCGGCTCTGCCATTGTCGGCGGTTTGTACAATGACGCCGAGAACAACACCACTGACAACAGCTCTTACACCATCACCGGCGCCCCCACCGTGGCCAGCGTGCGCTGGAGCGCCGGCGCTGAGACCCCCGTCTCCATCACCGAGCTGACCGAGGGCGCTTCCATCACCATGAGCTCCACCGCCAGCGAGGTGGATGCCACTGTCGCCAGAACCACCACTGACGACAACCGTTATCTCTACACCTACAAGGTTCCCACTTACGCCGTGACCGTCAACCAGGTTGCCGGCGGTACTGTGGAAGTTGACGTGACCGAGGGTGCCGCGGGTGCCACCGTCACCGTCACCGCCACTGCCGGCGAGGGTTATGAGCTGGTTAACATTCTGGTCAACGGCGTGGCTATCCAGGGCAACACCTTCCAGATCGTGGCCGGCGACAACGTCGTCACCGCCACCTTCGAGGCTGTGGATGCCGGCCTGCCCACCAGCGGCTCTGTTGCTGCCGGCGAGTACGTCCTGGCTGCTGACCACGTTCTGACCAACCAGCTGTCCTTCGTGAACGGCGTTGACGTCGTCATCGACCTGGCCGGTCACACCATCACCATGCCCGATGTGGACGGCTACTACTTCAACATCGACGCCACCTCCAAGCTGACCATCAAGGACAGCGTGGGCGGCGGTAAGGTCCAGTTCAAGAACACTAAGGCCGGTAATGCCGGTATCAACGTCAACGGCACCTTCGTGCTGGAGGGCGGCGAGCTGAACGGCTGGAGCCGCGTTAACGACGGCGTGTACGGCGCCGGCGGTATGATGAACATGTGGCCCAACTCCACCTTTATCATGACCGGCGGTACCATCACCGGCTGCGAGTGCTCCGGCGACGTCATCATCCGCAACCAGAACGTCAATGACGGTGGCCGCACTGTGATCATCACCGGCGGTACCATCACCGGCAACAACGCCAACAGCGGCACCCTTCTGTCTGTGGCGGGTGTTGACGCCAATCCCTCCACCCTGACCATCGGCGGCGACGCTGTCATCACCGGCAACACCAAGGCCGGCGCTGCCCTGGATACGGAAGAGGTCTACGGTGCCTTTACCCACGTCACCATCGGCGGCAACGCCACCGTTGGTTCTGTCTACACCCGCGCCAGCGATGCCGTTGAGGGTGTCGAGGGCTTCCCCTATGGCTCTCTGACCATCAACGGCGCTGCCAAGGTTAGCAACATCACCATGAACAGCAGCGCTCGCACTCCTCTGGCGATCAAGGAGCTGACCGAGGGCGCTGAAATCAAGACTGCCATGGCTCTGGGTGCCAGCCAGAAGGATGCTACCGTTGCCACCAGCGCTGCTGATGAGAACGGCATCTACACCTACACCTGGCAGGATCCTGCCACCGTCGTTTACACCGTCACCGTTGGTGAGGTTGAGAACGGCACCGTGACCGTGACTCCTGCCGAGGGCGTGATTGGCACTTCCGTTACCATCAACGCTGAACCTGCTGAGGGTTACGTGATCGGCACCTTCTACGTGGATGGCAAGGCTATCCCTGGTGCTACCTTCACCATTACCGGCAACCACACGGTTACCGCTACCTTCACCGAGATCGTGGAGGAAGGCTTCCCCACCAGCGGCGTCGTCGCTGCCGGCGAGTATGTGCTGGAAGAGGACCTGGTCCTGACCGGTTGGCTGACCATCCGTGACGAGGTCGTCATTGATCTGGCCGGCCACACCATCACCGCTGGCGAGGGCGGCAATGCCTTCCTGCTGGACAAGGCTGAAAGCAAGCTGACCATCATGGACAGCGTTGGCGGCGGTAAGGTTCAGAGCGGTGCTTCTACCGGTAACCCCGCTGTCTTCCTGCAGGTTGCCGGTGCCCAGTTCATTCTGGACGGCGGCGAGATCACCGGCTGGAACCGCGCTGGCGGCGCCGGCGGTATGGTTTACCTGCTGGCCGGTACTACCTTCACCATGAACGGCGGTAAGTTGACCGGCGCTTCCTGCGCTGGCAACGCCATTATCCGCACCGGTGCCGGCGAATCCACCATCACCATCAACGGCGGTGAGATTTCCGGCAACTCCGTCACCGGCAACGCCCCCATCGGCCTGGCTTCCGGTGTTACCATGACCGTCACCGGCGGTACCTTCACCGGTAACACTGCTGGCGGCTATGGTCTGATCCATGTCGGTGCCGGCGCCACCCTGAACATCAGCAACGGTATCTTCACCGAGAACACTGCCAAGAACGGCGGCGTTATCTACAACGAGGGCACCGTGGCTATCACCGGCGGTACCTTCGCCGATAACGAAGGCGCCACTGCCGGCGGCGCCATTCAGATTCTGAAGGGCTCCACCACCACCATCACCGGCGGTACCTTCACCGGCAACAGCTCCGCTCGCGGCGGCGCTATCGGCACCGGCGAGAACGTGCTGACCGAGAGCCTGCCCGTCCTGACCATCGGCGGCACTGCCGTGATCGAGGACAACATCTGCACCGAGTACGGCGCTAACCTCTACGCCTACACTCCCGTCCTGACCATCAACGGTGGTACCATCGGTACCGGCTTCAAGGGTGAGGATGTTGTCGGCAAGAGCGCTGCCGCCAACGTCTGGGTGCGCGGCAACGCCGCTACCACCGTCACCATCACCGGTGGCGACATCAACGGTCTGACCGTTTCCAATGCTCCCACTACCATCACCGGTAACCCCGTCATTGGTGAGATCAACGCCACCATCAACATGTCCGCTCTGACCTCCGGTGCCAACATCCGCACCGCGGCTACCGGCATGGTTACTGCTGGTGACGATACTGTCTACACCACCAATGACCGCGACTACTACTTCAAGGGCGACCTGGGCTTCGGCGACAAGTTCGTGCCCGGCGCTACCATCGCCCTGACCGAGAACACCAGCGTGGGTGCCGGCGTGCAGCTGACTGCTGCTGGCGAGTACACCCTGGATCTGGCCGGCTTCGAGCTGACCGGTAACGCTGCTCCTTACTTCACCGTGGGCGCCGGCGTCAAGCTGACCATCATCGACAGCGTTGGCGGCGGTAAGATCGTGGGTCTGGAGAACGCTACTGCCGCTATGATTCAGGTCAAGGGCGAGTTCGTCCTGGCTGGCGGTACTCTGACCGGCCACCACAGCAACGCTGTCAAGCTTGACGCGAATGCTGCCATGACCATGACCGGCGGTGAGATTTCCGGCAACTACGCCAACCGTGGCGCCGGTGTTACCTCCGGCGACGTGACCAACTCCGGTGTTACCTTCGCCATGACCGGCGGTATCATCAAGGACAACGTTTGCACCGGTACCAGCTACCGCGCTGCCAACCTGTACATGTTCGATCCTGCCATGGTTACCCTGGCTGAGGGTGCTACCATCGGCGGTGCTTACATCCAGAATGAGGATGGCAGCCTGACTCTGGTGCCTCTGACCAGCCCTGTGTACAACACCGAGGTCCGCGGCGGTAACGCTGCCGTCACCGGCGGTACCTACAAGCAGCTGTGCCTGAGCAAGAGCTCCGTCAACGTGACCGCTACCATCAGTGGCGCTCCCAAGGTTGAGCTGCTGAGTGCCAACCTCAGCAACACCACCATCGGCAACCTGACCACCGGTGCCCGCGTTGCGGTTGACACCAACTATCCCCTGACCGTTGCCGAGGGCGACACCACCGTCTATGCGGAGGCTCGCCTGTACCGCTATGCTGCTGATCTGACCAGCGTTCTGGTCATCGGCAACAGCTTTGGCGGCGACACCATCAACTACCTGGCTAAGCTGGGCGGTTTCTATGGCAAGGAAATCAAGGCTGCCAACATGTACATCGGTAGCCAGAACTTCCGTTGGCACGCTCTGTCTCTGGCCGAGTCCCTGCGCAATGAGGATCTGAACGGCGACGGCACCATCGGTGACAGCCGCCAGACCAAGTATGACGGCTACAACGAGGAGACCGGCCGCTATGAGGAGGGCCTGTACACCGTCAACGGCTACTCCGAGCCCATGACCATCCCCGGCGTTCTGGACGCTGGTGTGAAGTGGGACTACATCGTCCTGCAGAATGGCGTTGAGTACGTCGGCTTCGAGGGTACCTACAACAGCGACGTGCAGTTCCTGATCGACTACATCCAGGCTGTCCAGCCCGAGGCCAAGATCTTCTTCAACCAGACTTGGGCTGAGGAGACCGGCAGCAGCTATCTGACTCAGTTCGGTGGCAGCCAGAAGACCATGTACAATGCCATTCTGGCCAACACCGAGAAGTTCTTCACCGCTGATGACGCCCGCTTCGGTGAGGCTGTTGAGGGTTACTTCCCCATCGGTACCGCTATTCAGATGATGCGCGATACCTACTCCGCTACTCCTCTGACTCGCGATGGCTTCCACCTGAGCCTCAACGCCGGTCGTATGATCGCCGGTCTGACTGTCATGAAGACCCTGTTCGACATCGATCTGTCTGAGCTGACCGCTGCCGATATGACCGCTCTGTTCGATAAGGCTGTTGGTGAGACTACCGATAGCAGCAACGATGCCTTCGATCCCACCGAGGAGAACGTGGCTAAGCTGATCGCTGCTGTTGAGGCTGCTTGCGGTTACGCTGCTGCCGGCACCGTGGCCGAGGGCTACGCGGACGCTGCTGACACTGCCAACAAGCAGTTCAACCCCGATGCCGCTGTGCTGAGCAGCAACGAGTTCGTCGCTGTTTACGAGAACGTGACCGAGGTCGGTCAGGCTCTTGTGAAGGCTGAAGGCGAAATCCTGCGCGACGGCTATGCTACTGTCGGCGCCGGCAAGATCGTCATCTACAAGAATGGCACTGAGGTTGGTGCCATTGATGAGCTGTGGCTGGAAGAGAACGCCGGTATCGTCCTGACCGACCGCTACAACAAGATTGCTAACGGTGAGGAGTACTACATCATCGCTGACGCTCAGGCGCCTCAGCTGGCTGTCATTGGCAGCACCCTGTACCTGACCTTCGACGTCAAGCTGTACACCGATGATGGCCAGATCATCAACGGCGGTATCTACATGACCACCTCCACCGATGGCGTGACCTGGACTCCCGCTGTCAAGGTTTCCGATTCTCCCATGGCTTACGGTCTGACCGCTCTGTCTGACGGCAACCTGATCCTGTCCGTGAACGACACTACCACCAAGGCTGTGAAGATCGACACTGCCGGTACTGTCGTCAGCAGCGTTGAGCTGTGCACCGACATCGCCGACGTGGCCTTCGCGGAGGTCGATGGTACTGTTTGGGCCCTGACCTCTACCGGCAAGGTTTACTTCTCTGCCGATAAGGGCGCGACCTGGACTGCTACCGCTATCGATGCCGGCAACATCGCCAGCCCCGACATGGCGGCTATCGGCACTAAGGGCGCGTATGTCACTTGGGCTGACGAAAGCACCTGTAAGATCTATTACAAGATTTGGACTATCGTTGATAATGCCGACTATGGTTGGAGCTACAGCGAGGCATATGCCGTTGCTGATTATACTCCTGCCACCGTTTACAACGGCAAGTCCACCGGTGGTCAGCCTGCCGCGTTGGCATTGCCTGTTACCAACAACAACATAAGATCTTTCAGAACGATCTATGTTGACAATGGCCAACTGAAACACTCTGAAGACAGAGGCGTGGGCTACACCAATGCATTCACTATGGCGCTGGAAAGCAGCTTGACTATCAAGATGGGCCTGCCGAAGAGCGCGACCGAAAGCGTTGGCGGTGAGACGGCCAAGATCCTTCGCACATATTCTAGAGACGATAACAATGGCGGTAAGACAAGTGAACCCGTTTGGACGACGGTCAACCTTGCTGACTATGTCGACGGTGGCGTCTATAGAATCCCCTATGAAGGTGTTGCAGCAAAGGAAATGGGCGACGTGGTGTATATCGCTGCGTTCGATGCAGAGGGCAATCAGGTTTCTGTGATGCACAGATATTCGGCAAAGGAGTTTGCGTATAAGGAACTGCGCAAATCCACGGTTGCGCCTAAGATGGCTACGCTGTTGGTCGACATGCTGAATTACGGTGCTGCAGCGCAGGTGAATTTCAAATACAACGTTGATAACCTTGTCAACGCAGATTTGACTGAAACCGAGAAGGCCTTGGCGTCTGATTTGGTGAGCATTGATTCGTCTTTGGCAGATGGCGTTGTGAAAGCAGAGGTTGCGACGGCTGTGACTCTGTCGACCGAGACTGTGATTGCGATTAATGTTAAGTACGCAATTCAGGCCAAGCTCACGGAAGAGCTCCAGGAGCAGCTTAAGAATGCGGCGTATGCCACCATTGATTATACTGATCACAATGGCAATGCTGTGACAGCGCTGAAGATTGAGAATCTGGTGGATGGTGGAACTACCACCAAGACCAAGGAAGCGCAGATTATCACTTTGGCGGCTGCAGATGGTCGCACACTGGTTACTATCCGTCTGCATAATGCCGATGGTAGTGTGATTGCTGGTACTGAACGCACAGTAAAGATTTTTGGCGTTGCGTACGAGCAGCTGAAGAGTGGTTATGCCGAAGAGACCGCTAGTAATGCTCAGAAAGTGTTTATGCGCCTGATGCAGTACAGCGATTCTGCGTACAACTACTTCCACTAATTGATCTGCATACAACTCCCGCACCCCTTGCCCCCGGCGGCTTCGGCCGCCGGGGGCATTTTATATTGGAAGTAGAGATGTAAGGCGCTGCGACAATAAAACTTCGGAAAAGGTGCGGAAACGACACAGGCAACAAAAGCGGAGCAGGCGGGAGTGATTAGCGTGCGGGCCTGTCCGGGGAAAGCCGCAGCGAGCGCCGGAAAATAGAGCCGGGACGGGCGGGAGCGTTTGGCGTTTAGCCTGTTCGAAGGTGAAAGCACGACGGTCATAGGAGCCGAGGTGGGCTGGAGGCGGCGGACACCGGCCAAATGTGAAAAAACCATAAATTTCGTGCTGCTTATCTTGTTTTTGCGGATGAGAGGGGTATAATGGGGGAGAAGAAAACGGCGGCAGAACCCGAAGGGGAGGGACCGAGATGAAAAAACTGCTGTTTCTATACAACCCAACATCGGGAAAAGGACAGATCCGCAGTCGGCTGGCCGGGCTGCTGGACACCTTTACCAAAGCTGGCTGGCTGGTCACCGCCTACCCCACCCAGTGCCGGGGAGATGCGGCCCGTATGGCCCGGGAGCTGGGCGGCGAGTTTGATCGGGTGGTGTGTGCCGGCGGCGACGGCACCCTGAGCGAAACGGTAGGCGGCATGATGGAACTGGCGGCGCCTGCGCCCCTTGCCTTTCTGCCTTCCGGCTCCACCAACGACTGCGCCCAGAACCTGCGTCTGCCCTCTAAACCTGCGCTGGCGGCCCGGATCGCCGCCGAGGGCAAGCCGTTTCCCATGGACGTAGGGCGGCTGAACGACCGCCACTTCATCTACGTGGCCGCCTTCGGCGCCTTTACCGACGTGGCCTACGACACGCCTCAGGAGTTGAAAAACGCCTTCGGGCATTTGGCCTACCTGCTCAACGGCCTGGGCCAGCTGGCCAACCTGACCCCCCACCATCTGCGGGTGGAGCATGACGGCCAGGTCATCGAAGATGACTTTTTATATGGTATGGTGTGCAACACCTACTCCGTGGCGGGAGTCAAAGCCCTGCCCAGAGAGCAGGTTGTGCTGGACGACGGCCTGTTCGAGGTGCTGCTGGTCCGCAAAAATGTCAAGCTGTCCGATCTTGCCGCTGCCCTGCAGGCTATTGCAGGCAACAAACCCATGGACACTCCTGCCGTGATCACCTTCCAGACCGGCAGCGTGACCATTACCGCCGACGAACCCCTTGCCTGGACCACCGACGGCGAGTACGGCGGCACCTACGCCGTCAGTCGGCTGGAAAACCTGCCCCGGGCGCTGACCATGATCAAAGGAGAATAACTGCCCTGCGCCCGCACCGGTCATGGTGCGGGCGCTTGTTTATTTCCCGGGAATCCCCTGTTTTCAGGCAAAACTGCTCGAAATTAAAGAAATAATTTTGCGCAAACATATTGCAAAACCAAGGGGGAAATTGTATAATGACACTGGAATTTACCCTCTTTTGGGCGTCGGTTTACATAAACCGGAAAGGGTGGTAGATTCCAACTGATCCGTAATTCGGAACGCGCTGTTCCCTTTGGGACGTGGCCTGCGTATGCAAGCCGCAGCGCAGGCGAGGTTCCAAAGAACGGATCAACGCGTTCACTCAAATTTATTTTAAGGAGGAAACAAACATGAGAAACCTGAAGCGTGCTTTTAGCCTGGTTCTGGCCCTTGTCATGGTGCTGAGCGTAATGACCATCGCTCCTGTCGCCGCTGCTGACGAGACCGCCCCTGCCACGGTTACCAGCAACTTCACCGACGCTGCTGAGATCAAGTATACCGAAGCGGTTGCTATCACCGGCGGCATCGGCCTGTTTGCCGGCGCAGACGGCAAATTCATGCCTAAGGGCACCGTTACCCGTGCCCAGATGGCCACCATCATTGTCAAGATGCTGTACGGCGGCGACGTCAATGCCGACAGCTTCAAGGGCAGTGGCAAGTTCATTGATACCGCCTACTTCGAGGGCGGCTGGGCCGAGGGCTACATCAACTGGTGTGCCACTCTGGGCATCGTTGCCGGTTACGGCGACGGCACCTTCAAGCCCGGCAATCAGGTGACCACCGCCGAGGCGGCCACCATGATCCTGAACGCTCTGAAGATCGATGCCGGTGAGGGCACCTGGCCCAACACCGTCATGGCCAAGGCAGAGGAAGAGGATTTCTTCGAGGATCTGAAGCCCATGCCCGGCACCAACACCGCTCTGACCCGTGAGGAGCTGGCCGTCATCGCCCTGAACGGCCTGAATTGGACTCCCACCGACGAGACCGGTTGGTATGTCTCCGGCGGCACTGCCGACGAGAAGATGACCTTCGAGTCCTACAAGGACGCTTCTGTCTACGCCGGCAAGGTCGGCGGTCAGGTCCAGCCCCTGGAGGGCCGCGACTCTCTGGCCAACAAGGTCTACGAGCTGAAGAAGGCCACCGGCTTCATCACTGCCAACCAGGCCACCGGTGAGAAGTACACCGAGGTCACCCTGGATTGGGCCGGTCCCGCTACCGCTAAGTTCAACGTTACTACCGATGCCAACATGATCGGCCACAAGGTCGAGGTCTGGTATCAGGAGACCTACACCTCCGAGCGTGAGCCCGGCATGACCTACGCCGTGTCCGAGGCTGCCGAGTACATCACTCTGGCTGAGGATGCTGAGACCGCCAAGGAGTACAAGGCTGCCTTCGGCACCAAGTACGACATGCCTGTGGGCGGCGTTGCCGTCACCAACGGCACCGGCTATGTTGCCGGCGGTCAGACCATCGCCGGCTACGTGGCCAACAGCTACGCTCCCGCCGGTACCTACGCCATCGACCTGGAGAGCGGCAACCTGTGCGGCTACATCGCCCCCGCCGCCTACACCGTCGCCAAGGTCGGCTACGTTGATACCACCCCCGACAACGAGATGATCCTGGTCGGCTCCCTGTCCCTGAGCAACAACGCTGAAGACGACGAGGTCGTCGAGTACGAGGGCATCGCCAAGGACGACTACGTTGTCTACTTCCGGATGCAGGACGTGTACGTGCTGGCCAAGATGGAAATGGTCACCGGTAAGATCACCAAGGTCCGCACCGAGGACGGCAAGAAGATCGTCACTCTGGACGGCAAGGAGTACACCCAGTCCACCGCCACCGGTGCCATCGCCAACACCCTGACTGCCGCCAACCTGGGCAGCATCAGCTATGAGGAGGTCTACACCTTCTATCTGGATCCCAACGGCGACTTCGTCTGCTACGAGGTCAACGAGGGCGGCACCTTCGACATGGCCAACACCTTCTACGTGCTGGGCGTGATGAGCCGCGACGACACCGACAGCTACGGCAAGACCACCACCACCTACTTCGCCCGCGGTATCGACATGACCGGCAACGAGGCCATGGTCCCCATCGGCGTGACCACCCCCTCCGGTGAGTACGGCACCAAGACCATCGCTGAGGACGATACCTTCTACTCCGTCGAGGACAACACCGACAGCAAGGAGACCAAGGAGTACGGCCTGAAGAAGCTGGTTGGCTTCCCCGGCGCCTACAATGCCGACGATCCCACTGCTGCCTACACCTTCAAGATGACCTCTTACGGCCGTCCTGCCAGCGAGACCGACTGGTGGCCCGGCGGTCAGTTCGAGTACGGCGTGGCCGAGCAGCTGAGCAACAACGGCACCTTCGAGGCCGGTGTCTACTGCTACAACCACAAGGGTACCAAGTACATCGTGGTCGAGGGTAACGAGACTCAGGATTACCCCCTGGAGACTGCCGTGTTCACCGGCAGCGGTACCTTCAAGTTCGCCAGCCAGGTGAATATTCGCATTCTGGTGACCCGTCAGGCCAACGGCACCAACAACATCGAGGCTATGGTCTTCCCCATGGACGTTGACCACGGCGTCAACGCCACCATGATCTACGTGGATAAGGATCACACCACTCCCGCCGGCACCGATACCGTCGGCAACGTGTACGAGGTCCACGACGCCCTGACCGGCGCCGCCATGGAGATCACCGTGGCCGACACCATCGACACCATCCCTGTCGGCTTCTACTCCGTGGGCTATGACGCCGATGAGGAGCTGTACAAGCTGGCTGTTGACGGTTCCGGTGTTCCCATCAAGGCTCCCGCCGCCGATACCGAGACCAAGTTCGAGCAGCGTGACCGCACCGACGGCCGCTACTTCGAGTCCGTTGTCTACGGCACCACTCCCACCGCTTACAACGGTTCCACCTTGTGGTACAACGTGGGCGGCAGCGTCTGGAGCAGCGTCTGCTCCGGTGTCAAGGTGGTTGACCCCCGTACCGATGAGCAGGTTGCTGAAAGCGGCGTGGCCCGCATCACCACTCTGGACCAGGTTTGGGCCCTGAAGGACTCCATGCCCTGGGTCAACATCGAGCTGGATATGTGCCACACCTACAGCCCCAGCAAGATCGTTACCATCTTTGTCGAGGTCTACAACAACCGCGAGTACGGCATCGGCAACCTGGTGTATGCCGACAGCTACAACGACACCACCGTCATCGTGGTTGACGGCGAACTGGACGGCATGGGCAAGATCATCAATCTGCCTGCCGGCGTGGTCGCCCGCAAGCCCGGCTTCTACTATCTGAACGCCAACGGCGCCGAAGTTACGCTGTCCGCCGCCAATCTGGACACCGTGTCCAAGGTTGCTCTGAACGGCAACACCGACGGCTTGAGCGGCTATGAGGTCTTCAATGCTACCGACATCGCCGCTCTGGACACTCTGTCCGGCTTTGCCGGTTACGAGGCGGTCGAGTATCAGCTGCTGCCTCTGGCGAAGAAGGGCACCACCGTGATCCTCGTCATGGGTGCCGGCGCTAAGACTGCCAGCGGCAACACCGCCGAGAAGATGGTGTCCGCTGCCGAGTATGACTCCGTGGTGGATACCACCGATAACGGTATCACTCTGGCCAATCTGGAGTCCATGCAGGGCACTTTGTGCATCGAGTATGACGCTTACGCCCTGAACGGCGGCCGCATGCTGATGGTGGCCACCGGCACCGATGCCGGCACTCTGGTCAACACCAAGACCGCTCTGGATGCCGTTGACGCCAGCGTCTCCATCACCAACGCCACCGATGCCGACTTCGACACCCTGGCCGAGCTGAAGACTCTGGTCGATGCCGGCTACACCTTCTCCGCCAAGCTGTATGATCTGCCCGGCGGCAAGGTCCTGGTTGTTTCCATGTGCACCAACGCCGCGGCTGTTGGCGGCACTCTGACCGCCGCCGACTTTGCCGGCACCGGCAAGGTCGTTCTGACCGGCGACGTCACCCTGTCCGGCGCCATCGCCGTGGACGGCAACTGGACCATCGACCTGAACGGCCACACCCTGACCGCTGCCGCGGCTCCCTACTTCACCGTGGCCTCTGGCAAGACCCTGACCATCATGGACAGCGGCGCCAACGGCACCATCCAGGGTATCGAGAACGGCACCGACGCCATGATCAGAGTTACGGCGGGCGGTACCGTGAACCTGGAGGGCGGCACCCTGACCGGCCACACCAACACTGCTTCCACCGGCGGCGCCATCGGCGTTCAGGACGGCGTTGCAGGCGCGCAGATCAACGTCTACGGCGGCGCCATCACCAACAACACCGCCAAGCGCGGCGGCGGTATCTCCGTGGGTGACGGCGGCGACAGCGACCTGCTCATCGCCGGCGGTACCATCAGCGGCAATGTCTCCACCGACAGCCCCAACTACGGCGGCATCTACAGCCACACCGGTTCCTTCAACATCACCGGCGGTACCATCAGCGACACCATCTGCTGGCGCTTCGGCACCGGTACCAGCACCATCAGCGGCAACCCCGTCATCAGTTCGCTGAACCTGGCCAACGGTAGCACCAGCACCATCGGCGGTCTGACCGCCGGCGCCGACGTTACCACCACGGTTGAGGACGCCCTGACTGTGACTGACACCACCGTTGCTCACGCCGCGGGTACCAAGGCCTACACCGCTGCTTCCGGCGGTCTGGACTTCAAGGTCGTGCAGCCTGCCAACGGCACCATCGCCCTGACTCCTGCCGTTGCGGAACTGGGCGACACCGTCACCGTCGTCGCCACTCCCGACACCGGCTACGAGCTGAAGACCGTCTACGTGGACGGTGAGGCCATCACCGGCACCACCTTCACCGCCACCAAGGAGCACCGCGTCACCGCTGAGTTTGCTCCGATCGACTACACCGTGAGCGTGGATCCTGCCATCACCGGCGGTACTGTCGCCGTTGATCCTACTACTGCTAACATTGGCGACACCGTCACCGTCACCGCCACTCCTGCCACCGGCAAGGAGCTGCACAAGATCCTGGTGAACGGCTTTGAGATCACCGGCACCACCTTCGAGATGCCTGCCGAGGATGTGGAAGTGTCCGCTGTCTTCGGTGATGTCCAGTACAACATCACCAAGGCTCCCGTGACCGGCGGTACCGTGGCCGTCGCCGCCAAGGCTGTTGCCGACGCCACCGTCACCATCACCACCACTACCAGCGCCAACTATCGCCTGACTGCGGTGCAGGTCAACGGCGGTGCCGTGGCCGTGACCGACAAGGGCGACGGCGAGTATGAGTTCACCATGCCTGCCGCAGACGTTACCGTTTCCGCTACCTTTGTTGCGGGTGTGGCTTACGAGAAAGCCTCCGCGGCCGACGTGCCCACCGGTACCTTCACTGTGGAGGATACCACCGGTAACGGCCTGACTCCTGCCAACCTGGCCACCAAGGTCGAGGAGAACGACATCAACTTCACCGTGTTCGGTGATGTCGTGGTTGTTACCTACTTCGACGCGGGCAAGAGCGTTGCTCTGACTCAGACCACCGGTGAGGTGGTTGCCGGTAAGTACTACCTGACCGGCGACCTGGCTCTGACCGGCACTCTGAACACCAAGACCAACAATGTTACCATCGACCTGAACGGTTACAACATCACCGGCGCTACCTTCCCCATGATCAGCATCGGTAATGGTGTTGCCAGTTCCACCGTGGTCATCAAGGACAGCAAGGGCACCGGCAGCATCAAGGCCACTGCCGCCAACACCAACAACGATGTTTACGGCATGATCTTTGTTACCAGCGGTACCCTGAAGCTGGAGAGCGGTAAGCTGACCGGCTACAAGTACGAGGGTACTTCTGACCGTGGCGGCGCAGTTGCTCTGATCAACAACGCCAACTTCATCATGACCGGCGGCGAGATCAGCGGCAACAAGGGCCGCAACGGCGGCGGTGTGACTGCCCAGGGCACCAACACCATCACCATCAGCGGTGGCAGCATTGTCAACAACGAGGCTACCGCTTACGGCGGCGCCATCTACGCCAAGCACTCCGGTGTTACCATCAACATCAGCGGCGGCACCATCAGCGGTACTGCCAATAAGGGCGGCGCCATCTGCTCTGCCGAGGCTTGGGCCAACAGCAACCGCGTGAAGCTGAACATCAGCGGCGGTACTATCAGCGGTACTGCTACCACTGCTGCCTGCGGCGCCATCGGCGGCTACGCTATGGACTTCACCATGACCGGCGGCGAGATTACCTCCGGCAATAGCTGGTTCCGTCACGCCGGTGTCAAGATCAGCGGCGGCACCTTCGTGGGCTCCAACGCGGCTTTGAATGTCCGTCCTGATGTCGGCACCAGCGAGCTGTGCTATGTTGAGATTACCGGCAACGCCAAGATCGGTTACATGTCTTTGAGCATGAACGTTGGTACTCACTACGTGCACCATGCCACCATCGGTAACCTGACTGCCGGCGCCTCCGTCCGCGATGCCCTCAAGGCGCTGACTGCTTCCGATACCACCGCCAAGCTGACCGGTGATACCTACACCTTCAATGGCTAATCGGCAATCGCTGAACAGCTAAGGCAAATCGCACAAACCCGACCCGGGGCGCACACCGTGCGCCCCGGGTTTTTTATGCCCTCCACCCGCTGGGGGGAGGGAGACCGCGATAGCGGTGGGTGAGGGGGATTTCATTGCCCGATGTGGCCCTATGACGTGGGGATATGTCGAATGATTCTGCAACGCCCCCTCATCCGTCATTTGCTCCGCAAATGCCACCTTCCCCCCTCAGGGGGGAAGGCTTTGGGGGCGCACCCTGCAAAATAATTTTCACAACCCCTTGCCCCGGGGGGATAAAAGGGATATACTGTCTGTGTATTGCAGAAAATGGGGCGGGCGGCCAAAGGCCGCCCCTACAGACGTACACCACAACGAAAGGGGGCGGGAAGATGACAGGACGCAGAGTGCAGCAGCCGATGTATCGCCGTCGGCGGGCAAACCCGCTGGTGCGGTTTATCAAGGGCGTTTACCGGGTGGCAGTGATCATTTCCGCCCTAATCGTGGCGGGGTTCCTGCTGTGGAAGCTCTTTGTTCCCACCCCCAAAGCACCCCCTATTCCCGACAACGTGGGGGACAGCTCTTACACCGAGGACGTTCCGGGCGGCCTTGAACGCCGGGATCTATGCTACACCTTCCTGCTCATGGGTACCGACGACGGCAACGGCAACGCGGACACCCTGATGGTCGCCACCTACGACGTGGCAAATCAGAAAGTGGGCGTGGTGTCCATTCCCCGGGACACCATCGTGGACCGCACCTGGAGCCGCTACCCCAAGATCAACGGCGCGTACAGCGGCGGCAACATCGACCGGGTCCGGCAGGAGGTCAGCCATCTGCTGGGCATCCCCATCGATTATTTTATAAAAGTGGACATCAAGGCGTTTGTGGAGCTTGTGGACGCCGTTGACGGTGTGGACTTTGATGTGCCGGTGGATATGGACTACGACGACCCGTGGCAGGATCTGTCCATCCACTATAAAAAGGGCCTGCAGCATCTGGACGGTCAGCAGGCGCTGGAGGTGGTGCGTTTCCGCCACAACAACGACATGACCGGCTATTCCGACACCGGCCGCACCAACACCCAGCAGGCGCTGATCCGCGCGGTACTGGACAAGGTGCTGTCCTGGGGCAGCATTGGACGTATCAAGCCCCTGTTGGACGTGTGCATGGACAATGTGCAGACCGACCTGACTGCCGCCGAGGTGCTGTATTTTGCCGGACAGGCCCTGTATCTGGATGTGGACAGCGGGATCGAAACGGTGACTCTGCCCGGGCGGGGCGACGCCACCCACAACGGCTACAAGTGGTGTGTGGAACTGGATCGGGAAAAGAGCATGCAGATCATCAACGACCTGCTCAATCCCTATAAGACCCCGGTGACCGACGAGATGGCGCATATCGTCAAGGCGAATGGATAAAAGAGAGATATGGAGGAAAAGACTATGAGCGAATTGCAGAGCAACCCCGGCAAGCAGGCTGTGCGCACCGTGGACGGTGTGGACTGGCTGCGTCTGCCCATTAAAACCTGTCTCATTACCAACGAGCATGACATGAAGAACATCGTGGACGAGTACGCCCGCCCCCATCTGCAGGCGGGGGACGTGCTGTTCATCTCCGAGAAGGCGGTGGCCTGCACCCAGAGCCGCGCCATCTTCATGGAGGACATCAAGCCCCGCAAGCTGGCGGTCAAGCTGAGCAACCACGTGACCAAGACCCCTCACGGTATCGGTCTGGGCATCCCCGAGACCATGGAGATGGCCCTGCGGGAGTGCGGCACCCTGCGTATCCTGTTTGCGGCGGTTTGCTCCGTTATTGGCAAGATTTTCCGGCAGAAGGGCTGGTTCTACATGGTGGCCGGCCCCAAGGCCCGGGGCATTGACGGCCCCACCCACGGCACTATCCCTCCCTATGACCACTGCGTGGTGCTGGCCCCCGCCGCACCCGGCAAGGTGGCCCGTGAGCTGGCAGCCCATCTGGGCAATGAGGTGGCCATTGTGGACATCAACGATTTGGGTGCCAATATTCTGGGTTATTCCAGCAAGGCGCTCAAAAAGCAGCCCTTGGAGCAGATTTTGGGGGACAACCCCCTGGGCCAGGGCGGCGAATGCACCCCCATGGGTATTATCCGCAAGGCATAAATGTGCAAAAAATCCCCCCGTTCCATACGGAACGGGGGGATTTTACGTTACGCTTCTTCGATGGGCAGGTCCACGATGACCGGTTCGTGTCCGGTGGCGGACACATAGCGCAGCAGGTCCTCCCGCGCAAGGCGCAGGGTGGAACAGCTCAGGCCCGGGTGGGCGCTGATGTACGTATCCTCCATCAGGGGATTGTCGATGACCAGCTGGATTTGGTGTTCCGCGTCGAACAGCAATTCCAGTGCAGAGACCGAGCCGGGGACGGTGTGCAGCAGGTCGGCCATATGCCCCTCGTCGGCAAAGGACAGACGGGCGCAGCCCAGCTGGGCGGAGAGGAATTTGGTCTTGAATGGCTTGTCGCCCCGCATCATCAGCAGGTAGAACTGGGTCTGCTGCCGGTTGCAGAGGAACAGGTTCTTGCAGATGGCGGCGCCCAGCTTTTCCTCGATGAGCAGGCAGTCCTCCATGGTGTCAGCGTGGTCGTGGTCCACCCGGATATAGGGGATGGACAGGTCGTCCAGCTTCTGATAGATGGCCTCCTCGGCCTCGGTGCGCCGGTCGGCAGGGCGGCCGGTGTAAATGTTAGGGTCGATGTACATGGCAGCCCCCTTAGTTCTTCAGGCTGTGCATGGGGGCGGGGATGCGGCCGCCCCGGGCGATGAAGTCGGCGCTGGAGCCGGGGTGGACGGGCATGACGGGGGCGCTGCCCAGCAGGCCGCCGAACTCCACGCTGTCGCCTACCTTGCAGCCGGGGGCGGGGATGATGCGCACGGCGGTGGTCTTGCAGTTGACCATGCCGATGGCGGCCTCGTCGGCGATGATGGCAGAGATGGTCTCGGCACTGGTGTCGCCGGGGACGGCGATCATATCAAGGCCCACGGAGCAAACGCAGGTCATGGCTTCCAATTTATCAAGGGTCAGCACACCGGAGGAAGCGGCGGCGATCATACCCTCGTCCTCGCTGACGGGGATGAAGGCGCCGGACAGGCCACCCACATGGGAAGAGGCCATGACACCGCCCTTCTTGACGGCATCGTTCAGCAGGGCCAGCGCGGCGGTGGTGCCGTGGATACCGCAGGTCTCAAGACCCAGTTCCTCCAGAATACGGGCCACGCTGTCGCCCACGGCGGGGGTGGGGGCAAGGGACAGGTCCACAATGCCGAAGGGGACACCCAGACGGCGGCTTGCTTCCTGAGCCACCAGCTGACCCATGCGGGTAATGCGGAAGGCGGTTTTTTTCACGGTTTCCGCCACCACGTCAAAGGGCTGCCCCTTGACGGACTGCAGGGCGTGATGGACCACGCCGGGGCCGGAGACACCTACGTTGATGACCCGCTCGCCTTCGCCAACGCCGTGGAAGGCGCCGGCCATGAAGGGGTTATCTTCCACCGCGTTGCAGAACACCACCAGCTTGGCGCAGCCAAAGCCGCGGGTATCGGATGTGCGGTCAGCCAACTCTTTAATGGTGCGGCCCATGAGGGCCACGGCATCCATATCGATGCCCGCCTTGGTAGAACCCACGTTGACACTGGAGCAGACGATGTCGGTGGTGGAAAGTGCCTCGGGAATGGAGTGGATGAGGGTGCGGTCGGCCTCGGTCATGCCCTTTTGCACCAGGGCGGAGAAACCGCCGATAAAGTTGACGCCACAGGTCTTTGCCGCCCGGTCCATGGCCTGAGCGAAGGGGGCGTAGTTGTCGGTATGGCTGGCGGCTGCCACCAGAGAGATGGGGGTGACGGAGATGCGCTTGTTGACGATGGGGATGCCAAATTCCTTTTCAATGGCCTCGCCGGTGGCGACAAGTTTTTCGGCGTCCCGGGTAATTTTGTCGTAGATATTGTCGCAGGCGACCTTGACCTCGCTATGGGCGCAGGACAGCAAGCTGATGCCCATGGTGATGGTGCGCACATCCAGATGCTGCTGGTCGATCATGCGGATGGTCTGCAGAATTTCGTGTTGGTTGAGCATGGTGTTCACTCCTTGCGGGGCGTCCGGAGGCCGCCCCCTACATTGGTGGTTTGCGTAGGGGCCGGCGTCCTCGACGGCCCTAAACTATCAAATACGATGCATCGCGTTGAAAATATCCTCCCGCTGGATGCGGATGGACAGATTGCGCTCCTGACCGGCTTTGTCCAGCAGGTCGGCGATGTCGCCCAAAGGCAGGCTGCAGGCGGCGGTGTCCACCAGCATGACCATGGTGAAGTTCTCCTGCAGCACGGTCTGGGTGATGTCCAGAATGTTGATGCTGTGTTCGGCCAGCAGGGTGCAGACGGCGGCGATGATGCCCACCTGATCCTTGCCGATGACGGTAACAATGGCTTTCATAATGTATTCCTCCTATTATCGGTTTAACTCGTCCAGGGTCAGCTCGAAGCCGGCCAGGAAATGTTCCATAAAGTATTTCAACGCGGGGACAGGGCTGTGCATCAGGGCGGCGAAGGTCTGCTCTTTGGCAAGGCGGAACTCGGCGTTGCCGGCCTTGACCTCCTCCACGCATTTGAGGTAGGCGGACAGCTTGTCCGCCGCCTTGACCAGAGCGTGGACCTCCGGGTCGGGGATGGTGACCACGTCGTCAAAGTCGGCCCGCAGCTCCGGGGGCAGCATGGACAGCAGCTTCTGCTCCGCCATGGCCTCCACCTGCTTGTAGGCAGAGCGAATGTCCGGGTTGTCGTATTTGATGGGGGTGGGCATATCGCCGGTGAGGATCTCGGAGGCATCGTGGTACAAAGCGGCCACGGCTACCGCGCCCGGGTCCACCTGACCGCCGTAGAAGCGGTTTTGAATGACGGCAAGGGCGTGGGCCAGCACGGCCACCTGATGGGAATGCTCCTGAATATTCTCGGCAACGGTGTTGCGCATCAGACCCCAGCGGTTGATGTATTTCATGCGGGACAGCATGGCAAAAAAGTGATGGGACATAGCGCGGCCTCCTATCTGCATCGGTACTGAAGATTGTACCACAGTAAACGAAACGTGTAAACCGGAAAAGAAAAAACGATGTGCCGGAAAGCACATCGTTTTTGCAATTATTCTCTGCGCCTGCGCCAGACGCGTATGGTGAAAATGAGCAGGTACACGGTCAGCAGGCTGCGGATCAGCGCGACAAGGATGCCCAAAAGTGAGGACGACCCAATGAGTCCCGGTTGAAGGCGGGAGATCAGCAGCATACTTATGGCCATGGCAAAGTTGACAGGTGTGGCGGTCCAGTGGGGGTTGAAAATGAGGTAACCCAGACCGGCCAGCACCCAGCCGCAGATCAGCCACGGATGTTTTTTCGCCAGCACCAAAGGCAGACCCAGCACGATCATCGAAAGGCCGGGGATGAGCAGACCTGCGGTGACGGCAAATGTCAGCAGGGCGGTGATGCCGCCGAAAACCATCAGGCAGATGCCGGTGATTTTAGCGGGGGTCAGGCCCGGGCGTTTTTCCGCGCACACGACCTGCGGTTCCGGGGCGGGGCGTGGAGGGATCGGCTTGGACGCTGTATTCTCGCGTACCAGTTCATCCACCGTAATGCCGAACAAATCAGCCAGTTTGATGATTTTATCCAAATCGGGTACGGATTGACCCGTCTCCCATTTGCTCACCGATTGGCGGGATACTTCCAGCCGGTCGGCCAGTTCGCCCTGAGACAGGCCCCCGGCGGTACGCAGTTCCAATATCTTCTCGGGCAGGGTCATAGGACCGCCTCCTTTCATCTGCTGTCATTATACGGGATAAGGACGGGCGAAAGCAACCAACCGGGGTTGGAAATTGTGTCAACTGATGGTTGCGGCGGAAAAATCGCGGACAACGGCGGGCATTTTCTTGCAAAAAACGGGGGTTGTGGTATAATGATAAATGTAATCTTATGTAGTGAGGTGTAAGCATGGAACTGACCGAAAAGACCCTGTCCAGCCGGACGGAGTTTGAGGGCAAAATCGTCAAGCTGACCGTGGACACGGTGGAGCTGCCCAACGGCGCGACGGCGACCCGCGAGGTGGTGGGTCACCCCGGCGGCGTGTGCGTGCTGGCCCTGCTGGCCGACGGCACGGTGCCTGTGGTGCGCCAGTTCCGCTATCCTTTGGGACGGACCATGCTGGAGCTGCCTGCGGGCAAGCTGGAGTATGGGGAGGAGCCGCGACCTGCCGCCATCCGCGAGCTGGGCGAGGAAGTGGGGCTGCAGCCGGGCGAGCTGACCGACCTCGGCTTCATCTACGTTTCCCCCGGCTTCTGCAAGGAGAAGCTGCACATGTATCTGGCCCGGAACTGTACCCAAGTACCCGTCCACCCGGACGAGGACGAGTTTCTGGAGATCGAGTACCTGCCCTTTGCCGAATTGGCAGAGCGGGTCATGTCCGGTGAGATACAGGACGGCAAGACGGTTGCCGCCACACTGAAAACCAAGGTCCTGCTGGGCCTGTGACTAAAACGAAAAGGGGCGTTTGACCATGGGGAAGACCATTCTGATCGTGGAAGACGAGACCAATATCGTGGATATCCTGTCCTTCCGGCTGGAGCGGGAGGGCTACAACACCATCGAGGCCCTTGACGGGCAGACCGGCCTGCAGCTGGCCCGGGAGCAGAACCCGGACCTCATTCTGCTGGACCTGATGCTGCCCCAGATGGATGGGTTTGAGGTGTGCCGCCGCCTGCGGGCCGACGGCAGTTCCATCCCCATCATCATGCTCACCGCCCGAGAGGAAGAGGCGGACAAGGTCATGGGACTGGAACTGGGTGCGGACGACTACATCACAAAACCCTTTGCCATGGCGGAGCTGCTGGCTCGGGTCCGGGCCAACATCCGTCGGGCGGGCATGCCCGCTCCCGGCGTGGAGCAGACCGACGGCAAGCGCATGATGTTCGGCCGCATCACCATTGACACCGACCGCTGCGTGGTGGAAAAGGACGGCGTGGCGCTGGAGCTGACCCAGCGGGAGTATGACTTGGTCCGCTATCTGGCCGCCCAGCCGGGCAAGGCGTTCTCCCGTGAGGCGCTGATGGAAAACGTGTGGAACTATGACGGCTACGTGGGCGATGTGCGCGGCGTGGACGTGGCGGTGCGCCGCCTGCGCGAAAAGCTGGAGGATGACCCCGCCAACCCCGCATTCATCGTGACCCGCCGGGGTCTGGGATACCTGTTCAACGCCTGATAACACTGCCCGGAAAGCTGCCGGGCGGGAAAAGAAAGGGGGAGTGTCCCCATGCTGCGCAGTCTGCATATGAAGCTGGTCATGATCATGGTGCTGCTCATCCTGTCGCTGATGACGGTGGTGGGGGCGTTCCTGATGAATTCGGTGGTGGCCTTTTACCTCAACGACTTCTATGCGCAGGTAAACACCGTGTTCAGTGACCGGGACGTATACAACGATATGACCACCCAGACCCCTGCCGAGCTGGCGGGGGAGACCTCCGGTGTGGAGGGGTTGGATCAGGTACTCAGCGCCTATGCCGGTGCCATGGGTGTCAACGGCAGCGGCCGTAATTACTATATTCTGGACGAAACGGGCCGGTATCTTGCCGGGACGGACGATGAATACGGCCCCGAGCTGGAGTTCACCCGCAACCTGATGCGGGTGATCGAGGACCGCACACAGGTGGGCGACGAGAGCAATCTGGCCGCCGACTACATGGATGTGGCCATTCCCATCGACCGGGGCGGCGAGCATTATATCGTCTACATCCGGGATGACCGAAACACCGTTGATATGCTCAACAGCCAGCTGTTTACCCTGATCGTGGAGGCGCTGGTGTTCGGTCTGGTCATCTCCATTCTGCTGTCCTTCCTGCTGTCCAAAACCATGGTCACCTCCATCCGGCGGCTGACCGACGGTGCCGAGCGGGTGGCCAATGGTGACTTCTCCCACAAGATCGAAGTGACCTCGCAGGACGAGATCGGCGTACTGACCAACACGTTCAACGACATGGCGGGTCAGCTTGAGGATACCCTGCAGCAGGTGGAGAACGAGCGCAACAAGCTGGACACCCTGTTCCTGCACATGAACGACGGCGTGGTGGCCTTTGACAGTGAGGGCCGGGTCATCCACTCCAACCCTGCGGCGGCCGCCATGCTCTGCTGCGAGATCGGCGCGGACAGCCGATACGAAGAGCTGTTCCCCGAACAGGCGGACCTGAGCAGCGTGTTGTCTGCCCCGGACTATCTGGAAGGTGAACTGGAGCGGGAGGGCCGCTATATGGAACTGCTGCTGGCGCCCATTGACCGGGAAAATCAGGCCGGCGCACTGGTGGTGGTCCACGATATGACGGAAAAGCGCAAGAACGAGGAGATGCGCCGGGAGTTCGTGGCAAACGTGTCCCACGAGCTGCGCACCCCCCTGACCAATATCCGCAGCTATGCGGAGACTCTGGCAGAAAATGTGGGCGATCTGCCCCCGAAAACCGAACAGAAGTTCCTCGGGGTTATTCTGAACGAGAGCGACCGCATGACCCACATCGTGCAGGACCTGCTGACCCTGTCCCGGTTCGACTCCGGCCACAACGAGCTAAAGCTGGGCAAATTCTCCTTCACCGGGGCGATCAACGATATGTACAATGCGGTGTATCTCGAGGCTCAGCGCCACGACCACACCATTGCCCTGAAGCTGGAGCCGGGTCTGCCCGAGATCGTGGCCGACCGGGAACGCATCCTGCAGGTCATGATGAACATCGTGTCCAACTCCATCAAATACACCCCCAACGGCGGTCACATTGTTATCAGTGCCGGCCGGGTGGACGACCGGGTGTGGATGGAGGTGGCCGACAACGGCATCGGTATCCCCAAGGAGGACCGCGCCCGTATCTTCGAGCGCTTCTACCGGGTGGACAAGGCCCGCTCCCGGGAGTCCGGCGGTACCGGCTTGGGCCTGTCCATTGCCAAGGAGATCATCGACCGCCACCGCGGTCTGCTGACCACGGTGGACAAGGAAGAACCCGGTCTGACCCTGCGCATGGAGCTGAACGTTGAGGGTCCGGGCCATGAATAAGGGAAAACGGATAAAGGAGTGGATGAAAAACCTGCTCATCGCGCTGCTGCTGTGTTCGGCGGCGTGGCTGCTGGCGGACAGCCGACTGTTCGGCCATCTGCCGTGGGACACGCAGGGGCAGCCGTCCGGTGTGGTGGAGCAGACTCCCGCACCCGCTGCCGGTCAGGTCACCCTGCCTATGGCGGTGGCGGTAACCAACCAGAGCGGCGTGCGTGCCGCCCGATATGATGCCGGCGCGGTCAACGACCTGTTCCAACCCCTGCTGCCCGTGCTGGGCGAAGCAATGGCGGGGGCGGGCCAGCCGGAACCGGCTCAGCCGGAGCGCTGGCGCGCGGCACTGACCGCGCCGGACAGCGTATGGCTGGAGCTGCAGGGCAACATACCCATGCAGGTGCTTTGCCGGTGGCTGGCGGGGGTGGACAACCCTGTGCTGACCGGCAGCGCGCGGCAGCTTCTGCTGTGTGCGGAGCAGGAAGGTGTGCGCCTGTACTGCTGGCAGCAGCCCGACTACTATATGACCTGTGCGGTGGAGGGCGTTTCTGCGGACTATCTGCGATCCGTGCTGGGACAGGCGGTGCCAAACGGGGCAAGCTTTGCCGCGGACATGCCGCAGTACGATGCGCTTTCACCGCAGACCCTGATTTTGGCAAGTACGCCCAGTCCCGAAGAGTATACGGCAGTCAATCCTCTGGCGGAAGAAACGGATGTGGAGCAGCTGCTGCAGGCGCTGGCGTTTGCGCCGGGCGTTACCACGATTTATCAGACACCGGAGGGGCGGCGCGCCCGCAGCGGCAACGACACCCTGACCATTTCCAACGACGGACTGCTCAGCTACGAGCGGGCGGGGGAGGAGCAGCGCTATCCCCTGACCGGAAGCGAAGAGATGCCGGCGGTGTACCGGGCGGTGGAGACCGCGCGGCAGCTGGTATGCGGCAGCGTGCAGCGCTGGGGCGGTACGGCGGTTTACCTGCGGGACGTGCGGCAGGAAGCGGACGGCTGGCACGTGGAGTTTGGCTATGTTGTCAATGGGATCCCCGTGCAGATGGGTGACCGGGGTTGGTGCGCGCATGTACTGGCAGACGACCGGGGCGTGGTCCAATATCAGATTTCGCTGCGCAGCTATCAGCCTGCGGGAAAGACTACTCTGCTTCTGCCTCAGCCTCAGGCGGCGGCAGTGCTGGAACAGATGGGGCAGGCGGGCGGCAGCCTGCTGCTGAGCTATCTGGATAGCGGCGACGGCGCTGTACGGGCCGGCTGGATGGCCGATTGACAGAATGAACGAGAGGGGGTGCGGGCATGGAAGGTTCAAAACTGAAAAACATTGTTATCGTGATTTTGGTGCTGCTGAACCTGTTTTTGCTGGTGCTGTCCGGTGGACGGCGCATGCAGGATGCCCGCAGCCGTGACGAGGCCCGCACTGCCGCGGTGGAGGTCATCCATCAGGGCGGTGTGACACTGGACGAACAGGTCGTTCCCGATGAGATGAGTCTGCTGCCCATGGCGGCGGAGCGTGACCTGAAGTCGGAAATTCTGCAGGCCCGCGCCCTGTTGGGCGGCGAGGTGGAAGCTCACGCCAGAGGCGGCGAGGTATATCGCTATGAAAACGAAGCCGGATGGCTGCAGGTCCACAGTACCGGACAGTACAGCGCCCGAATGGAGCCGGGATTGGCTTTGTCCGAGCAGGAACAGCCTGCGGAGCATGCCGCGGCCCTGATGCAGCTGCTGGAAATGGAATGCCGCGTGGTGACCTGTGACGTTGTCAACGGGCGGGGTGAGGTGGTACTCAACCAGACTCTGAACGGTGCGGACCTGCTGGACTGTCAGGTCAGCGTGCAGTATCAGGACGGCTGCGCCGTGCAGATCACCGGCAGCCGCAGGCTGCTGGGACAGGCGCAGCGTTCGGGCGGAACGCCCGTCACGGTGGCCACAGCCCTGATGCGCCTGTACAACGGGCTGAACGATATGGGCGACGTATACAATACCATCAGAAACATCAACCCGGCGTACGTACTCAGTGCCGAGGGCGCGGGGTCCATGCGCCTGACCCCGGTGTGGCAGGTGGAAACGGACACGGGGACGTACCGGCTGGATACCCTGACCGGTGTGCTGACCCGTACCGGTGACCTTGTCCGGCAGGGAGAAAAATAAACATAAAAAGGCCCGCGCAACTGGGTTGCGCGGGCCTTTTCTCATTTTTTTAAGTAGGCGGGGGGACGGTATTGCAGAGCCTCTGCCAGGTGGTGAGGCTGAATGGTTTCGCTGTCGTCCAGATCGGCAATGGTGCGGGCCAGACGGCGAATGCGGTCATAGCCGCGGGCGGTCAGGCCAAGGCGGTCAAAGGCACCGCGCATGAGGGACTGGCAATCCTCGCTCAGGGAACAGCAGGCATCCAGCTCTTTTTGACCCAGATAGGCGTTGCACTGAGGGTTGTTGCCCTGTACCCGGGCGTTCTGCCGGGCGCGGGCGCGGTCCACCCGGGTGCGCACGTCGGCAGAGGACTCCGCCGCGCTCCGGCGGGCCAGCTCGTCGTACTCCAGAGAGGATACTTCCACAAACAAATCGATGCGGTCCAGCAGGGGGCCGGACAGACGGGAGAGGTAGCGGGTCACATCATTTTCCGAGCATTTGCAGCGCCCCGAGGGGTGACCGTACCAACCGCACTTGCAGGGGTTCATGGCACACACCAGCATGAAGCGGCTGGGGTAGCTTGCCGAGCCGGAGGCCCGGGAGATGGTGACCTGTCCGTCCTCCAGCGGTTGGCGCAGCACCTCCAGCACTTCCTTGGAGAATTCGGGCAGTTCGTCCAAAAACAGCACGCCATGGTGGGCAAGGGAGATCTCGCCGGGGCGGGGGTTGCTGCCGCCGCCTGCCATTCCCATGGTGGACACGGTGTGGTGGGGGGAGCGGAAAGGACGGCGGGTGATGAGGGGCGCCTCCGGCGTGGTCAGGCCCAGAACGGAGTGGATCTGGGTGGCCTGCAGGGACTCCTGCCGGGTCATAGCGGGCAGGATGGAGGGTAAACGTCGGGCCAGCATGGATTTGCCCGAACCGGGCGGGCCGACCAAAAGTACGTTATGACTGCCGGCAGCGGCGATCTCAAGGGCGCGCTTGACGTTTTCCTGACCCTTGACTTCGGAAAAATCGGGTTCGGCCCGCTCACCGACCGAACAGGACCACAGGGGGGCGGGGGAGATGGGCGCTTCGCCCCGCAGATGGGCGATGAGCTGAGCCACATCGGTGACAGGAATGATGTCCGGCCCCTGGGCCAGTGTGGCTTCCGCAGCGTTGTCCGCCGGGACGTACAGGGTCCTGATGCCTGCCTGCTTGGCCGCCAGTGCCATGGGCAGCATACCGGCGGCGGGGCGCAGCCTGCCCGACAGGGACAGTTCACCGATGAAGGCGCAGTCGGAGTCCCGCAGTTTCAGCTGGCCGCCGGCGCACAGAATGCCCACCAGCATGGGCAGGTCGTACAGTGTCCCCACCTTTTTTACGTGGGCGGGGGCGAGGTTGACGGTGATGCGGCTGACGGGAAAAGAGAAGGAACAGTTTTTGATGGCGGCACGCACACGCTCCCGCGCCTCGTTGACTGCGGCATCGGGCAGACCCACCACCGTAAAGGCGGGCAGACCGCCGGACAGGTCACATTCCACAGCCACTTCATAGCCGGAAATGCCGGTCAGGCCCAGCGAGCGGATATTGCATACCATGGCAGTTCCTCCTTCCTGAATACGACATGATTTCCTATTTTAGCCCTGCTTGGAGAAAATATCAACAGCTGGGCAAAATTTTGCGCAATTTTGTTAAGAAAAAAGGGGAAAAGGACATTTACAAACATACGGAAAAGTGATAGACTAACAAACGTAAAGTTCAATACCGTTTCACCACCGCTTCATCCGGTTTCGGGGGAAGCGGCATCCGTGCGTTTGGACATAGTTCCGGGCCGGGCGGTGACACGGGCGCGAGCCAATATAAGAGGGCCGGGTTCGGCGCCTCAAAAAACGAAAGAAAGCAGGGATTTCTATGGCAAGAAAATTCAAAACCATGGACGGTAACAACGCTGCTGCATACGTCAGCTATGCGTTCACCGAAGTGGCGGGCATCTTCCCCATCACTCCGTCCAGCCCCATGGCCGACTACGTGGATCAGTGGGCCGCTCTGGGTCAGAAGAACATCTTCGGCACCACCGTTAAGGTCGTGGAGATGCAGTCCGAGGCCGGCGCCGCCGGTACCGTACACGGCTCTCTGAACGCCGGTGCCATGACCACCACCTACACCGCCTCTCAGGGTCTGCTGCTGATGATCCCCAACATGTACAAGATCGCCGGTGAGCTGCTGCCCTGCGTGTTCCACGTGTCTGCCCGTACCGTGGCCAGCCACGCCCTGAACATCTTCGGCGACCACTCCGACGTTCTGGCCTGCCGCCAGACCGGCTTTGCCATGCTGGCTGAGTCCAACGTGCAGGAAGTTATGGACCTGGGCCCCGTTGCTCACCTGGCCTCCATCGAAAGCCGCGTCCCCTTCCTGAACTTCTTCGACGGTTTCCGTACCTCTCACGAGATCCAGAAGGTCGCCGTGTGGGATTACGAGGATCTGAAGGAGATGTGCGACATGGAGGCTGTCGATGCCTTCCGTAAGCGCGCTCTGAACCCCGAGCATCCCACCATGCGCGGTTCTCACCAGAATGGTGACATCTTCTTCCAGAACCGCGAGGCCTGCAACAAGTACTACGAGGCCGTTCCCGAGATCGTGGAGAAGTACATGGCCAAGGTCAATGCCAAGCTGGGCACCGACTATCAGCTGTTCAACTACTACGGCGCTGCCGACGCTGACCGCGTCATCATCTGCATGGGTTCCTTCTGCGACGTGGCTGAGGAAGTTGTAGACTACATGAACGCCAACGGCGAGAAGGTCGGCCTGATCAAGGTCCGCCTGTATCGTCCTTTCCGCGCTGACAAGCTGATCGCTGCCATCCCCGCCACCGCCAAGAAGATCGCCGTTCTGGACCGCACCAAGGAGCCCGGCGCTCTGGGCGAGCCTCTGTATCTGGACGTCATCACCGCTCTGGCCGAGGCCGGCATCAACGACAAGACCGTCATCGGCGGCCGCTACGGTCTGGGTTCCAAGGATACTCCTCCTGCCAGCGTCTTCGCCGTGTATGAGGAGCTGAACAAGGCCCAGCCCAAGCGTCAGTTCACTCTGGGCATCACCGACGACGTGACCAACCTGTCTCTGGAGGAGAAGCCCGCCCCCAACACCGCTGCTGAAGGCACCATCGAGTGCAAGTTCTGGGGTCTGGGCGGCGACGGTACTGTTGGCGCCAACAAGAACTCCATCAAGATCATCGGCGACCACACCGACAAGTACGTGCAGGCTTACTTCCAGTACGACTCCAAGAAGACCGGCGGCGTGACCATCAGCCACCTGCGCTTCGGCGACAAGGCCATCCGCGCCCCCTACTACATCAACAAGGCCGACTTCGTGGCCTGCCACAACCCCTCCTACATCACCAAGGACTTCCCCATCGTCCGTGACGTGAAGCCCGGCGGCGTGTTTATGATCAACTGCCAGTGGACCGAGGAGGAGCTGGCTCACCACCTGTCCGCTTCTGCCAAGCGCTACATCGCCCAGAACAACATCCAGCTGTACACCATCAACGCCATCGACCTGGCTCTGGAGATCGGCATGGGCAAGCGCACCAACACCATTCTGCAGTCTGCCTTCTTCGCCCTGGCCAAGGTCATGCCCGAGGCCGAGGCGATCCAGTACATGAAGGATGCCGCTACCAAGTCCTACTCCAAGAAGGGTATGGACGTGGTGGAGATGAACCACAAGGCCATCGAGGCCGGCGCCACCGCCTTCAAGAAGATCAACGTTCCCGCCGAGTGGGCCAACGCTGTTGACACCACCGAGGCTGCCAAGCTGGAGGGCAAGGCTGAGCTGGTGAAGATGGTCGACAACATCCTGATGCCCGTGGGCAAGATGGACGGCGACGTGTTGCCTGTCTCCGCTTTCATGGATCACGCCGACGGTACCTTCGAGCAGGGTGCTTCCGCCTACGAGAAGCGCGGCGTTGCCGTTGCTGTACCCGAGTGGAACCCTGAGACCTGTATCCAGTGTAACCAGTGTTCCTTCGTCTGCCCCCACGCCACCATCCGTCCCTACACCATGAACGAGGCCGAGCTGGCCGGCGCCCCCGCCGTGCTGAAGAGCGCCCCCGTCAAGGCCGGCAAGGGCAAGGGCGTTTACACCTACACCCTGTCCGTGTCCCCCCTGGATTGTATGGGCTGCGGTGTCTGTGTCGGCGTGTGTCCCACCAAGTCCCTGGTCATGAAGCCTCTGGAGGAGCAGAAGCCCCAGCAGGAGGCCTTCGACTACACCGTTGCCAACGTCACCGTCAAGGACGATGTGGCCGACAACACCGTCAAGGGCAGCCAGTTCAAGACTCCTCTGCTGGAGTTCTCCGGCTCCTGCGCCGGCTGTGCCGAGACCGCTTACGCCCGCCTGCTGACCCAGATGTTCGGCGACCGTATGTACATCTCCAACGCCACCGGCTGTTCCTCCATCTGGGGCGGCCCCGCTGCCACCTCTCCCTACACCGTGGACAAGGCCGGTCACGGTCCTGCCTGGGCCAACTCCCTGTTCGAGGATAACGCCGAGCACGGTCTGGGTATGCACCTGGGTCAGAAGGCCATCCGCGAGCGCCTGATCGCTCAGGTCAAGGAGATGGCTGCCAGCGACAAGGCTTCCGCCGAGTTCAAGGCCGCTGCCGAGACCTACCTGAACACCCTGAACGACGGTCAGGCCAACGGCCCTGCTGCCGACGCTCTGGTCGTGGAGCTGGAGAAGGCTGCCGCTGCCGGCTGCCCCACCGCTCCCGCTGTGCTGGCCGAGAAGGAGTTCCTGGCCAAGAAGTCCGTGTGGATCCTGGGCGGCGACGGCTGGGCCTACGACATCGGCTTCGGCGGTCTGGACCACGTGCTGGCTTCCGGCGAGGATGTGAACGTCTTCGTCTTCGATACCGAGGTGTACTCCAACACCGGCGGTCAGGCTTCCAAGGCTTCCAACATCGGTCAGGTGGCTCAGTTCGCCGCTGCCGGTAAGGAAATCGCCAAGAAGTCCCTGTCCGAGATCGCCATGAGCTACGGCTATGTCTACGTCGCCCAGATCGCCATGGGCGCCAACATGGCCCAGACTCTGAAGGCTATCGCTGAGGCCGAGGCTTATCCCGGCCCCTCCATCATCATCGCCTACGCTCCCTGTGAGATGCACTCCATCAAGGGCGGCATGGTCAACTGCCAGTCCGAGATGAAGAAGGCTGTGGAGTGCGGTTACTGGAACATGTTCCGCTTCAACCCCGCTCTGAAGGCCGAGGGCAAGAACCCCTTCATCCTGGACAGCAAGGCTCCCGCCGGCGGCTATCAGGAGTTCCTGATGAACGAGGCCCGCTACTCTGCTCTGACCCGCTCCTTCCCCGAGCGCGCCACCGAGCTGTTTGCCCAGTCCGAAGAGGCTGCCAAGGCCCGTTACGAGAAGCTGCTGCGCATGGAGAAGATGTACGAGGTGTAATGCCCCTGCATCCTGCGCGCAACCAAACAACAAAAATCCGGACCACCAAAAGGTGGTCCGGATTTTTTGTTATACAAGCACCCATTGCATCATCAGCAGCAGGCCGAATCCCGGCAGACCGAGAATGCCCATGATAAGCGCATTGACAAGATTGGCGCCGGGCAGAATGACGGCGAGCGAGGGAATTTGACCGAGGGCGGCCAAAGCGGCCAGTGCCAGGGCGCTGCGCCCGCCCAGCCGAAGCAGGCGGCCCAGGGGCCGCCGCAGTAAAATCAGCAGCATGAGGGCAAAGAAACCGCCGCCCAGCCAAAGTGCCTGCGGGGCGGTCATGGAGCCGCCTCCAGTTCCTTGATCCGGCGCAGCAGATAGCTGTAACGGGACTGCAGGGCATTGATCTCGTAGACGAAGGATTCTACCAGTTCCGGATCCTGAGCGGTGTCGAAGCCGCTGTAAGCCTGGTTGATCTGCACCCGGGTGGCAGCAAGGGACTCCAGCAGGTCCTGCCGCTCGGAAGGCTTGGGTTCAGGTCGGCGGCCAAAAGAGAATTTGCGCTGAGGTTCGGGCATAGGGGGGCCTCCCTTCCTTGGTGTTCGGTGTCAGTATATGCTTATTATGGGCAGATATGCCGCCGGATAAACTGAAAAAAAACGCTTGACTTTATCGATTGAAAGTGTTAAAGTGCCAAAGAGGAGAATGTGCAGAAAGAGAGGATGGTAGATGTGTCAAAAAGCATTGCTATTGTGGGTTTGGGCCTGATCGGCGGTTCTATCGCCATGGCCCTTCAGGGATTTGAAGGATATGAGGTCGTGGGTGTCGACGTCAGTCAGCCGACACTGCGTTATGCGGCAGAGCATCATGTGGCAGATCGGGTGACCGATGATGCCAAGCAGGCGCTTGCCCAGGCGGACGTAGTCTTTTTGTGCCTGCACCCACAGGGAATCGTGGATTTTTTGGTACGGCACAAGGATGATTTTCGCTCCGGCGCGCTGGTCACCGACGTATGCGGTGTAAAGACGGCCATTGCAGAAGCGGCCCGGGTGCTGCCGCCGGACGTGGAGTTCATTGGCGGACACCCCATGGCGGGTACGGAGTTTTCCGGCGTGCAGAATGCCCTGAAGGATATGTTCCGTGGGGCGCACTACATCATAGTACCCAACGAGGAGAGCAGTCCGGAACATGTGGCGCTGTTGGAGCGCATGGCGGCCTATGTGGGCTGCCGGGACGTGGTAAAGACCACCGCGCAGCAGCACGATGCCATCATTGCCTACACCAGCCAAATGATGCACGTGATCGCCGTTTCTGTGTGTGATGACCCAAAATTGTTTGAGTTTATGGGGTTTGAAGGAGATTCTTTCCGGGGCTGTACCCGCGTGGCGGCACTGGATGTGCCGCTTTGGACGCAGCTTTTCTCCCTCAATGCGCCGCAGCTGGACGAGGCGCTGGAACGGCTGGAACGCAACATCAGCGAATACCGCCGGGTGCTGCGCTCCGGCGATCGGAAGGCCCTTGCTCAAAAGCTGGAGTGGTCGGCGGCCCGCAAGCGGAAGATGAATCGCTGCGAGCAGGGATGCAGAGAATAAAGAAAACGCGGTGCTTTCGAATGAAAGCACCGCGTTTTTTATGCAAATACCGCTTGGACGAGAACCATGTAAAGGACGGTCGCACCGAAAATGGACAGCAGGTCGTTGTGTTTCCAGATGTGCAGACCCGCGGCCACAAGGCCGGAGACAAGGGCGGGGACCCAGCCGGCGGGGGTGGCGAAGCTGACACCCTTCAGGCAGTAGACGATGAGCATGGAGATAATGGCCGGGGGCAGTACGCTGCCCAGATAGAGGATGATGCGGGGCGGGTGGTCACCGTGGTCAAAAAGCAGGAAGGGCAGCGCACGGGTCAGGAAGGTGACTGCGGCCATGACCAGAATGGACAGCGCGGCCTGGCCGGGGGTGAGGGCGGGTGTGGTCATGCTGCGTCAGCTCCTTTCACAGCGGAATGAACGTCCAGCCTGGGACGGGCCAGAACCAAGATCAGCACGATGATGCCCAAAGCGGGCAGCAGCATATTGTCTGCACCTACCAGCAGAAGACATACGACGGTGGCCGCTGCGCCCAGCAGGGCGGGCAGATGTCTGGGGTAGGCACGCCACTGGCTGACGGCGATGACGATGAACAGAGCGGTCATGGCGAAGTCCACGCCGGTGGTGTCAAAGCCCAACAGCTGGCCCGCCAGTGCGCCCAGCACCGAGCCGATCACCCAGTAGCTGTGATCCAGCAGGGCGATGGTGAAATAAAAGTCATGGGGGTCGACCTCTTCGGGGGGCTGGGCGCTGCTGAGCAGGGCGTATGTCTCGTCGGTCAGGGAGAACATCATATACAGCTTGCGCGGGCCCATGCCGTGGAATTTCTCCAGCAGAGACAGGCCGTAGACCAGGTGGCGGAAATTGATGATAAAGGTCAGCAGAGCCACCTGCCCCAGACTCGCACCCATGGCCAGCAGGGACACACCCAGATACTGGCCGGAGCCGGCGTAGATGGTCAGGCTCATAAACGCGGCCCATACGGGTCCGTAGCCGATGGATTGCAGCATCAGGCCGAAGGCCATGCCGATGGCCAGGTAGCCCATCAGCACCGGAACGGTGCAGGGAAAGGCCGCGGCCAGGGTTTTCCGGTTCATTGGTATCACCTCGATGGCGACTATTCTACTCCTTTTTTTGCCGTCAGACAAGATAGAAAACGAGAAAAATGCGAAAAGGCACGCCCTGCTTCCGCGGGGCGTGCCTGAACGATAACGTCAGAGAAGGGAAAATACGTTTTCGGGGATCACAAAACCCTCCGGCAGTACGATCATGCACACGAAGTTTCCGCTGCGCTGAACCTGAGCGCTGCGGGACCAGCCGGCGGCATTTTCGGGATAGGTCGTGTCTGCAGCCCCGGAGTTGATGCGGGCCTGAAAGATATCGGCCGCTGCTTGGGCGGCAGAGGCGTCCGCCGCCTCCACCAGCGCGATCTCGCAGGGGGCGGAGAACACCGGAGGGAGATAGAACGCCGCCTGAAGCAGGTCGATGCCGGACAGGCCGGGATAAACGCTGTCGATGAAGGCGGGGTCGGACTCGGGGAACAGGATCAGTGGTTCGGCATCCTGCGATTGAGCGGACAGAATGGCCTGATAGAACGTGTCCAAAGCGGTGCCGGGTGGGGGCTGCCGCGTATCGCCGCAGCCAGGCAGCAGAGCCAGCAGCAGAGACAGCAGCAGTGTCGCAGGCAGGAGCAGACGCCGTTTGATGTTCATTATAAAGACCTCCCTTATTTCACGATAATAAAATTATACCAAAAGCCGGTGCTTTTTTCAAGTCGGCGGGGTGGACAGGGGCCAACGATTTCGGTATAATACGAAGAGAAATAACGGCTTCGGAAAGGAACCGAATATATGAATGAAATGATTTTGCTCAAACTGGGCGAGATGGTACTCAAGGGGCTGAACCGCCGTACTTTCGAGGACAAGCTTCACGCCAACCTCCACCGCCGTCTGCACCCATACGGCCAGTTCCGGGTCTATACCCGCCAGTCCACCACCTATGTGGAGCCTAAGGATGATGCCTGCGACGTGCGCGGCGCCTTTGAGGCCATCCGTCACGTGTTTGGTATCGTGGGCGTATCTCTGGCCCGCCCCTGCGAGAAGGATAAGGACGCCATTCTGGCGTGCGCCAAGGAGTTTCTGGACGATAAGCTGCGCGCGGCCCGCACCTTTAAGGTGGAGACCAAGCGGGCGGACAAGTCCTTCCCCATGAACTCCATTCAGACCAGCCAGTATGTGGGCGGCGAGCTGCATGAGGCATATGATAATCTGGAGGTGGACGTTCATAACCCCGAACTGACCGTCCACGTGGAGATCCGCGACTACGCCGCCTATGTCCACGCCGATGCCGAGCCGGGTGCCGGCGGTCTGCCTGTGGGTGTTAACGGCCGCGCCGTGTCCCTGCTGTCCGGCGGCATCGACTCCCCTGTGTCCAGCTATATGATCGCAAAGCGCGGCGTGGCGCTGGAGATGGTGCATTTCTTCTCCTATCCGTATACCTCTCCCGAAGCCAAGGAGAAAGTGCTGGATCTGGCCCGTCAGCTGACCGCTTACTGCGGTCACATGGTGGTCCACGTGGTGCCGTTCACCAAAATTCAGGAAGAGCTGCGCCGCAGCTGTCCTGAGGAGCTGTTCACCATTGTCATGCGCCGGTTTATGATGCGCATTTCCCGTGAGGTAGCCAAGCGGTGCGGCGCCAAAGCGCTGGTCACCGGCGAATGTCTGGGTCAGGTGGCCAGCCAGACCATGGAGGCTCTGGCCTGCACCGGCGCGGTGGTCCCCGACCTGCCCGTGCTGCGTCCCTGCATCGGCATGGACAAGGAAGAGATCGTGCAGATCTCCCGCAAGATCGGCACTTACGACACCTCCATCCTGCCCTACGAAGATTGCTGTACCGTATTTACCCCCCGCCACCCCCGCCTGCGTCCCACCCTGAGCGAGGTGGAGTACGCCGAGCAGAGTCTGGACATTCAGGCACTGGTGGACGAGGCCATTGAGGGCATCGAGCGGGTACAGGTGTAAGCTATGATAAAGGTTGTTTTGTGGGACATTGACGGCACGCTGCTGTCCTTCAAGCTGGCGGAGCGGGCGGCCATCGCGGCCTGCTTTGAGAAGTTCGGACTGGGCGCGCTGACTGACGGGATGCTGGCCGACTACTCCGCCATCAATGCCCGGTACTGGAAGCGGCTGGAGCTGGGTGAGCTGACCAAGCAGCAGGTGCTGCGGGGTCGGTTTGAGGAGTTTTTTGCTGCCTACGGCCTTGACACCTCCTGCGTGGACGATTTCAACGCCGAGTATCAGGTGCGGCTTGGAGAAACTGTGGTCTTTAACGACAACGGCAAGGAATTGGTGGAGGGGCTTCGGGGAAAAGTGAAGCAGTACGCCGTGACAAACGGCACTCTGGTGGCTCAGCGGGGAAAACTGAAGAATTCCGGACTTGACCGACTGCTGGATGACGTATTTATTTCTGACGTAATTGGCATTGAAAAGCCGAATAAAGGCTTTTTTGATGCGGTTTTCGATAAAATCGGGAACTTTGGGCCGGGTGAAGTGCTGATCGTGGGCGACTCTCTGACCAGCGACATCCGGGGCGGCAACAACGCGGAGATCCTGTGCTGCTGGTACAACCCAAAGGGGGAGTCGGTGCCGGATGGATTCCGGGTGGACTACGATATCCGCAATTTGAATGAATTGCCTTCCATTTTAGGTTTGGAGTGATAGTATGTCGCATAAGGTGGAAATTCTGTCCGTGGGGACGGAGCTGCTGCTGGGCAGCATTGCCAACACGGATGCCCAGATGCTGTCCCGGGGTCTGAGCGAGCTGGGCCTGAACGTCTACTGGCACACGGTGGTGGGGGACAATCCCGGCCGGGCCGGGCAGGCGGTGGAGCTTGCCCGCAGCCGGGCGGACATCATCATCACCACCGGCGGCCTTGGCCCCACCTGCGACGATCTGACCAAGAACGTGCTGGCCGAGGCCTTTGGCAGAAAACTGGTATTCCATGAGCCGTCGGCAGAGCGCATCCGGACCTATTTCGCCCGCACCGGGCGGGAGATGCCCGAGAGCAACCTGCAGCAGGCCATGCTGCCTGAGGGGTGTACGGTACTGGAAAACGACTGGGGGACCGCCCCCGGCTGTGCCTTTGAGGCGGACGGCGTTCACGTTATTATGCTGCCCGGTCCGCCCAGCGAATGCACCCCCATGTTCCGCTATCGGGCTGTACCCTATCTGCAGAGCCTGTCCGAGGGGGTCATCGCCTCCCACACCCTGAAGCTGTTCGGCATCGGCGAGTCGTCCATGGAGGCGGTGCTGCGTGAGCAGATGAACGCAATGACCAATCCCACCCTTGCCCCCTATGCCAAGGAGGGGGAGTGCGAACTGCGGGTCACTGCCAAGGCGGATACCGACGCTCAGGCGCAGGCTCTGCTGCGGCCCACGGTGGAGCAGGTCAAGGAACTGTTCGGGAATATGGTCTACGGCGTGGATGTGGCAAGCCTTGAGCAGGTGGTGCAGAGCCTGCTGGAGGAAAAAGGCATGACCATCGGCACGGCGGAGAGCATTACCGGCGGCCTGATGGCCAAGCGGCTGACCGACCTGCCCGGTGTGTCCCGGGTGTTCCGGGGCGGTGTGGTGGCCTATACCAACGAAGTCAAGCGCGACCTGCTGGGTGTACCGCAGGAGCTGCTGGATGAACACGGGGCGGTGTCCGCACCCGTGGCACAGGCCATGGCAGAGGGCGCACGGCGGCTGTTGGGCTGTGACATCGCCCTTGCCAGCACCGGTGTGGCCGGCCCGGACCGGGATGACCGGGGCAACGAGGTGGGGACGGCGTTCGTGGCCATTGCCACTGGGGAGGGAAGCTGCGTGCGCCCCCTGCAGCTGGGTAACCGACCCATGCGCGAACGGTTGAGAACGCAGACTGCCCACCACGCGTTTGATTTGGCGCGGCGGTATTTGGGCGGGTTGCCCTACGAAGGATAAAAAAACGGCTGTCACCACCGGGTGACAGCCGTTTTACGCTGTTACAGCAGGGACAAAATCTGCTTTTTGCAGGCAAGGAATTCCTCAGAAAGCTTGAAACTGTCCGGGCGGGGACGGGGATGGGGGACAGAAATCTGGTGGGTGATGTGTCCGGGAGAGTCGGACAGCAGACAGATGCGGTCGGAGAGAAGGATGGCCTCATCCACGTCGTGGGTGATAAACAGGGTGGACACGGGCATGCGGTCCATCACGTCCAGATACCAGCGGTGCATGGCGGACTTGGTCAGTGCATCCAAAGCGGAGAACGGCTCATCCAGCAGTACGACCTTGCGGGAAAACAGATACGTGCGCAGCAGGGCGGCCCGCTGGCGCATGCCGCCGGACAGCTGAGCGGGGTAGAGCCGCTGGGTGCCGTCCAGACCGAACGCATCGAACAGGCTGTGCGCAGTTTTCAATGCCTCGCTGCGGGGGATGCCCTGCAGCAGCAGGGGGAGGATCACATTGTCCTGAACGGTGCGATAGGGCAGCAGCAGGTCTTTTTGAAGCATGTAGCTCACATGCCCCGGACAGCCGGTCACATCATGCCCGTCCAGCAGGACCTGACCGCTGTCCGGCGTGAGCAGACCGGAGATGATGTTGAACAGCGTGCTTTTGCCGCCGCCGCTGACACCCAGCAGACAGACCAGCTCACCCTGGTTCAAAGTCAAATCGATCCGGTCAAGAATGGGGCGCCCGTCAAAGGACTTGCTTACCCCGCGTACTTCCAAAATGCCCATCAGTCAGGCAAAAAGTCGTTGGTGAAGCCGGTGTTGGGGGCCAAACCCTCGGCCAGTTCATTGTCATTCAACCACTGGAAGAAGGCGGCCCAGCGATCGGGATCAAACTCGCCCCAGCGGGGAGCATCGGCAGTATACTGGTCGGCCAGATACTGCTGGCTGGCGTAGACCAGCGCTTCGTTGGCCCGCAGTTCGGGTGCGGCATCCATCAGAATGTCGGCGGCCTCAGCGGGGTTCTCCGCGGCGAACTCATAGCCCCGGGCAAGGGCCTGCAGGAAGGCCCGGGCCGTTTCGGGCTTTTCGGCCAGGAAGTCGTTGCCGGCGATGATGACGGGGGTGTAGAAATCAAAGACGGGGTCGATGTCCGCAAAGGCGAAGTAATCCGTTTCCAATCCGGCGGTCTGACAGGCGATACCCGCCCAGGCGTAGAAGATCCAGATGGCATCTACGGATTTGCTCTCCAGAGCAGACACCTCATCGGTGACGGTGGAGGGGATCAGTTCCACGGCATCAAAGTCACCGCCGTCGGCGGCCATCACATGGGCGATGGTGGCCTTCTCCACGGGCAGGTCCCAGGTGGCGTATTTGTGGCCGGCAAGACCGGCGGGGGTGTCCATGCCCTCACCCGCCCGGGAGATGATGCCGGAGGTGTTGTGCTGGATCACAGCGGCCACCGCCGTAACGGGCAGCGGGGTGTCGCCGCTGAGGGCCGGGGCCAGAGAGTCCTGGAAGGACACACCGAACTGTGCCTTGCCGGAGGCCACCAGCACCTCGGCTCCGTCGGCAGGGGGCTGGACCACCTCCACGTCCAGACCGGCCTGCTCAAACCAACCCTTGGACAGGGCTACATACAGACCGGTGTGGTTGGTGTTGGGGGTCCAGTCCAGGACGAATGTGACTTTTTCAAGGTCCTGCTTATCGTTTGTAGAAACGAAGGGGACACAGGCGCAGAGGGACAGGGCAAGAGCGCCGGCCAGCAGCGCGGCAGCCCAGCGAAATCTGTGTTTCATAAATAAAACTCCTTTATTGTTCTTTGTTTTCACGGACCTGCTGCCAGGGCATACACAGCCGGCGGGCCAGGTCTACCAGCGCCATCAGACCAAGGGAAACGGCGCTGATAAGGAAGATGACGGCAAACATTTTGTCAAAGGCGAAGGCCTTTTTCACCCGGGTCATGTAGACACCCAGACCGCCGAAGCCGCCCAGCCACTCGCTGATCACGGCACCCACCACGCAGTAGGCCGCGGCGATGCGCAGGCCGGAGAAAAACTGGCTCAGCGCACCGGGGAACTTGATGTATCGGAATATCTGCCATTTTCCGGCACCCATGGAGCGCAGCAGATCGATCGTGTCCGGGTCGGCAGAGACAAACCCGTCCAGCAGACCCACGGTCACGGGGAAAAAGGTGGTGATGACGATCAAAACGACCTTCGGCACGAGTCCATAACCGAACCAAAGCACCAGCAGGGGCGCAATGGCCACGGTGGGAACGGTCTGGGTCAGCACCAAAATGGGGTAGATGGCCCGGCGCAGTACAGGGACGGCGTCCATGACCGTGGCAAACACAAGACCCAAAAGCACGCCCAGACCAAGACCGATAAAGGCCTCTTTCAGGGTAATGAGTGCGTTCTCCCACAACAGGACCCGCTCGAACCAAAAGGCTCGCAGCACGTCCAAAGGAGAAGGGAGCATATAGGCGGGGACCAGCCCCAAACTGCACACCAGCTGCCACAGCAGGACAAAGCCGGCTCCGGCAATAAGGGCGGGCAGTTTATTGGTGATGCTTGGTAACTTTTTTGTCAATGGTCAGGACCTCCCCTTCCGGCCGGTAGGTGACCTTGATGTAGGCACTGACGCTTTCTGCACCGGCCTGGACGGCCACGTGCTGGCACTGCTTGACCACGTCCATAAGCTGGTCGTAGTCGTCCCCTTCGATGGCTGTTTCAAAAGGCCCGACATAGTAGTTCAGTCCGGTGCTTTTGATGTAGGCAATGACCTCATCCACGATGCGGATGAGTTCCTCGTCGTTGGCGGCGGCCGGCAGAGTTTGGATGGCAACACTAGCTTTCATTTGTTTTTCCTCCTGTATGAAAAAGATGCCCTCGCCGGTCATCCCGGCGAAGGCATCTGTTGCTTGCGTGAAGGTCGCGGCAGAATACGACGACGCAATGTGATGTTCCCTACGCTGGCATGATCCAGATCAGGTTAAAGGGTCTCGGGAAACACCCGACTCTCAGCCCGTCCATTCGGACTCCCCATTGTGAAAGCAAGTGTAGCGCGTTTTTGGCCTGTTGTCAAGAGTTGACAAAAAACTTTTTCACTTTAATGCGAAAAATTGCGTTTTGATGGTTGCAATTCTTATTTGACAAGAGTATAATAAGTTCATCTTTCCTGTGAGGTGTGCCGAAATGCAGCATAACACCGTCACAACTGCATCCGTGTATTTTGGCTTTGGCTGGGCTCGATTTATGGGCACCGGCTTTTTTGGCGTGGACAAAACGATGAACGGATGAGTGGCCGTTACAGGCACGGCAGGATACCAACGTAAGTTTGGGCGCTCATTGAGTTCATCAATGGGCGCCTTTTTGTATGTCCCACGGGACGAAAGGAAGGGAAATCTGTATGGTAATTATCATGAAACCCGGCACGAGCCAGGAGGCGATCCACGAACTGGTGGTGCGGCTGGAGCAGCAGGAACAGGTACAGGTGGGCGTGACCCACGGCGTGGGATGTTCCATTTTGGGTCTGGTGGGCGACACCGCGCATCTCGACATGCACAAGCTGGAAATGATTCCCGGTGTGGAGCGCGTCATGCGCGTGCAGGAGCCGTATAAAAAGGCCAACCGCAAGTTCCATCCGGAGGACAGCGTGGTCACCGCCGCCGGAGTGCCGGTGGGCGGCGGTAGCTTTACCGTGGTGGCCGGTCCCTGCTCGGTGGAGAGTGAAGAGCAGATCATCGAAGTGGCCCGTGACGTGAAGGCGGCCGGTGCGGCCATGCTCCGCGGCGGCGCGTTCAAGCCCCGCACGTCCCCCTATTCTTTCCAGGGGATGGGTCTGGACGGTCTGGAACTGCTCATGGAGGCCCGGCAGGACACGGGCCTGCCTGTGGTCACCGAGATCATGAGTCCCAAATTCTGTGAGATTTTTGAGGAAAAGGTAGACCTTGTGCAGGTGGGTGCCCGGAATATGCAGAACTTTGACCTGCTGAAAGAGGTCGGCAAGATGAGCAAGCCTGTGCTGCTCAAGCGCGGCCTTTCCAACACCTATGAAGAGTGGGTCATGTCCGCCGAGTACATCATGGCGGCGGGCAACGAGAACGTCATCCTGTGCGAGCGGGGCATCCGCACCTTTGAAACGGGGACCCGCAACACCTTTGACGTGTCCGCCATCCCCATGCTCAAGCGCATGAGCCATCTGCCCGTGGTGGTGGATCCCTCCCACTCCGGCGGCTACCACTGGCTGGTGGAGCCGCTGGCCATGTCCGCCATCGCGGCGGGGGCCGACGGCCTGATCGTGGAGGTGCATAACGATCCGGCTCACGCCAAGTGCGACGGTCAGCAGTCCCTGACTCCGGAGCAGTTCGGACACCTGATGGGCAAGTCTGCCGCTCTGGTGGAGCTGATGGGAAAAACCTTTGTGAAATAAGGTGTTACGATGAAAACTCTGTCTGTGGCCCTGCCGGGCCGGGAGTATGAAATTCATATTGAAGCGGGACTGCTGGACCGGGCGGGAGAGTACGTTCGGGCGGTCTGTCCCCGGGCAAAGCGGCTTTCGGTGGTCACCGACAGCAACGTGGCCCCTCTGTACCTGCAGCGGGTGCAGGATGCCCTGAAGTGTGCGGGGTTTGCGGTGGAGGGCATTGTGGTGCCTGCCGGGGAGAGTTCCAAAAGCCTCGGGATGCTGGGACAGCTCTATGAGCAGATGCTGGACTTTGGCCTGAGCCGCACCGATGCCGTAGTGGCTCTGGGCGGCGGCGTAGTGGGCGACCTGGCCGGCTTTGCCGCGGCCACGGTGCTGCGTGGCGTGGACTTTGTTCAGATCCCGACCACTTTGCTGGCGCAGGTGGACTCCTCCGTAGGTGGAAAAGTGGCCATCGACCTGCCTGCGGGCAAAAATCTGGCGGGCAGCTTCTGGCAGCCGAAGGTGGTACTGATGGACCCGGATTGCCTGAATACGCTGCCCGACGAGGTGTTCTCCGACGGCATGGCGGAGGTCATTAAGTACGGCTGCATCCGGGACAGGGCATTTTTCCACCTGCTGGACAAGTGCGGCAGCCGGGCCGGGGTCATGGCCCATATTGAGCAAATACTGTACACCTGCTGCGCCATCAAGGCGGACATTGTCCGCGCCGACGAGCGGGAGGGCGGCCTGCGTATGCTGCTGAATTTTGGCCACACCATCGGCCACGCCTTTGAAGTGGCCGGAGCATACGAGAAATGGACCCACGGCCAGGCTGTGGCGGTGGGTATGCTGTGGGCGGCGCGGCTTGGTGCGCAGATGGGTGTCACCCCGGAACACATCGAGGGTGAGATCGCCGAACTGCTGACGAAATACGGCCTGCCCCGCTACATTCCCTGCCCCTGGGACGTGATGGAACACGCCGTATGCCGGGACAAAAAGCGGGGAGACGGCGGTATTCGCGTGGTGCTGCTGCACGAGCTGGGACAGGCGCGTACCGAAGGACTGTCCATCCCGGACCTGTTGACAAAGCTGAAGAAGCTGCATGGGCAGGTGAGCCTATGAACGTGACCATTACACCGGGCAGACTGTCCGGAAAAGTGACCCCGCCCACCTCCAAGTCGCAGGGTCACCGTCTGCTGCTGGCAGCGGCGCTGGCGGAGGGGGAGAGCGTTATCTGCGGTCTGTCCCCGTCCAGGGACATTGAGGCAACCACCGCCTGTATCTGCGCGCTGGGCGCCCGGGTAGAGCAGAGGGAGGACGGCCTGCACGTCATGGGTCGGGGCGGAAAAATGGACAAGGGGACGTCGCTGTTTTTTGATTGCGGCGAGAGCGGCTCTACCCTGCGGTTCCTGATCCCCATCGCCCTTGCGGTGGCGGGGGGCGGCAGCTTTACCGGCCACGGACGGCTGATGGAGCGCCCCCTGAAGCCCTATTTTGACATATTTGAAGAAAAAGATATTTACTATGCTCAATTCGGGGACAAAGCCGGTCTGGAAGGCGCGCTGCCTCCGGGTGACTACTGTCTGCCCGGTGATGTGTCCAGCCAGTTTATTACCGGCCTGCTGTATGCCCTGCCTCTGTTGGAGGGGGACAGCCGCATTGTCATCACCACGCCGCTGGAGAGCCGCGCCTATGTGGATATGACACTGGATGCGCTGGCCCAGTTCGGTATTACCGCCCGCTGGGAGGGGGAGCAGATGCTGCTCGTTCCCGGCAAACAGATGTACCGACCCGCCCACGTGAGGGTGGAGGGGGACTGGTCTCAGGCGGCCTTCTGGCTTGCGGCCCGAACGCTGGGCAGCGACATAGATGTTTTGGGCATGGACAACCTGTCCCGCCAGGGGGACAAATGTATCGCAGCCTGCTGCGAAAAGCTCGCACAGAACGGCGATGTGAAGCTGGACGTGTCCCAATGCCCCGACCTGGTACCCTCTCTTTCTGCTGTGGCGGCGGTGCGGCGGGGAACGACCCGCATCGTGAATGCCGCCCGCCTTCGCATGAAGGAGAGCGACCGGCTGACCGCCGTGGCCCGGGTGCTGAACGCCATGGGCGCTCGGGTGGAAGAATTGCCTGACGGATTGGTCATCATCGGTGGGGAGGGCCTTACCGGTGGGGTGGAGATCGACAGCTATAACGACCACCGTATTGCCATGATGGCGGCGGTGGCGGCCGTCCGGTGCGAAAAACCTGTCACGATTCTGGGGGCGGAGTGTGTGAACAAATCCTATCCCGCCTTCTGGCAGGATTACCGCCGGTTGGGTGGCACAGTTGAGGAAAAAGGAGCGGTTTGAGATGAAGCATACCATCTTTGGTGAGTCCCACGGGCCCGCCATCGGCGTGGTGCTGGAGGGAGTTCCCGCGGGGCTGGAGCTGGATATGCAGGCCATTGCCCGCCAGATGGACCGCCGCCGCCCCCGGGCGGACGGCCTGTCCACCGCCCGGCGGGAGGGAGATGAGATAAAACTCGTCTCCGGCGTGTTTGAAGGCAAGACCACCGGCGCGCCCCTGTGCGCCATGATTGCAAACGCCGACACCCGTTCCGGTGACTACGAGGCCACCCGCCATCTGGCCCGGCCCGGCCACGCGGACTGGCCCGCCCACGTGCGTTACGGCGGCTGCAACGATTACCGCGGCGGCGGCCATTTTTCAGGCCGGCTGACGGCACCTTTGGTATTTGCCGGTGCGGTGGCCAAACAGCTGCTGGCGCAAAAGGGCGTGTTCGTGGGCGCTCACATCAGCAGCATTTACGGTATTTCGGATGCCGCCATGGAGGACCTGACCTCCCTGCAGGCGGTGGCGGACAAGGACTTTCCTGTACTGGACGATGCCGCCGGAGAGGAAATGCGCCGGGCTATTTTGGATGCGAAGGAAGAACAGGACAGCGTGGGCGGAAGTATCGAATGCGGTGTGTTTGGCCTGCCGGTTGGCCTTGGCGGCCCGGACATGTGGGACAATGCCGAGGGCATCTTTGCCCGGTACCTGTTCGCTGTCCCTGCCGTGAAAGCGGTTGGCTTCGGCGCGGGGGCGGCCTTTGCCCTCATGCGCGGGTCAGAGGCCAACGACCCCTTATTTGTGGATGACGACGGAACTGTGAAAGCCGAGCAGAATTGCGCCGGGGGCATCAACGGCGGTATCACCAACGGCATGCCTTTGACCTTTGAGGTGACCATGCGGCCCACGCCCTCCATCGCCCGGACCCAGTTTACCGTTGATATGGACAGGATGGAAAATGCCGAGCTGGAACTCAAGGGCCGCCACGACCCCTGCGTGGTCCATCGCGCCGTACCTGTTATTGAGGCCGCTGCGGCCCTTGCAGCCTGCGAACTGATGGGGATTTGAGAAAAGAAGGTGTCCTTATGGACGAATTGAAGCAATACAGAGCAGAAATCGACACCATTGACCGCCAGCTCACCGAACTGTTCCGCCGGCGCATGGCGGTGGTGGACAGAGTGGGGCAGTACAAGCTGGAGCGAGGTATCCCCGTGCTGGACCCTGCCCGGGAGCGGGAGGTGCTGGCTGAAAAGGCGGCTATGGTGGAGGATGCGGCTGACCGGGCCGACCTGACCGCCATGTTTGAAAACCTGATGGCCATCAGCCGCCGCCGACAGAGAAAGCTCATCCATGAGGGAGGCGGCAACCCCGGTTACGACCGCTGCAGGCGGGCGCTGGCGGCGGTGCGTGAGCCGGTTGCGAACCCCCGGGTGGTCTATCAGGGGGTGGCGGGGGCCTACAGCGAGATGGCCTGCATCAACTTCTTTGGCGACATCTCGAAGAATATCGGGGTGGAACAGTTTGAGGATGCCTTCCGGGCCGTCAAAGAGGGACAGGCGGACTACGCTGTTTTGCCCATTGAGAACAGCACCAGCGGAGCCATTCGGCAGGTATACGACCTGATGAATGAGTACGATTGCTACATCGTGGGAGAAACCACCGTAAAGGTGGAACATTGTTTGATGGCGCCCAAGGGCGCGACGTTGGACACCATCACCCACGTTTATTCCCATGAGCAGGGGCTGTTCCAGTCCGACCATTTTTTGAACAAGCACCCCAACTGGTGTCAGGTGCCCTGCGCCGACACAGCCGGGGCGGGTCAGTATGTGGCACAGACCGGGGACATCACCAAAGCTGCCATTTGTTCGGAACGGGCGGCGGAGCTTTACGGTCTGGAAATTTTGGTTCGCGGCACCAATCACAACGCCAACAACACCACCCGGTTTGTAGTGGTCAGCCCCGTGATGGAGCTGCGGGCCGGTGCGGATAAGATCAGCACTGTGTTCTCCCTGCCCCATGAGGCGGGCAGCCTGCATCGAATCATGAGTATTTTCGCCGTCAACGGGTTGAACATGACCAAGCTGGAGTCCCGGCCTATGCCCGGACACACCTGGGAGTACATGTTCTTTCTGGAGTTCCACGGCAGCCTGACCGCCCCGGAGATGGACGGGATCCTGCACGAATTGGCTCAGACCACCGCCCAGTTCCGGGTGCTGGGCAACTTCGTGTCCAATCTGTGAGGGATTATGAAAAACATTGTACTGATCGGTATGCCCGGCTGCGGCAAAAGTGCCGTGGGCAAGCTGCTGGGTGAGATGCTGAATATGCCCCTTGTGGACACCGACACCATGGTGGAGCAGGAACAGGGCATGACGATACCTGAAATCTTTGAACAATTTGGAGAACCGGCGTTCCGGGACATGGAGAGTCGGGCGGCAAAAACCGCTGCGGTCATGGATGGTGCGGTCATCGCCACCGGCGGCGGCATGGTGCTGCGGCAGGAGAATATGCAGGCGCTGTCCGCAACCGGCGTGGTCTTTTTCCGTGACCGGGCAGTAGAGGACATCGCCGGGCAGGACATGACGGGCCGCCCCCTTGTGGGGGCGGATACGGACCGGCTGTACCGGCTGTATGAACAGCGAATTGGGCTGTACCGGACATACGCCGACCATATCATTTCCGACACCCAAACGGCGCAGCAGGCGGCGGAGCAAATTGCCGCGCTGTATGCACAGGAGTGTGAAGTATGAAGTTTCTGATCATCAACGGGCCAAATCTGAACCTGCTGGGCAAGCGTGAGCCGGGCATCTACGGCAAGCGCACCTATGGGGACCTGTGCCAACTGGTGCGGGACTACGCCGCGGACCATGGCAGCACGGCGGACTGCTTTCAGTCCAACCACGAGGGGGCCATCATCGATGCCATCCACGCCGCCGACGGGGTGTATGATGCCATCGTCATCAACCCGGCGGCCTATACCCACTACAGCTACGCCATTCTGGATGCCCTGAAGGCGGTGGACGTCCCTGCTTTTGAGGTACACATCTCCCACATTGACAGCCGGGAGAGTTTCCGCGCCGTCTCCGTCACCGCCCCGGCCTGCGTGGGGCAGATTTACGGCCACGGCTTTGAAGGATACTGCATGGCTATGGACCACTTTTTGAAGGGTGACAAGGGATGAAAAAGCTGTGTGTCATCGGCGACCCCATTGACCACTCTCTGTCACCTATCATCCAAAATGCCATGATTGGGGCGGCGGGGCTGGACTTTGCCTACGGTGCCTGCCGGGTGCTGGGGGAAGAGACCGCCCAGTGGCTGACTCGGGCGAAAACGGAGGGGTATACCGGTTTCAACGCCACCATGCCACACAAGCAGGCGCTTGTGAAGCTGGCAGATGAGTTGTCCAACGATGCGGCCCGGATCGGTGCGGTGAATACCGTGTGCATCCGGGGCGGCAGGGTGTACGGCCATAATACCGACGGTGAGGGATTTTTACGTGCCTTGCGGGAGGCGGACATGGAGCCTGCGGGTAAAACTGTGCTGGTGCTGGGCGCCGGCGGTGCGGCCCGGGCGGTGGTTTACAAACTGATAGAAGCGGGGGCAGCACACGTGGTGGTTGCCAACCGGACTGTGGCCCGGGCAGAGCAGTTGTGCGGAGAATTCGCAGCGGCTGCCTGTGATTTTGCCGCTGATACGCTGGCAAGCTACGCAGCCCGGAGCGATTTGGTGGTCAACTGCACCAATCTGGGCATGACTGGGGTGGCAAATCAGTTTGCCGACCTGTCCTTTTTGGAACGGCTGCCCGCCCATGCCGGGGTGTTTGACCTGATTTACAGCCCCCGCAGAACCGCGCTGCTGGAGCGGGCGGAGCAGTTGGGCTTGCAAATTTCCAACGGACTTGGTATGCTGATATGGCAGGGCGTGTATGCTCTGGAGCATTTTGCCGGCGAAGAACTGGACGAAGCCGCCCTTGCGGCAGCGGCCCGGGCGGCATTGGAGGAATTGGAATGAGTAAGGTGCTGATCACCGGCGGCAGCCGGGGCATCGGCGGGGCGGCTGCGCTGCTGTTTGCCCAAAGAGGCTGGGACGTGGCCATCGGCTATCATACAAATGAAACTGCGGCGCATACTATGGTAGAGCAGATGCGCGTGCTTGGGGTCAACGCCTGCGCCATTCAGGCGGACGTTTCCTGCCCGGAGCAGGCGGCGGCGCTGGTGAAACAGGCGGTGGAGGCTCTCGGTGGGTTGGATGCGCTGGTCTGCAGCGCGGGAATTGCCCTGCCGCAGCAGCTGATGACCGACACCACCGACGAGCAGTGGCGGCAGATATTTGCGGTCAACGTGGACGGCGTGTTCTACACCCTGCGGGCGGCGACCCCTCATTTCGTGCGCCAAAAGTCGGGCAGCATTGTTACACTGTCCTCCATGTGGGGGGTGACGGGCGGCTCCTGCGAGGTGGCCTACTCCGCCGCCAAGGGGGCGGTTATCGCCATGACCAAGGCGTTGGCCAAGGAACTTGGTCCCTCCGGGATTCGGGTCAACTGCGTGGCCCCCGGCTTCATTGCCACCGACATGAACGCCCATCTGGACCGGGAGAGTCTGGAACAGCTGCGGGAAGAGACCCCGTTGCAGATGCTGGGCAGCGCCGAAGATGCGGCCAGGAGCATTCTGTTTCTTGCCGGGGAGGATGCAGCCTTCGTCACCGGACAGGTGCTGCAGCCTAACGGAGGTCTGGTTATTTGACAAAAAGCACCAAAAAGGCACAAAAATCAACAAATTAGAAACTTTTACCGCCGATGTATTGACAGAATACGTCGGCGGTATTATAAATAAAAGAGAAAAAATAAGAAGGAGGGCGAGGACATGGAGCGGGGACGCTACAACGGCTACCGGGGCCGCAGCGGCGTGCAGAAAGTGCTGCTGGGGTTTGTGAGTGTGCTGGCGGTGCTTGTGGTGCTGATGGCGCTGGTGCTGGTCCTGGGACAGCGATATATCTATTACGGTGCGGACGGCGTACACCTCGACCTGCCCTTCCTGAACCGTCAGCCGGTCACGCCGCCGGATGTAAGCCACGTTGTGGTGGAGGTTTTGCCCCCCGCACCCAAGGAGCCTGACCTGTCCGGGCAGGACAGTGGGGACGTGTCCGCCGAGGGCGCGGTTCAGCCCGACAGCTCTGCAGGCGGTGCGGAAGAAACGGAATGAAGAAAAGAGCCTGCTGCGGCAGGCTTTTTTTATAGAAAAAATTGTACTGCACAAACCGATGCCAACTGCACATACTGTCAGTAAATGCGAAAGAAAACGAGGTGACAGGCGGTGGGACGGACGGGACGGTTTACGGTGTTGTGTCTCATGCTGACGCTTTTGGCGGCGGTGCGGGCGTACCCCGTGGGGGAGCAGAGTTCTGCCGACCTGCAGGTGGAGGTGCCGCGGCAGGAAAAACTGCTGGCGCTGACCTTTGACGACGGGCCGCATCCGGAGCATACTGCCGTTCTGCTGGACGGCCTGCGGGACAGGGGGGCAAAGGCCACATTCTTTCTGGTGGGATGTCAGGTGGAACTGGCTCCGGAGCTGGTGGAGCGCATGGCGGCGGAAGGACATCAGATCGGCGTGCATACGCTGGATCACGTTCAGGTCAACGGCCTGTCCCGAAAGGACTTTGACGGACAGGTGGAGGGCCTGCGGCGGGTGCTGTACGGACTGATAGGGGAGCGGGATCTGTGGCTGCGCCCGCCCTACGGCATCATGGACGACAACACCCTGCGCTGGGCAGACAGTCCGGTAATGCTGTGGTCGGTGGACCCGGAGGACTGGAAGGACGGCAACGTCAAACGCATCGTTGACCACATTACCGGGCAGGTGCGGGACGGGGACGTCATCCTGCTGCACGATATATATCCTACCTCCGTGGAAGCGGCACTGCAGGTGGTGGACAAGCTGGGGGAAGAGGGTTGGCGGTTCGTAACCGTGGAGCAGCTGCTGCAGTACAAAGGGCGGACCGGAGAGGTCGGACAGGTCTACCGTGCCGTGCGATAGGCAACTGCTGCCGGGTTTCCGGCGGCAGTTTTATGCTAATTTACAGATTATTCACCCAAAGAGATGAAACTGAGGTATAATATAAAAAGTAAAATCAGGAAAGGCGGTGTGCGGTATGGCGCGAAAGGTACTGATCGTCGAGGATGACAACAACATTGCCGAACTGCTGCATCTCTATCTGGAAAAAGAGGGATTCGACACCCGGGTGGCCCGGGACGGCGGCGTAGGTGTGCAGCTTTTTGGCGAATATGCCCCGGATTTGGTTCTGCTGGACATCATGCTGCCGGTCATGGATGGCTGGGCGGTGCTGAACAGCATCCGTCAGGCGGGGGATACCCCGGTCATTATGCTCACGGCCAAGGGCGAGGTGGAGGATCGGGTGTCCGGACTGGAGAAAGGTGCGGACGACTACATCGTAAAACCCTTCGAGATGAAAGAGGTTTTGGCCCGCATCCATGCCGTACTGCGCCGCAGCTGCCCGGAGGAAGCGGTGGGGGAGAAAAAGCTCAGCTTTGATAACCTGACCATCAATCTGGATGCTTACGAACTGACAGTAAAGGGCCAGCGGGTGGATACCCCGCCCAAGGAGATGGAGCTGCTGTTCCATCTGGCCTCTGCCCCCAACCGGGTATTTACCCGCAACCAGCTGCTGGACGAGGTGTGGGGATTTGACTACTTTGGCGACAGCCGCACGGTGGACGTGCATATCAAGCGCCTGCGGGAAAAGCTGGAGGGTGTTTCCGACCGGTGGAATTTGAAAACCGTATGGGGCGTTGGCTATAAATTTGAAGTGACCGCCGGCTGAAAACCGGGCGGGGAGGGGAGTGAACACGATGAAAACCTTTTACAGACGGCAGCTTGCCCTGATGCTGGGCATCGTGTTTCTGTCCTTTTCGCTGTTGTCGGCTGTGTTTACCCTGCTATCTTATCGATATGTGATCGAGGAAAAAAAGGACTCCATGCTCCACAATGCACAGTACATTTCAGAATTTACAGCCACATATCTGGAGCAGGGCAACATACAGGATGGCTTCTTCCGACTGTACGTGGCGTCTCTGGCCCAGATTTCCGGGGCGCACGTGATGCTGTGTGAGACCGACGGGCGGGTGGTCTTTGCCACCGACGGTTCTCCCCGGACTTATCAATATGACCGCGACGTACCCAACCTGCTGCTGCGCCATGTGTCGGAGCGGGGTTCCTACATGGGCATGACCAATCTGGATGGACTGTATTCCGAAAGCCGCTTTCTGGCGGCGGTGCCTGTAACGGCGAAGGTGGGGCCGGCCCTGCTGACCCGGGGATTGGTGCTGGTCTCCACCAGCGCAGGGGGCGTCTCCCAGCTGTGGCGGGCCATGTCAAACATCTTTTTCTTTACTGCTGTGGCGGTGCTGGCATTTTCGGTGGTGGCCAGTTCCATTTCCACCGCCCGTCAGACCAGACCCCTGAACGAAATTGCCGAGGCGGCCCGCAAATTCGGTCACGGAGATTTTTCCGTGCGCATCCGCGGCTACGAACAGCGCAGGGACGAGGTGGGGGCGCTGGCAGAGGCGTTCAACAATATGGCCGGGTCGCTGGAAAAGACGGAGAGTCAGCGCAACGAGTTCATTGCCAACGTGTCCCACGAACTGAAGACACCCATGACCACCATTGCCGGTTTTGCCGACGGTATTCTGGACGGCACCATCCCCCCGGAGCGGGAGCGGGAGTCCCTGCAAGTCATCGCGTCGGAGACCCGGCGGCTGTCCCGCCTTGTGCGGCAGATGCTGGATCTGTCCCGCCTGCGGGCGCTGGAGGAGAAAAACCCGGTGCAGGAGCGCTTCGACATCAGCGAGATCATGCTGCGGGTACTGGTTAGTCTTGAGGGCAAGATCAGCGCCGCCGGACTGGACGTGCAGACTGACATTCCCGAACAGCCGGTCATGGTCTGGGGCGACCCGGACGGTGTGACACAGGTATGCTACAACCTACTGGATAATGCGGCCAAGTTCGCTCCGGCGGGCAGTGATATTACGGTGAAGGTCACGGCCCGGGAGGGCAAGGCATATATTTCCGTGGCGAATTTGGGCGAGACCATTCCTGAAGAGGAACTGCCCCTGCTTTTTGACCGATTCCACAAGACCGACCATTCCCGCAGCCGGGACCGGGACGGCGTGGGACTGGGCCTTTACATCGTCAAAACCATTCTTGGGACTATGAAAGAAAATATCACCGTGACCAGCAAGGACGGGGTGACTGAGTTCACCTTTACTCTGCCGCTGGCGTAAAAAAGCAAAATGCCCCGTCCGAATTCGGACGGGGCATTTCATATTTGAGGGGAGTCGGGCATATGCTCTTATCATATAAACGATAGGAGCGTGACCCCATGGAAAACGAAATCATGCTGCACGGTCAGCTGGCCTTGGCACCGAGAGTGTCCCACGCCAATCATGGCGAGACCTTTTACATATTCCCCCTGCGGGTGCGCCGCCTGTCCGGGACGGAGGACCGGCTGAATGTGGTGGCAAGCGAGCGGCTGCTGCGCCTGTGTGCCGTGGACGAGGGGGACGAGGTCACGGTGCAGGGGCAGGTGCGGTCCTTCAATGACCGGACTGCCGATAAAAACCGGCTTGTCATCACCGCTTTTGCCCGGCAGATGCGCCGGGAGCGCGGCCCGGATGAAAATCATCTGCGCCTTGCGGGGGTACTGTGCAAGCCGCCCTCCTTTCGCCGCACGCCGCTGGGCCGGGACATCTGCGACATGATGCTGGCGGTAAACCGCACCTATGGCCGGGCGGACTACCTTCCCTGCATTTCGTGGGGGGCGCTGGCATACCGCTGCGCCCAGCTGGGGGTTGGTGACCCGGTGGCGCTGGAGGGTCGGCTGCAGAGCCGCACTTACACCAAGCGGCTGGAGGACCGGGAGGAACTGCGCACCGCCTTTGAAGTGTCGGTCATGACCATGGACGCACAGGAAGGGGAACTTAATTGTGCCAATGGATGTGAAGAGGAACTGACAGCGGATAGCTGACCGGTTCGCTGCGTTCCAAATCCGTGCGGTGCAGGTCCACGGCGGTGAGGGATGGGTTTTGGGCGGTGGTGCAGTAGTACACGCCCCGGACGGTGTCGCAGCAGGCAGTGTAGATGGTTTCCACATCGCCTGCGGGCAGGCGAACACTGCCCCGGGGGATGGTGACGCAGGCCATCAGCTGGAAGAAGCGGGCAACACCTTCGTCGGTATTGGAATGCCTGCGGGCGTTCTGGCTGACGAATGCCGCCCGGACGAACCGGGACTGGGAAGAGAAGTCGCCCGGCAGACCCATAGCGCCCATGCCCCGGCTGAAGGCTGTTAGATCCAGCCCTGCAGAAAACCGATTTTCTGCAGGAAAGGGGGAAAGATTAAGATAGTCATTCAGCCGGTCCTGCTGGCGGGGGAAGGTCGGCTCGTTGGTCAGCACCCGCACCGGGTTGCGGTAGATACGCACGCCGCCCTCCCGCGGTTCGGCCACGAAGCAGTCCTGCCCGTCCGCCAAAAGCCAATGAAGCGGCGTACAGGGCAGGTCAGGGGTGAAATCATGTTTTGCAATGGGCAGACCGCCCAGCAGGACAGCCGCCTGCTGAGCGGTGGTACAGCGGCCCAGCAAAAAGGGGATGACTTCGTAGGGGGCCAGCCAGCCGCCATCCTCCGCGGAGCAGTAGGCGGCGCTGTGGGGGAAGTTCAGGGCCGCGATGGCCAGACCGTGTTCGTTGACAGCATCGTAGTAGAGCGGCTGGCCCTCCCGCACATGGGCTACGCCGATGATGGCGTGGTGGCGGCTCTGTGTCGGCTGACAGCAAAAGCGAAGCGGAAATTTTCGGGGCGTGATGACCACCGACTCGCCGTAGGAATGTTCCAGATCCAGCGTGCGGCCGAACAGATGGCCGCCGGCGGTAAGTGAAAGCGCGGTACACATGGGGATCCCTCCTTCATTTTACGTTAGTATGTGCATGATCGCGGCACAAATGCGGCAAACAATGGAAGTTGAACAGAAAAAGGAAATGAGTGGGCCGCATAGGAACTCTGCCCCGGGCAATGCTATGGTTGGATGTTCCGTCCGAAGAAAAATGAAGTGAGGAGAAAGTAACATGTCTAACAGCAACAACAGCAACAAGCTGGTCGTGCCCAACGCCCGTGAGGCCATGAACAAGTTCAAGATGGAGGCCGCCAACGAGGTGGGCGTCAACCTGAAGCAGGGTTACAACGGCGACCTGACCAGCAAGCAGGCCGGCTCTGTCGGCGGCCAGATGGTCAAGAAGATGATCCAGGCCTACGAGAGCAACCTGACCTGATTTTCTTTGAGGGAACAAACCGGGTGTCCGACCATCGGACACCCGGTTTGTTTGTGCAGGTAGCTGTAATTGCGGCGAATAAAGCGGGGGTGGGTTGGCGCAAAGCACAAAAAGAGCGGTTTTCGAAAAAACTTCTTTACAACAGCGATTTAGCATGCTAAAATACGAAAGTGTCAAGGGGGCGTGCAGCTCCCGATATAAAACAAGCAGTAAATTTTGGAGGTTACATATCATGAAGAAGATCGTTGCATTTGTCATGGCTGCTGCCATGTGCCTGTCCCTGTGCGCCTGCGGTGGCGAGAAGCCGATGACTTACGCCGTCGAGGCCGGCTCTGCCGGCGAGGAAGTGGCTATCGCCAACAGCTTCAACATCGTCAGCGTTGATGCCCAGGCCACCGCTCTGATGGAAGTGCAGTCCGGCAACGCCGATGCGGCCATCATCGACCTGCTGATGGCCGGTGCCATGGTGGGTGAGGGTACCAGCTACCCCGAAATCAAGGTCACCGATCAGAAGCTGAACTCCGAGCAGTACGGTATTGGCTGCCGCAAGGGCAGCGACCTGGCCTCTTTCATTAACAGCGTGCTGTCCGAGACCTATGCTGACGGCACCATGATGGAGATCGCCGAGACCTACGGTGTGCAGGAAGCCATCGTTGAGCAGCCCGCCGCCGAGTACGTTGCCGCCGAGGCTGACAGCGATGTGGAGTACATCAAGAACAAGGGCAAGCTGGTGGTCGGTATCACCGAGTTTGCGCCCATGGACTACCTGGACGAAAACAACGAGTGGATCGGCTTTGACGCCGACATGAGCCGCATCGTGGCCGAGAAACTGGGTGTTGAGGTCGAGTTTATCGTCATCGACTGGAACAACAAGGTTTTCGAGCTGGACGGCAAGTCCATCGACGTGGTGTGGAACGGCATGACCCTGACCGATGCGGTGAAGGAAGCTATGGAATGCACCAACGCCTACTGTGAGAACGCCCAGGTGGTTGTGACCAAGTAAGCGAAATCCCAAACGAGACCCCAAAAGGCAGAGGGCGAATCCCGCCCTCTGCCTTTAGACGGTTTACCCGACCAATCGGGCAAATTATGCGTAAAGGAATTTTGTTATGTTCTGGCAAGTTACGTTATCGATTTTGAAAGGCTGCGGGGAAGCGGCGGAACTGTTCTTCCTGACCCTGCTGTTTTCACTGCCATTGGGTCTGGTCATTTCCTTCGGTTCCATGAGTAAGTGGACACCTTTTCGCAAACTGTACGGGAGGCAAAACCGCTTCCTGCACGGGCTGGCAAGGATCAGACCTATCAGCACCATAACCAACACCGTGGTATGGATCATCCGCGGAACCCCTTTGATGCTGCAGCTGATCATTGTGTTCTACGGCCCGGGTATGTGGTTCGACGCAAATCCGTGGAACCTGTTCGCGGACGGACGGATGTTTGCCTGCGTGCTGACCTTTGTGGTCAATTACGCTTGCTATTTCTCTGTTATCTTCCGGGGCGGCATTGAGGGTGTCCCTGTAGGTCAGCGGGAGGCGGGTCAGGTGCTTGGCATGACCAAGACCCAGATATTCTTCAAGGTCACCCTGCTGCAGATGATCAAGCAAGTGGTCCCCCCCATGTCCAACGAGATCATTACCCTGGTCAAAGATACTTCTTTGGCCCGCATCATTGCCATCACCGAAATCATCAAGGCGGGCGAGAGTTTTATGAAGAGCGACGGTATTACCTGGCCGCTGTTCTACACCGCCGTATTCTATTTGGCGTTCGTGGGTGCGCTGACCCTGCTGTTCGGCTGGATCGAGCGCAAGATGGACTACTTCAGATAAGGGGGCGAGCGAAATGGCGATTTTGGAAGTACGCAACATTGAAAAGCATTTCGGCGCCACCCGGGTGCTGGAGGACATCAGCTTTGAGTTGGAGCGGGGTCAGGCCCTGGCCATCATCGGCTCCTCCGGCAGCGGCAAGACCACTCTGCTGCGCTGCCTGAACTTTCTGGAGACCCCCGATCAGGGCAGCATTTCCGTGGAGGGCAGCGTTATCTTCGATGCAGCCGACCCCGCCACCCAAAAGGAGAGCGAGCTGCGCAAAAAGCGCCTGCACTTCGGCATGGTGTTCCAGTCCTTTAACCTGTTTCCCCAGTACACCGCCCTGGAAAATGTGACCCTGGCGGTGAAGCTGCTGGCCAAGGAGCGGCAGGACTACAAGCAAAACAAAAACCGCATTCTGGCGGAAATTGAGGATGAGGGCAAGGCGCTGCTGGAGCGGATGGGCCTTTCCGACCGCGCCGACCACTACCCCCACCAGTTGTCCGGCGGTCAGCAGCAGCGTGTGGCCATTGCCCGGGCGCTTGCCCTGCACCCGGACATCCTCTGCTTTGACGAGCCTACCTCCGCTCTCGACCCGGAGCTGACCGGCGAGGTGCTGAAGGTCATCCGATCTCTGGCGGACCAAAAGACCACCATGATCATCGTTACCCACGAGATGGCCTTCGCCCGTGATGTGGCTGATCAGGTCATTTTCATGGACGGCGGCGTGATCGTGGAGCAGGGCCCTGCCAAAGAGGTTATCGACAATCCCAAGCAGGAGCGTACCCGACAGTTTCTGTCCCGTTACGCGGAAAACTGAAAGAAGAAAACCGGAGCGGTATATGCCGCTCCGGTTTTGTTGTATTTTGTTGCATAGTTTAAAAGTATTTTTGCCCATATTGAGGCAAGAATTGCAACAAAATACGTAAAAAAAGCAATTGCTATTATGGAAAGAGAGTATTATACTGAAAGCATAGATACTGCCGTGATGGCAGGAAAAAGGAGAAACAGGAATGAACGAACTGAACAAACGCGTTTCTGAGATCGGCATCGTACCGGTCATCAAACTGACCTATCCTCAGCGGGATGCGGCACCTTTGGCAAAGGCCCTGTGTGCCGGCGGCGTGCCCATTGCGGAGGTCACCTTCCGCGCCGCCGGAGCGGATACTGCCATCCGGCTGATGAAAAAGGCTGCTCCCGAGATCCTGTGCGGCGCCGGTACCGTCACCACCACCGAACAAGTGGATCTGGCCATTGCCGCCGGTGCTGAGTTCATCGTTACCCCCGGCTTCGATCCCGAGATCGTAGCTTACTGCGTGGAAAAGGGCATCACCATTTACCCCGGCTGCACCACTCCCACCGACTACCATGCGGCGCTGAAGTTTGGCCTCGAGGTGCTGAAGTTCTTCCCCGCCGAGCAGTCCGGCGGTCTTGCCAAGATCAAGGCCATGGCTGCCCCCTTCCCCATGTTCAAGGTGATGCCCACCGGCGGTATTTCCCTGAAGAATCTGAAGGAGTACAGCAGCAGCCCCGTCATCTGCGCCTGCGGCGGCTCTTACATGGTCACCGCCGACCTCATTGAAAACGGCAGATGGGACGAGATTACCGCCCTGTGCAGGCAGTCTGTGGAAATTGTCAAGGAGGCACGTGCAAAATGAGCAGGATCGTTACCTTTGGCGAGCTGATGCTCCGCCTGCAGCCCTATAACTACGAGCGGTTCGTCCAGTGCGACCACGTGGAGTTCACCTTCGGCGGCGGTGAGGCCAACGTAGCCGTCTCCCTTGCCAACTATGGCATGGATGCCGCCTTTGTCACCAAGCTGCCCGCCCACGCCATCGGTCAGGCGGCGGTGAACAGCCTGCGCCGCTACGGCGTGGACACCTCCCTCATCGTCCGGGGCGGTGAGCGCGTGGGCATCTATTTCAACGAAAAGGGTGCTTCCCAGCGGGGCAGCGTGTGCATCTACGACCGGGCAAACTCCGCCATTCAGAAGGCCTGCGCCGACGAGTTTGACTGGGATAAGATTTTTGAAGGTGCTGACTGGTTCCACTTCACCGGAATCTCTCCCGCTCTGGGTCCCAACGTGGTGGACATCTGCCGGGATGCCTGCAAGGCCGCCAAGGCCCGGGGTATCAAGATCTCCTGTGATCTGAACTACCGCGGCAAGCTGTGGACCCGTGACGAGGCCCGGGCGGCCATGACTGACCTGTGCCAGTACGTGGACGTGTGCATCTCCAACGAAGAGGACGCCAAGGACGTGTTTGGCATCGAGGCCGAGGCCACCGACATCTACGGTGGCCAGATCAATCACGAGGGTTACAAGTCCGTGGCCCGGCAGTTGGCGGATAAGTTCGGATTTGAGATGGTGGCCATCACCCTGCGTGAGTCCCGCTCCGCTTTCGACAACGGATGGAGCGCCATGCTCTATAACGTGGCCGAGGACAAATACTGCTTCTCCAAGAAGTACGACCTGCACATCATCGACCGTGTGGGCGGCGGTGACAGCTTTGGCGGCGGCCTGATCTACTCCATCCTGACCGGAAAGGATACTCAGGCGGCGGTGGAATTTGCTGTGGCGGCCTCCGCCCTGAAGCACTCCATCGAGGGAGACTATAACATGGTCACCGTGGCCGAGGTGGAAAAGCTGGCCGGCGGCGACGGCTCCGGGCGTATTCAGCGCTGAGTTGAGAAAACAAAAAAGCACCGTGGCTATGCCACGGTGCTTTTTATCGCCGTTTAACCGATTTTCACCCGGCCGTTCAAAATGGGGGTGCCGGCCTCGGTAAACTCGATTTTGTATGCCTCGTCCAGAGTGCAGCTTGCCAAAACAGTCTCGCTGACGGGGTAGCAGTAGAACTTCTGCCAGCCGTCGTCGGTGATGCAGTAGGTGCCGTCGGGCAGCTTGGTCAGGGTGGTGGGGTACTTCTCAGAGCAGGGGTCATAGATGCCCAGAATCTTCGCCTCCTGCTCCGGGGTGAGGGTAAGGGCCGGCTTGCGCTGGGGCAGGAAACCCTCGGGCAGCAGACGGACGCTGTTGATAAAGTCCATGTTGGTGGCCTCCACCTCCACAGTTTCGTCGCCGTAGAAGGCGGTGTACACCGCGTTGGTCAGAGACCAACGGGCATCGCCAAAACCGAAATTGGACAGCAGAATGATGTCCAGATCATCCTCGGGCAGCCAGATATGCAGGGTACGGAAGCCGCGGCTGCCGCCGTTGTGCTGAATGCGGCGTTTGCCGTGCCAATCCCACACCTGACAGCCAAGACCGAACACGCCCACATCGGAGGGGGTGAGGATCTCCTTCCAGCTCTGTTCGCTGAGCAGTTTTTTGTGCTTCATGACAGTGTTCAGGCGGTAAACGTCCTCGATGTCGGAAATCACGTCGCCGGCGCCCATAAAGGAGTCGGGATTCAGCCGGTCGGCGGGGACAAGGTCATCGCCGTCGATGTCATAGCCACGGGCCCGGTGATCAGCCAGCAGACCCAGCCGGTCCACCCGGGTGTGCTTCATGCCCATGGGGGTGAATACATTCTGCAGCATATAGTCCCGGTAGGGAATGCCGGACACATTCTCCACGATCAGGGCGAGAATGGTGTAGTTGATGTTGGTGTAGCGGGTGGCGGTGCCCGGCTCGAAATTCAGAGGCAGGGTCACCATATGGGCCACATGGGGACGCAGATCAGGGTTGTGGTCATCGATAAAAGTGCGCTCGTACTTTCGCTCCTGATTGAAGTCCCGCAGGCCGCTGGTGTGGTTCATCAGGCGGCGGACGGTGATGCGGCTGTCGGCGGCGGCCGCCTCGGGCAGGTACTTGCCGGGGTGATCGTCCAGATTGATCAGGCCCCTGTCTACCAGAGTCATGATGGCAAAGCAGCAGAAAGGCTTGGACATGGAGTACAGGGTGAAAACGATGGAATTATCAAAGGGGACCTTGTGTTCAATGTCGGCATAGCCCATGCAGCGCTGATAGATGATCTGGTCCTTGTGGGTCACGCGGAAGATGCCGGAGAGCTTGTAAAGCTCCAGATATTTGTCCAGATACTGGTCCATTTTCTCGGCAAAGGTCATGGAAATTACCTCGTTTCATAAGCGGATAAGATATAGTGGAATCATTATAGCACCTAAGGGCAAAAAAGCAAGGGGCAGAAGGCTTCTTGCAATCAGAGGGACAGACTTTTTACCCTGCGCTCGATTTCCCGGATGACGGCGATGAAGGCGTCGTCGTCCCGCCCCGTGGGATCGGGCAGACCCCAGTTTTCGTCAAAAGCTCGGCCTATGTAGGGGCAGCCCACCTCGCAGCCCATGGAGATGACGATGTCCGGAGCGGGGATTTTGTCGATGGTTTTGCTGTACTGGGTCTGCTCCATATCGATGCCGTACAGCTGCCGGACCAGCCGCACTGCATCGGGATTGATTTGGGGTTTCGTTTGCGTGCCGGCGGAGTAGAAAACATACTTATCCCCGGCGAAGTGGCGGCCCAGCGCCTCGGCAATCTGACTGCGGCAGGAGTTGTGGACGCAGAGGAAGGCGACTTTCTTTTTCATCGGAAGGGACACCTCGCTTCAATACACTGGTTGTTCAGATGGGAGTGGGTGCATTTGACGGCGGATGGCTGCATTTCCACACCAAGATGCTCTTTTGCAAACGCCACAGCGGCCAAAATAGCGGTGTAGGAGTTGCGCTTGCAGCAGCGGGGGCCGCCGTGGGCGGCGATGGCGGCCAGCGCCGCGGAGGTCATGGCGTTGGACAGGGCCCATTCCCGGTTTTTCAGAGGGGTGGAGCCGGTGGCGATGGAGATAAACATGCCCGCACTGACCCCGGCACCGCACGCGCCCCAAAAGCCGCAGGCACCGCCGGGGACTTTGCTGCCCCGGGACTGCATTTCCAACAGGCTTTTTTCCAGATCGATGTCGCTGCCGGCGTTTTTATAGGCGGTAAGCAGGGCGGAACCCACCATAATGTGATGTTCTGGGCCGTGCATATGGCAACTGTCCATGTCCATGAGTTTGCGCACAATGGCGATGGGGTCTGTGGACGTTTCCCCAAGACATAGGCCGATGATGGCGTCCGCCCCGGCGGTGTGGCAGGCATCGCAGACATAGTGGCCTTTTTCACACAGGGTCTTGCTGGATTCCTCCCTGCCGCAGATGGCGCATTTTACGGGTACATCTTTGTCCAGATAGGTCAGCAGCGCGCCGCAGATCAGGCATTCGTCTTTCATAGACACATACCTCCAAAAGCTCTATAGCAGCATTTTACCACAGGGCAGGCAAAAAGAAAAGCGACGCTGCACAGCAACGCCGCTTTTGATGGATTTACAGGTTGTCGAAGTAGGCGATGGTCTTTTTCAGGATCTCGGCCTGAGCCTCGCACTCGGCAGTGTCGAAGTAGTTGGTCTTGAACTGCAGCATCTGGGGCTGGATCTTCTCGGCCACAGGGCACAGACCCTTCTCGTAGGTGTAGCCCTCGAAGAACTTCTCGCGGCCCAGGAAGGACTTGTTGCGGAAGGCGGGCTCCAGATAGGTCAGCTGCCAGGCGGAGTAGATGCCGTCGCCACCCAGCTCCATGAACTTCTTGCGGAAGTCGTACCAGGTGATCTTGGGGTTGACCATACGCACGGCCACGGCCCAGTAGGAGTGGACGCACTCGGCGGGGGTGTACTGGGGAATCAGCCAGTCGCAGCCGGCCAGAGCATCCTCCCAAATCTTGCCGCAGGCCATGCGCATCTGTACCAGCTCGTCCATGCGCTCGGTCTGAGCCAGACCCACAGCGCCCACCAGGTCAGACATACGGTAGTTCCAGCCGAGAGCCACGTGGCGCTCGTACTTGGGATCCTGAATGTCGTCCTTGGTGATGCGGGCCTTGTTCATGGTGATGCTGCCGTAGCCCAAGCCGGAGATGCGGCGCAGCTGCAGAGCCAGGTTATCGTCGTTGGTGGTGACCATGCCGCCCTCACCGGTGGTCAGGTGCTTGCTGGCCTGGAAGGAGAAGCTGCCCATGTGACCGATGGTGCCGGCGTTGCGGCCCTTATAGGTACCGAGGAAGCACTGGGCGTCATCCTCGATGACGGTCAGATTATGCTTGTTGGCGATGGCCATGATGGCGTCCATGTCGGGCATCAGACCGTACAGGGAGACCACGATGATGGCGCGGGTCTTGTCGGTAATCTTCTTCTCGATCTCTGCAGCGGAGATGAGGAAGGTCTTTTCATCCACGTCGGCAAAGACGGGGATGGCGTTGGCCTGCAGAACGGCCAGAGAGGTGGAGGACATGGTCAGGGGAGGCACGATGACCTCATCGCCCATGCCCACACCGGCAGCCTCCAGAGCGGTGTGCAGGGTGGCGGTGCCGTTGACGAAACCGACGGAATGCTTGGTGCCCATCTTCTCGGCAAAAGCCTTCTCCAGACGGACGACGAACTTGTAGTTGTTGGCGGACTTGAACTGGCCCTCCAGCGACTCCAGGGCGTACTGACGCTCCAGCTCGGTAATACGAGTGATTTTCATAAAAAATACCTCCATAATTAAATTGATGTAAAAAAGGGCATAGTGGTGCCATACAGCAATTTAATGGAGGTTAGGACATATAGTGCAGGAAGTGCGCGGACACAATATACACAGACTTCATGCAGGGCACTCCCTTTCGTAAGATTTGCCCGGATACTCCGGACGGCAACATCATACATCGACACAGCAGGAAAGTCAATGGAATATTTGATAAAAACGGCGGTCACCGACTGGTGACCGCCGTGGTATTCAAGCTTTGGTGGGGATGCCGGCGTCGAAGGCGGGCATCAGCTTGAGCTTGAAGAGATTGGCCTTATGCTTTTGGTCAATGCGGGCGCGGGTTTCGGGATTTGCGATTTCGCCGGTGCGGATATACACATCCAGCTCGGCATAGGTGAAGCCCAGATTTTCCTCGTCCGTCTTGCCGCACAGACCGTCGATGGGGGTCTTTTCCACCAGTTCGGCGGGCAGACCCAGCAGGTGGCCGATTTCCTTCACCTCGGTGACGGTCAGGTTGCTCATGGGGGAGAAGTCGCCCACGGAGTCACCGTAGCGGGTGGAGTAGCCTACCCAATCCTCGGACAGGTTGCAGGTGTTGCACACCCGGCCGTTGCAGCTTTGGCTGACGGCATAGACCGTGGCCATGCGGATGCGGGGGGGCAGGTTCTCCCGGGCCTGCTTGGACAGTTCGAAATCGGCGGGCATGGCGGCGATGAGGGCATCGGCAGCGGCGGCGATGTTGATCTCATACCGGCGGATACCAAGGTGGTCCACCAGCATATAGGCCTTGTCAATGTCGTGCTGCTCGCCCCGGGGCATCAGCACGCCGATGACCCGGTCCTTACCCAGCGCCTCCACACACAGGGCGGCGGCGATGGAGCTGTCCTTGCCACCGGAAATGCCAATGACGGCGTTGCAGTCCGGGCCGTTGTTGGCAAAAAAGTCGCGGATCCACGCGACACATTCATTTTTGACTTTCAGAGCATCAAACATGACGATTACCTCCGTTGCACTTTGTGTGCATAGTATACCACAATCGCGGAACAGTTTCAATAAAAACGCCCCACAGCCTTTTGCTGTGGGGCGTTTGGGATTAACTTGCGGCTTACAGCTGGGGACCGGCGGCCACCAGCGCCTTGCCGGCGTCGTTGCCGGTGTACTTGGCGAAGTTCTTAACGAAGCGGGCGGCCAGATCCTTGGCCTTCTCGTCCCACTCAGCGGCATCGGCGTAGGTGTCGCGGGGGTCGAGAATGGCGGGATCCACGCCGGGCAGAGCGGTGGGAACCTCGAAATTGAAGTAGGGGATGGTCTTGGTCTCGGCCTTCAGGATGGAGCCATCCAGAATGGCGTCGATGATACCGCGGGTATCCTTGATAGAGATACGCTTGCCGGTGCCGTTCCAGCCGGTGTTGACCAGGTAGGCCTTGGCGCCGGACTTCTGCATCTTCTTGACCAGCTCCTCACCGTACTTGGTGGGGTGCAGCTCCAGGAAGGCCTGACCGAAGCAGGCGGAGAAGGTGGGGGTAGGCTCGGTAATGCCGCGCTCGGTACCGGCCAGCTTGGAAGTGAAGCCGGACAGGAAGTAGTACTGGGTCTGCTCAGGGGTCAGGATGGACACAGGAGGCAGAACACCGAAGGCATCGGCAGACAGGAAGATGACGTTCTTGGCGTCGGGACCCTTGGAGGCGGGACGGACGATCTTCTCGATGTGGTCGATGGGGTAG
>JAFQBN010000034.1 GCA_017416685.1 Oscillospiraceae bacterium
GACTGTCAACCTGACTTTGGCTCTGAGCGAGGACGTGCTGACTGAAGAGGAGGCTCAGAACCCCGACAGCTTCATCACCGTGGACGAGTATGACTACGACGCGGAGGAGCTGAAGCCTGTCGTTTACGTGGCCGAGGTCAATGGTGTGGGCTATCCCACTCTGGCTGATGCCTTTGCAAACGCCGAGGACGAGGACATCATCACTCTGCTGACCGACATCGAGCTGAACGAGATGATCGTCAACAGCAAGAAGATCACTCTGGACCTGAACGGCATGACCATCACCGGTACCGATGAGGCTACCGGCAGCTTCGGCCTGATCACCAACCGCGGCGACCTGACCATCAAGGACAGCAGCGCCGAGCAGACCGGTAAGATCACCCTGACTGCCACCAACGACCGTGGCTGGAACGCTTACTCCTCCGTGGTTTCCAACAACCCCGGCGGCAAGCTGACCGTGGAGAGCGGTACCATCGAGCATCTGGGCGGCACTTCCATGGCCTACGGCATCGACAACCTGACCAACGGTAAGGGTACCTATGCCGAGACCGTCATCACCGGCGGCACCGTTACCTCTGCTTACATCGGTGTCCGTCAGTTCCTGAACGGCGTTGAGGCTCAGAACATTCTGACCATCAGCGGCGGTACCGTCACCGGCGGCAACAGCGCCATCTACTTCCAGAGTCCCAGTGCCAACGCCAACACCGGTACGCTGACGATTTCTGAGAACGCGGCCATCGGCAAGCGCATCTATCTGGGCATTACCAGCGGCACCACCGAGTGGCCGGTCGAGATCTCCGTCGCGGCTGCGGCTCTGGCTGAGGGCGTTGAGATCGTCCACGATCCCATCCCCGAGGGTTACGAGCTCAAGCTGACCGACGACGTTTACGGCGTGGTCGAGGTGACCTATGTTGCCGAGGTCAACGGCGAGAAGTATGAGACTCTGCAGGCTGCTATCGATGCTGCCGGCGAGGGCGACACCGTTACTCTGCTGACTGACGTTGAGCTGAGCGAGGCTCTGACCGTCGCTGCCGACAAGGTCATCATTCTGGAACTGAACGGCAAGAGCGTGGCCTACACCAGCACCGTTCAGGGCGAGGCCATGATCACCAACCGAGGCACGCTGACCATCAACGACAGTGTTGGCACCGGTGTCATCAACTACAACTACACCGGCGCAGCTGATTCCAGCTACGGCAAGGGCAACTACACCATCTCCAATGGCGGCACCCTGACCGTTAACGGCGGTAAGATCACCATTGCCAACCTGCGCGCTCACGCCAAGTACCCCATTGATAATAACAGCACCACCGGCGACGCTGTGCTGGTCATCAACGGCGGTCACCTGTACAACTACAACACCAGCGCCATCCGTATGTTCTGCAACAGCGATACCTACGAGAACAGCGTCACCGTCAACGGCGGTCTGATTGAGGGCTACTGCGCCATCTGGATGCAGAATCCCTCCAAGACCAAGACCATGAACGGCAGCCTGACTGTCGCCGGCGGTGAGATCAAGACCACTGCCGCTGCCTACGTCAACGGTACTTCCGAGCTGAAGGATGTTACCTCCAGAATCTACTGCACCACTGAGGGCGGTAGTTGGAGCGCCGACTCCAAGGTGATCCTTACCGGCGGCACCTTCAACGAGAACGTGGATCTGGCGGAGAACGCTCCTGCGAACATTACTGCGGATGAGCAGACCGCTTCGTTTAACGGTCGTTTGGAACTGCCTGTTGTCTATGTCGCTGAGGTCAACGGCGAGAAGTATGAGACTCTGCAGGATGCTATCGATGCTGCCGGCGAGGAAGGCACTGTCACTCTGCTGGATGACCTGACCATCGCAAGCGATCTGAACAACGCTGCAAAGGGTTACTTCAACATCACGGCTGACCAGAAGGTCACCATCGACCTGAACGGCAAGACCATCACCGCGACCGACGACTCCGCCGGCAACTTCATCCTGTTCTACAACTACGGTGAGCTGACCATGATGGACAGCGTTGGCGGCGCCAAGGTGAACCTGACCTCCACCATCGACCGCGACTGGAACGCACAGTCCACCATCATCCTGAACCGCGGCGGCGTGCTGACCGTGGAGGGCGGCGAGTACAACCATCTGGGCGGCACCGACATGGCCATCACCGTCTGCAACAGCGGCAACAGCTTCGGTGATGCGCACCTGTACGTGAACGGCGGTACCATCACCAGCACCTACGTCGGTGTGCGTATGCGCATGGCCAACCCTGCTCTGAACGGCAACCCCGGCAACGGCCTTGTTTACATGACCGTGACCGGCGGTACCATCAAGGGTGAGAACCGCGGTATCTGGGGTCAGATCACCGATGCTGCCACCGATGCTCTCGGCGAGCTGGACATCACTGGCGGCACCATCGAGGGTGGTACCAATGCCATCAGGATGACTGCCGATGAGAGCGACAATATCCACATTACCATTTCCGGCGATGCGATGGTCAAGGGCGCGCTTGTCGGCGATGTTGGCGACTATGCTGTCACCGGCGGTACCTTCACGACCGACGTGACCGAGTTCTGCGCCGACGGCTTCACCTGCGAGCAGAATGCCAACGGCACCTACGGCATTGTGGCTGAGGAACTGTTTGAGATCACCAGAACCAATATGGCCATGGGTCAGAACCTTAAGCTTCTGTTTGCCTTCGAACAGAGTTGCATTACCGATGAGGATCTGAGTGACTATGTGGCGAAGGTTTCCGTAGAGTACAAGGATGATCGCGGTACTGTGGAGACCGAGATTGCCGCTGCTGATTGGGCTCGAACTGCGATTAGTGGGGTTGCATACTGGGCAGTAACCGTTTCCGATTTGGCTGCCAAGGAGATGGATGACAAGGTAACTGTCACTATCTACAAGGGTGATGAGGCGGTGAGCAAGCCTAAGACCACAAGTCTGATTGAGTATGGTATGGACAGACTGGCAAACTCCACCGATGACTTGTTCAAGACTACCGTTGTCGATATGCTGAACTACGGCGCCGAGGCGCAGATATACTTCGAGTACAATACCGAGAACCTGGCTAACCGAAAGCTTACCGACGAGCAGAAGTCTTTGGCGACCACTGAAGTGACCTTGGATAAGACCATGGAGATTATCAGCGGTTCCGCTGAACATTTTGTTGCGTCCAACGTGCGATTCCAGAGCGACATCACCATGCTGTTTGCTGTCAGCAGAGAGTCTGCCGCAGTAAGCGCCAAAATTACTTTCAAAAATCATAGAGGCACGGAAGTGAGCGCAATGGACGAGACTCCTACCCAAACGAGCGTGGGTGGAGCATCCGCCTATGCGTTTGAGTTTACCGGCATGGTGGTTGCGGACATCGATCAGATCATTACCGCAGAATTCTTTGATGCGGAGGGAAATGTGGTCCTGTCTTTGACCGACAGCCTGGATGCTTATCTGGGTCGCCTGAAGAATACCAGTTCCATGTATAATCTGGCTATTGCCTTCGGCAAATTTAGCACGTCTGCTTATGCGTTCCTGCATAAGTAATAGAGAGGAGGATTACCTTATGAAGTTTTATGAAGAGCCTCGTATCGAGGTGCTGAAATTTACAATTGAAGATATTGTGACTACTTCTTCTTGTCCCGATAACGAACTTGGAGATGAGGATCTGGGCGAGTGGGCCTAATCTGTTCCCTGCCCCGGCGGGCGAAAGCCCGCCGGGATTCCCTCTCAAAACCCCGAGCTCCGGCTCGGGGCAGAGGACTGCCAAAAACGCAGTATTCTGCCTCGGGCCGGAACTTTTTTGCCCAAAACTTGACTTTACGGGGGAAAAAGAGTATTATGTTAGACATGAAACTATGACTTCGTCGCAAGGAGAAGGCGGTATGACGGAATTTCAGATTCAAATAGCCGGGTACGTGGTCAACGTGCGGGCTATGTTTGAAAGTACAAAAGAATTCTGCCGGGACTATCTCTGCACCGGTACACCGGACTTCTCTGTGGAGATCACCCCGGAGGACCTTGTCTTTGAACAGGAGAAGAGCGCCCGGGAGAACGAGCTGGAGGGCAAGTCCGTTCAGCGGCACGCCGACCCCTATCTGGAGACCACCGCCGTGCAGCGGCAGGTGGTGGAGGGGTTGTTCGAGCGGGACTGCCTGCTGTTCCACGGCTCTGTGGTGGCGGTGGACGGCGCGGGATACCTGTTTACCGCCAAGAGCGGCACCGGTAAGTCAACCCACACCCGCCTGTGGCGGACACTGCTGGGTGACCGGGCGGTCATGGTGGATGACGACAAGCCCATTCTGCGGCTGACTGACGGCGGGGTCACGGTCTACGGTACGCCGTGGAACGGTAAGCACCGGATCGGTGAAAATATCAACGTGCCGCTGAAAGCCATCTGCATTCTGGAGCGGGGCGCGGAGAATACCATTCGGCCGGCTGCGGCGCAGGAGGTGCTGCCCATGCTGGTGCAGCAGAGCAACCGTCCCCGGCGGGCCAACATGATGGGCAAGTATCTGGAACTGATCGACGGACTTGCAAAGAACGTGGCGTTCTACCGGTTGGCGTGCAACATGGACCCGGAGGCTGCGCAGGTAGCGTATGCCGCCATGTCAGGCAGAGAGGAGGAACCATGAAAATCAAAGATGGGTTCGTCCTGCAGGAAGTGGCGGGACAGACGGTGGTCGTTCCGGTAGGCGACGGACTGGATCTGAACATGATGATCACCCTGAACGAAACAGGCGCGTTCCTCTGGAAGCAGTTGGAGCAGGAGACAGATGAAGCCACGGTGCTGGCTGCCCTGCTGGCGGAATATGATGTGGACAAAAAGACTGCAAAAGCCCACGTGGCGGCCTTTGTGGCAAAACTGTACGAACACGGATTTTTTGAGTAAAGCATAAAATGTCCCACCCTGTAGGGTGGGACATTTTTGATGTTAGAGGACAGGTGCGGTTGTGTCCCCTTTATTTTACATGCTCGGGCGAAGTGAATTCGCCCTGCGCAATTGCACCGCCGCGGGCGGCACAATTCACGGCGCAAAGGCGCCGAATACGAGGATTGCCCCGTAAAAACACCCACCCCAAATGGGGTGGGTGTTTTGGTGGATAGATTATTCCTCTTCCATCGCCTTGGCGGCGGCGATTGCCTTCTCCTGCGCGGCAGGGGGACAATCCTCGTAGCGGATAAAGTGGAAGGTGTAGGAACCGCGGGCCTGAGTCATGGCACGCAGGTCGATGGCGTAGGACATCATCTCGGCCATGGGGACCTCGGCCTCGATGACCTGCTCGCCGCCCTCGATGGGGTTCATGCCCATCACGCGGCCGCGGCGCTTGTTCAAATCGCCGATGACGTCGCCCATGTAGCTGTCAGGTACGGTGACCTTCAGCTCGCCCACAGGCTCCATCAGCACGGGGTTCGCCTCGGGCATGGCGGCCTTGTAGGCCAGCTGAGCGGCGGTCTTGAACGCGATTTCGGAGGAGTCAACGGGGTGGTAGGAGCCATCATACAGAACGGCCTTCAGGTTGACCACGGGGTAGCCGGCCAAAGGACCGTGGACGCAGGCTTCACGCAGGCCCTTCTCAACGGCGGGGAAGTAGTTCTTGGGCACGGAGCCGCCGAAGACCTCCTCGGCGAAGACCATTTCTTCCTCGTCGAAGTTGGGCTCAAAGCGGATCCACACGTCACCGAACTGACCGGAACCGCCGGTCTGCTTCTTGTGACGACCCTGCTTGGACACGGTCTTGCGGATCTTCTCACGGTAGGGAACGCGCGGCTCCTTCAGATCCACTTCCACGTTGAAGCGGGTCTTCAGTTTGGCCATCAGCACGTCCACGTGGATGTCGCCGGCGGCGGTGACCACCATCTGATGAGTCTCGGCGTTGTTGACCACGGTGAAGGTGGGATCTTCCTCGTTCAGGCGGGCCAGACCCTGAGCCACCTTGTCCTCCTGACCGCGGGTCTTGGGGGAGACGGCAACCTGATAGCAAGGCTCGGCAAAGGGCAGAGCCTTCAGGGAGACGACCTTACGGGTGTCGCACAGAGTGTCGCCGGTCTTGACCTTGTCCATCTTGCCGATGGCGCCGATGTCACCGCAGGACAGGACCTTGACCTCGGTAGCCTTCTTGCCGCGCATCTCGTACAGGCGGCCCAGCTTCTCGCTGTCGCCGGTGCGGGCGTTGACCAGGGGCATATCGGGGGTGATTTCGCCGGACAGGACCTTGATAAAGGAGAACTTGCCGTACTGGTCGGCAACAGTCTTGAACACGAATGCAGTGGGAACACCGCCGGGGGAGACCACGAATTCCTCGCTCTCGCCGTCCTGGGTGGTGGCGCGGTGGTAGTTGCCCTCCATGGGGTTGGGCAGCAGATCTACGATGTAGTCCATCAGCATCAGAGAACCCATGCAGTTGACAGCGGAGCCGCACAGGACGGGGAACAGGGACAGATCCCGCACGCCCTGACGCAGGCCGGAGATCATTTCGGCGTAGGTGAAGTCCTCGCCGGAGAAGAACTTATCCATGAACTCTTCGCTGGTCTCGGCCACGGACTCTTTCAAAGCGTCGTTAAACTCGGTGATGACGGTGTCCTTGCCCGTGGGGATGTCGATCTCCACGCGCTTGAGGTTCTGCATCTCGTAGGCGCGCTTGTTCAGCACGTCGATGATGCCGGTGACCTTCTTGTTATCGTCCCAGATGGGAACGACCACGGGAGCGATCTTGTTGCCGTAGCGCTCACGCAGGGCATCAAAGGTGGCGTTGTAATCGGAGTTGTCTTCATCGGTCTTGGAGATGTAGATGAAGCGGGGCATGTTGCGCTCTTCGCAGTACTTCCACGCCTTTTCCAGACCGACGGACAGGCCGTCCTTGGCGGAGCAGACGATGATGGCGGCATCGGCAGCGCGCAGAGCGGCGACCACCTCACCGGCGAAGCCGGCGCTGCCCGGGGTATCCAAAATATTGATCTTGCAACCCTTATACTCGATGGGGGCGACGGCGGTGGTGATGGAGATCTGGCGCTTGATTTCCTCCTGATCGTAGTCACACACGGTGTTGCCGTCCGTGGCCTTACCCATGCGGTCCAAAGCACCGGTCATGTAAAGCAGGCTTTCTGCCAGGGCGGTCTTTCCGTTACCACCGTGACCCAGCAGGCAGACGTTGCGGATGTTTTGTACAGAATAACTCATGCTTGTTCACTCCTTACAATTGGGCATTTCTCGACAAGCCTCGACCAAAGTCAAAGCAATATCATGCTATTGGTTATTATATAACAAAACGGAAGAAAAGACAACAGTTTTTTGACGAAAATGTAAATCAATGATTTAGTGCGGCAAAGCGGCTGAAGACGAAGAACGGGATGCCGGAGGCATCCCGTTCAATGTGCGGTTCAGTTTTCAAGCAGATCTACTGCCAGAGAGGTTTCCGGGCCTGCGCTATCCACCTCGGCAAGGATCAGCCAGAGGGCCACGTCCGTGTCGCCGGCCTCGGGAACGGTGCGCAGGATGGCAACGCTGTCCTGAGTCAGGGAGGAGACGGTGTGGCTGATAGAGCTGCTGGGTTCCCATACTGTCACAGCCAGCAGACGGTGGGTGAGGAAGTATTCCTCGTTATAGGTCCGGGCCAGGTCGGAAAAATCGTTGTAGGGGAATCGTGCGAGGAATTCGGAAAACCCGTCCGCGCTGCCAAACAGGTCGGCGGTTGGCATAAACGAGGTGGACATACCGCCCAGCCGCAGCCGCTGCTCATTGGAAAAGGACAACTCGTCGGTCAGGGCGGAAGGCACATGGCGGACCATATTGGGTACGCCGCCGGGGGTTTCGGCAGGTTCGGGCCGGATCAGTGTAAACAGGCCCACGCACAGCACGAGACAGGCGGCCAAAGAACCCAGCCGGCGGAAGATGCGGCGGCGGGCGGCGCGCTGTCCGCGGATGGAACACATCACGCCACCGGCAAGCTGGGCAGGGGGTGTGACCACACAGCCGGTCAGGCAGGTGCGGATATTGGCAAGATCGCCGGCAATGGCCCGGCATTGGGGACATTCGTTCAGATGTGCGGCCAGCTCCGCATCGTCCGCGGGGGCCAGAGGGGCATCCAGCCGGGCGCTGATTAAGTCCAAGTAACGTTCACAACTCATGCCGGGTCACTCCTTTCATTTGGTTTCAATCACTTTGACGCAGGCTACGGGGAAAAGTTCCCCGTCTCCAGTAAAATTTTTCTCAGGGCGAGCCGGGCCCGGGCAATACGGGACTTCACCGTGCCGGCCTCCAGCCCCAGTATATCCCCGATTTCCTGATAACTCAGGCCGTCCAGCTCACGCATGACCAATACCTGCCGGTGTTCCTCGGACAGTTGGGCAAGCCCCTGCTGCAGGGTTTCCAGGCGTTCCCACTTCTCAAATTCGGTGTCGGGGCGGTAGCGCTCGTCGGGGACGTCGGGGGTGGAGTCGTCTTCCTCGTCCACCAGCTGCGGCAGCCACACGTCCTGCCGCCGCTTCTGCTTGCGCAGGTGGTCCAGACAGGCGTTGGTGGCAAGGCGGTACAGCCACGTGGAGAAGGAGCTGTCGCCCTTGAAAAATTTCAGGCCCTTCCAGGCGTTGAGAAAGGCCTCTTGAGCAAGGTCAAGGGCGTCGTCCGGATTGCCCGTTATGCGCAGGGTCAGGTTGTAAATGCGGGTCTGATTGTCCAGCATCAGCTGTTCAAAGGCCTTGTCATCCCCGGCCTTGGCCCGGGACACCAGTTCCTGCTCCGTCACGCTTGCTCACCGCCTTTCTTTCAGGTTTATTGTGTCAGCACAGGTCCCGCTTGATACCTGCGGTGACCCGATATACGTCTTCCAGCGTGGTGATTTTACAGATTTGCTCTTTGTAGTACCCGGCGTGGGCCACACCTTTGAGATACCACGCGTATTGCTTGCGGGCCTCCAGGCAGGCCACCTTTTCCCCCTTGTTGGCGGCGGCCATCTCGAACTGCCGAACGGCGGTGTCGCAGCGTTCGGAAAGGGGCGGAATTTCGGGGATCTCACGGCCCTCCAGTGCGGCCTTGCACTGAGCAAAGATCCAGGGGTTGCCGAACACGCCCCGGCCGATCATGGCCATGTCCGCCCCGGTGTATTTCAGGATGCGCACGGCGTCCTTTGCCTCGAACACATCTCCGTTGGCGATAACAGGGATCTTGACGGCGTTTTTAACTTCCCGGATCCAGTCCCAGTTGGCGGTTCCGGCGTACATCTGAGTCCGGGTACGGCCGTGGACTGCCACGGCGGACACACCGGCCTGCTCCATGGCGCGGGCAAACTCCACGCAGTTGATGCTGCCCTTGTCCCAGCCAAGGCGGAATTTGACGGTGACGGGACAGCCGGCACCCTTTATCACCGCTTCGGCGACCCTGACCGCCAAGTCGGGAGTGCGCATCAGTCCGCTGCCGTCGCCGCTGTTGGCGATTTTGGGTACGGGGCAGCCCATGTTGATGTCGATAAAGTCGGCACCGGACACCTCGCGGGCAATGGCGGCGGCCTCCTGCATGCAGATGGGGTCGCTGCCAAAAATTTGGGCGGCGGCGGGGTGTTCGTTCTCGCCCAGCTGCAGCAGGGGTATAGACTTTTTATCCTGATAGCACAGAGCCTTGGCGCTGACCATCTCGGTAATGGTCAGGGCCGCGCCCTGCTCCCGACAGATGGTGCGAAAGGCCATGTCCGTCACCCCGGCCATAGGGCCAAGGGCCAGTTTGCCATCGATTTTGATGCCGCCGATGTCCATGCAGTCACCCCGCAGTCCCATAATTTCCTATTTTACATTTTACCACGAAGGGGAGCGGTTGACAAGCAGAGCATAAAAACACGCCCCACGGTATACCGTGGGGCGTGTTTGCAAATTGCTTAGTTCTTGAGGCTCTCTGCCCAGGCGGAGTATTTGGCCACCTTCTCGTCGCACTCGGCCTTGTCAGCACCATTGGCCAGGATATACACCTTGACCTTGGGTTCGGTGCCGGAGGGACGGACGATGAGGCTGGTGCCGTCGGCCATCTCATAGCGCAGCACGTTGGAGCCGGACAGCTCCATGGTGGATTTCTTGCCGCACTCGGCACAGACCACGCTGCCGTTGGAGTAGTCCTTGTATTCGGCCACCTTGACCCCGGCGATGTCGGCGGGGGGATTCCGGCGCAGACCGGACATCAGGTCGGCCATCTTCTTCAGACCGTCCAGACCCGGCATCACAAGGTTCAGCGTGCGCTCACCGTAGAAGCCGTATTTTACAAACAGCTCCTGCAGGGCGTCGTACAGGGTCATGCCCCGGTCGGCGTACCACGCGGCCATCTCGGTCAGCAGCAGGGAGGCGGTGACGGCGTCCTTGTCCCGGACGAAGCCGCCCAGCATGTAGCCGAAAGACTCCTCATAGGAGAAGATGACGTTGCCCTCGCCGGACTGCTCCAGCCGGTCCTTCTTCTGAGCCAGGAACTTGAATCCGGTAAAGGTGTCGTAACAGGCAAGGCCGTTGACTTCGGCCACCTTGCGGGCCATCTCGGTGGTGACGATGGTCTTCAATGCTACGGGTTTGGGGGGCAGCTTGCCCGCGCGCTTCATGGCGCCGATGAGATAGTCCAGCAGCAGAACACCGGTCTGGTTGCCGGAGATGACCACAAATTCGCCGTTTCCGGTGTTGACCATGATGCCCACGCGGTCGGCGTCAGGGTCGGAGCCGAGAATGAAGTCGGCGCCCTCGCGCTTAGCCAGCTCTACCGCCAGAGCAAAGCCCTCGGGATTTTCCGGGTTGGGGGACACCACAGTGGGGAAGTCACCGTCAATGACCATCTGCTCAGGCACGCAGATGAGGTTCTTCACGCCCAGACGGCCCAGAGCGGTGGGAATGAGCTTGTGGCCGGTGCCGTGGAAGGGGGTGTAGACCATCTTGAACTTGTCGGCGACCTTTTCCACCACAGCCTTGTCGTTGACCTGAGCCATGACGTTGGACAGGAAAGCCTCGTCGGTTTCCTCGCCCATGAGAACGATTTTGCCCGCAGCCACAGCTTCGTCATAGTCGGCCCGGCGCACGCAGTCGAACACGTCCAGCTCCTTCATCTTCCGGGCCACTTCGTCGGCATGCTCCGGGGGCAGCTGGGCGCCGTCGTCCCAGTAGACCTTGTAGCCGTTGTACTCCTTGGGGTTGTGGCTGGCGGTGATGTTGATGCCGGCGGTACAGCCGTACTCGCGCACGGCGAAGGACAGCTCCGGCGTGGGGCGCAGGGCATCAAACAGACGCACAGGGATACCGTTTCCGGCAATGACGCAGGCCGCCTCCCGGGCGAAAAGGTCGGAGTTGTTGCGGCAGTCATAGCACACAGCAACGCCCCGTTGGGCGACCTGCGTACCCTGCGCCAGAATGACTTCGGCAAAGGCCTGAGTAGCGTGGCGGATGACGTGGATGTTCATGCGGTTCAGGCCCACGCCCATGGTGCCGCGCAGACCGGCGGTGCCGAAGGACAGCTGGTCGTAGAAGCGGGACTCGATTTCCTTCTCGTCGTTGGCGATGGCCTGCAGCTCGGCCTTTTCCCCGGCGGACAGGGCGGGGCTGGACAGCCATTTTTCGTAGGTATCACGGTACGTCATGGTAAAAACCTCCTGTTGGAATAAGGTTGGTACTTTCATTATAGCACAAATGCGGGCGGACTTCCACTATTTATGGTAGGAAGAACCCTCGTTGATCTTGAAGGCGCGGTAGATCTGTTCCAGCAGCATGACTCGGGCCAGATGGTGGGGGAAGGTCATGGGGGACATGGACAGGCGCAGGCGGGCCTGCTGCTTCAGCGTCTCATCCAAACCGCAGCTGCCGCCGATAAGAAAGACGACGTGCTTGGCACTGTCCTGCTCAAAGCGGAGCATCTGCCGGGCAAGCTCCGGACTGGAGCAGGTCTTGCCCTCCACGCACATGGCGACGATGGCAGCGTTGGGGGGGAGCTTTGCCCGGATGGCCTGTCCCTCCCGGGCAAGGGCGGCATCGATCTGGGCCTGAGAGGGGTCGGCGGGCAGCCGCTCCTCGGCAAGCTCGGTGACGGTCAGCTTACAGTAGCCGCCCAGCCGCTTGGCATATTCCTGCGCGGCATCGATATAGAATTTTTCTTTCATTTTGCCCACGCAGATGATATGTACGCTCAGCAAGGCTGCTCGCTCCTTTCAGCGAAAAAGGTGGGACTGTTTCCACACACCGGAGCCACGGTCAGCACTACGTCCCGGTCCGGGTCAATCCCGGCAGCACACAGGCTGCGGCGGGCCACGTCCAGCGCCCGGGCGGGGGTATTGTTCTCACGGCTCAGGTGGGCCAGAATGATGGTGTGAGTGCCGGACAGGGCGGCCCGGGTGACCAGTTCCGCACCGGCCTCGTTGCACAGATGGCCCCGGTCGCCCAAAATTCGCTCCTGCAAATAAATGGGATAGGGTCCGGAACGCAGCCAGTCCACGTCGTGGTTGGACTCCGCCACCAGAATGTCGCAGCCGAGGACAGCGTTCAGAACCTCGTCAGACACGTAGCCAAGGTCGGTGGCAAGGACCATGCGATGTTTGCCCGCGCTGACGCAGTAGCCGGTGCTTTGGGCGCTGTCGTGGCTGGTGGCAAAGCTGCGCACGGACAGCCCGCCCACAGAAAATTCCTCACCCACCGCCATGGGGCGCAGCTGCCCCTCGGCCAGGGCCAGCCGGTATTCCAGCGCCCGGGCGGTGCCGGGGGAGGCAAAAATGGGGGTGGTATTTTTCTTGATGAAGGTGGCAAGACCGCAAATGTGGTCGGAATGTTCGTGGGTGATGAGAATGCCGTCCAGTTCAGACAGGCTTATATTCAAATCGGCCAGCGCGGCGGTGATGCGGCGGCACGAGATGCCCGCATCAATGAGCAAATGTGAGCCTGCGCCGGACACCAGCAGGCAGTTGCCGCCGGAGCCGCTGGCAAGGGTGGTAACGCGCAGCAAAGTGATCTTCCTTTCAAAAACGAAAGCCGAAGACGGCGGCACCCACAGGCGGGGCAGACATCTCCGGCTTTTGTATGTGATAAAATCAGCCGACCTGAGGCTGGGCGGCCTCCTCGTCCGGGGTCTCAACCACGCGGATGTGGGCGCCCACGGCGGCCAGCTTTTCCACCAGATTTTCGTAGCCGCGCTCGATGTGGTGGATGGAGTCGATCTCGGTCACACCCTCGGCGGCAAGACCGGCGATGACCATGGCGGCGCCGGCACGCAGGTCGCAGGCGTGGACAGGGGCGCCGGTCAGCTTTTCCACGCCCTCGATGACGGCGACCTTGCCGTCCACCTGAACGCTGGCACCCATGCGGCGCAGCTCGTCAACGTAGCGGTAGCGGTTATCCCACACGCCCTCGGTAATGACGCTGGTACCCTGAGCCAGACATAGCACCGCACCGATCTGGGACTGCATATCGGTGGGGAAACCGGGATAGGGCATGGTCTTGATATTGGTGCGGGTCAGGGGGCCGCTGCGGCGGACCAGAACGGTGTCGTCCTCCTCAATGACCTCCACACCCATCTCCAGGAGCTTGGCGGTGATGCAGTCCAGATGCTTGGGGATGACGTTGCAGATGCGCACCTCGCCCCCGGCGGCGGCCACGGCAGCCATGTAGGTGCCGGCCTCGATCTGGTCGGGAATAATAGAGTACGTACCGCCGCGCAGGCGCTCCACGCCGCGGATCTTGATCACATCGGTGCCGGCACCCATAATGTCGGCGCCCATGGAGTTCAGGAAGTTGGCAAGGTCCACGATGTGGGGTTCTTTGGCGGCGTTTTCGATGATGGTCATACCGTCGGCCAGAGCGGCGCCCAGCATGATGTTCATGGTGGCACCCACGGACACGATGTCCAGATAGACCTGACCGCCCTTGAAGCGATTGCCGCTGTTCATTTTACCGCAGATAACACCAGACACCACATCCACAGCGCCGCCCATGGCGGCAAAGCCCTTGATGTGCTGGTCGATGGGGCGGCTGCCCAGATCACAGCCGCCGGGCATGGGGACCTCCGCCCAGCCGAAGCGGCCCATCAGGGCGCCCACCAGATAGTAGCTGGCGCGGATCTTGCGGCCCATGTCCTGAGGGACCCGCTGATTGACGATGTGGGAGCAGTCGATCTCCATGGTGGTGCGGTTGATGGTCTTGATCTGTGCGCCCAGTTCCTGCATGATCTGCAGGATCAGGGACACGTCGCTGATCTGGGGAATGTTTTCAATGCGGCAGACTCCGTCCACCAGCAGAGCGGCGGGCAGGATGGCCACGGCGGCGTTTTTGGCGCCGCTGATCTCTATGGAGCCGTACAGCTTGTGGCCGCCGGTGACTTGGTATTTCTTCACGATCGCACCCTCTTTGACGAAAATGGATGACTATATTGACACCCGCCAACAGGCGAGGTTTACTCCTGCATCAGCATATGAGAAAAGTATATGCCCATACACCGTAAATTATAGCATCCTTTGTCACAAAAGGCAAAGTTTTTTTGCGCATTTGGAAATAAAACTTTTTTACCGGACTACACCTGCCCGGGCGACGGCCTCGAGCAGCTGACCCAAGGCGTAGCGACGGAAGTTGGCAAGGGCGAAATTTACCGCGTTTTTGCGGCTGACCTCCAGCCGGATGCCGCCCGCCAGATGGGGGGTGAGCAGAAGGTTGGGAATGTCCCACAGGGGACTGTCGGCGTTAAGCGGTTCGGGGACGGTCACGTCCAGCGCCGCGCCCCACAGATGGCCCTGCTTCATCAGGTCGGCCAGTGCATCCTGATCCAGTACGCTGCCCCGGCCGTCACTGACCAGCATGGCATCCGATTTCATTAGAAGCAACCGCCGGCGATCCATCAGGTGAATAGTTTCTGCAGTGTGGGGCAGGATGAGGGCCACCACATCGGCCTGAGGCAGCCACGCGTCCAGACGATCCATGGTGTCCAGCCGGTCAAAACCGTCGATGGGGCCGGTGACGGTGCGCTTCAGGCCCACGGTGTTGGCACCCAGCGCCTTGCACAAACGGGCAAAGTCGCCGCCGATGGTACCCGCGCCCACCACCAGCACGGTGGCACCCCGGATGGTGCGCATCTGCTTGATGTCCACCCACTTGTGTTCGCGCTGATTGTCCCGGGCCTGAGGCAGATTGCGGCACATGGCCAGCAAGGTGGCCAGCATATGCTCGGATACCGACTGCCGGTAAGCCCCGGCGCAGGCGGTGATGGTGACGGTATCGGGCAGGATTCCCTCGGCCACGTACTCATCCACGCCCATCCAAAGAGACTGCAGCCAACGCAGATTTTTGGCATGGACCAGATCCTCCGGCTTGGGAGTGCCCATGATGACGGTGGCGCGTTCCAACTGTTCTTTTGTGACGGTGCTGCGGCGGGGATACTCCCACACCGCGTCGGGCATCAGTGCCTCAAACTCGGCCCGCTCGGACTGGTTGGCGGGGAACATGTTCAAAATGTGATCGCTCATGGAAAACCTCCTGCGTAACTGTCCTATGAACCTATTATATTCACTTTTTCGAAAAGGGGCAAGGACTATATATCTTTTTGCATTTGGCGGGGGAATGTGTTAAAATTGAGCCAAACGAAGGAAGGGAGGTGCGGCAATGGACCTGCGCACGTCTGTGGAGCAGTTTCCCGGCATCGGTCCGGCACGGGCAAAGAAGCTGGCAAAACTGGGTATTGAGACCGTGGGAGATATTCTGCGCAATTTCCCCCGTGATTACGAGGACCGCCGCACCGAGACCTCCATTGGCCGCGCCGGGGAAGAACAGCCGGTCTGTATCCGCGCTATGGTGGCCAAACCGCCCCGGCTCAGCCGTATCCGCCGGGGACTTGACCTTGTAAAGGTGGATGTGGTGGACCACAGCGGCCTTGCGCAGATCACCTACTTCAATCAAAGCTACCGCAAAGACAGTCTGCAGGTGGGCAAGGAGTACATTTTCTACGGTCGGGTGGAGCGGCAGGGCCGCGCCGTGCGCATGACCAACCCGGTGACCGAGCCGGCGGACCGGCAGGCCACCACCGGCTGTATCCTGCCCGTCTACCCCCTGACGGCAGGTATTACCAACAACATCATGGTCAACCTTGCCCGTTGGGCGGTGGATGGCTGCGCCCACCTGTGGCAGGAGACTTTGCCTGCGGATATTGTGGAGCGCAGCGACCTTATGGACTGCACCGCCGCCCTGCGCGGCATCCATTTCCCAAATGATTTCGAGCAGTTGGAGCGGGCCAAACACCGCATGATCTTTGAGGAACTGTTCTACCTCACGGCGGGTCTTGCCCTGCTGAAGGACCGGCGCACCAACGTTGCCGGCCCGGTGTGCCGATGCCCATCGCTGCAGCCCTATCTTGACCTGCTGCCCTTTGCCCCCACCGAGGCCCAGCTGCGGGTCATGGAGCAGTGCCGGGCGGATATGGCCTCCGGCCGACCCATGAACCGCCTTGTGCAGGGCGACGTGGGTTCGGGCAAGACCGTGGTTGCCGCCGCTGCCGGCTGGATCGCGGTGCAAAGCGGCCTGCAGGCGGCACTGATGGCACCTACGGAACTGCTTGCCGCCCAGCATTTCAAGACGCTTTCCAACCTGCTTGCTCCCGCCGGAGTGCGGGTGGGTTTGCTGACCGGCTCCATGTCGGCAGCTCAAAAGCGGCAGGTGCAGGAACAGATCAAAACCGGAGAAATCCAGTTCGTGGTTGGGACCCACGCCCTGTTCAGCAAGGGCGTGGAATTTGATCAGCTTGGCCTTGTGGTGGCGGACGAGCAGCACCGCTTCGGCGTGGAGCAGCGCGCCGCCCTGAACGCCAAGGGCGCCTCGCCCCACGTGCTGGTCATGTCGGCGACTCCTATTCCGCGGACGCTGGCCCTGATGGTGTACGGCGACCTGGATGTGTCCATTATCGACCAGATGCCCGCCGGGCGTCTGCCCATCGACACCTTCGTGGTGGGGGAGGACAAGCGGCAGCGCATGTACGGTTTTGTGCGCAGGCTGGTGGGTGAGGGACGACAGGTCTATATGGTCTGCCCCACGGTGGAGGAAAATCCCGCCGCCGGTATGGAGGGTCTGCCCGACCTGAAGGCGGTGACCACCTACGCCAAAACGTTGGCCGAAGACGTATTTGCCGACCTGCGGGTGGCCTTCGTCCACGGCAAACTGAAAGCAAAAGAAAAAGAGGCGGTCATGGCCGCCTTTGTAGCGGGTGACATTGACGTGCTGGTGTCCACAACGGTTATCGAGGTGGGTGTGGATGTACCCAACGCCGCCCTGATGATCGTGGAGAATGCAGAACGCTTCGGCCTGAGCCAGCTGCACCAGCTGCGGGGGCGCGTGGGCCGGGGCAAGCACCAGTCTTACTGCGTGCTGGTCACCGCATCCCACAGCGACAGCGTGAAGGAACGTCTGGGGGTCATGCGCGCCACCAACGACGGCTTCAAGATCGCCGAAGCCGATCTCAGACAGCGCGGCCCCGGTGACTTTTTCGGCAGCCGTCAGCACGGCCTGCCCCAACTGCACGTGGCGGATCTGGCCGGGGATATGGCGGTGCTGGAGCAGGCGCGCCTTGCCGCCCACAATCTGCTTGCCCGGGACCCGGGCCTGTCTGACCCTGCGCACCGGGCAGTGCGAGAGCGGGTCCACGCCCTGTTTGCCGAACAGGCTGACATTTTCAATTGAGGAGAATTCTTATGACTGCCATGGAAAAGGCCCGCGCCCTGCGGGAGGATGCCAATGTACATTATAACTGCGCTCAGGCGGTGCTGGTGGCTTTTGCTGAACGGTTGGGTCTGAGTGAAGAACAGGCTAATGCCCTGGGCGCTCATTTTGGCAGCGGTATGCGTCACGGAGCTACCTGCGGCGCCCTGACCGGGGCGCTGATGGCGGCGGGACTTGCGGGCAAAGATGCTTCGGCAGCTGCGCAGCTGATCGGCCAATTCCGCGCAGCCAATGGATCTACGGATTGCCGGGATCTGCTGCAGGCGGCCAGGGAGCGGGGACAGGTGAAGAAGGACAACTGCGACGAGCTGGTCTATCAGTGCGTCGGCTTTCTTGAGGAATTGCTCGATGGGTAAGAGGACTGACCCCTTGACTCAGCTGCCCATCCCTCTGTTGGAGTGGTACGGCGAACACGCCCGGCAGCTGCCCTGGCGCAGCGACCCCACCGCCTACCATGTGTGGGTGTCGGAGATCATGCTGCAGCAGACCCGTGTGGCGGCAGTGCTGGACTATTACCGGCGGTTTATGGATGCCGCCCCCACGGTGGCAGATTTGGCCCGGATGCCGGACGAGCAGCTGATGAAGCTGTGGCAGGGGCTTGGCTACTACAGCCGCGCCCGCAACCTGAAAAGGGCGGCAGTGCAGATCGTGGCGCGATTTGACGGCCAGTTTCCCGATAAATATGAGGATATCCGCGCCCTGCCCGGAGTGGGGGACTACACCGCCGGGGCAATCGCTTCCATCGCCTTTGGGCAGGCGGTCCCCGCCGTGGACGGCAATGTGCTGCGGGTAGTCACCCGCCTGACCGCCAATCCATCCGACATCACCCTGCCTGCTACCAAACGACAGGTGGCGGAGAAGCTGGGAGAGATCATTCCCACCGCCCAGCCGGGGCAGTTTAATCAGGCTATGATGGAGCTGGGGGCTACTGTTTGCATCCCCAACGGCGCACCCCTGTGCGACAAATGTCCCGCGGCGCAGTTTTGCCTTGCCCGGCAGAAAGGCTTGACGGCGGAGCTGCCCGTCAAGACTCCAAAAAAGGCCCGGCGAATAGAGGAGCGCACGGTGTTTCTCATTTTCCGCGGCAATAAAGTTGCCCTGCGGCAGCGGGGCGCAAAGGGCCTGCTGGCTGGGCTTTGGGAGTTCCCCAATGAGCATGCCCCCGCTGAGGATGCACTGAAAAAGTGGGGCGTTGAGGGAATTGCCACCCCCGGCGACACCGGGCGGCACATCTTCACCCATATCGAGTGGCACATGAGCGCCATTATGGTGGAGGCGGTGGATGACCGCCTGCCCCACGGCTGGGTGTGGGCCAGTCGGCAGGAACTGGACCGGCAGTACGCCGTACCCAACGCCTTTCGTGCCTTTGAAACCGCTGTGCGCCAACAGCTGGGATACTTTTGACGGAGGATACTATGGTCTGTGATATTTGCCCCCGCCGCTGTCACGCCCTGCGTACAGAGGAAAGAGGGGAGGGCTATTGCCGCATGCCGGCCCAGCCGGTGCTAGCCCGGGCCGACCTGCATATGTGGGAAGAACCGCCCATCTCCGGCAGCCGGGGGTCGGGAACGGTGTTCTTCTCCGGCTGCAGCCTTGGATGTGTGTTCTGTCAGAATGAAGAGATCAGCCACCGGGACTTCGGCAAGCCGGTAAGTTTAGTACGGTTGGGCGAGATCTGCGACGAGCTGGTAGCGCGGGGCGCTCATAACATCAACTTTGTCACCCCCACCCACTATGCCCATGCCATCATAAAGCTCTTGGAGGAACACCCCATGCCCGTCCCTGTGGTGTATAACTGCGGCGGGTATGAGAGAATTGAAACGCTAAAGGCTTTGGCGGGCAAAGTGGATATTTATCTGCCCGACCTGAAGTACATGGATGGAGCGGTGTCTGCCCGCTACTCCGACGCACCGGATTACCCCGAAACTGCCGCCGCCGCCATCCGGGAGATGGTGGAGCAGGTGGGGCCCTGCGTATTTGATGAGGATGGCCTTTTGAAGCGGGGGATTATCATCCGCCACCTGCTGCTGCCCGGTCAGCTGAACGGAGCCAAGGCGGCTATGGATTGGGTGGCAGAGACGTTTGCACCCGGAACGGTGCTGTTCTCTCTCATGAGCCAGTACACTCCCTGGGGCAGAGCGGTGGAGTTTCCGGAAATCGACCGCACCCTCCGCGCCGGTGAGGTGCGTGCCGCCCGGGAGTATATGGACAATCTCGGTCTGGATGGCTTCGTGCAGGAGCGCTCCAGCGTGGGGCGGCAGTACACGCCCAACTTTGATTTGACCGGAATATAAAAACACGCCGCAGGCATTGCCTGCGGCGTGTTTTTATATTTGTAATTACTTCTTGGCCTTGGTGTCCACAACTTCTTTCAGCAGGGCGGCGAACTCATCGAAGGACATAGCGCCCAGATCCTCGCCGGAGCGGTGACGGGGAGAAACGGTGCCGTTCTCCATGTCCCGGTCGCCCACAACCACCATGTAGGGAACTTTCTCCAAAGTGGCCTCGCGGATCTTCTTGCCGATCTTCTCGTTGCGGTAGTCCACCTCCACGCGGAAGCCCATGGACTCCAGCTCGCGGGCCTTCTCGGCGCAGTAGTCGGCGGCGCGGTCGGTGACGGGCAGGAAGCGGACCTGCTCGGGAGCCATCCAGGTGGGCAGAGCGCCGGCGTATTCCTCAATGAGGTAGGCCAGGGTGCGCTCGTAGCAGCCCAGAGAAGTGCGGTGGATGATGTAGGGCAGAGCCTTCTCACCGTTCTCGTCGATGTAGTACATGCCGAACTTGGCGGCCAGCAGCATGTCGATCTGGATGGTGACGATGGTATCCTCCTTGCCGAACACGTTCTTGTACTGGATGTCCAGCTTGGGACCGTAGAAGGCGGCTTCATCGATGCCGATCTCGTAGTTCACGCCCAGATCGTCCAGAATCTGGCCCATGATCCGCTGTGCCTCGTTCCACTGTTCAGCAGTACCCTCGTACTTGGCGGTGTTGTTGGGATCCCACTGGGAGAAACGGAAGGTACACTTGTCCAGCATACCAACGGTGTCCAGGCAGTACTTGGCCAGGTCGAGGCAGCCCTTGAATTCCTCCTCCAGCTGATCGGGGCGCAGGACCAGGTGGCCCTCGGAAATGGTGAACTGGCGTACACGGATCAGGCCGTGCATCTCGCCGGAATCCTCGTTGCGGAACAGGGTGGAGGTCTCGCCCAGACGCATGGGCAGGTCGCGGTAGGAACGCTGGCGGTTCAGATAGACCTGATACTGGAAGGGGCAGGTCATGGGACGCAGAGCGAAGCACTCCTTCTCCTCATCCATGGGGTCGCCCAGAATGAACATGCCGTCCAGATAGTGGTCCCAGTGGCCGGAGATGCGGTACAGGTCGCGCTTGGCCATCAGGGGGGTCTTGGTCAGCAGGTAGCCGCGCTTTTGCTCCTCATCCTCCACCCAGCGCTGCAGGGTCTGGATGGTGCGGGCGCCCTTGGGCAGAAGGATGGGCAGACCCTGACCAATGCAGTCCACAGTGGTGAAATACTCCAGCTCGCGGCCCAGCTTGTTGTGGTCGCGCTTGAGGGCCTCCTCGCGCTCGGCCAGGAAGGCGTCCAGATCGTCCTTCTTGGCGAAGGCCACACCGTAGATGCGCTGGAGCATCTTGCGGCTGGAATCGCCGCGCCAGTAGGCACCGGTGGCGGAGGTCAGCTTGATGGCGTTGCCCTTGATGCGGCCGGTGGAGTCCAGATGGGGGCCGGCGCACAGGTCGGTGAAGTCGCCCTGCTTGTAGAAGGAGATGGTGGCACCCTCGTCAAGATCGTTGATGAGTTCCACTTTGTAGGGTTCATCCTTCATCAGCTCCAGAGCCTCGGCACGGGACAGCTCGAACCGCTCAAGCTTGATCTTCTCCTTGCAGATCTTGCGCATCTCGGCCTCCAGAGCCTCCAGATCCTCGGGGGAGAAGGGGCGGGGGGTGTCAAAATCGTAGTAGAAGCCGTTGTCGATGGCGGGGCCGATGGCCAGCTTGACCTCGGGATGCAGGCGCTTCATAGCCTGAGCCAGCACGTGGGAACAGGTGTGCCAGTAGGTCTTGCGGTACTCCTCGTTTTCAAAGGTGTAGATGTTTTCTTCGGACATGATAATTGCTCCTTTCTAAGTGTTGGGGCAAAGAAAAAGCTTCACCCCTGAGTGTTCAGGGGTGAAGCATATAAGATACTCCACGGTTCCACCCTGCTTACGGAACTGCGTTCCGTCGCTTGTGACCGCTGTAATGGGCGGTTCCCATCCCGGTCGTCCCGGGCAGCTCGGAAGTGGTACCGACCGCCGTCCACACAGGACGCTTGCACCGAATGCGCCCCTCTCTGAGAGTGTCTTGCGGTCTCGTCTTCGTCAAAGCCGATTTAACAGGGGTACTATATCATTTTTGCAGGGGAATGTCAAGGGCGGAGGGAGAATGTGCCGCAGGTTGTTTTTTTAATTATAATATGCTATACTTGTGAAGCAATGGTCAAAATGAGAGAGGAGGCTGACGGCATGAAAAGATGGATCGCGGCATTGCTGTGTGCGGTGCTGCTGGTGGTCGGTGTTCCCTCTGCCCGGGCCATTACGGTAGAGGATATCTACTTCACTGCCGTCAACATCAGCCTGCTGCCGCTGAGCGCCAACACCATGCCGATCTGGGTGGACGGTCAGATCTATGTCCCGGCCAGCGTATTTGATAAGCAGCAGACCGGCGCCGATCTGGGCGTAGCACTGAGCCGGGTCGGTGCGAAGAATACGGTCATCCTGATCGCCGAGCGTAAGAATATGATTTTCAACCTGACGACTGGCACCTGTATGGACGAACACGACGACCCCATTGCAAACTGCAAAGCGGTGGTGCGAAAGGGGGTCGCCTTCCTGCCGCTGGGTCGTGTATGTGAGTATTTCGGTCTTGAGGACAGCTACACCCACACCCGATACGGCTACCTCGTGCGCATCAAAACCCCGGGCGCGCGCCTGACGGATGACGAATTTGTGGAGGCGGCGGAGCTTCTGATGCAGACCCGTATGAAGGATTTTATTCAGGCCAACACCCCGCCGGTGATTCCTGACAAACCGAACCTGCCCGATATTCCGCAGGTGCCTGACGATCCTGAGCCGGTAGAGCCGCCTGCCAACCGGGTGCGTCTGTATCTGGCATTCCGCTGTGAAAGCGGCGAGGGCGTGGAGCGTATTCTGAACAGCCTTGACCGCCATCAGGTCAAGGGCCTGTTCCTGTTTACGCCGGAGCAGCTGGCGGCTCAGGACGGCCTTGTCCGCCGCGCAGTGGGACAGGGACACACCGTGGGTCTTTTGGCGGAAGAAAATCCGCAGGAAACGCTGGACCGGGGCAACGCACTGCTGAACCGCATTGCCTACACCGCCGCCACCGTGGCCGCAGTACCCGAGGGGCAGCGGGCCGGATTTGAGGAGCGCGGCTGGATCTGCTGGAACCAGACGGCCGATGGCCGACCCCGACAGGGGGAGCGGTCCGCGACTTACGTTCAGCGCATCGCGCGGATGCTGGACGGGCGCAGCCGCACCATCTATCTCACCATGGATGACGGCGCAGCCACGGCTTCGGCACTCAACGCTATGCTGGACGAGTTTGAACGGCGGGAATTCACCGTTGTCACTCCGCTGGAGAGCCGACTGTAAGGGAAAAAGAAAAGCACGCCTTCTGCAACGGACGGCGTGCTTTTTCGTCTATAGAAGTAAAGGGGGAGACCCGGATGGAAGACAACCGCATCATTGATCTGTACTGGGCCAGGTCCCAGCAGGCCATCGCGGAGAGCGAACTGAAATACGGTACCTACTGCCGCACGGTGGCCCGGAACATTCTGAGCCGGACGGAGGATGCGGAGGAGTGTGTCAACGACACCTGGCTGCGGGCGTGGAACGCCATGCCGCCCCAGCGGCCCGCAGTATTACAGGCCTTTTTCGGCACCCTGACCCGCAACCTCAGTTTAGATCGCTGGCGGCGGGACAGGGCGGAAAAACGGGGCGGCGGTACTGTGGAGCTGGCTTTGGAAGAGCTGGAGGACTGTCTTGCCGCCCGGGATGAGGTGGAGCAGGCGGTCCAGGCGGAGGATACCGCACGGCTTATTTCGGACTTCCTGCGCCGGCAGAGCAAGCAGGACCGGCAGCTGTTCGTGCGCCGGTACTGGTATCTAGACGATATCCGCACTCTGTGCCGCCGGTTCGGCATGGGGGAAAGTCAGGTGAAGTCCCGCCTGCACCGTATGCGGAAAAGACTGAAACAAGAGTTGGAACAGGAGGGTGTTGCAGTATGAAACGGGAACATTTGCTGGATGCCATCGGTATGCTGGATGACGACCTGATCGTGGAAGCGGCGGCAAAGCCCGCCCGCCGCAAGCTGCCTGTGTGGCAGATAGCCACTGCGGCGGCTGCGGCCCTGGTCGTGTGCGTGGGCGCGTATCTGTGGCCGGCTATGCAGCCGGCGGGGGCGGCGGCGCCGGAAAATCAGGGGTTGAACAACAAGTTTGATCTTTTTGCCGATGTGGCCGACACGGCGGGCGGAGTGCTGGCCGACGGGACCCTTGAGGAATACGAATACAAGAGCAGCAGCGAGTCCGCTCTGCGGGCGCCCTCCACGGCCAATAAGGATACTGCCGGAACGACCCAGGGGGTCTTTGAACCGGTGTTCCGCACAGAGCAGGGCAGATACCTGCTCGTTGGAGAGGAACTGCCGCTCAAGACCAAGCTGCCCGACGATGTGCGGTATTTGGGCGAACTGGCGGAGACTGACCATGACAAGCCGGTCTATCCCTGCGTTGGGACGAAGGAACTGGTAGGCTGCCCTGTGTGGCAGAGTGAGGATGGGGAATACCTCTACATCCAAAGTCCTGCGGGTGGCTGGCTGCAGGCAACGCGGCAAAAATGAGAAAAGACCGATGTGCATTGCACATCGGTCTTTTGTTTATTCTTCTTCCTCTTCCTCGGGGAGGACGCTGACTTGAATTTCCATCACGCGCCGCTGCTCCACCTGAGTCACGGTAACCTCCAGACCCTCTGCCTGGAAGGTGTCACCCTGCTCAGGCACACGGCCCAGCTGATCCACGACCCAGCCGGAAATGGTGCTGGCATCGGGGTCGCCCTTGACGGAGAACAGGTCGTACAGGTCGTCCAGACCTGCGCTGCACTGAATGATGTAGCTGCCGTCGTCCAGTTTGCGGAAGGACTCCACCACTTCGTCGTGTTCGTCCCAAATCTCGCCAACCAGCTCTTCCAAAATATCCTCCAGCGTGACGATACCCTCGGTGCCGCCGTACTCGTCAACGACCACCGCCATGTGAGCCTTGTTTTTCTGCAGGATGCGCAGCAGGTCGGAGATCTTGGTGCTGCCGGTGGTGTACATCACGCCGCCGATGAGGTCGGACAGAGACTTGAAACCGCGATAGCGGGCGGCATAGAAATCCTTCTCGTGGATGACGCCGATGATGTTGTCGATGCTTTCTTTGTAAACGGGCAGACGGGAATAACCGCTTTCGGTCAGCAGACGGGCGATCTCGTCGGCATCGGTGTTTTCCTCCACCGCCACAAGGTCCACGCGGGGGGTGAGGATCTCGGACACTTCCAGATCGTTGAACTCGATGGCGGCGCGGATCAGCTCGCTCTCGTGTTCGTCCAGACCGCCCTCGGTCTCCGCCTGTTCCACCATGCCCACCAGTTCTTCTTCGGTGATGCCCTCATCCTCCGCCTTGTGGAACAGCAGACCCAGCAGCTTTTTCCACAGGCCGAACAGGAAATTGACCGGGGTGAGGATGACGGTGAGCAGGTACAGCAGCGGGGTCGCCATCATAGCCCACCGCTCCGGAAATTCTTTGGCGAGGCTCTTGGGAGAGATTTCACCAAAGATCAGGATGGTCACGGTCAGCACCACGGTGGCCAGGGCGGGACCCAGGTCGTGGAAGTGCTTGGTGAACAGCACGGTGGCGATGGTGGTGGCGGCAATGTTGACAAGGTTATTGCCGATCAGGATGGTGGACAGCAGTTTGTCGTACTGCTCTGCCAGGGCGAGGGTGCGTTTGGCACGCCGGTCACCGTCATCGGCCTTTGTCTTCAGGCGGATGCGGTTCAGGGAAGTGAACGCGGTCTCGGTGGCGGAGAAGTAGGCAGACATGGCAATCAGAATTACCAGGGCTACTATCATTCCTGTACTGTTAGGGTCCATTTGGACGAATCAACTCTGCTTTCTTTATAATATTTTAAGTACTTCCGTACTTAATTGCACAGTATAGCACACTTTTATAATAAATGCAAGGATATGGGCAAAAAGCGGCGGTCCTCAAAAAGAGGACCGCCGCAAATGGATGTGCTGAATTTTAATCGTCGAAGGCCACGGCCTTGTCGTACAGAGCCTCTACATCTGCGCCGGGCTTCTTGGTCAGCAGGGTGACCACAACGGCGGCCACGGTGCTGGCGATGAAGCCGGGGATGATCTCGTAGATACCGGTGGAGGACAGGAATGCCAGCCAGGCAATGTCCACTACGAAACCGGCTACGATACCGGCCACGGCGCCGGCGAAGTTAAAGCGCTTCCAGAACAGGGACAGCATGATAGCGGGGCCAAAGGCGGCGCCGAATACGCCCCAGGCGTTCTCCACCAGACCCATGATGGTGCCGCTGTTGGGGTCGGAGGCGATCACCACGGCAATAATGGCGATGGCCAGCACCACGAAGCGGCCGGCCCACAGCATTTCCTTGTCGGTGGCTTTGTTTTTACGGATGACGGGCTTATACACGTCGCTGGCAAAGGCGGAGGAGGCAGCCAGCAGCTGAGAGTCGGCGGTGGACATGGCAGCAGAAAGGATGGCGGACAGCAGCACACCGGAGATCAGGGCGGGGAACAGCTTGCGCACCATCTGGATAAAGACGGTGGAGCTGTCGGCGATGTCGCCCAGCAGCAGGTGACCGATGCAGCCGGCGGCCACGGAGAAGATGACGATCAGGGTGGTCCAGGTGATGCCGATCTTGGCGGACTTCTTCAGGGACTTCTGGCTCTCCAGGGACATAAAGCGGATGATGATGTGGGGCATGCCGAAGTAGCCGAGGCCCCAGCCCAGACCGGATACGATGTCCTTCCAGTTGCCGAACAGGTTCCAGTAGTTCTCGGGCAGGGTCACATTGGCGGCACCATGGCCGGCATTGATGACGCCCAGAGCAAAGATGGGGGCGATGAGCAGGGCACCCAGCATCAGCAGGCCCTGGAAGAAGTCGGTCCAGCACACGGCGGAGAAGCCGCCCAGGAAGGTGTAGCTGATGATGACCACGGCGGCCAGATACATGGCGACGGTGGTGTCGATGCCCATGACCTGATTGAACAGAGTGCCGCAGGCCTTAATGGAGGAGGCGGCGTATACGGTGTAGGCCACCAGGAAAATGACCGCGCACAGGATCTGCAGCGCCTTGGACTTGGAACGGAAGCGATTGGTCAGATACTGGGGAATGGTGATGGAGTCATCAGCCACGATGGAGAACCGACGCAGGCGGGGAGCCTGAACGGTCCAGCTGATGGCATAGCCGATGGCCAGGCCGATGGCGATCCACGCCTGGCCGATACCGGCGGCGTAAATGGAGGCGGGCAGGCCCATCAGCACCCACGCGCTCATGTCAGAGGCGCCGGCGGACAGAGCGGACACCCAGGGCCCCATCTGACGGCCGCCCAGGAAATAACCCTTCTCACCGGTGTTGCGGCTCTTCAGGAAGAAGAAGATGCCGATTCCCAGCATAAACAGCAGGTACACCAGGAATACCAAACTTTCTGTGTTGAACATATTTTCTGCTCCTTAACTTTTCGGCGGAGGATCCGCCGTTATTGACCATGGCATTATACCACAATTTTTTATAGAATGAAATACAGAATGCAGTACAGAATAAACTCCGTACCGCATTCTGTTAAAAACGTAAAATACTATAAACCACAATGATTTTGCGGCTGTACAATGTTTAGAAATGATAATTGTATAAATTATACAAAAATTACGATTTCACACGGAAACTGTCCAAAAAGCGGGGCAGCATAGTGCGGCCGTAGTGGGTCAGGGAGTAGCTGCCCTCGGACAGGCACCAGTCGTAGATCAGCGCCCGCTCACACATGGCGTAGACCCGCACCATCTCGCTGACGGTGGAGTCCTGAGTCAGCTGCCCCTTCTGCTGACCTTCGGAGATGATGCGCCGCAGCAGTTTGTAATAGGTGCGGTTATGGTCCAGCAGGTGCTTTTCTCCCCGGGTGACCAGCTGGGAGGAATAGAGCCGGGCCAGCAGGTCCAGAGAGATGGAGTTTTCGATCATGGCGAACAATTCCCGGTTGAGGAACATCAGGGCCTCAAAGCTGTCCATGTCCGGGGTGATCTGGTCCATCAGCTCCTCATACTTTTCGTCGAAGAGGTAGGACAGGGAGGACAGCAGGGCGTCCTTGCCCTCGAAATAGTGGTAGAACGAACCCCGGGAGGTGCCGGATTCCTCGATGATCTCCTCCACGGTGGTATTGTCATAGCCCTGACGGTAAAAGAGGCTCCAGGCCGCGGATACGATGCGGCCCTTGGTATTGCGTCCGGCCCTTTTCGACATCAGTTTCCACCGTCCTTTCGCTCCAGAAACAGCTTGCGGGTAATGAAGTTATACACCATGACAACCGCCGTGGCTGCCAGCTTGGACACGGAAGTGGGAACAGGCAGCAGCCCGCTGAGCAGCCACAGCAGCAGCTCGTTGATGCCCAGACCCACGGCACTCATGGCGGTGAAGAAGGTGAACTGCGCCCCGGTGCTGCGGCGTTTATCCGCATCAAAGACAAACTTCACACTCAAAATGTAGTTTACAATGACCGACACCAAAAAGGCCACAGGGTTGGCGATCAGGTAGTGTACCCGGCACAGCTCGGTCAGCAGCAGGAACAGACCGTAATCCAAAACAGTGGCAATAATACCCACCACGCCGAAGCGCAGAATTTGGTTCAGCAGTTTATTCATCGTTGTCGCCCTCCTCCCATTGAATGGGGCGGCCCAGGGGATTTACAGGCCCCCATTCGGGCAGGGGCAGGCGCTGCATAGCGCCGAAGATGCGCCCCTTCAGGCCGGGGTAGCGGCCGTTGAGTTCGTACAGAAGTTCCTTCATCTCCTGACGGCGGGTGTTGCCGTCGGCAGGGCAGGGATTGTGGACCACGGGCAGCTCCAACCGTCTGGCGGTGTTGCGCACCAGAGCCTCGCTGCAGTAGAGCAGGGGGCGGATCTGGCTGATCTCGGTCCGGTCCAGCCAGGTTACCGGCTGAAAGCAGGACAGGCGCCCCTCATACACAAGGGACAGCAAAAAGGTCTCCACCGCGTCGTCATAGTGGTGGCCCAAAGCGATTTTATGGATGCCGCGCTCTACCAGTGCGTTGTGCAGGGCGCCCCGGCGCATTTTCGCACACATGGAGCAGGGATTCTTCTCTTTCCGCAGGTCGAAAATGATGTGATGGATCTCGCTGTCCAGCAGGGTAAAGGGGACGTTCAGGGACTTGCAGTACTCCGCCACGGCGGTGAAGTCCATACCCTCCCGCCCGTCGGCGGCGCCCATGTCCAGGGTGATGGCCTCCACGGTGAAGGGGACAGGATAGAAGTCACGCAGCTGGGCCAGCGCCGCCAGCAGCACCAGGGAGTCCTTGCCGCCGGACACGCCTACGGCAATGCGGTCCTGGGGCTTTATCATATCATAGTCCTCTACGCACCGGCGCACAAGGGACAGAACCTTTCTCATAGAAGCTTCGCCTCCGGGTCAAATCATCTTATGCGCATTTTACCAAAAAAGTTTGACTTTTGCAAAAAAACACCCGCGCAAAATTGAAAAATGAAATTGAGAAAACAGGAGATATACAGAGAAAACAAGAGAGAACAAGAGATATAGAAAAATTCGAGAAAAAAATACAAAAAAGTGGTTGACAGGGGCGATGCGGCATACTATAATGCATTTTGCTCGGTCAGCCGGGCATCTGTTCTGTTTGCAACTGCAACAAGTTCAAGATAAAAAACAATGGAGGATTCACCTATGTCTACTTTTATGGCAAACAAGGCGAACATCGAGCGTAAGTGGTACGTTCTCGACGCCGCCGGCAAGCCCCTGGGTAAGACTGCTGCTGCCGCTGCCGATCTGCTGCGCGGCAAGCTCAAGCCCGAGTTCACCCCCCACGCCGACTGCGGCGACTTCGTCATCATCATCAACGCGGAAAAGGCTGTCCTGACCGGCAAGAAGCTGGAGCAGAAGTACTACCGCACCCACTCCGGTTGGGTGGGCGGCCTGAAGGAAGTTCAGTACCGCACCCTGATGCAGGAGAAGCCCGAGCTGGCCATGAAGGTCGCTGTTCGCGGCATGATGCCCAAGAACGTCCTGAGCAAGGACGCTCTGTCCCGCCTGAAGATCTACCGCGGCGCCGAGCACGAGCATGCTGCTCAGAAGCCCGAGATCTGGAACGGCTAAGGAGGTAAATGATTATGTATAAGAGCAAGAAGCCTTATTTCTACGGCACCGGCCGCCGCAAGTCCTCTGTCGCCCGTGTGCACCTGTTCCCCAACGGCACCGGCGCTATCACCATCAACGGCCGTGACATCGACGATTACTTCGGTCTGGATACCCTGAAGCTGATCGTTCGTCAGCCCCTGAACACCACCAACACTCTGGGCAAGGTGGACGTTGTCGCCACCGTCGCCGGCGGCGGTGTGACCGGCCAGGCCGGCGCTATCCGTCACGGTATCGCCCGCGCCCTGCTGCTGGTGGACGAGAACAACCGCGCTGCCCTGAAGGCTGCCGGCTTCCTGACCCGCGATCCTCGTATGAAGGAGCGTAAGAAGTACGGTCTGAAGGCCGCCCGCCGCGCTCCCCAGTTCTCCAAGCGCTAAGCTTACAGAACAAACTATCAAGTGCCGCTCCGAATGGAGCGGCACTTTTTACACACTTCACAGGCCTTCAGACCGTACCTGCAGGGGACCCCGCCGCAACGGAGGTTGCGGTGGGGAAAGGAGGAGCGGCGGCATGAACGAGCTTCGTTGTCAGCAACGAAGTGAGAGATATAAAGCCCGCGACGACGCAAGGCCGCCCGCCGCGCTCCCCAGTTCTCCAAGCGCTAAGCTTACGGAACAATCTTTTAGAACGCCACCCATTTGGGTGGCGTTCTTTTTGCACTCTGATGTGGAAATGTGTGTTGACTTGTGCGAAGATGTGGAGTACAATGTGGAATTGATTGGAGTGAGTTGCCAATGTTTGCAGAAAACAGACAGGATATTATCCGTCAACAACTGGAAACCAAGGGCGCGGTGTTGACCGCCAAGCTGGTGGAGCAGTTCGGCGTTTCGTTGGAAACTATCCGCCGGGATTTGATGGCTATGGAGCAGCAGGGACTTTTGAAGCGCGTCCACGGCGGCGCGGTCAGAGATCCCGGTATGCAGCGATATTACTACCTGCAGGAGAGAACCAAGGACTTTTCTGAGGAGAAACGGCAGGTTGCCCGCAACGCCATGGCCTTTGTGCGGGAGGGGGACATCATCTTTTTGGACGAGGGCAGCACCGCCCTTGCCTTTGCTGAGATGCTGAACGAGAGGTTCTCCAACCTGACGGTGGTGACCCATGACTTGGGTGTATTTCGGCTTCTGTGCCAAAAGCCCGGATTCCAAATGATTTTGTGCGCCGGTCACTACGTGCGGGAGGAGAACTCCTTCTACGGCAGCTTAGTGCTGGAAACCATGGAACGGTTGCATGTGCGGAAGTCTTTTCTGTTCCCGTCAGCGGTTTCCATGGACTTCGGTATCGGTGATTTCCATCCCGACCTGCACCCGGTGCAGAAAAAGATGCTGGAGATTGCGGACGAAGTTTTTGTTCTGGCCGACAGCAGCAAGTTTGAGAAAAAGGCCTTGCTGAAAATTGCGGACATGAAGCGGGAATATACCTACATTACCGATGCTAAGCTGCCTGAGGGCCTTCGGACGCTGTATCGGGAAAATGAGTACAATGTGTTTACGGGAGAGGAACTGGCATGAAAACAAAAACCGGAAAGCGGGAAAATCTGCTGATTTTTTTGGCGTGGCTGCTGTATTCCGTGTCCTATCTGGGCAAGGTAAACTATGCTGCCAACATTACGCAAATCATTGATTTTTACGGCGTGACCAAGGCCGAGGCCGGCATGGCCTCCACCTTCTTCTTCTTTGCCTACGGTATCGGACAGGTTATCAACGGCCTGTTCTGCAAGAAGTACAATATTAAATGGGCGGTTTTCGGCAGCATGGCCGCCTCCACCTCCGTCAACCTGATTGTAGCCATGGGCGCGGAGTTTGCGCTTATCAAGTGGCTGTGGCTGGTAAACGGCATCGCCCTGTCCGTGCTGTGGCCCACCTTGGTCCGCATGCTGGCCGAGGCCCTGCCCGGCAGAGCCTTGGGGCGATCCAGCATGGTGATGGGCACCACGGTAGGCGTGGGAACTTTGATTATCTATGGCCTGAGCGCCATTTACGCACTGTTTGACAACTTCCAGCTGGCCTTCTTCACCGCGGCGGCAGCAGATGCCGCAGTGGCCGTGCTGTGGTTGCTGCTATATAGGAAGGCAACAAACCTGGCAGAGGCGGAACGGGCCGCGGACGCGCCGGAGGTGGTACGCACCGAGGCCAAGGGTGCCCCGGATCGGTTGGACGCGGTGGAACACCGCTTAATCTACACCGCAGTCGGATTCCTGTGCCTGTTCTCCGTGGGCATCAACCTCATTAAGGACGGTTTGACCACTTGGGTTCCCTCCATTTTGAAGGAAACGTATAATTTCCCCGATGCCCTCTCCATTCTGCTGACCCTGTTCCTGCCCATTTCCGCTATTTTCGGCAATGTGTTTGCCCTGTGGATGCACAAGAAAGTGCCGGACTATATCCGGCACAGCGGCATTGTTTTTGCTATGATGGGTGTGCTGATTGCCGGCCTGGTGGGCTTTATGCGGCTGGACTGGGCGGTGGCACTGCTGGTGGGTATGGTGGTGGTCAACTATCTGGCCGCCGGTCTGAACAACCTGAACACCAGCATTTACCCTATGTTCATGCGGGAAAAGCTGAATTCCGGCATGATTGCGGGCGTTTTGAACGGATTTTGTTATGTAGGCAGTACCATCAGCGCCTACGGTCTGGGCGTGGTGGCGGACAACTTCGGCTGGACGGCGGTGTTCTGGGTGTTGTTCGGGTTCTGCGTGATTGCCGTGGTAGCCTGGGGTATCTACGCCATGATCACAAGACTGATCAAACTCCATACAGCATAACAAAACAACAAAAAAACACCGAGCCGGACGGCTCGGTGTTTTTTGTTGTTTATTTGTCCACCACAAAGGTGCCAAAGCTGTCCGGGTCATGGAAGTCCAGACGGGGGACAGGGGCCCAGCTGGCCCAGTGAGGGGCCACGGTGTGGTCGCCGCACTTGTAGAAGTTGCCGCGCATCTTGTGGCCTGGTTCCAGAACGAAGGGACGACCGTACAGCGCTTCAAACAGAGCGGCACGCAGCAGGCAGGTGACCTGCCAGTAAGGCCGGCCGTTGTCCTCGCCGCGCTCCGCCTCTACCTCGGGGTGGGGAATGCCCATAGCCGGCATAGTGCTGCGCAGGTGACGGCGTGTGCCGAAGGAGCAGAAAGCTGCGCCGTTGGCGTTCATCTCCACGTTGATGTAACCGCGGTGCATCTCGGGGAAGCAGTCCACATACGCCTCCATACAGCTGTCGGTGTAGATAGCGCCGTTAGGGTCATGGTAGATGGCCCGGGGTTTCTCCTCATAGCAGCGCATGGTGACCAGCAGACCCTCGCCGGGACGGTAGGACAGGCTGCCCACAGTCTCGGGGGCGGGGACGCCTTCGGGCCGGTTGTTGGAGACGGTAAACCGGGAGCCGGTGAAATACTGCAGCGACTCGTTCATGGCAATTACTTGTTGAACTGGGCGCTGAACTCGTGGATCTCCTTGAAGTAGTTGTCCAGAGCCACAACGTCAGCACCGATGTTCATGAACTGATAGCCCATAGCCAGACGCTCGGCGGCGTTGGCCATGCCGCCCACGGTACCGGCGAACTTGCCGTGCTTCTTGGCGGCCTCAGCCACGCGGCGGAAACCGGCCTGAACCTCAGGATGATCCATCTGGCCGGGGACACCGATGGCGTGGGAGTAGTCGGCGGGGCCGAAGAACAGCATATCGAAGCCCTCCACAGCGGCGATCTCGTCGATCTGCTCCATGGCCTCGGGATCCTCGATCTGCAGGACGACGAAGCGCTGGTCGTTGGCCTGCTGGGTGTACTCATGAGTGGGGACCATGCAGTACTTGGCATCGGCGTTGCCGCCGTCAACAGGGCGGCGGCCGATGGGATGGAAGCGGGTCATGCGGACGATCTCCTTGGCCTCATCCACGGACATGACATGGGGAACCATGATGCCGGCGGCATCCAGCTCCAGCGGACGGATGTAATCGCTGTAAGAGCCGCGGGGGATACGAACCAGCACGTCGGTGTCGTACATCTTGGCGGCCATGATCTGCTTCTCGGTGACGAAGTAGTCGTTGGCCACGTGCTCGTTATCCACCCAGATGCAGGGGAAACCCATCATGGCGGCGATCTCAACCACGCGGGGGTCGGAGGTGTTGCACTTGGTGGAGATAACGGTCTTGCCGGCGCGCAGCAGTTCCAGGGTCTTGCTTCTTCTCATGTTCATAATCGTTACGTCCTTTCTGATTGGCTCATTTTTGGTTTATTTCTGATTAGAAAGAGATGACTGTAATTACCATTCGTTCTGGGCGTGACCGTCGTCGAAGGTCTCGACCTTCTTCTCCGCATCACCCACAACATCACGGGCGGGCAGCGTCCAGTGGGTAGCGAGCAGGGAGGTCTTGGTGTCGGCGACACCGTTCTCGTCCACGTACTTCTGGTAATAGACGGTCAGCAGGCTGCCGTCGGACAGCTCTACGGTGGAGGGATAACCCAGATCCCAGTCGGGGGCAGTGTCGTCGATGACCAGATCGGCCTCCCAGGTCTCGCCGCCGTCGTAGCTGACCAGCACGCGCTCGGAATAGTCGCCGGGCTTACGGCGGCCGTAGGAACACAGCAGGGCACCGGAGGAGTGCAGCATCAGATGGGGAGGCGCACCGTCGGTACCCATGGGCTGGGGTACGGTCCAGGTCTTGCCGTTGTCGTCGGAGTAGGTGACATACATAGTCAGCACGCCCACGTCTTCGTAGCGGATGACGCCCACGATGCGGCCGTTGGGCAGCTGGATGGCGTGAGGCTCGTAGCAGCCGGCCCAACCCACATCAACAGGCTCGGGGGGGCGGCCGATCTCGGACCAGGTCTTGCCCTCGTCGGTGGAGTGCCAGGCCACGATGGGACGCTCAGGGAATTCGTTGCCGTCCAGATCGCGCTCGCCGGTCTTGGCGAAGTACAGCAGGGTACCGTCGTTCAGCATGGTGGGGCCGTGGGGGGAGCTGATGGTCAGGCGGGTCTCCTCCTCCCAGGTCAGACCGCCGTCATGGCTGACGCGCACGTGGCAGCCGCGCTTGTGCTTGGAGGTTTCTTCCTCGTTCCAGGTCGCGGCGCGGTAGGCCTGCACGAAGGCCCACTCGGTGGGGGTGTAGTTGCGGGCCAGGGAGGCAGAGCGGATATCAAGGAAGTTGTGACCGTGATTGAACCAGGTCATGAGCAGACCGTTGTTGGGCAGGGCGCACAGACCCACGTCACGCTCGTCCATCCAGGAGTCGTTGACCACGATGGGGTTGGACCAGGTCTTGCCCTCGTTCTTGCTCAGGTACAGGTAGTTCTTGCCGAAGGGACACACGTGCCACTGACGGTGGGCGGATACGCCTACGGCCAGAGTGCCGTCGGTCAGTTTGGCGATGGTGGGCCAGCCGTGGTAACGGAAGGCACCCTCGGTAACGCGGCTGATAGCGCTGCGCTCGCCGTTGACTTTAATCACTTTCATAAAGAACGCTCCTTTTCAAGGCGTTATAATTTAGTGCCGGGGAAGGCACCATTTGGTGTATAGCAGGGAAGTTTTGTCGTCGGCCACGCCGTTTTCGTCCACGTACTTCTGGTAGTAGGCGGTCAACAGGCTGCCGTCGGACAGTTCCACCGTGCTGGCATAGCCCAAGTCGCCGTCGGGGGTATTGTCATTGATGCAGATGTCCAGTTCCCAGGTCTCGCCCTCATCGTAGCTGACCATAGCACGCTCGGAATAGGAACCCTTGGTACGGCAGCCGTAAGAACAGATCAAAGCACCGGAGGAGTGGACCATCAGGTGGCCGGGTGCGCCGATGGAACCCGTCCACTTGGGTTCGGACCAGGTGCGGCCGCCGTCGTCGGAGATGGTGCAGAACAGGGTGAAGGTGCCGTACTGCTTGGGTTCGTCGGGGGCCAGACGGGTCTGATAGCGGATGACGCCCACAATGCGGCCGGAGGGCAGCTGCAGGGCGTAGGGTTCCACAAAGTTAGTGGCCTTGATGCCCACGGGCAGGCCGGGGCGGCCGATCTCCTGCCAGGTCTTGCCCTCGTCGGTAGAGCGCATGGCAATCACGCGGCGGTCATCGAAGGGGATGGCCTCGTCGTACTCTCGTGCGAAATGAAGCAGACTGCCATCCTTCAGCAGAGTGGGACCATGGGGGTTGCAGACAGGGGTGGGACGAGGCTCACCCCAAGTCATGCCGCCGTCACGGCTGAAACGCAGGAAGGCACCGGGCTGCTCATCCTCGGTCTGGACGGCTACGGCACGGTAGGCATTGACCAGATCCAGCTCGGCGGGGGAGTAGAGTTCCTTCAGCTTGTCAGCCCGCACATCCAGCAGAGTGTAGTCGGCGTTGAACCAGGACATGACCAACCCGTTGTTGGGCAGAGCGCACAGACCCACATCGCGGTCATCCAGCCAGGTGTCATTAGGCACCACGGGGGAGGACCAGGTCTTACCCTCGTCCCGGCTGAAAAACAGCTGGGTCTTACCGAAGGGACACACGTGCCACATGCGATGACCGGATACGCCGACGACCAGGGTGCCGTCGGTCAGCTTGGCCAGGGTGGGCCAACCGTGATAGCGAAAGGCGCCGGAGGTATGGCGGCTGACAATGCCGGACTCACCGTCGACATGGATAGTTTTCATGTTTAAAACAACCTTTCCTGCATCTGCAAAGTATGGAATCTGCGGCTGCAGCTGTTGCTGCAGCCGCAGATAACGCATGCTGTAATTTTACTATGGAGCGAGTGTGTTTGTCTATATGCAGTTTTAACAGGAAAAGACAGGAACCCGCGCCAAACAGAAAAGAATTACCAAGCGGTCCAGCCGCCGTCCACGATGATGTTGGTGCCGGTCATGAAGCTGGACGCGTCGGAGGACAGCAGGATCAGGGCGCCGGCCAGCTCGTTGGGATCGCCGGTGCGGCCCAGCATGGTCTTCTTCTGCAGGATGGACAGCAGGGTGGGGTCGGTAGCGGCCACCTTGGGGAAGGGACCGGGGGTGATGGCGTTGACGCGCACGCCGTCCTTGGCCAGGTAAGAGGCGGAGTACTTGGTCAGCTGCACCACGCCGGCCTTGCCGGCACCGTAGGTGACAGGGCTGTTGTTGCCGGTGTCGCCGTAGATGGAGTGGTCGGGAGCCACAACGCCGTACATAGAGGCGATGTTCACGATGGAACCGCCGCCGGCGCGCTTGAAGAAGGGGATGGACTCACGGATGCAGCGGAAGGTGACGCCCACAACGCCGTCCAGACCGTAGGCCCAGGTCTCGTCATCGAAGTCCTCCATGCGCGTCTTAGTCATCTTCTTGCCGCCGGCGCCGCCGCCCCAGGCAGCGTTGTTGATCAGCACGTCCACCTTGCCGCCGACCTTCTCCACGGTCTCGAACATGCCGCGGATAGAGTCGGTGTTGCCCAGATCGCACTTGATGTAGGTCACATCAGCACCTTCCAGCTCGGGCAGGGGAGTGTCGATGACGTCGACGATGAACAGCTTAGCGCCGAAGTCGACCAGATGCTTGGCCATGATGCGGCCCAGATTGCCGCAGCCGCCGGTCAGAATGACGTTCTTACCGGACAGAGAAAACAGTTCGCTCATTGGTAATACCTCCGTTTATTTTGTGGTTTCGGATTGTATGTGGGATTTGCGGTATTGTACGGGAGACATGCCAAACCGGGCGCGGAATTGCTGGTAGAAGGCCGATTCGGAGTCGTAACCCAATTCACCGGCAATCTGAATTACCGGCTTTTGCGTGTTTTTCAGCAGCCACTGGGCGCTGTCCATACGGGAGCGGATCAGCAGCTCCCGCAGACCCATGCCGTAGTGCCGCTGCAGGATGCGGCTGAGCTGCCGGCGGGAGATCTTCAGCTGGGCAGCCAAATCTTCCATGGTGCCGTGCCTGGTGGCGTATCGCTCGATATAAGTGTCGATTTTATTCAGCAGATCCTCGTCCCGGTCATGGATGAATCCGGCGTTGATGACTGAAACCCCTGCGCTGCGGAATATGCGGATCAAAAACGTGGTCAGCAGGGTGTGGAGCATATCGTACCGGAAAGGATTTGACGCGGAACTCTCATGGAAAATATTGCGGCACAGGGCATCGAACTCCCTGTCGACCGGAAAGGAAATGCTGGCAGGGACCGCTGCCTGCAAAGCGGAAAGCAGCGGTCCCTTTTTCATTGAGAAGCAGAGCGAAAATCGCTCTAATTCGCCGGAAAGCGGCTGGGGCAGGAAATGATATTGGCCGGGAGCAATCAGCACAGCCTGGGGGCTTTGCAAATTGTACCGGGTCTGTCCCACATTGATCACACAGCTGCCGCGAAGCAGAATGTGTATCTCGTAATCGGCGTGGCTGTGGCGGTCACAGTCCCACACGTACTTCATCCGGAACAAATCCTCGTTGGTGCGCAGACGAATGGTCTCGCCGCACACGCTGATTTCAAACAGATGCTTCATTTACGCTTTCACGGCTCAGGTTATCATTAGCCGTTCAGACGCTGGAAGCCGCTCTGGCAGACGGGGCCGCCGATGGCCTCGATGACAGCCTCCTTGCCGCCCTTCTTGATGGCTTCGGCGATTTTGGCGAAGACCTTGTCGTTGGCCTCGCGATGCTTGGCCATGATCTTCTCGTTGTGGGCCAGAGTGGGGTAGAAGCCGCCCTGAGCCAGGAAGCCTTCCTTCAGCATGAGGGCAGTGTACAGGGTCTTGGTCTCCAGGGGGAAGTCCACAAAGCCCAGGTGGGGCAGGCAGGACACGCCGTCGATGTGGACGTTGACACCGTGACGCTCGGCAGCCTCGGCCCAGTCCTTCAGAGCGATGTCGCCCATGGCGGCGGCATGCTCCCAGACGCGGGTCTTTTCCATCTTGTCGATGGTGGCCAGAGCGGCGGCGGGGCCGACAGCTTCGGTCCAGTAGGTGGAGCTGATGAAGGACTGCTGAGCGCCGTCCATAGCGGCCTTGGTGCCGACGATGGCGCCGATGGGGTGGCCGTTGCCCATAGCCTTGGCGAAGGTGGCGATGTCGGGCTGCACGCCCAGCACCTTGTGAGAGCCGCCGAAGGTGAAGCGCCAGCCGATGCTGATCTCGTCGTAAATCAGCAGGCCGCCCACACGGTGGACCTCGTCACGCACGTGCTCCAGGAAGCCCTCGTTGGGCATGGTGCTGCGCAGAGGCTCCATGATAACGCCGGCCAGACGGTCGCCGTACTGGGCGATGAGGGCGTCGAACTCCTCAACGTTGTTGTAGTGGAAGGTCACAGCGGAGCCGCGCAGGCCGGAGGGAACACCGGCGGGCTGCAGACCGGCCAGGTGGATGCCGTCCAGAGCGTCACCCTCGCTGAGGTTGCAGGCCAGGTACCAGTCGGCCCAGCCGTGGTAGCCGCAGATGGCGATCACGTCGCGGCCGGTGGTGGCGCGGGCGATACGCACGGCGATGGCGCAGGTCTCGCCGCCGGTACGGGCGAAGCGCACACTCTCGGCCCAGGGGTGGATCTCCAGCAGCTTGTCAGCCAGCTGAACCTCTTCGGGGGCGTTCAGAGAGGTCATGCAGCCATTCTTGATGCGCTTGATGGCGGCCTTGCTGACGTCGGGGTCGGCGTAGCCCAGCAGGCACGCGCCGATACCGTTGGTGGTCATGTCGTAGTAGCTCTTGCCGTCCATGTCCCACAGCTTGCAGCCCTTGCCCTTGACGGCGTAGTTGGGCCACTGCTCAGGAGCGAACATCTCGGGGCGCTTGCTCAGCAGCTGGACGCCGCCGGGCATGATCTGCTTTGCGCGGTTGTAAGTAGCCTGAGAGATAGACATAGTGAAAACATCCTTTCTTTATTGCGGATTTTTAGTTTACTTTTATAAATGTACATAGCTACTGTAACTATAATACAAATATTCGCGGAAAGTCAATAGTTTCAAGGATTTTTTGTGGAAAAATCGGGGTGATTTTTCACGCAAAATTCTGCGACACTCCACACAGGAAGTGCCGCAGAAAAAATGGAGAAAAATTATTTGAGCAAACGCTGGAAATCGCTCTGGCAGACCTCGCCGCCGATGGCCTCGGCCACGGCCTCGCGGCCGCCCTTTTTCAGCAGGTCGCCCATGGTGCCAAATACCTTGTTCAGGGCGATGCGATGCTTGGCCAGCACCTTCTCGTTGTGAGCCAGGGTGGGGTAGCACAGGGGAGTGGCCAGGAAACCCTCCTGCAGCATCAGCTTGGTGTACAGAGTCTTCAGCTCCTTGGGGCAATCCTCCTGCCAGCTGAACTGGGCATGGCAGGGAACGCCGAAGGTGCTGATTTTTACGCCGCCATTGGCAGCGGCCTCGGCCCAGTCTTTCTGGATGATACTGCCCATGGCGGCAGCATGCTCCCAAACCCGGGTCTGTTCCATCTTATCAAGGGTAGCCAGGGCGGCGGTGGGACCCACAGCCTCGGTCCAGTAGGTGGAGCTGATGAAGGATTTCTGGGCGCCGTCCATGGCCTCCTTGGTGCCGATGATGGCACCGATGGGGTGGCCGTTACCCAGAGCCTTGGCCAGCACAGCAATGTCGGGGTTCACGCCCAGTGCCAGGTGAGAGCCGCCGAAGCAGTAGCGCCAGCCGATGGTAATCTCGTCCAGAATGAACAGACCGCCTACGCGGTGGATTTCGTCCCGGACATGCTCCATGAAGCCCTCGGGGGGCAACACGTTGCGGAACGGCTCCATAATCACGCAGGCCAGGCGGTCACCGTACTGGGCGATAATCTTGTCAAACTCCTCCACATCACCGTGGGTGAAGGTGACGGCGGAGCCGCGCAGACCGGCGGGGATGCCGGCAGGCTCCAAACCGGGCAGGTGGACCCCGGCAAGGGCGTCACCATCGCCCAGATTGCAGGCCAGATACCAGTCCGCCCAACCGTGATAGCCGCAGATGGCAACTACATCGCGACCGGTGGTGGCGCGGGCGATGCGCACGGCGATGGCACAGGTCTCGCCGCCGGTACGGGCGAAGCGCACGCTCTCGGCCCAGGGGTGGATCTCCAGCAGACGGTCAGCCAGCTGAACTTCTTCGGGGGCGTTCAGGGAGGTCATACAGCCGTTTCTGATACGGCGGGTGACGGCGCGGGTGACATCGGGGTCGGCGTAGCCCAAAAGACAGGCGCCGATGCCGTTGGTGGTCATGTCGTAGTAGCTCTTGCCGTCCATGTCCCAAACCTGGCAGCCTTTGCCGCGGGTGGCATAGGCGGGCCACTGGCCGGGGACGAACATCTCAGGCCGCTTGCTCAGCAACTGGACGCCGCCGGGAATCACCTGTTTGCAATGCAGATAGGTCTTTTCAGTCAGAGTCATAACCGTCATCCTTTCAATCATGTGTGAAGTGGTCGGAACGGATTTTCTGACTCCATTATAGCAAGCCGAATCGGTTGCACAATATAAGAATTTCTCGCTTTTTCAAAAAGTATGGCACAAAACCACAGTGTTGGGTGCGAAAAAACGGTGTACGGAAGTCCGTACACCGTTTTTTAAGGATTACTTCTTGTTGTGGTGGTAGAAGGTCTTCTTGCCCTCGGCGTAGATGTCGCAGATGAGCTTTTGGATCTTCAGTGCCTCGCGGCCGGAGATAGGCGGCTCGCGGTCGTTCTCCACGCAGTCGTAAAAATCGGCGATCTCACGGATGTGCTGGAAGCCCCAGTAATCCTTGCCGCCCTCGTACACCACGTCGGGATCGATCTTGGTCTCGATGGACAGCACGCGGCCATCGTTGAAGAAGATGTTGGCGTGGTCATAGTCCATGACTACCTTGCCGTTCTCGCAGTACAGGCGCACCTCGATGGCGTCATCGAAGCCGTAGTTGTTCATGGCCCAGAAGCTCAGGGTAGCGCCGTTCTTGTAACGGACAAAGCCCTCGCTGGTGTCGTCCACCTCCATAATGGAGTGGTCGCGGTTGGCCATGCTGGCCTGGACGGACTCGATCTCGTCATTGATGAACCAGTTGGCCAGGTCCAGGGAGTGGATGGCCTGGTCAATGATGACGCCGCCGCCCTCTTTCTCCCAGGTGCCCTTCCAGTCGGACAGGGAGTAGTAGGTGTCGGGCTTGGACCAGGTCAGGGTGACACGGGCGGAGATGATCTTGCCCAGCTCACCGTTTTCCAGGTTCTCCTTGACCAGCTTGGCGGAGTCGTTGTAGCGGCACTGGAAAATGATGCCGTACTTCAGACCCTTCTCCTCGGCCAGCTTGACGTTGTAGAGAGCGTCCTCCATGGTGATGGCCATGGGCTTTTCGCACAGGACGTTGACACCCTGCTCCAGAGCGTACTTGGAGATGATGGGGTGCAGGTAGTGGGGCACGCAGATGTGTACCACGTCCAGCAGATCCTTGCGGATCATGTCTTTGTAATCGTAGTAGGCCTGCACGCCGTACTTGGCGGCAGCCTTATCGGCGCGGTCCTTCTTGATGTCGCACACGCCCACGATCTGCGCGTTGGGCAGGTGATGGGCGCTGGTGGCGTGCATGGTGAAGATGTTGCCGCAGCCAACAATACCAACTCTCAGCATGGGAAATTCTCCTTACTTGACGATCAGACCGCCGGCAGCCTCGATCTCGCGCTTGGCCAGCTTGACGGACTCGATGGCGTCGGAGATGGGGGCGATGGACATATCGTTCTTGCCCTGCAGACCCTCAACGAAGTACTTCAGCTCGTTGTAGTAGCCGCCCAGGCTGGACACGTTGCCGCCGATGTCGTTGGTGCCCTCGAACTCGGCCGCGATCTCGGGGTTGAAGCTGCCGCCGGCCACGGGGTACACGGTGACAACGCCGCCGGACAGAACGACGGTAGCCTTCTCGAACATCACGCGCCAGTCAGCGGTGAAGGGGAAGTCGGCGGGGTAGTTCCAGCCGGCCTCCAGAGCGATGCAAACGTCCTTGCCGTAGCCGTAGGTGGCGTTGATCTGCTGAATGACGCCGTCGGCATCGCGGTAGGCGTGAGCCTTGACGGTGTCGGGCTCGCCCATGATGTAGCGGACGTAGTCCACGTCATGCACGTGCATATCCACGGCCACGCCGCCGCTCTTCTCGGGCTGATGCAGCCAGTTCTCCCAGGCCCAGGTGGGCAGGTTGGACAGGCGGCGGAACTCGCCGTGCACCACCTTGCCGTACTCGCCGGAGTCCACGACCTTCTTCAGCCAGGCATACTCGTTGAACAGGCGGACCACCTGACCGACCTGCACCTTGGCGCCGGTCTCCTTCTCGGTCTTCAGCAGCAGGTCCATCTCGTCGTCGTTGAAGCACACGGGCTTCTCCACGAAGACGTTCTTGCCGGCCTTCATAGCGGCAACGGCGTGGGCGGTGTGCAGGTGGGTGGGCAGGCAGATGTCCACGGTGTCAACGTCAGCCTTCTCGATCAGCTCCATACCGGTGGCGTAGATCTCGGCGCCGTTGGCCAGCTTCTGAGCGAACTCGGGGCGGACGTCGGCAACGGCGACCACCTTGACGCCCAGCTCTTCCAGAGCGGCGTAGCAGGCAGCGTGCATACCGCCCATAAAGCCACAGCCAATCAAACCAACTTTAATCATTGTTTGTTCCTCCTATCAGTTTTTATAATCAGAAGTTTTCCTTCAGGATGCGCTCCATAGAGGCAGAGGTGTTGTAGATGATCTGGTCAGCGGCGAAAGCGTAGTTGGGGATCATCTCGCCGGCAGCCCAGCCGGTGTAGCCGACCTCGCGGAAGGCCTTCATGACCTCGGGCCAGTTTACATCGCCGCCCAGCAGGTCAACAAAGGCGTTCAGGCCGCCGGGATTGCGGCGGAAGTCCTTGAAGTGGACCTTCTTGATGCGCTTGCCCAGAATGCGGATCCACTGCTCGGGATAGCCGTTGTAGACTACGTTGCCCACGTCGAAGTAGGAACCCACGTACTCGCTGCCCACGGCGTCGATGAAGGCGCGCATCTCCAGGGGAGAGAGCAGGAAGAAGTTCCATACGTTCTCGATGCCGATGTTCACGCCGTACTTCTCAGCGTAGGGGACCAGACGCTTGATAGACTCCAGCGCGCGGTTGTAGCAGACCTCGTAGTCTACCACGGGGCGCTCGGGCACGAACTCCACAGACACGGAGCCGGGGACGACCAGAATGGTGTCGGCACCCAGAGCCTTGGCGCAGCGCAGCTGGTTGACAATGATGTTGTGAGCCTCGTCCCGCTCGGCGGGATCCTCGGCAGTCAGGGAGGCGCCCCAGCACAGGCCGCTGGCCAGACTGGGAATGGCCAGGCCCAGCTTGTCGGCGTAGGCGCGGATCTTGGCCAGCTGCTCGTCGGTGGAATTGGGAGTCAGGTCGCCGCTGTCCAGCAGGGCCAGCTCGATACCCTCAAAGCCGGCGTCCTTGGCCAGGTCCATGGCCTGATAGACATCCTTGCCGGAAAAAGACCAGAAGTTAATGGATTTTTTCATAGGAAATCGACCTCCTTATGTATTGGCATTTGCCTACTTTTATGATAGAATAAAAACGAAAAATGATAAGTGAAAATTTTACACTATATGTATAAAATTCTGAACAAAGGGAAAGGAGGTGGCCTTCCGTGGCGGCATCCTACAAGAAAACAAGACCGAAAACACTGTTCTACATCCCGGAAATTGTAACGATTCATTACTATGAACTGGATAAATCCTTTGTTTTTGACGGAGAAGCGCACGATTTTTGGGAAATGGTCTACGTAGACAAAGGGGCGGTGGAGATCCGGGCAGATGATAAAACGCAGGTGCTCAATCAGGGTGAGATCCTGTTCCACAAGCCCCATGAGTTCCACGCCATCCGTGCCTTCCGCTCCAATCCGGACTTTTTCGTCATCTCCTTCGTATGCCGCTCCCCGGCCATGAAGCTGTTCGAGGGGTATCGGGCGGCCCTGAGCCAGAGCCTGCGGCCCTTCGTCAGCTCCATCATTACCGAGGCGCGAAACAGCTTCCATATTCCCAAAAACGATGTGACACTCCTCAAACTCCGCCGGCGTTCTCAGGCAAAAGTAGGCGGCGAGCAGCTCATTAAAACTTATCTGGAACAGCTGCTCATTCTGCTGGCCCGGGCGGTGCTGGAGCAGCAGGAAAATTCCGTGTCCCCGGTACGGGAGAGCATGGAGACCCAGTTGATTTCTACGATAAAAACGTATATCCGTGACAATTTGGGCAAGAAGATCACCATGGAGGAACTGGCCGGTGTTACGGGTTACAGTACCTCTTACATCAGCCGGGTGTTTCGTCAACAGTGCGGCACCACCATCGGACGGTATATCACTTCCAAGAAGATCTCTTACGCCAAGGAGCTGATCCGCAATCATACGTACAACTTCGCTCAAATCTCCGATATGCTGGCCTTTGATACCCCCCAGTACTTTGCAAGTACATTCAAAAAGGAGACTGACATGACCCCCTCGGAATTCAAACGGTCTTTGGATATTAAACCATAACCACCGGCTGTGCCGGCGGTTTGCGCAGGCCCCCTCTGACGAGGGGGCTGTCAGCCGAATAGGCTGACTGGGGGAGAGACTTTTTGCGTTGTGCGCTCTCCCTTCGTCACGGCTTGCGCCGTGCCACCTCCCTCATCAGAGGGAGGCAGAAGAGGAGTTAGTAAAATAACAGTGACCATGCAAGGAGCATAAGTGAAAACACCCTGCCATGCAGCAGGGTGTTTTTGTGTCAATTCTGTGCAAAAACCTTGCGGGCCACGTCCACGCCGGCTTTAGCATCCTTGGCGTAGAAGTCCGCGCCAATGGCGGCGGCGTAGTCCGCCGTCAGCACCGCGCCGCCCACCATGATTTTGCAGGGCAGGCTTTCGGTACGCAGCAGCTTGATGGTGTCCGCCATAGCGGGCAGGGTGGTGGTCATCAGGGCGGACAGACCCACAAGGGCGGCGTTGTGGCGGCGCACCGCGGACACGACCGCTTCCGGGGCTACGTCCTTGCCCAGATCGATGACGGTGCAGCCGTAGTTTTCCAGCAGTACTTTCAAAATGTTCTTGCCGATGTCGTGGATATCGCCCTTAACGGTGGCGACCACCACGATGTTGCTCCGGTCGGGGGCCTGTCCCGCGGCGGACAGATGGGCGCGCAGCACCTCAAAGGCGGCCTGAGCCGCGCCGGCGGATTGGATGAGCTGGGGCAGGAACTGCCGCCCGGCCTCAAAGTCCGCACCCACCGCATCCAGGGCGGGAATGAGGGTGTTGTTGACGATGTCCATGGGGGCAGCGCCCTGTTCCAGCAGCAGCCGGACAGCAGGGGCGGCTTCGCCCTTCAGGCCAAGGCGCACCACTTCGTCCAAAGAGCGGCTTCCGCCCTCGGGAGTGGGAGCGGCGGGAGCAGTCTGCCCGCCGTAGGCGGCGATGTACTCCCGTGCATCGGTGTCGACGTTCATCAGCAGGTGGTAGGAGCGAACCGCCGCCATCATGGCCGCGGCGTTGGGGTTGATGATGGGCAGGTCAAGGCCGTACACCATGGCCATGGTCAAAAAGTTCTGGTTGACCTGAGGCCGCAGGGGCAGACCGAAAGAGATGTTGGACACGCCAAGGGCAGTCTTGACCCCCAGCTCCTGTTTGACCAGATGCAGAGCTTTCAGGGTCTCGGCGGCGCACTCCTGCTGAGCGGAGGCGGTCAGAGTCAGACAGTCGATGATGATGTCCCGGCGGGGGATGCCGTGGGACTCGGCGGCGGCGACGATGCGCCGGGCGATGTCCAGCCGGGCCTGTGCGGTCTGGGGGATGCCCGATTTATCAAGGGTCAGACCCACCACCGCCGCGCCGTACTTCTTCACGATGGGAAGCAGGGAGGAAAGGGACTCCTCGTCGCCGTTGACCGAGTTGACGATGGCCTTGCCGCAGTAGAGGCGCAGAGCCTGCTCCACCACGGCAGGGTCGGTGGAGTCGATTTGCAGGGGAGCATCGGTGACCGCCTGCACGGCCTTCACTGTGCGGCACATCATGTCCACCTCGTCCACTCCGGGCAGACCTACGTTGATGTCAAGAATGTCCGCTCCGGCCTCGGTCTGCTCCAAAGCCTGACGGACCATGAAGTCCACGTCCTGCCGCAGGAGTGCTTCCTTCATCAGCTTTTTACCCGTGGGATTGATGCGCTCGCCAATGACCCGGACCCGGTCAATAGGTACCGCCCGGGTGCCGCTGCACACGGCGGCAGGGATGGGGGTGGTGTTGGCGCGAACGGTGCGGCCCTGCACCGCCTTGGACAGCAGGGCAATGTACTCCGGGGTCGTGCCGCAGCAGCCGCCCAGCAGTTTGACCCCCAACTGGGTGGCGGGGGCAAGAGTCTCGGCAAACTGGGCCGGGGTGATGTCATAACCGCCGCCGGCGGGGTCGGGCAGGCCGGCGTTTGGCTTCAAAATCAGGGGCAGAGAGGTCCAGCGGGACAGCTCCTCAATGATGGGCAGCAGCTGCTTGGGGCCCAGCGAGCAGTTCACGCCGATGGCGGCAGCGCCAAGACCCTCCAAAGTAAGAGCCGCGGCGGCGGGAGGACAGCCCAGGAAAGTTCGGCCCCGCTCTTCAAAGGTCATGCTGACCATCACGGGCAGGTCGCAGACTTCCCTGGCGGCGATCAGTGCGGCCCGGGCCTCCTGCAGATCGGCCATGGTCTCGATGAAGATCAGATCCACGCCGGCCTCCACACCGCAGATGACGGTCTCTTTGAAAATATCCACTGCCTGCTCGAAGGGCAGGATGCCGGTGGGTTCCAACAGCTGACCGACAGGGCCGATGTCCAGAGCGACCAGCGCCCGGTCACCGGCGGCTTTGCGCGCCACGGCGATGGAAGCGGGGACAACTTCGGCTACCGTTTTGCCCATGTTGGCCAGCTTCAGCCGGTTGGCGCCAAAGGTGTTGGCACTGATGATCTGAGAGCCGGCGTCCACGTAGGCGCGATGAATATCCTCCAGCCAGTCGGGATGCTCCAGGGCGGCAAGCTCCGGATGCTGACCTGCTACAAGGCCCTTGGCCTGAAGCATAGTGCCCATGCCGCCGTCCAGCAGGACGGGGGTATTGGAGGCAAGAAGTGTATTAAATTCCACAGTGACCACCTGACTTTCGAAGTTGACAGTTGCCCGTGTTGGGACACAGGACACAACTGCGCCTGTGAGCAGGAGCAGGGGAGTCGGACAGACCCAAAATGGCGGTGACCGACTTGCGGGGGGTCAAAATACAACTGTCCGTGGCGGACAGACCGATGAGACGATGGGCGTCCAGCAGGTCCAGCAGAGCGCACTGCACCCCAAGGGGCAGGTCGCCGTAACCGGGACTGTACCGATAGGGGGAATGCAGGCCGGGATATTGGGTGTGGATATACCCCTCGATGCGGTCGCAGAGCTGTTCCACCAGTGCGCCGGCGGCACAGTCCAAGGCGAGAGCCTGAGTCATGTCGGTGTACTGGGCGCGGCGGATAAGGGCATCCGCGTCTGCACCGAGGGTGGCGCAGAAAACCATAGCGCGGGTACAGCCGTCCAGATGGGCTTTCAATTCCAGACCGCCCAGCAAAAGACCGCCGTCCAGCCGCACGCCGCCCGCTTCAAAGGACAGTTCAAAAATCTGCCCGCACCAACGGGGGGCGGCCACGGATAAAAGCTGTTGGCCGCACTGAACGGCAAGGGAACGGGTGGCATCGTCTGCTTTTTCCGGTGGCATGCCCATGTAGCGCAGGATCTCGTCCGTGTCCGGAGCGGACAGGGTGATCTCGGCGGTCATCACAGGGCGCGGATGGAGCTGATGCTGTCGCTGATGTGCCGGGCGACGGCGGGGTTGTTCATGGTGTACAGGTGGATGCCGTCCACACCGCCGGCGATCAGGTCGCTGATCTGCTCCACGGCGTAGGCAAGACCGGCCTGCCGCAGGGCCTCCGGATGGTCGCCGTATTTGGCCAGCAGTCGGGAAAGCTTCCGGGGGATGCTGGCACCGCACAGGGATACCATGCGCTCGATAGACCCCCGGTTCAGCACGGGCATGATGCCCGCCTCGATGGGTACGTCGATGCCCGCGATGCGGCACCGCTCCACAAAGCGGAAAAAGTCCTCGTTATCAAAAAACAGCTGGCTGACCAGATGCTCCGCGCCCGCATCCACTTTTTGTTTCAGATAGCGGATGTCGTGGAGCAGATCGGGACTTTCGGGATGCCCCTCGGGGTAGCAGGCGGCGGACACGCCGAAGTCGCCCCGGCGCAGGATGAAGGACACCAGCTCGTCGGCGTGGAGAAAGTCGGTCTTGGGGGGCAGGTCGGGGTTGCGGTCACCTCGCAGAGCCAGCACGTTTTCCACGCCCTCCTCCTTCAATCCCGCCAACAGGGCGGTCACCTCGCCCCGGGTGGCGTTGACACAGGTCAGGTGAGCCATGGCGGGGATACCGTACTTGTTTTGAATGATGGAGGCGATCTCACGGGTGGACTGGTTGACCTGAGACCCGCCCGCGCCGAAGGTGACGCTGATAAAGTCGGGCTTGATGTCCTTCAAACCGTCCAGCGTCTTGTAGATGCTGTCCACGGGCGCGGTCTTTTTGGGCGGAAATACCTCGCAGGAAAAGACCGGGCGGCCCTGATTGAATAGATCTTTGATTTTCATGGTAGTTCCCCCTTAAATATCCAGTTCCAAAAGCACCGGGCAATGGTCACTGCCCTCCACGGTGGAGAGAATATCGGCGCGCTTGATTTTGTCTTTCAGCCGGTCGGATACGATGAAGTAGTCGATGCGCCATCCGGCGTTGTTGGCCCGGGCGTTGAACCGGTAGGACCACCAGGAGTAGGCCCCCTCCCGGTCCGGGTAGAGATAGCGGAAGCTGTCGGTGAAGCCGGAGGAGAGAAGCTGGGTCATTTTTTCACGCTCCTGATCGGAGAAACCGGCGTTCATGCGGTTGGTTTTGGGGTTTTTCAGGTCGATCTCCTCGTGGGCCACGTTAAGGTCGCCGCAGTAGATGACCGGCTTGGTCTTATCCAGCGAGATGAGATAGTCCCGCAGGTCGTCCTCCCAACTCATGCGGTAGTCCAGCCGCTTCAGGCCGTCCTGGGCGTTGGGAGTGTAACAGCAGACCAGATAGAACTGCTCGTATTCCAGCGTGATGAGCCGCCCCTCGTGGTCGTGGATATCCCTGTCCATGCCGTAGGCCACGGCAAGGGGGGCGTGGTGGGTGAACACGGCGGTGCCGGAGTAGCCCTTTTTGTCGGCACTGTTCCAAAACTCCTGCCGCCCGCCCAGATCGGGGTGGGCCTGACCCTGTTCCATCTTGGTTTCCTGCAGGCAGAGGAAGTCGGGATTTTCCGCCCTGACAAAGTCCTCAAACCCTTTTTTCAGGCAGGCCCGCAGACCGTTGACGTTCCAAGAGATGAATTTCATGCACAATCCCCCATTCTTTATGCCTTATTATAGTAGCTTGACAGCTTATTCGCAAGTAAAGATTGCTTTTTTCCTGCGGCGGGACTATAATATCGGGAAGAAACGAAAACGGAGGACAAGCTTATGTCCAAACAAACTGTCATTCCCGAGGGGTACAAACCCTCGCTGGACCTCTATCAGACCCAAAAGGCCATCGGTATGCTCAAGCGCCTGTTTGAAGACAATCTCAGCGGCGCTCTGCGCCTGCGCCGTGTGTCCGCACCCCTGTTCGTGTCGGCCTCTTCCGGCCTGAACGATAACCTCAACGGTGTGGAGCGCCCGGTCAGCTTTGACATCCACGGCGTGAATGATATGGGCGAAGTAGTGCACTCTCTGGCCAAGTGGAAACGACTGGCCCTCAAGCGTTACCAGTTCCATGTGGGTGAGGGCCTGTACACCGATATGAACGCCATCCGGCGAGATGAGGATCTGGACAATCTCCACTCCTGCTACGTGGATCAGTGGGACTGGGAAAAGGTCATCGGCGAGGGCGACCGCACCGTGGATTATCTGAAAAAGACCGTACAGGACATCGTCGATGCGCTGGCGGTGACCCAGACCTTTTTGAAGTCTGTGTTCCCTCAACTGTCCAATCTGCCCGACATCAGCACCGATGTGTATTTTGTCACCAGTCAGGAGCTGGAGGACCGCTGGCCCGACTATACCGGCAAACAGCGGGAAAATGCCATTGTGGAGGAGCATTCCACCGTGTTCATCATCGGCATCGGCGGCAAGCTCCGTTCCGGCAAACCTCACGACGGCCGCGCCCCCGACTATGACGACTGGGATCTGAACGGTGACCTGCTGCTGTGGGACAGCGTCAATCAGCAGGCGGTAGAGCTGTCCTCCATGGGTATCCGTGTCAGCCCGGAGTCTTTGGACAGGCAGCTGACTTTGGCCGGCTGCGACGACCGGCGCCAGCTGCCCTTCCACAAGGCACTGCTGGCAGGAGAGCTGCCCCTGACCATGGGCGGCGGCATCGGCCAGTCCCGGGTGTCCATGCTGCTGCTGGGCAAGGCCCATGTGGGCGAGGTGCAGGTGTCCCTGTGGGATGAGGAGACTGTGCGCGTCTGTGCCGAGGCGGGTGTACCTCTGCTGTAAATTTGCGGCAAGGTGTACCCAAACGTACACAAAAACACCAAATCTGCCCCCTGTATAGAGGGGGTGATACTATGGCAGAGCTGGCAAGCATGCTGGGTGTGCTGGGTACGGCGGCGGCCATCCTGTTTGGCTGGGCGGCCTTTCAGCGCGGCAGCCGGCAGGACCAGCGGGCCCGGGGCAAGGACGACGGCGCCATTCTGACCGAGATCGGCTATATCAAGGCCGGTGTGGACGACATCAAGCTGGAACAGCGCGATCAGCGCGCCCATAACGAGAGTTTTGCGGCCCGGCTGACAGCGGTGGAGGGCATGGTCCATGAGAACGGACGCCGTCTGGACCGTTTGGAAGAAGTGAATCGGTAAAAAAAGGGTGGAAACTCTGGTTTCCACCCTTTTTTTGTTTGAAATCCACAGAAAAAAACGTGCAGGTCATATTAAAATAAAAAAACGTGAAAAAAGTGCGCGGAGGCTTGCAATTATTCCTGCATTCGGTTATAATACTTCTGCGATTTCTTTATTAAGGTGGTTTCGTCCCATCTTCGCAGGAGAACGAAGACGCGGACAAGCCAGCCAAAGCCATGATACGCATCTGAAAAGGGCCGCGATGCGGCGGTTTTTTTCAGATGCGTATTCAACGAAAACAGAAAGGATGATTTGAACATGGCACACAAGTACGTCTATCTCTTTTCCGAGGGCAACGGCTCCATGCGCGAGCTGCTGGGCGGCAAGGGCGCCAACCTGGCCGAGATGACCAAGATCGGTCTGCCCGTGCCTCAGGGCTTCACCATCAGCACCGAGGCCTGCACCCAGTATTACGAGGACGGCAAGAAGATCAACGATGAGATCCAGGCTCAGATCCTGGAATACATCGAGAAGATGGAGGCTATCACCGGCAAGAAGTTCGGCGATCTGGAGAACCCCCTGCTGGTCTCCGTCCGTTCCGGCGCCCGCGCTTCCATGCCCGGCATGATGGATACCATCCTGAACCTGGGCCTGAACGAGCAGGTCGTCGAGGTTATGGCCAAGAAGTCCGGCAACCCCCGCTGGGCTTATGACTGCTATCGCCGCTTTATCCAGATGTACTCCGACGTCGTTATGGAGGTCGGCAAGAAGTACTTCGAGGAACTCATCGACAAGATGAAGGAAGAAAAGGGCGTCACTCTGGACGTGGACCTGACTGCCGAGGATCTGAAGGAGCTGGCCAACCAGTTCAAGGCCGAGTACAAGGCCAAGATCGGCACCGACTTCCCCTCCGATCCCAAGGAGCAGCTGATGGGCGCCGTCAAGGCCGTGTTCCGCAGCTGGGACAACCCCCGCGCCAACGTGTACCGCCGCGACAACGACATCCCCTATTCCTGGGGTACTGCCGTTAACGTGCAGGCCATGGCCTTCGGTAACATGGGCGACAACTGCGGCACCGGTGTTGCCTTCACCCGTGACCCCGCCACCGGCGAGAAGAAGCTGATGGGCGAGTTCCTGACCAACGCTCAGGGCGAGGACGTGGTGGCCGGCGTGCGTACCCCCATGCCCATCCAGGAGATGGAGCAGAAGTTCCCCGCCGCGTTCAAGCAGTTCGTTGAGGTGTGCCAGATCCTGGAGAACCACTATCACGATATGCAGGACATGGAGTTCACCATCGAGAACGAGAAGCTGTATATGCTGCAGACCCGTAACGGCAAGCGCACTGCTCCCGCCGCTCTGCAGATCGCTGTTGATTTGGTGAAGGAGGGCCACAAGACCAAGGAAGAGGCCGTCCTGATGATCGATCCCCGCAACCTGGACACCCTGCTGCATCCCCAGTTCGATGCCAAGGCTCTGAAGGCCGCCACCCCCATGGGCCGCGGTCTGGGCGCCTCTCCCGGCGCTGCCTGCGGTCAGATCGTCTTCTCCGCTGAGGATGCCGAGGCGTGGAAGAACGCCGGCAAGAAGGTGGTTCTGGTCCGTCTGGAGACCTCTCCCGAGGACATCACCGGCATGAAGGCCTCTCAGGGCATCCTGACCGTCCGCGGCGGTATGACCTCTCACGCCGCCGTTGTGGCCCGCGGCATGGGTAAGTGCTGCGTGTCCGGCTGTGGCGACATTGCCATGGACGAGGAGAACAAGC
>JAFQBN010000035.1 GCA_017416685.1 Oscillospiraceae bacterium
ATCATCAACTGGTGCCCCTGCTGCGTCACCGCTCTGTCCGACGCCGAGGTGGAGTATCAGGACAAGCCCGGCCACATGTGGCATATGCGCTACCCCCTGACCGACGGCTCCGGTTATCTGGTGGTTGCCACCACCCGTCCCGAGACCATGATGGGCGATACCGGCGTGGCCGTTCACCCGGAGGACGAGCGCTACAAGCATCTGGTGGGCAAGACCGTCACCCTGCCCCTGATGAACCGTGAAATTCCCATCGTGGCCGACGAGTACGTGGAGATGGACTTCGGTACCGGCTGCGTGAAGATGACCCCCGCCCACGACCCCAACGACTTCGAGGTGGGTCTGCGCCACAATCTGGACACCATCCGCGTGCTGGACGACAACGGCAAGGTCAACGCCAACGGCGGCAAGTACGAGGGGATGGACCGCTACGAGGCCCGCAAGGCCGTGGTGGCCGATCTGGAGGCTCTGGGCCTGATGGAGAAGATCGACGACTACTCCCACAACGTGGGTACCTGCTACCGCTGCCACAAGGACGTGGAGCCTATCATCTCCGCCCAGTGGTTTGTGAAGATGGAGCCTTTGGCCAAGGAGGCCCTGCGTGTGGTCAACGAGGGAGAGACCCGCTTCGTCCCCGACCGCTTTGCCAAGACCTACACCAACTGGATGGAAAACGTCCGTGACTGGTGTATCTCCCGCCAGCTGTGGTGGGGTCATCAGATCCCCGTGTGGTACTGCGCCGACTGCGGCAAGATGACCGTCAGCCGCGAAGATGCCACCCAGTGCGCCCACTGCGGCAGTAAGAACATTGAGCGGGACCCCGACGTGCTGGACACCTGGTTCTCCTCCGCGCTGTGGCCCTTCTCCACCCTGGGATGGCCCAACGCCGACAGCGAGGATCTGAAGTACTTCTATCCCACCGACGTGCTGGTCACCGGCTACGACATCATCTTCTTCTGGGTGGCCCGCATGATCTTCTCCGCCTGCGAGCATACCAAGCTGCCTCCCTTCCACACCGTGTTCATCCACGGTCTGGTCCGCGACGATAAGGGCCGCAAGATGTCCAAGTCTCTGGGCAACGGCATCGATCCCCTGGAGATCGCCGAGAACTACGGCGCCGATGCCCTGCGCTTCAATCTGGTCACCGGCAACAGCCCCGGCAACGATATGCGCTTCTACACCGAACGGTGCGAGGCTATGCGCAACTTTGCCAATAAGATCTGGAACGCCAGCCGTTTCCTGATGATGAACCTGACCATCGACACGTGCGAGCTGCCCGAGAAGCTGGAGCTGGAGGACAAGTGGATCCTGTCCAAGCTCAACAGCCTTATTCCCGACGTGACGGAGAATATGGATCGCTACGAGCTGGGTGTGGCAGCACAGAAGGTTTATGACTTCATTTGGGACAGCTACTGTGACTGGTATATTGAGTTGACCAAGGCCCGCCTTCAGGGCGAGGACGAGGACAGCAAGACCCGCGCCCAGCAGGTGCTGTGCTACGTGCTGACCGAGATCCTCAAGCTGCTGCATCCCTTTATGCCCTTCATCACTGAGGAGATCTGGCAGGCCCTGCCCCACGAGGGCGACTTCCTCATGCTGCAGAAGTGGCCTGAGTATCGCGAGGATCTGGCCTTTGCCGCTGAGGAGAAGGCTCTGGAGCAGGTCATGGATGCCATCCGCGCCATCCGTACCCGCCGGGCCGAGATGAATGTGCCTCCCTCCAGAAAGGCGCAGCTCACCGTTGCCACCGCCCAGCAGGATGTGTTTGCTGCCGGCATCCCTTTCCTCAAGCGCCTTGGCTACGCCAGCGAGGTGACCATCGTGGCCGCCGATCAGGCCCCCGATGCCGCCGGTCAGGTGGTCATCGTGACCCCGGTGGCCCAGCTGTTCATCCCCATGGGTGAGCTGGTGGATCTGGCCAAGGAAAAGGCTCGCATCGAGAAGGAACTGAAGAAGAATGCCGATGAACTCGGAAAGCTCAATGCCAAGCTGTCCAACCCCGGCTTTGTCAACAAAGCGCCTGCCAACGTGGTGCAGGCCGAACAGGAACGCGCTAAGACTTTGACTGAACTGGTCGCCAAGCTGGAAGAACAGCTGAAAACCATGTAACAACCATATTCCCTTTACGCGCCAAGGCGCGTAAAGGGAATGCCCATTACAGGAAATGAGGTGAGTTTGTGCATCTGCATCAATCTGGTGAAGACTATCTGGAGGCTATTCTGATCCTGCAGCAGGAGAAGGGGACAGTCCGTTCCATCGACGTGGCCCAGAAGCTGGGGTTCTCCAAGCCCTCGGTCAGCCGCGCCATGTCTATTCTGCGCACCGACGGCTATATTGAGATGGAGCGCTCCGGTGCCATCACCCTGACCGAGCGGGGAGAGCAGGTGGCCCGCACCATGTACGAGCGGCACAACCTGCTGACCAACTGGCTGACTGGCTTGGGCGTATCTCCGTGGGTGGCGGCCAACGATGCCTGCCGCATGGAACACGCACTGAGCGAAGAAACCTTTAACTGCCTGAAAAAACACATGGGCATCGAAGATTGATCAAGGAGGAAATGTTATGGACGTAACACAGGCGATTTCCGGCGTCGGCTCCGCGTTTGCGGGCTTTTCGCTGGCCCTGTCCCTGCCCACCATTTTGAAGGTCGTGTTTACGGTACTGGTGTGCATCATTGCCGTAAAGGTGATCGGTGGCGTAGTGGCGAAGGTGCTGGGTAAAAGCCATCTGGACGGCGCGCTGCAGGGATTTTTGAAGACCGGCCTGCGTGTGGTTTTGTACTTCGTGGCGGCCCTGGTCATTCTGAGCAGTCTGGGCGTGGACGTGACCAGTCTGATCGCGCTGCTGAGTGTGGCCGGTCTGGCGGTTTCACTGGCACTGCAGAATACCCTGGCCAATCTGGCCGGCGGTATCCAGATTCTGGTGAGCAAGCCCTTTGCTGCCGGTGACTATGTGGAGGCCGGTGGTAACGGCGGCACGGTAAAGACCGTGGGTCTTGCTTATACCACGCTGGTCACCCCGGACAATAAGGTTGTCCACATTCCCAACAGCGATGTGGCCGCCGCCCGGATCGTTAACTACAACGGAAATACAACCCGCCGTGTGGAAATCAAGGTGACCGCCGCGTATGAGTCGGACATTGACACCGTTAAGCAGACGGTCAACACCCTGATTGCCGCCGACAGCCGCATTCACAAAAACCCCGAACCCTTTGTGCAGGTGTCCAACTACGGCACCAGCAGCATTGAGTACACCATCCGTGTGTGGTGTGATGCCGGTGATTACTGGAACATCTACTTCGATATGATGGACAAGCTCAAGCCTGCCTTTGATGCCGCCGGCGTGGAGATGACCTACGACCACATCAACGTGCACATGGTGCAGAAGTAAAACGAAATAGACAAAACCCCGGAAGCAGCTTCCGGGGTTTTGTTTTATCGATCCGGCATGGAAAGGCCGTGGAGGAAGCCGTCCAGCTTGGAGGAAAGTACCTCGCCGCCTGCCACGGTGTTTTTATATACCAGCAGATTGACCCGCACATCCCCCTCGCCGGTGGGATAGTTGGTGATTTGGTAGGTATAGCGCTTGAGCCGTTTGCCCGCAAGACGTGTCAGGTCAAAACCCTGTTCAGCTTGCAGAGCCAAATAGTCGTTGTAGCTGTCGTCGAACTGTTTGGGGATCAGCAGTTCTTCCACAGCCACAGGCTCCGGAGAAACCTGCCAGCCGAAGTCGGACAGAAAGCGGAGACGGTCTTCGTTGGTTTTGATCCCCTTGGTACTGACGGCGGTCTCCACGCTCAAAGCGGGCTGCCCGCGGCCCGAACCCAGCAGCAGCGCGCAGCACAGAAGACCCACCACGGCCGCGCCCCACAGGGCAAGTCTGCGCCGGGATAATTTTGCGGTAACGATCAGCAAAGTGCATTTCTCCTTCCTCTTTGGATCCTGCTAAAGGCTATGTTCAAAGCGGGACAAATATGATACAATGGTGCAAAAAAGCGGAAAGGGGAGCGGGAATGGAGCGACTGGACAAGCTGCTGGCCTCCACGGGACGGTGGAGCCGCAGTCAGGTGAAGGAGCTGGTCCGTCAGGGCAGAGTGCGTATCGACGGACAGACCGCCGCCAAGCCGGAGTACAAGTGCGGCCCGGAGCAGAATATCGAGGTGGACGGCGTGTCCGTCTGCCTGCAGAAGTTTGTGTACATTATGATGAATAAGCCGGCGGGGTGGCTGTCCGCCACCGAGGACAAGCGGCAGCAGACTGTTCTCGACCTGCTGGACAAACCTTTGCAGCGCAGGGGATTGTTTCCGGTGGGACGGCTGGACAAGGATACCACCGGCCTTTTGCTGTTGACCGATGACGGGGAGCTGGCTCACCGTTTGCTAGCGCCCAAAAGCCACGTGGACAAAGTGTATCTTGCCCGGGTGGATGGCCGGGTAGACAGGGAGGATGTGGCTGCGTTCCGGGCCGGCATAACGCTGGATGACGGGCTGGAGTGCCTGCCTGCGGGGCTGGAACCGCTGGAGGACGGCAGTCGATGCCTTGTTACCCTGCAGGAGGGCAAGTTCCATCAGGTCAAGCGGATGCTGGCCTTCCGGGGCAAACCGGTGCTGGAACTCAAGCGGCTTTCCATGGGGCCGCTGCAGCTGGACGAGAGCCTGCCTGCCGGCGGATGGCGACAGCTGACACAGGAGGAAACTGCCCGTCTGCACGAGGCGGCGGGGAGCAAAAACTGACCTCTTTCGGCATTTTTCACAAAAAAACGAAAAAAACTCTTGCCAAACAGGGTGCTTACCCCTTATAATATGTCCCATACTGAGTAATTGGAGGGGTTTGGTATGGCTAACAGAATTTTTCAGAGCCTGATTCTCCAGATGAAAGAAAACATTGATCGCACCGTCGGCGTTATGGATGCGGACGGTGTTGTGGTGGCCTGCAGCGAGCTGGCCCTGATGGGTGAGCAGTGGCCCGGTGCCGTGGATGCTGTGCTGGGTATCGGAGAAAGCGGCCTTGGTTATTTCCAGGGCAAGAGCTTCCGCCCCTTGGCCGGTCTGGGTACTCAGTTTGAGTATGCCGTGTTTGTCCAGGGTGAGGATACCATGGCCGCATCCCTGTGCGCCATGGCCGCCGTTGCCATCAACAGTGCCAAGACCTATTATGAGGAAAAGCACGACCGCGCGGCCTTTATCAAGAATATTATTTCCGACAACATCATGCTGGGCGACATCTATACCCGCGCCAAGGAGCTGCATCTGACTGCCGAGGCGCCCCGCGCCGCGTTCCTGATTCGTCAGGTGTCTGCCGCCGACCCCGGCATCATCGATTTTCTGTACACCCTGTTCCCCGACCGCGCCACTGACTTTGTCCTGTCCCTGAACGAGACCGACGTGGTGCTGATCAAGCAGCTTAGCGAGAACGCCGACAGCAAGGACCTGCACAAGATCGCCAAGCAGGTGTCCGATGCCGTGGCGCAGGAGCTGAACGTTAAAGTGGTCATCGGCATCGGCACCATCGTGGGCCATATCCGCGATCTGGGCCGCGCCTTTAAGGAGGCCGGTGTTGCCATCGACGTGGGCAAGGTGTTCGAGACAGAAAAGGGTATCATCAACTACGAAAATCTGGGTATCGGCCGCCTGATCTATCAGCTGCCCACCACCCTGTGCCAGATGTTCCTGCAGGAAGTGTTCAAGAAGAATCCCATTGATGCGCTGGATGCCGAAACCCTGCTGACCATCAACAAGTTCTTTGAGAACAACCTGAATGTGTCCGAGACGGCACGCCGCCTGTTCGTCCACCGCAATACTCTGGTCTACCGGCTGGAGAAGATCAAGAAGCTTACCGGCCTCGATTTGCGTGAGTTTGACGATGCCATCACCTTTAAGGTGGCTCTGATGGTCAAGAAGTACCTTATTTCCCGTGGTATAGAGTCCTGAAAAACAGTTTGAAATGCCGTCCGCATTTATTGCGGACGGCATTTTTTTGTAAAAAGGGGTTGCAAAAGGCAGAAAGATAGATTACAATAAAATTACAAAAGTTACAAAATAATTACAATACGGGCGGGCGCAGGCATAGCTTTTTTGTACGAAACAGGGGAGGCGTTCGCGAAAAATGTCATTTACATAATACGGGAAATATGATAGAATAAAACATACAATATTCCCGCCGTTTCTGCATGATTTGGCGGACAGAGACAGTGAGGCTGCACATGATTCGTTTAATTGACGTTTACAAAGAGTACGACAACGGCACCAAGGCCCTTAAGGGTGTGAACCTGCGCATTGATGACGGTGAGTTCGTGTTTCTGGTGGGGCCGTCCGGTTCCGGAAAATCCACTATTATCAAGCTGATCACCGGTGAGGTGTATCCCACCGACGGGCGCATGATGGTCAACGGCTTTTCTCCGGACAACATGCGTACCAATCAAATTCCCCTGATGCGCCGCACGCTGGGCGTTATCTTTCAGGATTTCCGCCTGATTGAGAAAAAGACTGTGTGGGAGAACCTGTCCTTTGTTATGCGTGCCGTAGGCTGCTCCGGGCGGGAGACCCGCCGGCGCATCCCCTACGTGCTGAAGCTGGTTGGGCTGGAGGGGAAGGAGAACCATTTCCCCAACGAACTGTCCGGCGGCGAGCAGCAGCGCGTGGCTATCGCCCGTGCGCTGGTCAACAACCCCAGCATGATCATTGCCGATGAGCCAACGGGTAATCTGGACCCTCAGCGCTCCTATGAGATCATGGACCTGCTCAAGCGCATCAACGAGCTGGGCACCACCGTGCTGGTGGTCACCCATGAGCGGGATCTTGTGGACCGCTTCGGTAAGCGTGTGGTGGCCATCGAGGACGGAAAAATTATCAGTGATGAGACGGGCGGGTACTACAATGGCTAAACGAATCAATGCAGGATACTATATCAGCGAGGGCTTCCACAACGTATTCAGCCACGGCTTCATGTCCTTTGCCGCCGTGTGCATGATCGTAGCCTGTCTGCTGATCATGGGCACCTTTACACTGGTTGCCGTGAATATGGAACACATGCTGGGCGAGCTGGAGCGTGAAAACGAGTTCATCGCCTACATCGATGAGACCTACACCCGTGAACAGGCTCAAGGGCTGGAAAAGGACCTGACCGCCATCGAGAACGTGGCCGGGGTCACCTTCGTTACCAAGGAGGAGGCGCGGCAGAACTATCTGCAGGGCCGGGAAGAAGTGGAGCTGCTGAAGGAACTGCCGTCCACCGTGTTCCGTGACCGCTTCCGCATCCACGTGGACGATATTCGCGAAATCTCCGCCACCGTGGACCGGGTCAAGACGGTGTCCGGCGTGGCCAAGGTTGTCGTGGCGCTGGAAATTGCACAGGGCTTCGTGCTGGTGCGCAACATCGCTTTGGGCGTGGCGCTGGTGCTGATCGCCATGTTGATGATCATCTCTCTGTTCATCATTGCCAACACCATCAAACTTGCCACGTTCTACCGGCGGGAGGAGATCGCCATTATGAAAATGTGCGGTGCAACCAACGGCTTTGTCCGCTGGCCCTTTGTGTATGAGGGCATGCTGCTGGGCCTTGCCGGTGCGGTGGTTGCTTTCTTCCTGCAGTGGGGCGTGTATCAGTTGGTATGCGGCTTTATCGGCAGCAATGCCGGACTGGGACTCGTAGCCATAATTCCGTATACGGCTATGGCTGCGCGGATATTCATCATTTTCTTGGTGTCCGGCTTTGTGATCGGCGTGGCCGGCTCCCTGATGGCCATCCGGAAGTTCCTGCAGGTATAAGGAGGGTGTGGCATGAGAAAGAAGGAGCAAAGACGCAGGATCCTCACCTCTATACTGGCGGGGATCATGGTTCTGCTGTTGCTGCTGCCCATGGTGCTCGGTGCGCTGGAAGTGCTGCTGTGAGGGCCGGAACATGAAAAAATGGTGTATTCGCGTCCTTGCGGTGCTGCTGGCGGCGCTGGTGCTGCTGCCGCCCCCGGTGCTGACCCCTGTGGTTCAGGCGGTCACTCAGGCGGAAATTGACAGCCTGAAGCAGGATGCCAGCAGTCTGGACAAAAAGAAGGCGGAGCTGCAGAAACAGCTCAAGGCCATTTCTGCCGACAAAAGCAAGGCCATGCAGCAGAAAAACCTGCTGGAGGACCAGATCGACGTGCTTCAGTCGGAGATCAATGTGACCAACAGGCAGATCGGCAAGTATGACGAGCTGATCGTCTCGCTGGAGAGTCAGCTGGAAACCAACCAGCAGGAGGAGACGCGGCTGTACGCGCTGCTGTGTGAATGCGTGCGCTATATGGAGGAGGAGGGCAACACCGGCTACTGGGGCGTCCTCTTCCGGGCCACCAGCTTTTCCGACCTGCTGGACCGTTTCATCATGATCAACGAGATCGTGGAATATAATCAGAATGTGCTGGACGAGCTTGCCGCCACCCGGGAACAGATCCGTGTTGACAAATCTGCGGTGGAAGTGGCCCGGGCCGAGCAGCAGACCGCCAAGGATAAGCTGGTTGCCTCCCGCATGGAGATCGAGAAGAGCGAGGCCGAGGTGGACAAGCTCCTCAAACAGATCAACAAGCAGGAGGATAAGATCGAACACTCGGTCAAGGAGCTGGAGGCTCAGGCCAAGGCTATGGATGCCGAGATCGCCCGCAAGGAGCGGGAGCTGGCCGCCAAGCTGGAGGCCGGCGGCAACAAGATCACCAGCGAAAGCGGGTATCTGTGGCCCCTGACCAACTACAAAAATCTGTCCTCGCTGTTTGCCGGCCGCAAGGACCCCTTCACCGGCAGACCCGCCACCCACAGCGGCATCGACGTGCCTGCCCCCAAGGGTACTCCCGTATTGGCGGCCAAGAGCGGTGTGGTCATCACCTCCGCCTACAACTCCGGTGGCTACGGCAACTATGTGGTAGTCAGCCACGGCAACGGCAACACCACTTTGTACGCCCACCTGTCTGCCCGCTCGGTGAAAGAGGGCGACACGGTCAAGCAGGGGCAGGTGGTGGGTAAGGTTGGCTCCACCGGCCGTTCCACCGGCAACCACCTGCACTACGAAATTCGTGTGAATAATGTGCGTATCGACCCGGTGACCAAGTACACTGGACTGACCTACAAGAACAAGAAACTGTAATCACATACAAAAACAGCCGCAGGACATCGGGCCGCGGCTGTTTTTGTGTTTGGGGAGCATGGAAACCCTGCGCGGTCCATATCCTTGTATAGCGAAAGGGGGCGGGTGGATGCTGGGAATGCTGTGCTGGCAGGAGCGGGGACGGGTGCGGCTGGAAAGGACCCGTATAGCGGGGATGAATGTGCTGTGTGCCTGCGTGAGCCGGGACAGACAGCTTGCCCGTGCGGCAAAGCTGCTGCGCCGGGCAGGTGTGCGGTATGTGTTGGAGAACGCGGAGGGACGGCCGGCCCTTCCCGGTCTGCCGGTGGTGGATGCGCTGCCCCTGTACCGCGCCGTGGCGGACCGGTTGATTTGGGAGCGGCTCAACATGCGCAAGATCGCGCCCGAGCGGGCTACCGTAGTGCTGCGGGGCGTGTACCCGGACAGCGAACTTGCAGCTGCGGCCCGGACCCTGTGTCCCGGAGTGCGGCAGGTGGTGATAGAAACCGACCGGGGCGGGCAAGCGCTGCAGCGCAGCCTTTTGCGGCAGTTTGGTGTGGCAGTGATGCCAGTAAAAGACGGACGGGACGTACTGACTGTCCGTTTCAGCGGGCAGAACAGGGGCGAGGAACTGAACCTGTGCGGTCAGGTGGATTTGGGCGGCCTTTCGGTGGATGCGCCGCATCTTGTGCTGCCTGAAACGCTGGTGCGTGCAAGCACTGTATGCGCCCTGTGGCAGGCAGGGCTGCTTGAATTGCCGCAGATTCGGGTGAGTCGGGCAGCAGGAAAATAAATTCACTTGACATACGACCTGCGTGGTAATATAATCTAACAGAATGTGTCCGTATATCCATTTCTTTATTATATTGTGTGACTGATTGACAGGAAATCTGTCGTCAGCAGGAAAGGTGTGCAAAACAAAATGGCCAAGCAGTATAAGCTCAGTGCCGAGCGGCTCCAGCAGATGCAGGAGGAGATGAACTACCTGAAGACTGTTCGCGAGAAAGAGGTTGCCGAGCTGATCAAAGAGGCTCGCTCTTTCGGCGATCTGTCCGAAAACAGCGAGTATGACGAGGCCAAGAACGAGCAGGGTAAGCTCTATTCCCGCATTGCTCAGCTGGAGGAGATCCTCTCCAACTACGTCGTCATCGACGAGCAGGCTGAGGGCGACTACGTGCGCCTTGGCTGCACCGTGGTTGTGCTGGACAAGGAATTTGATGAGGAGACCACCTACAAAATTGTCGGCTCTCAGGAGGCAGACCCCATGAGCGGCATGATCTCCGAGGACTCTCCCTTTGGCAAGGCTCTGCTGGGCAAGAACGCCGGGGACGACGTGGTGGTGGATGCTCCCGGCGGCGCTGTGGAGTACAAGATCGTCAGTGTGAGCAAGTAACCCGCTTTTTAGAGATAGGAGATTTTTACTATGGCAGAACAGATGAGCAACAACCAGCAGCCCCAGCAGGAGGAAAACCTGAACCAGCTGCTTCAGATCCGCCGCGACAAGCTCCGCGAGCTGCAGCAGAGCGGCAACGATCCCTTCCAGATCACCAAGTACGAGGTCAACAACAACTCCGCCGGCATCAAGGCCGACTTTGATGCGCTGGAGGGTACCATGGTGTCCATCGCCGGCCGACTGATGAGCAAGCGCGGTATGGGCAAGGTGTCCTTCTGCGACCTGCAGGACAAGACCGGCCGCATCCAGCTGTACGCCCGCAAGGACGAGATGGACGAGGAAGAATACAACCGCTTCAAAAAGTACGACATCGGCGATATCGTGGGTGTTGTGGGCGAGGTGTTCCGCACCCAGCGCGGCGAGATGTCTGTCCGCGTGCAGAACGTCACCCTGCTGAGCAAGTCTCTGCTGCCCCTGCCCGAGAAGTTCCACGGCCTGACCAGCACCGAGCTGCGCTATCGTCAGCGCTACGTGGACCTCATTGTCAACCCCGAGGTCAAGCGAAACTTTGTTATCCGCTCCCAGTTCATCAAGTTCATGCGCAGCTATCTGGACAACATGGGCTACATCGAGGTCGAGACCCCCGTGCTGAACACCATCGCCGGCGGTGCCTCTGCCCGCCCCTTCATTACCCACCACAATACGCTGGATATCGATATGTACATGCGTATCGCCACCGAGCTGCCTCTGAAACGTTTGATCGTGGGCGGCATGGACCGGGTGTACGAGATCGGCCGTATCTTCCGCAACGAGGGTATGGACCCCAAGCACAACCCCGAGTTCACCACCGTGGAGCTGTATCAGGCTTATGCCGATTTCCATGACATGATGGACATTGCTGAGGGCATCCTCTCCGGCGCTGCCAAGGAGATTTTGGGTACCTACGAGGTGGAGTGGCTGGGCGAGAAGATCGACCTGACCCCCGGCTGGCGCCGCCTGACCATGGTGGATGCCGTCCGTGAGTATGCCG
>JAFQBN010000036.1 GCA_017416685.1 Oscillospiraceae bacterium
AGTTATTGGTCCATGCCGCAGGAATACGCTTTTTCAATCAACGCCCGGTCATTGACCACCGCATCATAGAAACGGAAGCCTCCGGCAAAGTTATAGGCCTCATGGCCATTGGCCTCCAAAATACGACAGGCAATGTAGCTTCGCAGACCGCTCTGGCAGGTCACATACACCGGCTTACCTGGCTCGATCTCATCCAGCCGATCCCGCAGGTCATCCAGCGGGATATTGCGGAATCCCTCCATATGCCCTCCAGCGTATTCGACCGGGGTTCTAGCATCCAGCAGAAAGGGGTTCATCAGCTGCTTGGGGCGCTGGACGATGGTAACTTCCATGCCAAGCTCCCGCAGATTTTCCGCCAGTTCAAGACCGATAAAGCCGCCGCCTGCCAGCACAACAGACTTGGGATGATGCGTGTTTATGTACTCTTTGATTCGGAAGGTATCCTCCACGGTACGCAGAGTGAACAGCTTGTCCAATCCAACACCGGGGAGCCGGGGCTGGGTAGGCTTCGCACCGGGAGACAGGATCAGCTTATCATAGCTCTCCTCAAAGTTCTCGCCGGTTTCCAGATTTTTCACGGAAACGGTCTTGCGGTTCGGGTGGATGGCCGTCACCTCATGGCGAACCTTCATAATTACACGGAAACGGGAGAAGAAACTCTCCGGCGTCTGAAGTGTCAGCTCTTCAGGATCGGTGATGACATCGCCGATATAGTAAGGCAGACCGCAGTTGGCGTAGGAAACAAAGCCCGAACGCTCGAACACTACGATCTCCGCCTGCTCATCCAATCTGCGGATTCTTGCTGCGGCTGTGGCTCCGCCCGCCACACCTCCTACGATCACAACTTTCATTCAGACCTCCACTTTCCCCGCATAAGCGGCAATGCCGCCAATATTGTTTACATTGGTATATCCCATACGCTGCAGCAGACCGGCAGCCTGACGGCTGCGGGCACCGGAGTAGCAGTAGACAAACAGTACCGTATCTTTATTTTCCGCCACGGAAGAAACCTTGTCAATGGCCTGAAGAGGAACATTTTTGCTGCCGGGGATGTGGCCGCCTCTGTATTCTTCAGAGGTACGGACATCCAGCAGAACAGCACCGGGAGTGGCAGTGTATTCCTTTACACCCTGATTGATATCGGCCTGTTTGAAGAAATCAAAGAATCCCATCGTCACACCTCCTTACAGCATCCCAAGAATTGCATTCTTGGGTCTTGCCCCCATAGCCTGATTGACGATCTTGCCGTTTTTCATGACAACCAGAGTAGGTATGCTCATTACGCCAAACCGGCTGGCCAGCTCGGGCTGCTCGTCCACATTCACCTTACCGACTTTGATATCACTACGCTCTTTGGCGATCTCCTCCACGATGGGAACGACCATGCGGCAGGGGCCGCACCAGGGAGCCCAGAAGTCCAGAAGGACGGGCTTATCGGAATTCATCACTTCGTTCTGGAAGTTGTTCTTGTTGATATTGATAGCGGACATATTCAGATCCTCCTTGTTTTTTCTTTATGGCTCTATCATAGCCGGATGCTGGCTGCGTTTCCGTGATGACATCACCTAAACTGTGCTTACTCGCCATCAGATACAGTTTCGCCCGGCCAGTCGTTGATACCGCCGAACTCCACAATGTTCGTGTAGCCCAAACCCACCAGCTTGTCCGAGGCCTGCTTGCTGCGGTTTCCGCTGCGGCAGTATACGAGAATCAACTGATCCTTGTCAGGCAGTTCCGGGATATCCTCAGTACCGATGGTCTCGTTGGGGATGTTGATTGCATCAGGGATGTGCTTGTCGGCAAACTCCTCCGTAGTGCGGACATCCAGGATAATGTAATCGCTTTCTGACTCCATTATGGCGATTGCCTCGTCCATACTGATTTGCTGATAGCTGGCCTCCGAATCCACAGGTGCCGCGCAGCCTGCCAGGAGCAACAGAGAAAGTAAAAATGGTATTAGCTTTCGCATGGTGATACCTCCTTAAAACCAGGACAGTGCTCTCTGTTCCCGTCGACCCTTTTGGGGATTTCTATGATTATATCTTACCAGAGTACAGCTGCTTGTTCTGTGATGAGATCACTTACCTTTTTCCCTTTAGACTAGTGAAGACACCTATGCGCCTGTGAAATAAAACGAAATTGAACAACACAAAAAAGTTTCCACGGAAAACTTTTTGTTAGATTCCATAGTGTTCAAAAGCCTTCTGGCCGCTTTTTGATCGTTGGAAGTACAATAGACTAACAAAAATTGGCCCACTTCGCTAAAAACAAAGTGGGCCAAATTGTTCTAAAAACTCTGCAATAACACAAGAATTATGCCATAAATTACACTCGCCGTGACCCCATATACAATTACAGGCCCCGCCACGGTAAACATCTTGACCGCCATACCGGTAACGTACCCCTCGGTCTTAAACTCCAACGCCGGGGCGGCAACCGCGTTGGCAAAGCCGGTGATTGGTACCAGTGTCCCCGCTCCGGCGAAGCGGGCGATGCTGTCAAACACGCCAAGGCCGGTCAGCAGTGCCGCCGCAAACACTAAAATCACCGACACCACGGTGGAGGCGGTGTCCTTATCCAATCCCGCCGCCCGGAAGGCGTGGATCAGCAGCTGGGCCGCGGTACAGATGCCGCCCCCCACAAAAAAGGCCCACAGGCAGTTTTTCAGTATAGGCGACGGCTGCTGATAACTGTCCACCAGCCTGCCGTATTCCTCGTTGCTCAGTTCCATATTATCACTCCTTTCCCCTATCTTAAGGAATACCGAAAAAAATATGCGTTCCACGCCACACCAGCGCATTATTTTGTGGTATGTTTGCAACACAGGAGGTGAGAATATGGATCTGTTTTTGTGTCCCGATGTGGCAGAACGCGCCGATGCCTATGCCCTTTTGTCCTATGCCGCCCGACAGGTGTGGAATCTTTACACCCTCCCCACCATCAGCCGTACCAAGCATGGCAAGCCTTTCTTCCCCGACCATTCCCAGTTCCAGTTCAACCTCAGCCACAGCGGCAGTTTTGCCCTGTGCGTTCTGGACAAAGTACCCGTGGGTGTGGACATCGAAACCATCCGTCCCCACCCCCCGCGCCTTGCCCGGCGCATCTGCTCCCCTGCCGAGCTGGAGTGGGTCAGCGCGCAGGCCGACCCCCACCGCGCCCTGCTGTCCCTGTGGACAAAAAAGGAGGCGCGGGTCAAGCAGTCCGGCATCGGCCTGACCATTCCCCTTCGCGAAATTTGCGTTCCCTTTGATGGCGATGCGGTTTGGGAGGGTCTGCACTTTCACACCCTGTCCGGGGACGGGTGGGTCGGCTGTGTGTGCGGACACTCCACCCCTGCCCAATTCCGCACCGTTTCCGCTGTGGAGCTGAAAAAACTTGACACAGACTGAAACAGGTGCTAATATAATAGTCTACAAGCGCATTGAACGGAAAAGTAACATTCCCCCCTTCCAACAGAGAGGGGCCGTCACCGACTGAAAGCGGCCCTTGGCAGGCGAATGCGAAGTGCGTCCGGGAGCGCGGCGGGTAATGCCGCCCGGGTTGGCCCCGATATCGGTCATCGAGTGATAAATGAGAGTGGAACCGCGAGTCATCGCCTCTTATACCCTGCCGATAGGGTGTAAGGGGTTTTTCTTTTACACCTTCGGCTATTAAAGGAGATGCGCTATGTTCAAGTCCCTAAACGAGCTGTTGGGCGCCTATCAAAAGCGCGACCCCGCCGCCCGCTCCAAGCTGGAGATTTTTTTGCTGTACCAAGGTGTACACGCCGTCATCGACCACCGCATTGCCAACTTCTTCTACCGGCATAAAATGAAATTCATCGCCCGTGTGGTGTCCCAGTGGAGCCGGTTCTGGACCGGCATCGAGATCCACCCCGGCGCCACCATCGGCAAGCGTCTGGTCATCGACCATGGCATGGGTATCGTCATCGGTGAGACCGCCGAGATCGGCGACGACTGCCTGCTGTACCACGGTGTGACCCTGGGCGGCACCGGTAAGGATCAGGGCAAGCGCCACCCCACCATCGGCAACAACGTGCTGGTATCCACCGGCGCCAAGGTGCTGGGTCCTTTTAAGGTTGGGGACAACGCCCGTATCGCCGCCAACGCCGTGGTCCTCAGTGAGGTACCTGCCAACGCCACCGCTGTGGGCATCCCTGCCCAGATCGTGCGTATCGCCGGCCGCAACACCCACTACGCCGACGACGTGGACCAGACCAGCATCAACAACCCCACTCTGGAAAAACTGGCCGCTTTGGCCTCCCGGGTGGAAGAACTGGAACAGAAGCTACAGGAAAAGGAGATCTGACCTATGTATTTGTATAACTCTGCTACCCGCAAGAAGGAAGAATTTCAGACCCACACCCCCGGCCATGTGGAGATGTACACCTGCGGCCCCACCGTGTACCACTTCGCCCACATCGGCAACCTGCGCTCCTACATCATGGAGGATGTGCTGGAGAAATTCCTGCGCTACGAGGGCTACAGCGTCAATCGTGTCATGAACATCACCGACGTGGGCCACCTGACCAGCGATGCCGATGAGGGCGAGGATAAAATGGTCAAGGGCGCCAAGCGCGAAAACAAGACCGTCATGGACATCGCCAAGTTCTACACCGACGCCTTCTTCGCCGACTGCGCCAAGCTGAACATCAAGACCCCCGAGGTCGTCCAGCCTGCCACCGGCCTGATCGCCGAGTTCATCACCACTGTACAGGGTCTGCTGGAGAAGGGCTTCGCCTACGAGGCCGGCGGCAACGTGTACTTCGACACCTCCAAGCTCCAGAGCTATCACGTTTTTCACAACCACGACGAGGATGACCTGGCCGTAGGCGTGCGTGAGGGCGTGGAGGAGGACTCCAACAAGCGCAACAAGAACGACTTCGTTCTGTGGTTCACCAAGTCCAAGTTCGAGGATCAGGCCCTGAAGTGGGACTCCCCCTGGGGCGTTGGCTATCCCGGCTGGCACATTGAGTGTTCCTGCATCTCCATGAAGTATAACGGCGAGTATCTGGACCTGCACTGCGGCGGCGTGGACAACGCCTTCCCCCACCACACCAACGAGATCGCCCAGTCCGAAGCCTATCTGGGTCACGCCTGGTGCAAGCAGTGGTTCCACGTGGCCCATCTGAACACCAACTCCGGCAAAATGAGCAAGAGCAAGGGCGAGTTCCTCACCGTCTCTCTGCTGGAGGAAAAGGGCTACGACCCCATCGTCTACCGTTTCTTCTGCCTGCAGAGCCACTACCGCAAGGGTCTGGTCTTCTCCTGGGAGAATCTGGACAACGCCACCGTGGCCTTCAACAAGCTCCTGTCCCGCATCGCCGGCCTGAATCCCGAGGGCGAGGTGGATACCGCCGTCCTGGCTGAGTACGAGGGCAAGTTCAAAGAGCAGATGGGCAACGACCTGAACACCTCCATGGGTGTTACCGCCCTGTACGATGCGCTCAAGGCCAAGACCAATGATGCCACCAAGCTGGCCATTCTGGACAGCTACGACCGGGTGCTGTCCCTGTCCCTGCTGGACAAGGCCGCCCGTGTCCGCGACGAGCAGAAGAAGGCTCAGGCCAATCAGGCCGCCGGCGGCTATACCGTCACCGGTGAGGGCGACGCTGAGATCGACGCCCTGGTGCTGGCCCGCGGCGAGGCCAAGAAGGCCAAGAACTTCGCCGAGGCCGACCGCATCCGCGATGAGCTGAAAGCAAAGGGCATCGAAGTCACCGACGTCCCCGGCGGCGCAAGCTGGAAGAGAATCTAAAATCGGCAAAACAAAAGGTGCTGAGCAATCGCTCAGCACCTATTGTTTTGCCTTATTTACTTCAGGAACCCGTTGACGATCTGCTCCTCGGCCTCCTGTTCGGTCAGGCCAAGGGTCATCAGCTTAATGAGCTGCTCGCCGGCGATCTTGCCGATGGCCGCCTCGTGGATGAGGCTGGCATCGATGTGGTTGGCGGTGATCTCCGGCACGGCGGTCACGTGAGCCTTGTCCATCAAGATGGCATCGCACTCGGTGTGACCGGAACAGGCGGCGTTGCCGTTGATGCGGGAGTAGAACTCCTGCCGGGAGGTATCCTTGGCCACACTGCGGGACACCACGTTGGCGCTGGAACCCTCGCCGTCCATGTCCACGGTAAACTCGGTACGGGCGTACTGCTGGCCGTGGGTCATGATCTTCTCCTTGACGATGAGGGTGGCCTTCTCCGCCAACTTGGCAGAGGTTTTGCGGTCGGTGGAGTCCACACCCTTGATTTGGGTGGTCTCCATCTCCATCCAGCTGCCCTCGGCCATCTCGATGACGCTCTCGGGGTTCATGATGCGCTGGCCGTTGCCGTCGCCGTCGGCGTAATGGCGCTCCACATACTTAACCTTGGCGTTCTTGCCCACGAAGAAGCGGTGGATGCCGTCGTGCTGGCTGGCCTGGTCACCGCAGTTGTGGATGCCGCAGCCGGCCACGATGGTCACGTCGCAGTCCTCACCGATGTAAAAATCATTGAGTACCGTCTCCTTCAAGCCGGTCTGGCTGATGAGGACGGGGATGTGGACGCTTTCGTTCTTGGTGCCGGGCTTGATGATGATATCAATGCCGGGGCCATCGGTCTTGTTGACGATGTCGATATTCGCGGTGGTATTCCGGGCGGCGGACTGACCGTTGGCCCGGATATTGTAAGCGCCCTCAGGCACTTCGTGCAATTGGGCTACCTGCTCAAGCAGATTGCGTTCAATACTATCCATGGTTCAAGCCTCCTTTACAGCTTGTCTGCAAGCACACTGCACACGCCGCCGGTGCCGGACAGCAGGTGTGGCAGCACCTCGTCCCGGGTACCTTCCGCCTCTACCCTGCCGCCTGCCAGCACGATGATGCGGTCGGCGATGTTCAGAATGCGCTCCTGGTGGGAAATGATCATGATAGAGCCGTTGATTTTCTCGTGCATCTTCTCAAAGACCTGAATGAGGTTGCCAAAGGACCACAGGTCGATGCCCGCCTCCGGCTCGTCAAAGACGGACAGTTTGGTGCCACGAGCCATGATCATGGCGATTTCAATGCGCTTCAGTTCGCCGCCGGACAGAGAGGCGTTGACCTCGCGGTTAATGTAGTCCTTGGCGCACAGGCCCACCTCGGACAGGAAGGAGCAAGCCTCGCTGACATTGATGGGCTTGCCCGCCGCCATGGTGATGAGGTCCCGGACGGTCAGGCCCTTGAACCGCACCGGCTGCTGAAATGCAAAGCTGACGCCTCGCTTGGCGCGCTCGGTGATATCCAGATCTGTGATGTCCTCCCCGTCCAGAATGATCCGGCCGGTAGTGGGCTTGATGATACCGGCGATGACCTTGGCAAGGGTGGACTTTCCGCCGCCGTTGGGGCCGGTAATGGCAACGAATCGCTCATCAATGGTCAGGTTGATATCTTTCAGAATTCCTTTTTGCTGCTCCGGAGTATTCACTTCGAAGCTGATGTTCTTCAGTTCAAGCATTTTTATTTCCTCCGTATGGTCACGCGGCATTGCCGCTTTTCTTAATAATAACCATTCTTATTTTAGCATTCTCTCGCAGATTTGTCTACATGAATTTTACCTCTTTTTTCCGAAAAGCAGACAGAAACGGCAAAATTCTTCCGGCAGTTACAAACCTTGCTAATTATAGCGAAAATCCTCTTGCATTTCAATAGGTTTTATGTTATAAAAGGTGTGTTAAACGCTTGGAACGGGAAAATAGCGAGTTTTCGCTTGGCAGAGAGGGGCGGTCACCGGCTGAAAGCCGCCCTGAAGCGTGTCGCTTGGTTCGCCCGGGAGCAGCCGCAGAGATGCGGACGGCCGCCCGCCGTTATCGGGGTATGAGTGTGCGCCTTTGGCGCAAATGCGGGTGGTACCGCGGAAGGAGGTTGCCTTTCGTCCCTGTTTTATTTGGGATGATGGGCATTTTTTGTTGCCTTTCGCCACCCTTCGTCTGCTGATGGGAGGTTATGACCTATGAGGCATTATGAAATCGAGCAGCACAATTCCGTTATCTATCTGCTGCGCACCTTCATCGGCTGCATTGGCAGCTCTCTGTTCCCTTTGGCCGTTCTGCAAAGTTATCTGTTGGACAAGGGACTTGGTTACGACGATTTGGCTCTCTACACCACCGTCGGCACCGTGGCTACCGCCTTTGTGTTATTCCTGCTGCCCGGTCTTGCCGATGCGGTCAAGGGGTTTTCTTCCTTTGTAAGAATGCTGTTTCTGATCAGCACCATGCTGGCCATCACCCCCCTGACTTTGCTGTTGATCCAGATATTTGCTCCGGACATGCCCGCGGGGACAATTTTTGTGCTGATCCTCCTTGCCCAGGTACTGTGCAGCGCGCTGCACACCGGACTAAACTCCACCTTTGATCCCAAGGCAGTGGTACGGCTGGGACTTAACGGCAGCGGTGTGGCCCGGTTTTTGGGTTTGAACAGTCTGTGTTCCTATGTGGCCACCGTTCTGACCAGCCTGATCATCCCCTTCTTTACCAACTCCGCCACCCGGGATCCCTACCTTTGGCTGCCAGCTCTGTCTGTGGGCGGCGTACTGCTGGGCGCCCTGCTGGTATTCCTGTACCGCCCCGGGCCGGAGGATGCTCCCCCGCCCCAGCGCAAGCACATCTCCCCCATCCATATCTGCCGGCAGATCTTCCCCCTGCGGCAGTTCCGGCTGCTGATGGGTCCCAACATCCTGCGCGCTGTAGGCGACAGTGTCCGCGCCTTTTTGACCCCCATTGGTCTGGTCGCTTTCGCCGACGATCCCGCGGCCGTTGGTTGGTTTACCATCGCCGGCTCCGTGGGCGGCGCCTTTGGCTGTCTGCTGCTGGTGCTGCTGCAAAAGCGGGTAAATGTGGGGCGGCTGTACCTGCTGTCCACCACCACCATCGGTGTGGTGCTGGTAGCCTCCTGCTTTATCAACAGCCTGCCTCTGTACACCCTTGCAGTAGGCCTGTCCTCCTGCGGCTTTATGCTGTACGGCTCGTTGCCCCAGGTTGTAACCTATCAGTATGTCCCCGCCGAGGTCATCGGCAGTTTCTCTGCCTTGCGTCTGTTTATTCTGAACCTGTTTAACAGCGCCTTCGGCTACCTCATCGGTGTGATTTTGGATTGGAACATCCCCTTCCTGCCCCTGTCCATCGCGGCGCTGGTCACCTACTTTGCCAGTGGCCTGCTGTTCCGGTCCGCCTGTCGCAAGATGGACACCGCGCGGGAAACTTAATGTTGTAAAATCTTCGAAAGGATGAAAGATACATGAAAGAACAGTTAGCAAAGATCCGCGCCGAAGCGCTGGCCGCCTTTGATGCCGCCGCTGACAGCGCCGCTCTGGACGCCCTGCGTGTGCAGTACCTGGGCAAAAAGGGCGAGCTGACCGCCGTACTGAAGATGATGGGCGGTCTGTCCCCGGAGGAGCGCCCCGTCATGGGTCAGCTGGCCAACGAGGTCCGCGCCGCTCTGGAGGCCGCCATCGAGTCCGCCGCCAAGAAGCTGGAGGCCGCCGCTCTGGAGCAGCAGCTGCGCGACGAGGCCCTGGACGTTACCATCCCCGGCACCCCCGCCGTCATGGGCCACAAGCACCCCATGTACATCGCGCTGGATGAGATCAAGGACATCTTCATCGGCATGGGCTTCACCGTGCTGGACGGCCCCGAAATCGAGCTGGCCGAGCTGAACTTCGACCGCCTGAACGCCGAGGAGGGCCATCCCTCCCGCGACTGGTCTGACACCTTCTACTTTGACGAGGACAGCCGGGTCATGCTGCGCTCCCAGACCAGCCCCATGCAGGTGCGCGCCATGGATACCATGGAGCTGCCCATTCGCATCGTGGCCCCCGGCCGCGTGTACCGCAAGGACGAGGTGGACGCCACCCACTCCCCCATGTTCCATCAGGTGGAGGGTATGGTCATTGACAAGGGCGTGACCATGGCCGACCTGAAGGGTACGCTGAACACCGTGGTGGAGCAGCTGTACGGTGAGGGTACTAAGACCCGCTTCCGCCCCCACCACTTCCCCTTCACCGAACCTTCCTGCGAGATGGACGTGCAGTGCCACAAGTGCGGCGGCGTTGGCTGCCCCACCTGTAAGGGCGAGGGCTGGATCGAGCTGCTGGGTGCCGGCATGATCCACCCCAAGGTGCTGAAGATGGCCGGCATCGACACCGAGGTGTACTCCGGCTGGGCCTTCGGCATCGGTCTGGAGCGTACCGCCATGCGCCGGTTCAAGATCGCCGACCTGCGCCTCATCTTTGAAAACGATATCCGCTTCCTTGAGCAATTCTAAGAAAGGAGAGTATGAACAATGAATCTAAGCAGAAAATGGCTGAATGAGTTTGTCACTGTTGATGCCTCCGACAAGGACTTTGCCGAGTCTATGACCCTGTCCGGCTCCAAGGTGGAGGTCACCGAGGATCTGGGCGCCGAAATTTCCAATGTTGTTGTGGGCAAGGTGCTGGCTATGGAGCGCCACCCCAACTCCGACCATATGTGGGTTTGCCAGATCTGTGTGGGCGAGGATGAACCCGTGCAGATCGTTACCGGCGCGTGGAACGTCCACGTGGGCGACTACGTCCCCGTGGCCAAGCACAAGTCCACCCTGCCCGGCGGCATCAAGATCGAAAAGGGCAAGCTCCGCGGCGTACCTTCCAACGGCATGCTGTGCGGCCTTTCCGAGCTGGGTCTGGACGAGCGCGACTTCCCCTACGCCGTCATCACCGCCGCCGCCATTCTGGGCGACTACAAGCCTCTGGATCCCGAGAAGCCTTCCATTCCCGCTGACATCCAGCCCGGCCACAAGATCTACGGCCCTGTGGTGGCTGCCGCTGTTACTGCGGTGGAGAATGCCGGCGTGAACCTGTGGTCCGTCACTGTCAACGACGGTAAAGCTGATACCCTTGTCACTACTTCCTGTCAGAACCTGCACGTGGGCGATCTGGTTTCCTTCAATACCAAGGCCGCTTCCATCTGTACGCTGGACGATCTGCACGCCCAGCAGGCCGAGTTCCCCCACTGCATCCCCGACGGCATCTTCATCCTCCACGAAGAGGGCATCGCCTGCGGCGACGACCTCAAGCCCGTGATTGGCGCTGACGACCACGTGGTGGAGTTTGAGATCACCCCCAACCGCCCCGACTGCCTGTCCGTCATCGGTCTGGCCCGTGAGGCAGCCGCCACCTTCAACGCCGAGCTGCGCCTGCACACCCCCGTTGTCAAGGGCGGCGCCGAGGGCAACCTCTGTGAGCTGCTGGATGTGGAAACTCCCGCCGACGACCTATGTCCCCGCTACACCGCCCGCATGGTGCGCAATGTGAAGATCGCCCCCTCCCCCAAGTGGATGCGTGAGCGGCTGCGCTCCATGGGCGTGCGTCCCATCAACAACATCGTGGACATCACCAACTACGTCATGCTGGAGTACGGCCAGCCCATGCACGCCTTCGACTACCGCTACGTCAAGGGCGGTAAAATCGTGGTCCGCCGGGCCGAGGACGGCGAGGAGCTGACCACTCTGGACGGCAACGTACGCAAGCTGAACTCCTCCATGCTGGTCATCGCCGACGATACCCGGGCCGTGGGCCTTGCCGGCATCATGGGCGGCCTGAACAGCGAGATCGTGGAAGACACCGTGGACGTGGTCTTCGAGTCCGCCAACTTCAACGGCACCTGCATCCGCAAGACCGCCCTGGCTTTGGGCATGCGTACCGAGGCTTCCGCCAAGTTCGAGAAGGGTCTGGATATTCTGAACACCCTGCCCGCCGTGGACCGCGCCTGCGAACTGGTTGAAATGCTGGGCGCCGGCGAGGTCGTGGACGGCGTCATCGACATTCTCAACTACGTGCCTCAGCCCACCGTGCTGGAGCTGCGCGCCGACAAGATCAACGAACTGCTGGGTACCGACGTTTCCAGGGACGAGATGATTCGCATCCTGCGCAAGCTGGACTTCACGGTAGAGGGCGAGACCGTCACCGTCCCCTCCTGGCGCGGCGACGTGGAGCATTACTCCGACCTTGCCGAGGAGGTTGCCCGGTTCTTCGGCTACAACAATATCCCCTGCACCCTCATGCGCGGCCAGACCACTCTGGGCGGCTATTCCCCCGTCCAGCAGCTGGAGCGCCGTTTGGGCGAGATGTGCCGCAGCTTCGGCTACGACGAGATCATCACCTACTCCTTCATCTCCCCCACCGCCTATGATAAGATTCGCTGGCCTGAAAACTGCGCCAAGCGCGAGTCCTTCAAGATTTTGAATCCTCTGGGCGAGGATACCTCCATCATGCGTACCACCGTGCTACCCTCCATGCTGGAAATTCTGACCCGCAACTACAACTACCGCAACAAGGCCGCCAAGCTCTACGAGGTGGGCAAGATCTACCTGCCCGGCGGTGAGGACGGGCTGGCCGTGGAGAACAAGGTGCTGTCCCTGGGCGCTTATGGCGAGGGCATGGACTTCTACGCCATGAAGGGCGTGGTGGAGGCTATCCTGCGTGACCTGCGCGTGGAGCGCATGGAGTTCGTTCCCGTCAATGACAATCCCTCCTACCACCCCGGCCAGTGCGCCGAAGTGTATGTGGACGCCCGTAAGATTGGCGTTCTGGGTCAGATCCATCCCCTGGTGGCCCAGAACTTCGGTGTGGACGCCAAGCTGTTCTGTGCCGAGCTGGACTTCGAGCAGCTGCGCTGCTGCAAGGGTCCCGATGCCCAGTACGTCCCCCTGCCCAAGTTCCCCGCCGTCACCCGCGACATCGCCGTGGTGTGCGACGAGGCGGTCACGGTTGGCGCGCTGGAAGCCGCCATCCGCAAGGGCGGCAAGAACCTGCTCAAGGAAGTTGCTCTGTTCGACATCTACCGCGGCAAGGGTGTGGACGAGGGCAAGAAGTCCGTGGCCTTCAGCCTGGTGCTGCGTGCCGACGACCGCAGCCTGACCGCCGACGAGGCGGATGCGGACGTGAAGTCCATTTTGGCCGCTTTGGAGGCTGACTGCGGCGCTGTGCTGCGCTGAGAAAACGCGTAAAAACCGTGGTGCAAAATTTGCACCACGGTTTTCTTTTTGCCGTATCTGTGATATACTATGTCTGTAATTTATTACGGAGGTAACCGCTATGCCCTACTTTTACTGGGACTCCACCTATTTTCTTGTTCTCATCGGCGCGGTCATTTCCATGATCGCATCGTGGAAAGTAAAACACACCTTCAACAAATTCAGCCGCACAGCCAACATGCGCGGCCTGACGGCGGAAAGCGTTGCCGCCACCATCCTGCGCCTTTCCCACATCACCGACGTGCGCATTGAGCGGGTCAACGGCAATTTGACCGACCACTATGACCCCACCAAAAAGGTTCTGCGTCTTTCTGACAGTGTGTATGGTCAGACTTCTGTTGCGGCTCTGGGCGTCGCCGCCCACGAGTGCGGACACGCGATCCAGCACCACACTCACTACGCCCCCCTGAAGCTGCGCTCGGCGTCCGTCCCCATTGCCAACATCGGCTCCACCCTGTCCTGGCCCCTGATTTTGCTGGGCATCGTGCTGGGGTTCACGGGCCTTGCGCAGGTGGGCGTGTTCCTGTTCAGCTTCGTGGTGCTGTTCCAGCTTATCACCCTGCCGGTGGAATTCAACGCCTCCCGCCGGGCTATGGCGGTATTGGAGCAGGCCAACCTGCTGCAAGGTGAGGAACTGACCGGCGCGCGCAAGGTGCTGTCCGCCGCCGCCATGACCTATGTGGCCGCGGTAGCTTCCTCCATCCTGCAGCTGCTGCGATTGGTGCTGCTGACCCGGCGGAGCAGCCGGGACTGATATGCCTGCAAAACGGGAGCAGACCGTTCGGTCTGCTCCCGTCTGTCATTCTTCGTCAGTCTGCGCGGAAATATAGCGCTCTTCCGCCTCCTGCTGGGCGCTGATCAGCCGCTGCAGGGCCTTGCCGTAGTTGGCCTGCTCGATGTCCTCCACCGCATCCGCCATGGCAGCAAAGAGTTTATAGTATAATTCCCTATATAATGACATAAAATCACCTCATCACCATTTTAAGGGATAATCCCTTAAAATGCAATATGGGATATACCCTTAACCCATAATATTTTTGGGTGATTTAATTATGTATCAACTTCGTATTCGTGATTTACGCGAAGATCGTGACCTCTCGCAAAAGGATTTGGCAACTCTTTTGGACGTTCATCAAACCACATATTCCGACTATGAACTGGGCAATCTCAACATTCCCATTCCCTCTTTGCACAAGCTTGCCGATTTCTACGGGGTCAGTGTGGACTACCTGCTGGGCCGCACCGCCGTCAGCACGCCCTATCCCAAAAAATGACGCAGCATCAATGCCTCCCTCTGACGAGGGAGGTGGCAAAAATCTTTGATTTTTGACGGAGGGAGAGACCTTGAAACCATACGCCAAGGGAAACATCCCCCTTGCCAAAGAATTACGTCGTAATATGACCCCTTGGGAGCGCAAATTGTGGTATACCTTTTTACGGCACTACCCTATACGGTTTCAGCGCCAAAAGGCGATCGGACCGTATATTGCAGACTTCTATTGCGCAAAAGCGCAGCTGGTCATTGAACTTGATGGCGCAGGCCACTACACAGCAGAACAGGCACAAGCGGACGAACTCCGCACAAAAGACCTTGAAGCCATGAATTTAACTGTGTTGAGGATATGTAATTCAGACATCGACCATAATTTCAGCGGTGTATGTCAACAAATCGATCTCTCCGTTAAAAATCTCTCCCTCAGTCAGCTTCGCTGACAGCTCCCTCGTCAGAGGGCGCCTGTGTTGCCCCAAAGACAAACCGACCTGTGCAGTACACAGGTCGGTTTTCCTGTTTATTTCACCCGTTCTCCTGCCGGCGGTACTCCCGCGGGGACAGCTTATAGTGTGCCGTAAAGCGCCGGGAGAAATAAAACTGGTCGCAAAATCCCAACTTGCTGCTGATTTGTCCAATGCTCATCCGGGTCGTCTTGAGCATCAGCTCTCCCTGAAACAGCACCAAATCCTCGATGTACTTGCGCAGGGTGCTGCCCGTTTCCTTTTTGAACTTTTGGCGCAGGGTGACCTCCGCCACAAACAGAGCATTGGCGATTTCGCCGCAGGACAGATTGTAGGACAAATGCGTCTGGATGTACTCCATGACCCGGGTAACCAGAGGCGAGTGGGCCTTGGATCGCATCAGCTCGGCCGGATAAGTAGCCAACAGCCGGGACACCACATCGTACAGCGTATGGCGCAGTGCCATGGACTGAGCCAAATCCTCCCCCCTATAATACTGTAGCATCTCGTCCAGTTCCCCCGGACGCATGGGGACCGAGTGGATTTCCTGCAAATTGCGCAGCTGATCTAGGCCATCCTGCCCCAGAATGTTAAAATGGAAATACAGCTTGACAAGCCGTTTGTCGCAGCGGTAGGAAAACTTTGTGCCGGCAGGCATCAGGTAGGCGTTGCCCGGGCGCATGACGATCTCCTTTCCATTGCAGGTCAACACTCCCTCCCCTTCCGCCACCAGATACAGGCAGGAATAGGGCTGCAAACTGTCGATATGGTGCCACCTGCTGTCCAGCTCTATGTACAGGCTTTCCGCTGTGATGCGCAGTTCCGGGGGATTGAAGTATTCCACTCTCAGCTCATCATTCATATCAAAATCTCCATGTTTTTATATTGAAAAATCCATAACATCCTGCTTGAAAAATGGTATACTTGCCTCGTAATCCAATGGCGCATGTCCATATTTTCATTCTACAATAATTCAGCAGAAAAAGTCAATAGGAGGTCTCGTTATGTTTATCGACATCCATGCCCACTGCTATTGGAAGCGCGTCCCTTTCTCCAACAACTTCCACAATCCCGAAGAGCTGATCGCCGACTTTGACAAGTACGGCATCGAAAAGGGCTGCCTGCTGCCCATCGTCAGTTCCGAGGTCTACTTCCCCCAGAGCAACGAGGATATTCTCGACATGGCGGAGAAGTACCCCGACCGCTTCATCCCCTGCTGCAACGTAGACCCCCGCGCCATGTGCAATTCCCCCTATGCCCCTCTGGACCGCCCCCTGCAGTACTATAAGGAGCGCGGCTGTAAGATTTTGGGCGAAGTTATGCCCGGTCTGGATCTGCTGGACGACCGTGTGCAGAATCTGTTCCACTGTGCCGAGAAGGTGGGCCTCCCCGTTATTTATGAGGGTGCTTTCACCCGTGACCGCGCCTTTGGTATGTACGACGACCCCGGCCTGCCCGGTCTGGAGATCACCCTGCAGCGTTTCCCCGACCTGATGATTTTCGGTCACGGCCCCGTGTTCTGGCACGAGCTGGCCCGGCTGGAGACCCCCGGCGAGCGCGGCGTAGTCCGTTCCTTCCTGTACCGCGGCGGCACCTGGCGTCTGCCCGACGGTCCCATCCGCGAGGAGGGTGTGGTACCCAAGCTGCTGCGCCGCTATCCCAACCTGATGTGCGACCTGTCCGACCTGACCCCCCACAACATGTTCATGCGGGACGAGGACTTCGCCATTGCCTTCCTGAACGAGTTCCAGGATCGCTGCTGCTTCGGCTCCGACTTCTGCGGATTGAATATGCCCATGGACATGGTTCCCCTACTGCTGCGCTGGCGCGAGAGCGGCAAGCTCAGCGAGACCGTCTTCCAGAAGATCGCCCGGGAGAATGCCATCCGTCTGCTGGGTCTGTAAGTCAAACTCCTTTGTCCGCCTGCCCCGTTCCGGGACAGGCGGATTTCTTTTGTGCGTTTCGTCGAAAATCACTATATTTTGTGGAAAAGGATTGCGTTATGCCGATATATGTGGTACAGTATTCGGGAAGTGAACCGCCGCAATTCCCGATTAGGATCGTTTTCTGACTCAGGCAAACGGTCCCTTTTTTTGGGCGTTTGGGGCGGGAAACGGAGAGAAAGAAAGGAGTTTTTCCCAATGAATCTGATCTACGGCATTAAAGACAAACCCAAGTTCGGGCAAATGCTGGTCTTCGCCATCCAGCAGCTGCTGGCCATTCTGGCCGCCACCATCGCCGTTCCCGCCATCGTGGGCAACGGCATGACCGCCTCCGCCGCTCTGTTCGGCGCCGGTGTCGGCACCCTCGTGTACCAGCTGTTCACCAAGTTCAACAGCCCTGTGTTCCTGGGTTCTTCCTTCGCCTTCATCGGCTCCATGGTCGCCGCCTTCGCCGGCGCCGTCTCTGCCGAGGCCGGTTTCGCCGGCATCATCCTGGGCGCTATCCTGGCCGGTCTGGTGTATGTGGTCATCGCCATCATCGTCAAGCTGGTTGGCGTTAAGTGGATCAACAAGCTGATGCCCGCCGTGGTTATCGGCCCCACCGTGGCTCTGATCGGTATGTCCCTGGCCGGCGCCGCCATCAACGACGTGTTCTCCTACGGTCCTCAGGACGGCAACGGTGCTTTCATCATGACTGCCGACCTGTGGGTGTCTTTCATCTGCGCCATGGTCACTCTGGCTGTGGTCGTGATCTGCTCCGTCTACGGCAAGAAGATGATCAGCCTGATCCCCTTCATCATCGGCATTCTGGCCGGTTATGTGGTGGCCCTGATCTTCACCGTGACCGGTGTTTCCCCTGTCATCGACTTCAACGTCTTTAAGGATGTCAGCCTGTTCGCCGTACCCGAGTTCACCTTCCTGACCGCCCTGAAGGGTGTGAAGGAGATCGACGCCACCTACATCGCCACCGTGGCTGTGGCTTACGTGCCTGTGGCTTTCGTGGTCTTTGCCGAGCATCTGGCCGACCACAAGAACCTGTCCACCATCATCGACAAGGACCTGACCGAGGATCCCGGCCTGCACCGCACCCTGCTGGGTGACGGCATCGGCTCCATCGCGGGCGCTATCTTCGGCGGCTGCCCCAACACCACCTACGGTGAGTCCGTCGGCTGCGTGGCCATCACCCGCAACGCCTCCGTGGTGACCATCACCACCACCGCCATCATGGCCATCCTCGTTTCCTTCATCGGTCCCTTCGTGGCCTTCCTGGACTCCATCCCCGGCTGCGTCATGGGCGGCGTGTGCATCACCCTGTACGGCTTCATCGCCTGCTCCGGTCTGAAGATGATCCAGAAGGTGGACCTGAACGAAAACCGCAACCTGTTCGTGGTCGCCGTCATCCTGATCACCGGTATCGGCGGCTGCACCATGGCCATCGGCAAGGTCACCCTGACCACCATCGCCTGCGCCCTGATCCTGGGCATCCTGACCAACGTGCTGCTGTCCTTCAAGGACAAGAAGTAATTCCTTCAACACACAAACGAAAAGAGCGTGTGCCAACCGGCACACGCTCTTTTTCTGTTCATTTAACCCAGTTCCCGCTGCGCGGCTTCCAGCGCCGCGGCGAGGACCTGGTCCATGTCGTAGTAGGAATAAGTACCCAGCCGACCTCCGAAAATGACCTTGTCCTGTTCATCTGCCAACTGCTTGTATTGGGCATACAGCGCGCCGTTTTTCTCATCGTTGACGGGGTAGTATGGCTCGTCCCCGGGCTTCCATTCGGAGCTGTACTCCCGGCTGATGACCGTCTTGGGCAGGTCGTTCCCGTCGGCATCCTTGCCGAACTCAAACCACTTATGCTCGATGATGCGGGTCCAGGGGGTCTCCCGATCGGTGTAGTTCACCGCGGCGTTGCCCTGGAAGTTGGGCATGTCCAGCACCTCGTTTTCAAACCGGACCGAGCGGTACTCCAGCGGGCCGAATCGATAGTCGAAAAAGGCATCCACCGGGCCGGTGAACACGACTTTTTCCGCCATGCTGTCCCATTGGGTCCGGTCCGCCAGATAATCCTCGCCCAGACGCACTTCGATCCCCTGCAGCATATTCTCCACAAGCCTTGTGTAGCCGCCCACGGGGATACCCTGATACAGGGCATTGAAGTAGTTGTTGTCAAAGGTCAGGCGCACGGGCAGCCGCTTGATAATAAAGGCGGGCAGCTGGTCGCAGGGGCGGCCCCACTGTTTTTCCGTGTACCCCTTGATGAGCGTTTCATAGATGTCCGTACCCACCAGGGATATGGCCTGTTCCTCCAGATTTTTCGGTTCGGTGATACCGGCCTCGGCCCGCTGCCGGGCAATCTTTGCCGCTGCCTCGTCCGGAGTCACCACGCCCCACATGGCGTTGAAGGTGTACATGTTGAAAGGCAAAGAGTACAGCTTTCCGTGGTAATTGGCCACAGGCGAGTTGGTAAACCGGTTGAAGGTCGCAAATCGATTGACATAATTCCAGGCCTCGGCGTTGTTCGTATGGAAGATATGCGCACCGTACTGATGGACGTTGATACCCTCCACCTGTTTGGTATAGACATTGCCCGCAATGTGGTCGCGCTTGTCAATGACCAGCACGGACCTGCCCTTCTCCTTTGCCTGCTGGGCGAAGGCCGCGCCGAACAGGCCCGCGCCGACGATCAGATAATCGTACATGGTTTTCTTTCTCCTTTCGGGGTCCAAATCCCCCTTGCCCGGCGGCTCCTTAGTCCTCAAAGGTAAAAAATTCGGCAAACCGCTCCCTGAAGATAGCGAAAACTGCCGTCAGGATCTCTTCATCCTCCACAGACAAATAGCTCTCGGTCCCGTCTGCGTGGGACTCCACTTCAAGGATGATCACCTCGGCGGCGTTTTCCTCGTCCAAAGGCAGCAGGATCAGGTACTCACTGCCCTTGTATTCCACGCTGTCCACCAATTCAAACTCCACTTCGTTGCCGTCGTCATCCGTCAGAGAAAGAATGCTGATGTCCTCCTCATTCTGCAATTGTTCCTTTTCCATCGATGCTCCTCCTTATTTGTTTAATAACTTTCCTACCGGCTGCGGATCACGGCGTGATATGCCCGGCCGCTTTGAAGATCGTATACCAGTCCTCTTTGGTCATCTGAATGTCACAGGCTTTGCAGATTTCATCAAACCGGTCCGGATTCATAGTACCGGCAATCACCTGCATGTTGGCCGGGTGGCGCAGCAGCCAGGCCGCCGCCATGGTGGTAGCGGACACGCCGTACTTCTCTCCCAGCTCAGCCAATGTGCTGTTCAGGGCCGCAAACTCATCATTCAGCAGGAACGGACCCTTGATCATGCCGTACTGGAAGGGCGACCACGCCTGAATGGTGATATCCTTCAGCCGGCAGTAGTCCAGCACGCTGCTGTCCCGATCCACAGCGCCGTCCGTCAGCATGTTCACTTCCAGTCCGTTGCTGATCATGGACGCGTGGGCCACGCTGACCTGCAGCTGATTGGCCACCAGCGGCTGCCTGACACACTTTTTCAGCAGTTCGATCTGCATGGGCTTCATATTGGAAATGCCGAAATAACGCACCTTGCCCGCCTGTTCCAGCTCGTCAAAGGCCGCCGCAACTTCCTCCGGCTCTACAAGGGCATCCGGCCGGTGCAGCAGCAGCGCATCCAAATACTCCATATCCAACCGCTTGAGAATGATGTCCACGGACTGCAAAATGTGTTTTTTGGACAGGTCAAACATCACGCCGGGAATGATGCCGCATTTCGATTGGACAAAAATATCCTCCCGCTTAACGCAGGTCAGCTTCAGCGCCTGACCGAACACAGTTTCGCACGGCCGCTCACTGCTGCCGTAGATATCTGCGTGGTCAAAGAAGTTCACGCCGTGGGCAACCGCGTTCTCAATGTATGCGGCTGCGCCTGCTGTGTCCAGTCCGTGCAGACGCATACACCCCGCCACAATGGCAGGCACCTGCAGCCCCGTTGTGCCGAAATTGACTTTTTTCATTGGGCTACCTCCTGTTGTTTTTTGTAATACGTTACTCGCTGCATTTATTATAACACAGGCACAAGGAAAATGGCAGAGGCAATTTGCCTCTGCCATTTTCCTTATCCCGCCGCAGCCAGCATATTGTCGATAAAAATGCCGTACCCTCTGGTGGGGTCATTCACAAGGACATGGGTCACCGCACCTACCAGCTTGCCATTTTGGATAATGGGGCTGCCGCTCATCCCCTGCACGATGCCGCCGGTCTTTTCCAGCAGGCGGGAATCGGTCACTTTCAGCATCATGTTGCGCATTTCCCCCTCTACCGCGGGATAGACGTGGAGGATCTCCACCTCATACTCCTCCACCTCTTCCCCGTCGATATTGGACAGAATCGAGGCCTTTCCCGTTTTCACCTGTCCCCGGTGTGCCACCTCCATGGGCTGTGCGCTGCCCAGCAGGCTCTCGTCGGTCAGAGTACCGTAGACGCCCGCCCGGGTATTGGCATACAGCCGGCCCAGATCCCGCTGCACGTCAAAGCTGCCGTTGAGCTGTCCCGGCGTGCCGCTCTGCCCCCGCTTCACACCGGTCACCGTAGAGTACATAATGCTGCCCGTCTCCAGCGTCATCAGCTTTGACGTATCCACATCGTTGATACCGTGTCCAAGGGCGGCAAAGGTATCCGACTGCGGATCGTAGAACGTCATGGTTCCGATGCCCGCCATAGAGTCCCGGATCCACGCACCCAGCCGATATACGCCGTCCTCGCTCCGGGTCAGAGTACCGGTCAGCTGCAGCTGCTTATCTCCCCGGACCACATCTACAGTCAGCGGCCCTTCCTGGGGTCGGGCCAGCACCGCCTGCACCTGTTCGATGGTGTCCACCTCAGTTCCGTTGACGTGGGTGATCAGGTCTCCCGCCTTTATCCCCATCTGCCGTGCAGGAACTGCATCACCCTCGGCAAGGCCCACCACCAGCACGCCGTCAGAGAACAGCTTGATGCCCACTGTCCGCCCCAGCGGCACCAGAGTGTCCGTCATTTGCGTCTGCGCCGGGTGCATAGCCGACAGGACCGCCGGCTGTACCGCTGCATCGGAAGTCGTCCCCAGCACGCCCATCAGCAGCAGAGCCAGCACCCCGCCGGACAGCGCCCGGCGCACAGGTCTGTTTTTTTGCTTCATATTTCCACCTCACTCCCCTTTCATTCGCGGACGCGCACGTCCACATCCGTCAGTATGGCCCGGCAGATATGAAAAACTCCCGGACTGTCTTTCCTGCGCTGGCAGGAAAACCGCAGCATCTGAAAAGGTACACAAGATGGCCGGATCGGTCTGCTTTTACGGCAAAAACGCCCCGTTTGGAAAAACAGGGCGTTTTTTCTGCACATTTAACCTTTGACCGCGCCGGCGGCCACCCCTTTAATGATGTGCTTCTGACACAACAAATAGAACACCACCACCGGCAGGATAGACAGCAGGATCAGCGCCATGGTGGCACCCAGATCCACCGCACCGTAGCTGCCCTGCAGGTACTGGATGTGGATGGGGATGGTCATATAGTCGTTGCGGTCCAGCACAAGGTACGGAAGCAGGTAGTCGTTCCAGATCCACATGATCTCCAGAATACCCACAGAGATCATGGTGGGCCGCAGCAGCGGCATCACCACGTGGAAGTAGGTGCGGATAGGTCCGCAGCCGTCGATAGCTGCGGCCTGTTCCAGCTCCCGGGGAATGCTTTTCACAAAGCCGCTGAACAAAAACACCGCAAGGCCCGCGCCAAAGCCGAGGTAGACCACCGGAATGGTCCACGGGGTGTTCAGCCCCAGCCGGTCCGCTGTTTTGGAAAGGGTGAACATGACCATCTGGAACGGCACCACCATGGAGAACACAAAGAGATAGTAAAGCGCCCTGCACAGGCGGTTGTTCACCCGGGTCATATACCACGCCGCCATTGAGGTAAACAGCAAAATGAGTCCCACCGACAGCAGAGTGATGGTCAGGCTGTACAGCACCGATTTAATAAAAGGATAATTGCCGAAGGTCATGCCTTTTGCAAAGTTCTCAACCCCGGCAAAGCTTTCTGCATCAGGCAGTGAAAAGGTCTCCGTCTTTACATAGCTGTTATACTTGAATGCATTGATGACCACCACCGCAATGGGCAAAACGTACACTGCGGCGATGATGGAAAATAAGCCGGTCAGCAGGGCGCGGCTGCGGCGCGTGGAACGGCTCATTGGTCCACCTCCCCTCTGCGGGTGGCCCGCAGCTGCAGCAGGGAGATGACCGCAACCAGCAGGAAAAAGATGACCGCCTTGGCCTGCCCCACGCCCCGGGCAGCACTGCCCTGATCGTAAAAGGTGTTGTAGATGTTCAGGGCCAGCATCTCGGTGGAGCGGATGGTGCGCAGTGTGCCGTCTGCTCCCGTTTCAAACAGGATGGGGGCGCCGCCGGTCAGAGCCAAATTCTGGTCAAACAGCTTGAAGCTGTTTGTCAGGGTCAAAAACAGGCAGATGGTAATAGCGGGCATCAGGTTCGGGATGGTCACCCGCAGCAGGGTCTGCCAGCGGCCGGCTCCGTCCATCCGTGCCGCTTCCAGCATGGACTCCGGCACGCTCTGCAGTCCCGCAATATAGATGATCATCATATAGCCGATCTGCTGCCAGCACTGCAGAATCACAAGTCCCCAGAAGCCAAACCGCCCGTCCAGCAGAATAGAGGTGTGGTAAGCCCGCAGGATCCCGTCAAACAGTACCGACCAGATATAACCCAGCACGATGCCGCCGATGAGATTTGGCATAAAAAACACCGTGCGGAACAGGCCCGTACCCCGGATGCCCTGTGTCAGCACGTAGGCCACCGCAAAGGCGATCAGGTTCACCGCCACCAGCGCTACCACCGCAAACAGGGCCGTCAGGCGGAAGGAGTGGATAAAGGTCGGGTCGTTGATGGCGGCGCTGTAGTTGCCTTTGCCGATAAAGGTTGCATCGCTGGTGGTCGTAAAGCTGCAAAAAGACAGATATATCCCCTGCAGGAACGGCCACAAAAATCCGATCGCAAAGGCCGCTGCCGTAGGCAGCAGAAAGACGGGCCAGTACCGACCCACCGCCGCAAGGCCACCCCGCCCGCGCCGTTTTTTCGTCATTTGGAGCATCCCTCTCCCCCCATGTATCTTGAATGAAGGCGGGGCGGGCCAGTCCGCCCGCCCCGCGGCCAACACGGCCTTACTTGCCCTGGCTGTTCCAGCCGTCCACAAACGCCGTCTCTACCGCCGACCAATCGCCGCCGCTGCTGTATCGGGTCAGCGCCGAATTCAAAGCAGCGCGCCAGCGGGTGACGTTGGGCGTGTAGGTGAATACCCAGTCCACCGTTTCATTTCCGTTTTGCAGGTAGGTCTGCGCATCGCGCAAAAATACGTTGTCAACTTCCGGTGCATCCTCAAAGGGTATCTGCCCAAACTGATCGGCCAGTACCTTTGTCCCCTCCGGGGACGTGACCATCCAGTACATAAAGTCCAGCGTCGCCTGAATGTCCTCCACGGATGCCTGCGCATTCACCGCCCAGCAGTTCTCCGTGCCGCAGCACAGACCGATATTTTCCTCTCCCTCGGCCCCGGTGTAGATGGGGATCATGGCCAGCTGCTTGGGGTCCATGCCGTAGTCATTGACCAGGGCGCTGTACTCCCAGGAGCCGTTTTGGTAGAACACCGCCTCCCCCCTGCCAAACTCCGCCTGGGCATCGTGACCGGGAGTGGCCAGGGTACGGGGATTGGCGGAGGTGTTGTTGATATACAGATCCCAGATATTGCGGTACTGGTCCAGATACTTACCGGAGATCTCACCGGGGTCACCCTTCCAACCGCCCATATCACGGGACTCGAAATACAAAGGCATATTGGCAAGGTGGCCGGTAAAGCGCCAGGCGGAACTGTCGTCCAAACCCGAGGAGGTAAAGGCATCAAAGCCCAGCTCCTCCGAGCGGGCATGGATGTCCTCGGCAACGGTCTTCAGGCTGGCAAAATCCTTGATATCCAGCACGCTGTACCCCGCCTGCTCCAACAGGCTCTTGTTGACGATCAGTCCAAAGCACTCGTAGCAGTAGCCGATGGCACAGGCCCTGCCTTCGCCGTCATACAGCGTGAAATCATCCGTGGACAGCTTGTCGTAAACCGGACTGTCTTTCAAGTCGTAGCAATAACCGCCCCACCGTTCCAGCGCGGCATTATTGCCCACCACGAACAGGGTAGGCGGGTTGCTCTTGTCCATCTCGGCGGTCAGGGTGGACTCGTACTGACCTGCAGCGGCGGTAACGATGCGCACCTCCACCCCGGTCTGCTCCCGGTAGGTTTTGGCGATCTGCTGCAGCGCCTGATCCGCCTCCGGTTTGAAGTTCAGCCAATAAACACTGCCCTTTTCATCTTCCCCGCAGCCGGACAACAATCCGACCGCAAGAACACACGCCATCAGAAGGGTCAACACTCGTTTTTTCATACCATTTTTCCTCCACTTACTTGTTGTGTGCGGTATGACAGTGTACCCCGGCGGGACAAACTATCCCCTGCTCTGCAGGCGTTTCATTTTGCGCCAGTTTACAAAACCATACCCATCATTGACAAAAAAAATCAAAAAACAAGCCACCATGGGCAGCTGGGTCAGATCCTGCCGGCTGGCCAGCGCCCAAAGACCGATGAGTACCAAATCATTGCCCGCATAGGCCAGGGCGTAAAGAGGGCTGCGCACCACAGTCAGACCCACGGCAAAAAAGCTGGTGGCTACGGACAGGGTGCTCAGTGCCAGATTGGGCGTATCAAAGGCCCTCAGGATGTAGTAAAACCCCCATGTCACCAGCCCCGTCAATACCACCAGCACCAGTGCGCTGCGGCGGGACACACTGCTGACCGTCACCTGACTCTCACCCGGCCGGTAAGGGTGGCGCAGCCATGCTGCCAGGCTGATGACCGCCATAGGTGCGGTCATACCCACATAGGTGATCAGTTCACCATAGTATCGCTGTCTGAGCGAAATATATCCGTACAGCAGCGAAAAAATGATGACCAGTACTTGGCCAAGAGGTTCTCCTCTGGCGAGAAAAATCAAGGCAGTAGCACCTAACAAGGAGGCAACCAGCACCAGCACATCTCCGCTGCCGCACAACCAAAAAGAGCCTGCGATCAGCGCCATACCCACCAGCCACAGGCTGCGCTCAAAGACTGTCAGGCCGGCAAAAGCTTGTTTGATATTCATTTTGCACCTCTTCACAAAAAATAAACATCCCGTATGCACATCTTCCAGGACCTAATGATGTGCAACAGGATGCTGTTACATCCGCTACCCGGTGGCAGCGCCGTATTCAGTTGCCGTTTTTATATCACATTGCTGCAAAAAAGTCAAGCGGCGGAGCAGGTATGCTCCGCCGCTCTATTCCTGTTATTCGGGCCTCTCCACCACGGGATAAGCGCTGAAGGGTTTATCGTCAATATCCATATAGGTCAGATACTACTGGCAGGTGCTGGTATTCAGTCGGAAGCGGTTTTCCGAGATAGGTTGCAGATACTCCCCAGGCTTTGCGGGGTCCTTCTTCACAGGCACACCGTCCCGGCCGGCGGCCAGCATTCAGTACCCCTCCCGATAGTTCTGCTCCGCCACCTAAAGCTCGCGAGGCACACCAACAGGAGAACGATACACTTCAGTGCCGGCAAGGTTGACTTTGTCGGGAATGGCTTGGTTGCGGCCGGGTTGTGCTGCATAACATATTTTCCTTGTTGTTTGCAATGGTTTACTCCGGTCTGTCCGTTACGCAGGCGGACACGATGTCGCTGTAATAACGGCTGTTGCGGTCCCAGTAGTTCAGGTATTTCTTCACACCGTAAGCGGGGCTGGAGGGAGTGCGGGGGTCCAGCTGTTCCATCTCCAGCTCGTCGATGGTGGCAAGCGCGCCGCTGACATACTCCTCCAGGCGGTCGGCGCAGGTATCCAGACGGGTCATCACGCCGCCAATGCGGGCGTCGGACACCTCAAACCCGATGGGCTTGCTCTCCATCATCCACTGACGTCTGAAGGACTTGTGGAACTTCCTGACCAGGTCGCGGATGTGGCGCAGCTCCCCGGCCAGTTCAGCCAGCTTCGCCTTGTCCCCGGCCTTGTAAGCGGCGCGGATGAGGATACCGATGTCGCACTTTTCGGCGGTGACAGCGCACAGGTCGCGCATCGTCTCAAACAGATAGCCCCAACGGGGATGGTCGCACCAGGGGGTCAGCAGCTTGACCAGTTCCTCGTGGTCGGCGCGGGCATAGTCGGGGATGGTGGGATCCATCAGGCCGATAAAGGGATCGTTGTACAGAATATAGCGGGTGGGGTGTACGCAGTACTCTTCGCTCTCACTGCGCTGGGTCAGATCCAGCAGCAGGAAAGCGTCGTAAGGGATTTCGAACAGTTCCTCGAAATTCTTCTTGATCTCGTCCTCGTCGGTAATGCCCTTGGCGATCTGGCTGGCGTAGAACAAGCCGGCCATAGACGCAAAGTGGGCGCACTCGCCGCCGTCGTCGCCGAAGGTGCAGATCTTCACGTTCTCCACCTGTTCCTCCACGCAGGCCTGCATGGAGTTGCGCAGAGCACGGGTGCTGTAATAGTTTTCGGGATTGAATGCGTGCCAGGTCCACACGCCGCCCAAATACCACAGGTTGTCCGCCTTGATCTGCTTGTGGATGCGGATGAGGGCCTTATAGTCTTCTTTATCGCGCTTATAATAATCCCAGTACATCAGCGCCGCGTTTTGTGGCATCAGGCCGGAAACATCCTCCTGCACCACAGCCGTGGTATCGCTGTAGCTGCTGCTGTGGGTGGCAAGACGGAAGGGCATATCGCCGGAGACCAGCATGGTCTGATAACCGTACTTGTCGGTGATGGCGCACACCCGGGCCATGTGGCGCTTGAGCACCTCCAGCCGGGGGGTGTAGCCGTTGAGCTTCAGGTACTTGCCCCGACCCAACAGCTCCGCTTCGTCCATCGCCACGCCGATAACGCGGCTGTCAAAGCACTCGGCGCAGGTGGAAATCATGGCCTCAATCAGCTCGTAGGTGCGCTCATCCTCGCACAAAAGGATGTCGGCACAGTCGTTGATCTCGGAATAGTGCTTCCAGCGGAAGATTGTGGCCAAATGGGCTAGAGTATTGATCTGCGGCACGACCTCCACGCCGTGGGCCTTGGCATAGGCGTTGATCTCCTTCAGCTCCGCCTTGGTATAACGGCCCCGGGCATAACCAAAATAGGGATGGCCCTCCAGCTCGTACGTATCCTCGGTATAGATGGTCATGGTATTGTAGCCCATGGCGGAAATCAGGTCGATCCACCGCTTCAGGGCATCTACGGTCATAACGGAGTTGCGGGAGCAGTCCACGCCGGTGGCAAAGCGCTTGAAGGGAACGCCGTTTTTACTCCGATCACAATTCATATCAAGTTTCTCCTTTTACATATACTACGACAATAGTGGCACACAAAACATATCAAGAAGAAGGTTAAAAGTCAAGAATTGGCAGGGCCAAAGCAGTCGCGCCCCTATATGTATATTTAATAGCTGCTATTATGTTTTTTAATGGCCGACATGGACACCGTCTGTGAATCATGACCGCCAGCCGTGCCGATGGTTTGCCAGGCCCCTTGTACCCGCAGGGAATTATCGTTGGGGATGTTCCGCCTGCGGCGGGCGTCCTTTGTGGGGTAACACCCACACGGTCAGTATAGCAACACCCCCTGTGTAGTTTCATTTTCCTACACAGGGGGTGTTTTGTCTATTGTCCGTTTTTTATGGACCCGTTCACCGTTAAGCCGGGGGGTGACTTTTTTGATCTGTTATTCGGGCCGCTCCACCACAGGGTAGGCGAAGAATGGCTCGTCATCAATGTCCATATAGACCAGATACTCCTGGCAGGTGCTGGTATTCAGTCGGAAGCGATTTTCCGTAATGGGTTCCAAATACTCCCAAGGCTTTTCGGGGTCCATCTTGACGGGTATGCCGTCCCGGCCGGCAGCCACTAGCAGCAACGGCCCATACTCTACCGCCCAGCGCTCCTTGCCAATGATTTCCTCCACACCGTGGTACAGGGTGCTCTTCCAGCCGAAGGGCAGTTCAAACTCGATGACCGTACCGGCAGCAACGGCGGGAACGGTCAGATAAGTGCCGGGTTTTGCTGTAATGCCGCAAACCTTTACATCACTTGCACACCAACGAGGAATACGCAGTTTCAGGTCCATGGGGCGGGCCGCCTCAGCCAGTTCGATACGTACCTTGCCATTGTAGGGCATACCGGACTGCACCTTAATAACCGCATCACCCAAGGTAGCCTCGCTGTCGGCATAGAGGTTAACATAAATCTCTTTTTCCGTGTAGCTGTACAATAGCTGAGGTACCATACCCATCATGCGGGTACCGGTACCCACGCAACAAGTGGCGCGGTCCACCCAGCGATTGTCCTTGCAGCCCTCCAGATAGGCCAGATAGTGGATGCCTCTATCCTCCACCTGACAGGCCGTGAGGACGTTGTAGAAAGACTGCTCGATCTCGTCAAAGTTGGCTGCGTTGTCGGGATCCAGCAGGTGCAGCCGCTGATGCAGCAGCATCCAGAAGGTGGTGCAGCACAGTTCATTGTAGATGTGCTTTTGGTCCAGGAAGTAGCAACCGGGCTGGCGCAGTTCCCCCTCGCACATGACGATGCCGCCACCCACATGCTGCCACTTGTCCTTGTACATTTCAAGAGCGCAGTTGACGGCATTGAGCAGCTTCTCCTCGCCGGTGGCGCGGTAGGTGTCCAACAGACCCTCCAGGGTGGTCAGCAGGGTGCCGTGGGGGTGGTTGCCCAGATGGGCGTGGATAGCCCGCTGGTCATGGGCCAGCAGCCAATCAATCCAGTACTCCTCACGGTAGTGCTTCTCCGCCACCTCAAGGTCGCGGGGCACACCCACGGGTGAACGATACACCTCGGTGCTGGCGAGGTTGCCCTGGAAGCCCAGTTCCAGATCCTTCACATAGGGCAGGCAGTCGCACTGATTGAACCAGTCACCCATGCCCCGGACAAGGCCGTAGGCCTTCTCATTTCCGGCGGCACCGGCAGCCAGCAGGCCGAAGTTCATCCACGCACGGACATAGTTGGGATACTCCTTGTCATTGAACTTCTCCTTTTCAATGGCCATGAAGTAGCCGTCGTCCTCGGCGCAGGCCTCGATCTCGTCCACGATGGCATTCATCATTTCACGAAGCTTCTCGTCCTCCTGCCACATGAGGGTGGTGCCGACACCCATGAGGAACATACCGGCTGTCTGTCCGTGGAGTTCCCCCTCAAACACGTTCAGGCCCTGTCCGTAGGGTACACCCGGGGCGGGCTTGCCCGCCTTGACCCGGAACCAGTAGAGCATGCGGTCCAAATCAAAGCGCTTCAAAAAGGAAATGTTGTTGTCGAACAGGGTTTTCAGCCGACCGCCGGTCAGCTTCACGCCACCGTAGGCCAGGTTGACCTTGTCGGGAATTGCTTGGTTGTTACAGGGTGTGTATTGCATCTGTACGTTCTCCTATCAATAACCCTTGCCCACCACATTGGCGGACACGATGTCAACGTAGTAACGGCTGTTGCGATCCCAGTAGTTCAGGTACTTCTTCACGCCGTAGCTGTCGCTGGCGGGAGTGCGCACATCCAGCAGTTTCTCCTCCAGCTCCTCCACCCGGTCAATACGCCCGGCCACGTAGTCCTCCAGGCGGTCGGCGCAGTAGTCCAGGCGGTTCATCACGCCGCCGATACGCACGTTGGACACGTCAAAGCCGTGGGGTTTGTTCTCCAGCAGCCACTGGCGACGGAAGGACTTGTAGAAGGTCTCCACCAGACCACGGATGCGGCGCAGTTCCTCGGCCAGTTTGCCCAGCTTAGCCTTGTCACCGGCCTCATAAGCGGCGCGGATGCGGTGTCCGATATCGCACTTTTCGGCGGTGACGGCGCACAGGTCGCGCATGGTTTCAAACATATAGCCCCAGCGGGGATGGTCACACCAGGGAGTCAGCAGTTTGACCAGCTCCTCGTGGTCGGCACGGGTGTAGTCGGGAATGGTGGTATCCATCAGGCCGATGAAGGGGTCATTGTACAGGATGTAACGGGTTGGCTCGATGCAGTACTCCTCCGTCTCATTCCGGCCGGTCAGGTCCAGCAGCTTAAACTCGTCGAAGGGGATATCAAACATCTTCTCGAACTTCTCCTTAATGGAGTCCTCGTCGGTGTTGCCCCGGGCGATCTCCGCGGCGTAGAAGTAGGCCGGCAGGGCGGAGAACCGGGCGCACTCGCCGCCGTCGTCACCAAAGGAGGACACCACCACATTCTCCAGTCCCACGTCAACGCAGGCCTGAATGGAGTTGCGCAGGCCCTGAATGGCGTAGTTATTCTCCGGCGAGAAGGTATGCCAGGTCCAAGTGCCGCCGTAGTACCACAGGTTGTCCGGTTTGATTTCCTGGTGGATCTTCATCAGGGCAGTGTAGTCCTCTTTGCTGCGCTTGTAGTAGTCCCAGTAGATCAGACCTACCTTTTCAGGAATCAAGTCGGACACATCCTCCTGCACCACGGCTTTGGTGTCGCTGTAGTTGTCGTTGCGGGTGGCCAGGCGGAAGGGCATATCGCCGGAAATCTGAATCATCTCAAAACCGTACTTATCGCACAGCTCGCACACCCGCTTCATGTGGCGCTTGAGGATGTCGATACGCTCGTGGTCGCCGTGCTTTTCGTGGTACTTACCACGCCCCAGCAGCTCCGCCTCGTCCATGCTCAGGTTGATGACCCGGGAGGTAAAGCACTCGGCACTGGTGGCGACCATGGCCTCGATGAGCTCATAGGTCCGCTCGTCCTCACACAGCAGGATATCCTCGCAGTCATTGATCTCGGCGTAGTGTTTCCAGCGGAAGATGGTCTTCAGGTGGGCCAGGGTCTGAATGTCGGGAATCAGCTCCAGCCCTTTGGACAGGGCGTAGGCGTCCAGTTCCTTCAGCTCCGCCTTGGTCAGGCGGCCGCGGCCGTAGCCGAAGTAGGGATGGCCCTTGATTTCATAGGTATCCTTGGTGTAGAACATAAAGGCGTTGTAGCCCATTTCGGCGGCGATATCCATCAGCCGCTTCATGGCCGGCACGTTCATCACCGCATTGCGGGAGCAGTCCAGACGGAAGGCAAAGCGCTTGAAGGGGATGCCGTTGTTGTGTTCAAAGGGCAGTTTGTAGTTCATATCAACCTCTCCTTTATTCCGGTCTGTCCGTCACGCAGGCAGACACAATATCGCTGTAATAGCGGCTGTTGCGATCCCAGTAGTTCATATACTTCTTCACACCAAAAGCAGGGCTGGAGGGAGTGCGGGGATCCAGCTGCTCCATCTCCAGTTCGTCGATGGTGGCAAGCTCGCCGCTGACATACTCCTCCAGGCGGTCGGCGCAGGTATCCAAACGGGTCATCACGCCGCCGATGCGGGCGTCGGACACCTCGAAGCCGATGGGCTTGCTCTCGATCATCCACTGCTTGCGGAAGGACTTGTGGAACTTCTTCACCAGATCGCGGATGCGGCGCAGTTCACCGGCCAGCTCGGCCAGTTTCGCCTTATCACCGGCCTTGTAGGCGGCGCGGATGCGGATGCCGATGTCGCACTTTTCGGCGGTGACGGCGCACAGGTCGCGCATCGTCTCAAACAGATAGCCCCAACGGGGATGGTCACACCAGGGGGTCAACAGCTCCACCAGTTCCTCGTGGTCGGCACGAGCGTGGTCGGGAATGGTGGGGTCCATCAGACCGATGAAGGGGTCATTATACAGAATGTAGCGGGTGGGATGGACACAGTACTCCTCGCTCTCGTTGCGCTGGGTCAGATCCAGCAACAGGAAGGCGTCGTAGGGAATATCGTACTTCTCCTCGAAGTTCTTTTTAATCTGCTCTTCGTCGGTAATGCCCTTGGCAATCTGGCTGGCGTAGAACATACCGGGCAGTACGGCGAAGTGGGCGCACTCGCCGCCGTCGTCGCCGAAGGTGCAGATTTCCACGTTCTCCACCCCCTGCTCGATGCAGGCCTGGACGGAGTTGCGGATGGCACAGGTGCTGTAGTAGTTCTCGGGGTTGAAGCCGTGCCAGGACCACACCGCACCCAGATACCACAGGTTCTCCGCCTTGATTTGCTGGTGGATGTTCATCAGAGCCTTGTAGTCCTCTTTGTCCCGCTTGTAGTAGTCCCAGTACATCAGGGCGGCGTTGGCGGGCATCAGGTTGGACACATCGTCCTTGACGGCGTTGTTCACGTCGGTGTAGTTATCGTTGCCGGTGGCAAGGCGCACGGGCATATCGCCGGCAATGAGCATCATCTCGTAGCCGTACTTGTCCGTGATCTCGCACACCCGGGCCATATGGCGCTTGAGCACATCCAGCCGCTCGTGATAGCCGTGGAGCTTCATATACTTGCCGCGGCCCAGCAGCTCCGCCTCATCCATAGCCACGCTGATAATGCGGCTGTCGAAGCACTCGGCACAGGTGGCAATCATGCTCTCGATAAATTCATAGGTACGCTCATCCTCACACAAAAGGATGTCGGCACAGTCGTTGATTTCGGAATAATGCTTCCAGCGGAAGATGGTAGCCATGTGCGCCAGGGTCTGAATGGCGGGAACGATCTCCACGCCGTGGGCCTTGGCGTATGCGTTGAGTTCCTTCAGTTCCGCCTTGGAGTAGCGGCCACGGGCATAGCCGAAGTAGGGATGACCCTCCACCTCATAGGTGTCCTCGGTGTACATCATCAGATGGTTGTACCCAAGGTCGGAAATAATATCGATCCATTCTTTCAGCGCGTCCACGGTCATAACCGAGTTGCGGGAGCAATCCACGGACGTAGCAAAGCGCTTGAAGGGAATTGGGTTGACAGGTTCGGGCATAACGATAACCTCCAGTGCGTGTATAACTTATGCTAAGATGGCCGGCACACCGGCACGGATAAAGGGATCCAGCAGACGTTCATCGGCCTTTTGACCGGTAAATTCCATGGGTTCCAGACCCAGCTGGGGGTACTTCGCCCCGGCCATGGGGTTGTAGGGCAGCAGTTCCGCCCGCTGCAGGCCGGGAATCCCCACCAGCAGTTTGGCAATGGCGGTCAGGTTTTCCTCCGTGTCCGTCACTCCGCCAATCAGGGGCGTGCGGATGATACAGGGGTGTCCGCTTTGGCGCAGATACTCCAGGTTTTGCAGAATGAGTGCATTGTCCTGCCCGGTATATTGCTTGTGCAGGCCGGGATCGGCCAGCTTCAGGTCCATCATCACCAGTTCTGTCCGCGCGCACATAGCGGCGAACACATCGGTGGATGCAAAGCCGGAGGTCTCCACACAGCGGTGGACACCCTCCAACTTATCAAGCAAATCCAGCAGAAACTCCGGTTGGGACAAGGGTTCGCCGCCGGACAGGGTCACTCCCCCGCCGCTGATGTCCCAAAAGTCTTTCTCCCGCAGCAGCTTGGCGGCCAGCTCACCGCTGTCCACCTCACACCCCGACAAGGAAATCAAACCATTGGGACAGGCGTGAAGGCAGCGGTCAAAGCCTTTACACTCCGGATGGTCGCACCCCGCCCGGCACAGGCCGCAGCCGGTACAGCGGCTGTACTGCACCATCAGCTGAGGGTGGAACTCCAACCCCTCCGGGTTGTGGCACCACCGACAGCGCAGGGGACATCCCTTAAAAAACACCGTGGTGCGCGGGCCGGGGCCATCGTGGACCGCCAGCTCCTTAATGTCAAAAATCAGGCCCTTCATATTACAGGCCGTAGGCTCGGCGGGCGATGACGTGATCCTGATAGGCCTTATCTAGTTCCACAAAGTAGGCGCTCCAACCCCAGATACGCACCACCAGACGGCGGTACTGCTCCGGGTGCAGCTGGGCGTCGTGCAGCTGTTCGGCGCTGACGGCGTTGAGTTGGAACTGATGGCCGCCGCTGTGGATGAAGTAGCGCACCAGCTGTGCCACCTTGCTGCGGCTCTCCTCGCTGCGGAACAGCGTGGAGTCAAACTCCATGGTCAGGGGGCCGCCGTTGCAGGCCCGGGCCAGATTGGGCTTGGTAAAGGACCGCACAATGGACACGGGGCCCCCGGTCTTGGCGTACAGGCTGGGGGCATAGTTGGCGCCGAAGGGCTCACCGTGGCTGCGGCCGTCTGCGGTGCAGGGCGTCTCGGCCGCGTGCTGCAGGTAGAACATTGCAGAGCCGGTACCGCAGCGGAAGATACCGCCGCGCTCGTTTTTCCGGCCGGCCACCGCGTCGGCAAAGGCATCCAGCAGGAACACCGCCTCGCCGTCCACGTAGTCGTCGTCGTTGCCCATCTTGGGCATCTCGGTACGCAGACGCTGACGCAGGGACTCGTAGCCTTCAAAGTTGGCATCGATGGCGGCAATCAGCTCGTCGGCGGTCAGGGACTTCTCTTCAAAGACCAGCTTATGAATGGCGGCCATGGTGTCCGCGGCGGTGGACACGCCGGTGCCGTGGATGCCGTAGTTGTTGTACTTACAGCCCAGAGTAACGTCCCGGGCGTTGTCGATGCAGCCGTCCATCATCATAGAAACGAAGGGGGACGGATAGATGTACAGACCCTTCACATTTTCCTCGATTTCGTCACAGCTGGTCACAATTTTCTTGACCACCTCGGCGCGGAACGCGTCGAAGTCGGCACACTTGGCCAAACTCTCGTGCATCGCCTCGTCAATGCACTTGGAGAAGGACACACCGGCAATGTTGTCGATATCCATGCCCTTGTGGGGGATGATAAACTCCCAGCAGGCAGCCACGGTGTAGTTGACCGCATCCTCGGGGGCATAACCCATCTCGATCAGGGCGGGAATGACGATATCATCGTTGGAGTACTGAGGGAAGCCAAGACCCTCCATGGTCAGGCGAGTACCCTCTTCATAGCGCTCGATGGGGGTGTCCTTATCCACGCGCAGGTTAATTTTGGGGTCGATGACCTTCAACTCTCGGCTGGCGGTCAGGCACAGGGAGGACAGCAGGTTAAAGGCATCCTTGCCATCCGCAGTACGGCCGCCCAGCATCATGCTCTGGCCGTCGTCCCCCTGCTGCACGCCGGGGTACATATCGCTGTCCATGTTGAAAGACAGGAAGAACTCTTCCAGCAGTTCCAGCGCGGAGTCCTGGGTCAGCACGCCGGACTGCAAATCCTTCTGCAGATAGGGCCACATATACTGGTCGAACCGGCCCACACCCACGTGGTACATACCCTCCGCCCAGCAGGTGTAGTGCAGGATGCGGAAGAACTGCAGCGCTTCGGCAAAGGAGCGAGGGGGATTGTACGGCACGTTTGCAAGGCGGTCGGCAGCGGCGGTATTGCCGGCCCACTGGGCTGCGGCGCGGTAGCGCGCGCACAAATCGTACACGGCCTCAAGGCTCATGAGAAGGGCGGTGAGGTAGTCCTCCCCTTCCGTGTCCTGCTCGGCGCGGCAGCGATCCAGTCGCTGATTTGCGCGGTTTTTGACTTCATCCAGACCCAGCTCCATCACACTCTGATAAGAGGGGCAGATGTTGGACAGATTGCCCAGTTCGTGAATGAAGTGCTTCTGCTTCAGGTCGGCCTGCTCGGCATCGGTGAAGATGCCGGGCACATCGGTCACGGTGCGTATAAACAAAATCTCGCGACCGGTCAGCTCCGCGGGATGCTCGGCAGCCAGCAGCGCCTTCAGCCGATGGGCGCTGCGCAGCACGGGAGAAAGCCCTTTCTTCTGCCAATCCACCGCCCCGGCAAAGGGCGCGCGGTGTACATGGTGGGCATAGGCCAAACAGTTTTGCAACATAGTTTCAATTCGCTGTGTCATACTATGACCTCCTTAACGATAGTTTTCTATAATGAATGTATCAAATCTCAGACCAACTTACTAGCCACATCACCGCAAAAATCGGCCATATATTGCACATTTTTTGATAACCTGTTTTCCTCTTGAAACAGGGGCAAAAAAACAGAGCGGAGAACAATACTCTCCGCTCCGTTTTTTACTTTATTGCATCGATTTCAGCCAATAGCTGTTGACGGGTATTAGCCGCCGGATACTCCGCCACAAAGGCCAGCAACCGCTGCTGCATTTGCCCGATTTCCGGCCCGGAAAGGCCCATTTTTGCCAGTTCTCCACCGGATACAGCCAACTGTTCCGCCCGGATACAGGGGTTTTGGGCAAGCACGGCATCCACTTGACGCAACACTTCTTCCCCGGCCATGGCGGCTGCCGCCCGACAGGCATCCACGCCGTATTCCATCAGCGCAAGCCGCCAGTCCCGGTCAGTCGCCGGAATGCCCGCGCGATACAGTTTCTGCCCGGCACTACAAGCCCGGATGGTTGCACCGTCTGCTTTCAAGCCACGCAGGAAGCCCTCCGCTCCCTCCCCTGCCAGACAGGCACACAGACCCGCCCAGCGGAGCATCGGCTCACAAGGCAGGTTTGCAAGCCGTTCGGTTTTATTGGGCTTCGCTTTGCTCCACCCATCCATTAATCCAAGGTCAAACAACGTCCTGACCCGCTCCGGCCGGGCGGAACACAGTGTCTTTTCCACCTCAACCCGCACCCGTTCACCAGCAAGCGACTTTGCTTTACCCGCGTTTTGCATCAGTGCTTTTAGCGTGTTATCTTCAATCAAAAAACCCAACTGCGCCCCAAAGCGCACCGCACGGAACATCCGCAGGGCATCCTCGTCAAACCGGCGGTCCGGGTCACCTACACAGCGGATCATTTCTTCCTGTAAATCATCTTGCCCGCCAAAGGGGTCGATCAAAGAGCCGTCCCGGACCAGTGCCATGGCATTGATGGTAAAGTCCCGTCGGGACAAATCCTGCTCCAGCGTGGCATCAAAGCGCACCCCGTCCGGATGTCGTCCGTCGGAGTACCCCACTTCGGTGCGAAAGGTGGTCACCTCGACGCTCGTGCCGTCTATAACGACCGTGACCGTACCGTGCCTGACTCCGGTGGGAACAGTGCGCTCAAACAGTGCCATCACCTGCTCCGGCAGGGCGTTGGTGGTCACATCCCAGTCACCGGGGGCACGGCCCAGCAGCAGGTCCCGGACACAGCCGCCCACAGGGTAGGCCTCAAACCCAGCCTGCCACAGCGTTTCACAACAATTCCGCGTGCATTTGTCCACGCTCTGCCAAAGCATTTTCCTACCTCCCCGGTATGATTTGAGGCAGGGCTGCTTATATTTAAGCACACCCCTTGTCATTTCATCATTGTTGTACTATAATAATGCCATTATAAACCAAATTAAAGGATGTGTAAACCGCATGGTTTCTCACCCCATTGAAACATATCTGTGTCCCGGCTGCCGCGCCCATCTGGTAGGCATCGGCGGCGTTTCCATGTCCCCTCTGGCGGAAGTGCTGCTGGGCGCGGGTCTTGTGGTCTCCGGTTCGGACATGCAGCGCAGCCCCACGGTGGAACGGCTGGAGTCCCTCGGCATCACCGTGACCATCGGTCACCTGCCCGAGAGTGTACAGGGCGCCGACTGTGTTATCCGTACCGCCGCCGTCCACGATGACAACCCCGAAATTGCCGCCGCCCGGGCCGCCGGGATCCCCGTGTTCGAGCGGGCTCAGGCCTGGGGTGCGCTGATGAAGCAGTATGAAAACGCCCTGTGCGTGTCCGGAACTCACGGCAAAACTACCACCACCTCCATGTGTACCCACATCTTTATGGCCGCCAAGGCAGACCCTACGGTCATGATCGGCGGTCATCTGCCCCTGCTGGGTGCGGGTCATCGCGTGGGCAAGGGCGATACGGTCATCATGGAGTCCTGCGAGTACTGCGACTCCTTCCTGTCCTTCTTCCCCACTGTGGCGGTCATTTTGAATGTCGAGGCCGATCATCTGGACTACTTCGCCGACCTGGCCGCCGTGCAGCGCTCCTTCCTTGCCTTTGCCAACTTAGTGCCTGCCCACGGCTGGGTGGTTGCCAACGGCGAGGATGCCAATACCGTGCAGGCCCTTGCCGGTTACGAGGGCAACATCATCACCTTCGGTGTGGAGACCGGCGTGGTCCATGCAAAAAACCTGACTTTCACCAACGGAATGGCCGACTTTGACATCGTGGCCGACGGCAAGCTGTACGCTCACGCCGCACTGCAAGTACCCGGTATGCACAATGTCAAAAACGCTTTAGCCGCTGCCGCTGCCGCCTATGTGATGGGCATCCCCGCCGCCGCCGTGGCGGAGGGTCTTGGCTCCTTCACCGGCGCCGGCCGCCGCTTTGAGTTCAAGGGCGAGTACAACGGCGCAAAGATCTATGACGACTACGCCCACCACCCCAGCGAGGTGGAGGCGCTGCTCACCGCCGTGAAGCCGCTGGGCTACAAGCGCATTGTCTGCGCCTTCCAGCCCCACACCTACACCCGCACCAAGGAGCTGTTTGACGACTTCTGTCGGGTGCTGAAGCTGGCGGATGTGACCCTGCTGGGCGAGATCTACGCCGCCCGGGAGAAAAACACCATCGGCATCTCCTCCCGTGACCTGCTGCCCCACATTCCCGGGGCGACCTACCATGAAACATTAGACGAGCTGACCGATGCCCTGGCAGAGCTTGCCCAACCCGGCGACCTCATTTTGACGGTGGGTGCCGGCAGCATCTACACCGTGGGCGAAAAACTGGCCCAACGCAAGTAATCATCATACAAAACCCCGGACGGAAATCCGTCCGGGGTTTTGTTCTGCAAATCAGCCGTTGGTGGTGACCGCCTCCAGCACGTCGTAGCGGTCCATGGGGAACTGCTTGGTCATAGCCAGCGCTTCCTCAATGTCAATGGTAACGATTCTGCCGTCCTTGGTGGCAACCACGCAGTTGCCCTTGCCGGCCAGCAGGGTCTGCACCGCCTCATACCCCATGCGGGTGCCGGTTTCCCGATCCCGGGAGGTAGGCGAGCCGCCCCGCTGGATATGCCCCAGCACGGTCACCCGGGGGTCAAGGCCGGTGGCCTCTCGGATTTGGGCAGAGATGTCCATGGCACTGCCGGCGCCCTCGGCCACCACCACCATAAAGTGGGTGCGGCCGGCCAGACGGGCCTGACGGATCTTCTCCACCACGTCCTGCTCGATGTCCACAGGCCGCTCGGGGATCAGCACGGCAGTGGCACCGGTGGCAATACCCACATACAATGCAAGGTAGCCGGCCTGACGACCCATGACCTCCACCACAGAGCAGCGCTCGTGGGACTGCATGGTGTCACGGAGCATATCGATGGCATCCACCGCAGTATTGCAGGCGGTGTCAAAGCCGATGGTGTACTGGGAGCAGCCGATGTCGTTATCAATGGTGGCGGGGATGCCAACCACGGGAATGCCGTGGCGGGACAGGGCCAGCGCGCCGCGGAAGGTACCGTCGCCGCCAATGGCTACCACACCGTCCAGCCCCAGCAGACGGCAGGTGTCCACCGCCTTCTTCTGGCCTTCCTCCGTCCTGAACTCCTCGCTGCGGGCAGTGTACAGCACCGTGCCGCCCTTTTCGATGATGTGGCTGACGGTACTTGCGTCCATGCGGATGAAGTCACCCTTGATCAGGCCGTTGTAGCCACGGCGGATGCCGATGCACTCCACGCCCCGGCTCATGGCGGTACGGACCACCGCGCGGACCACTGCGTTCATGCCGGGGGCGTCGCCGCCGCTGGTCAGCACGCCGATGCGTTTGATTTTATGTTCCATACAGGTCACTTCCCATCTGTTATATTCCGCCTATGTTATACCATTTTATCACACCGATTGTCAAGGAAATCACAGGTATTCCCTCTATTTTACCCGGCAAAAAACTTTTTCAAAAAAAGATGATTTTCCTGTTGACATCTTTGTTTGTTTCCATTATAATAGCACCTGCCGTTCGAGTTGACGGCACAACAGGGGAGCATAGCTCAGCTGGTAGAGCGCATGCCTTACAAGCATGATGTCACAGGTTCGAGCCCTGTTGTTCCCACCATTAATCCTTTACCATCTGGCTCGGTAGTTCAGTTGGTTAGAACGCCGGCCTGTCACGCCGGAGGTCGAGGGTTCAAGTCCCTTCCGAGTCGCCATTTGCCTCTGTAGCTCAGTTGGTAGAGCTGAGGAC
>JAFQBN010000037.1 GCA_017416685.1 Oscillospiraceae bacterium
GCCGAGCGTAGAAAACGTAGAACAAAGCGTAGAAAAACCGTAGATATGAAGTTGTTAAAAAGCGTAGATGAACCGGAAAGTCCAGAAATACCAAGGGGTTCCGAGGTTGGGCCATCTACAAACCCACACGATTTCGAGTCAGCCCCGTTATGACCACTTCGATACCGCTGCATAGGATAAAGTGGACGATGGTATTATGGCACATTTCATTGCATTGCGCAAGGGGATTTCTTACATTTCTCCGCTACATGTTTCATCACATTTCCCGCATCTGCCTGTTGCCCTCGTCTGCTCTTTTTGCTATAATGTCATTGTGTTTCGTTCCAAACACAGTCAGGAGGTTTATAATGAGACTTGTCCTGCTTACCGCCCTTGGCGTTGGCGGTGCCACCGTATTCGGCGCACTGCTCGGCTTCGCCTTCCGGCGTATTTCCCACCGCTTCAGCGACATCGTGCTGGCCCTTGCCGCCGGTGTCATGCTGGCTGCCGCCGTCATCGGCTTGGTGCTGCCCTCGGTGGAGATCGGCAACTCCATTCCCGTCACCACCATCGGCATTTTCCTTGGTGCCGTATGCCTGAACCTGTTGGATAAACTCGTTCCCCACCTGCACCGGATCGCCGGAGCAGATCAGGAAAGCCACCCCGCCGACACCCAGCGGCTGAACAAAGTCCTGCTGTTCGTCATGGCCATCGCCATCCACAACCTGCCCGAGGGTATTGCCGCGGGTGTTGGCTTCGGCACCGGCAACGACGGTGAGGCACTGACCATCGCCGCGGGTATCGCCCTGCAGAACATTCCGGAGGGCATGGTCATCATCGCGCCCATGCTGGCCGCGGGAATGAGCCGCACACGCACTTTCGTCATCGCCGCCCTTACCGGCGTGGTGGAAGTGGCCGGCACCCTGCTGGGTTTCTTCGCAGTATCCCTCTCCGGCGCCATTCTCCCCTTCGCCCTGGCCTTTGCCGGCGGCACCATGCTGTACGTCATCAGCGACGAGATGATCCCCGAAACCCACGCCCACGGCAGCGAACAGGGTGCCACCTACGCCCTGCTGGCAGGTTTCTGCCTGATGTTGGCCATGAGCCATTATCTGGGTTGATTGCCCCACAATTCGTCTATACTATATTAAGATATATGTAAAGGAGCGATACCAATGACTATTACCAAAGACATCCGCTACATCGGTGTCAACGACCATCAGATCGACCTGTTCGAGGGACAGTACATCGTCCCCAACGGCATCTCCTATAATTCCTACGCCATTATGGACGAGAAGATCGCCATCATGGATACCGTGGATAAGAACTTCAACCACCAGTGGCTGGACAACATCGAAAAGGCCCTAGACGGCCGCAAGCCCGACTATCTGGTGGTCCACCATATGGAGCCTGACCACTCCGCCAACATCGCCGCCTTCCTGCAGGTCTACCCCAAAGCAGTGGTGGTTTCCTCTGCCAAGGCCTTTACCATGATGGGCCAGTTCTTTGGCGAGGACTACGCCGACCGCCGCATTGTGGTGGGCGAGGGCGACACTCTGTGTCTGGGCAGACACACCCTGACCTTTGTCGCCGCCCCCATGGTCCACTGGCCTGAGGTCATCGTGTCCTACGACAGCTGCGACAAGGTTCTGTTCTCCGCCGACGGCTTCGGCAAGTTCGGTGCGCTGGACGTGGAAGAGGACTGGGCCTGCGAGGCCCGCCGCTACTATATCGGCATCGTGGGCAAGTACGGCGCTCAGGTGCAGGCCCTGCTGAAAAAGGCCGCAGGTCTGGACATCGCCATGATCTGCCCCCTCCACGGCCCCGTGCTGAAAGAAAATCTCGGCTATTATCTGAATCTGTACGACATCTGGTCTTCCTACCGGGTGGAGAGCGACGGCATCGTCATCGCCTACACCTCCGTCTACGGCAACACCCGCGCCGCGGTTGAGCTGCTGGCCGAAAAGCTGCAGGAGCGCGGCTGTCCCAAGGTGGTCGTCAACGACCTGGCCCGCTGTGACATGGCCGAGGCGGTGGAAGATGCCTTCCGCTACGGCAAACTGGTGCTGGCCACCACCACCTACAACGCCGACGTATTCCCTCACATGAAGGAGTTCATCCACCACCTGACCGAGCGCAATTTCCAAAATCGCACCGTGGCCCTGATGGAAAACGGTTCCTGGGCGCCCCTGGCCGCCAAGGTCATGCGCGGTATGCTGGAAAACAGCCGTGACCTCACCTACACCGATACCACCGTGACCATCCGCTCCGCCCTGAGCGCCGACAGCCGCAAGCAGCTGGATACCATGGCCGACGAGCTGTGCCGGGACTATATGGCCCGACAGGAGTCCACCGCCAACAAGAACGACCTGTCTGCCCTGTTCAACATCGGCTACGGCCTGTACGTGGTCACCTGCCGGGACGGCGAGAAAGACAACGGCCTCATCGTCAACACCGTCACTCAGGTCACCAACACCCCCAACCGTGTGGCCGTCACCATCAACAAGGAAAACTACTCCCACCACATCATCAAGCAGACCGGCATCATGAATGTCAACTGCCTGGATACCAGCGCCCCCTTCGCCGTCTTTGAGCAGTTCGGCTTCCAGAGCGGCCGGGTGGCGGACAAATTCGCCGGGCAGGAGATCCTGCGTTCCGACAACGGTCTTGCCTTCCTGCCCCGGAACATCAACTCCTTCCTGTCCCTGAAGGTGGAGCAGTATGTGGATCTGGACACCCACGGCATGTTCATCTGCTCGGTGACCGAGGCCCGGGTCATGTCCGACGTGGAGACCATGACCTACACCTACTATCAGGACCACGTCAAACCCCAGCCCGAGACCGAGGGCAAAAAGGGTTACGTGTGTAAGGTGTGCGGCTGGGTCTACGAGGGCGACACCCTGCCCGACGACATCGTCTGCCCCCTGTGCAAACACGGCGCGGCGGATTTTGAGCCGATCGGTTAATACAACTGCCCGCGGCGGAGGATATTCCTCCGCCGCGGCTCAACTTTTTTGAAAAAAGTAAAAATTCCTCTTGACAAGAGGTATGCTCCTGCATATAATATGTGTTGCGTTCAGAGACAGCAGGTTTCCTTTGGTGTAAATCCTGCCGAGAGTGCAGTGCTTAACATGAAATGTTTTTCGCTGTTTGTGTCTTTGTGCGCAAACAGCGTTTTTATTTATTCTCTGGAGGTGAAACCCAAATGCCTAACGCAACTGTTCTGGAGTCCAAGAAGGCCGTAGTTGCCGAGCTGACCGAAAAGCTGCAGAAAGCCGCTTCCGGTGTGCTGGTCGACTACAAGGGCATCACTGTGGCCGAAGATACCGCTCTGCGCGCCGAGCTGCGCAAGAATGGTGTCGAGTACGCCGTTGTGAAGAACACCCTGACCCGTTTCGCTGCTCAGAACGCCGGCCTCGGCGATCTGTCCGACAGCCTGAACGGCACCACTTCTCTCGCTATCTGCGAGGCGGACCCCATCGCTCCCATGCGCGTCATCAACAAGTTCGCCAAGCAGTTCAATGGTGAGAAGTTCATCATCAAGGCGGGCTTTATGGATGGCAAAGTCCTGCCTCTGAACGAGGTCGCCGCTCTGGCCGAGCTGCCCTCCAAGGAGGTCCTGCAGGCTCAGGTCCTGGGCACCATGTTGGCTCCCATCACCAGCCTGGCTATCGTCCTGAAGGCTATCGCCGAGAAGGGCGACGCTCCCGCTGCCGAGTAATCGGTAACATCATTCAAATCTGAAAACAAACACATTTTAGGAGGTACATTTATTATGGCTACCGAGAAGATCACTGCTCTGATTGAGGAAGTTAAGGGCCTGACCGTGCTGGAGCTGTCCGAGCTGGTCCACGCTCTGGAGGAAGAGTTCGGCGTTTCCGCCGCTGCTATGGCCGCTCCCGCCGCTGCCGGCGCCGCTGCCGGTGCTGCCGCCGCCGAGGAGAAGACCGAGTTCGACGTGGTTCTGGCTGAGGTCGGCGCCGAGAAGATCAAGGTCATCAAGGTCGTGCGCGAGGCCACCGGTCTGGGCCTGGCTGAGGCCAAGGCTGTTGTCGAGGCCGCTCCCAAGGCTATCAAGGAGGGCGTCTCCAAGGAGGATGCCGAGGCTCTGAAGGCCAAGCTGGAAGAGGTCGGCGCCAAGGTCGAGCTGAAGTAATTCACCACTTCACAGAGAATAGAAAATGTCCCACCCGAATGGGTGGGACATTTTTTATTGTCGGCCACTCAAATTCGTGGTAAACTATTGAAAAGGAGTGATCGTCATGACCGACCGCCAACTGGCCGAGCTGGCCCTTGATGCACGCAAAAACGCCTACACCCCCTACTCTAATTTCAACGTGGGTGCCGCCCTGCTGTGCGCCGACGGCACCGTGTTCACCGGCTGCAACGTGGAAAACGCCGCCTACGGCTCCACCATCTGCGCCGAGCGCACAGCCCTTGTCAAGGCCATCAGCGAGGGGCAGCGCAGTTTTACCGCCATCGCCATCGCCGGCAGCGGGGATGACTTCTGCTGGCCCTGCGGCAGCTGCCGGCAGATGCTCTGCGAGTTTGCACCCACCCTGCGGGTGCTGGCCGTGTGGCAGGACGGGCAGTTTGAAATTTCCACGCTGGACACTCTGCTTCCCCACGCTTTCGGCCCTGCCGCATTGGAATAACGGGAATTTCGCCCCGGGGGTTGCAATCGCCGCCCCCGGGGCGTATAATAAGTCGACAACTGGATGAATGTCTTCAGGGCGGGGTGAAAGTCCCCACTGGCGGTACAGTCCGCGACCGGGCGCACGGCGCCCGCTGACCCGGTGCAACTCCGGGACCAACGGTATAGTCCGGATGGAAGAAGATGTGTGCAAACACGCGCTCCTCACTTTGGTCTGATGACCGGAAGGCACTTCGTCTTGCGGCTGTCGCATCATCGAAAGGAGTGTTTTTTATGTCCCAAACCAAGCAAAAATGGCTCACCCCCCGCACCGTGGTCACCCTTGCCATGCTGACCGCTGTGGCACTGGTAGTCACCTGGCTGTGCAAAGCCATCCCCAGCGTCAACGGCTTTCTGGACTTTGAGTTCAAAAGTGTTGTCATCTGCATCGGCGGCTTCACTCTGGGTCCCGCCGCCGCCATCGTCCTGTCCTTTCTCGTCCCGGTAGTGGAATTCTTCACCTTCAGCGGCACCGGCCCTATCGGCCTCATCATGAACATCGCCGCCACTGCCAGCTTCTGCTGCCCGGCCTGCTACCTCTACAAGCGCCGCCACACCATGAACGGCGCGGTGATCGGCCTTGCGGCGGGTACGGTCACCCTGACCGCGGTAATGGTGCTGTGGAACTATCTCATTACACCTATGTACCAGGGCACCCCCCGGGCTGTTATTGCCTCCATGCTCATCCCGGTGTTCCTGCCCTTTAACCTTGTCAAGGGCGGGCTGAACATGGCCGCCACCCTGCTGCTCTACAAACCCGTAGTCACCGCCCTGCGCCGGGCGGGTCTTGTCCCCCCCTCTCAGGCCGGACGCAGCGGTAAATTCAGCGGCGGCTTTATCCTGTTTTCTGTGGCGCTGCTCATCACGTTTTTGCTGCTGGCTCTGGTCCTGCTGAAGATCATTTAACGGATAAGGAGTGGTCGTAATGGCCGGAATTCTATACCTCGTCCCCACCCCCATCGGCAACCTGGGCGACATCTCCCCCCGCATGGCCGAAACCTTGGCCCAGGCGGATTTCATCGCCGCAGAGGACACCCGGGTCTCCCTGAAGCTACTCAACCATCTGGGTCTGAAAAAGCCGCTGGTATCCTACCACCGCCACAACACCGAGGTGGGGGGACAAGCTGTTTTGAACCGTCTGCTCGCCGGTGAAAACTGCGCCCTGGTCACCGACGCCGGAACGCCCGCCATCTCCGACCCGGGTCAGGAACTGGTAGCCCTGTGCGCTCAAAACGACATCACCGTAGTTTCCATCCCCGGCCCCTGCGCTATGGTCACCGCACTTGCCGCATCCGCTCAGCCTACCGACCGTTTCACTTTCGAAGGCTTCCTCCCCATGAACAAAAAGAACCGCCGGGCCCATCTGGACAGCCTGCGGGGCGAGGTGCGCACCATGGTCTTTTACGAAGCACCTCATAAGCTCACCTCCACTCTGTCCGACCTGTGCGACGTCTTCGGCGGGGACCGTCCCATCTCCCTGTGTCGGGAACTTTCCAAGCTGCACGAGGAAATCATCCGCACAACATTGTGCGAAGCAGTTTCACTTTACACCTCTTCCGAGCCTAAGGGCGAGTTCGTCTTGGTGGTCCGCGGCGCGGAGGAAGTCGCCGAGCGTTCCGCCACATTGGAGGACGGCCTTGCCCGAGTGGAGCAGCTGCGTGAACAGGGTGCTTCCCTGAAAGATGCGGTCCGTCAGGCCGCCGGAGAATTGTCCCTTTCCAAGAACGAGCTGTATGATTTGGCCCTTGGCCGGTAACCTTATATAACACAGCAAGGAGGTGGCTCCGTGACCATCAACAACAAGACTATGACTGATCTGGAGCGGAAGGCCGCCCTGTCCCTGACCGATACCGAGCGGGTCGTGCTGACTGACCAGATGAACGCTGTGCTGGCCTGTCTGGACGTGCTGCGCGCCTGCCCGGATTGCCCACCTGCTGAGCAGGAATCACCCTGTCCCCTGCGCGCCGACGAGGTGTGTCCCTCCACAGACCGGGCCGCCCTGCTGTCCAACGCTCCGGAGACGGACGGAACGTTCTTTTTCGTCCCCCGGACCGTGGAGTGAGGTGGACCATGAACACGCTGTTTGAACTGACTGCCCTGGAGCTGGCCGCCGCCATCTCCCGAGGTGAGCTTTCCAGCAAAGAGGCTTTGCTCTTCTCCAATTCCGCTTGTACCGCAAACGCCGACAAGTTAAATTGCTTCACATCATTTTCTGCCTCCGATCCCATTGCCGCCGCCCCCGTTTCGCCCCTTTCCGGTGTCCCCATGGCGGTGAAGGACAACATCTGCGTAGCCGGAACTGCCACCACCTGCGCCAGCCGCATGCTGCGCGATTTTATCCCGCCCTACACCGCCACAGCGGTGGAAAAACTGACCGCTGCGGGCGCAGTTTGTGCGGGCAAAACCAATCTGGACGAGTTTGCCATCGGCTCCACCTCCGAGACCTCTTTCTTCGGTCCGGTGAAAAATCCGTGGAATTTGGAATACAGTCCCGGCGGTTCCTCCGGCGGCAGCGCCGCTGCCGTTGCCGCGGGATTGGTTTGGTATGCCCTGGGTTCTGACACCGGCGGCTCCATCCGCCACCCCGCCGCCTGCTGCGGTGTCACCGGCATGAAACCCACCTACGGCACGGTGTCCCGCTACGGCCTTGTGTCTTACGCATCCTCCTTCGATCAGATCGGCCCCATCGCCCGGAACGCAGCGGACTGCGCCGCCGTGCTGGACATGATCCGCGGTCATGACGGGCGGGACAGCACCAGCCTGCCCGGTCCTTATTTGCCCCTGTCCCCCCAACTGACCGGCGATCTGCACGGTGTACGCATCGGCATCCCCGACGTGTATTTTGACGAAGCGGTGGATGAACCCACCCGCCGTGCCATTCTCTCCTGCGCCGACACTTTGCGCCGGCGGGGCGCTTTGGTGGAGTCCTGTCATGCCGTCGGCCTTGAACACGCCGTCCACGCCTACTACGTCCTCGCCTGCGCGCAGGCAAGCTCCAATCTCGCCCGGTACGACGGCGTGCGCTACGGCTGCCGCGCGGAAGATACCCACGACGTGCAGGATCTGTTCGTCCGCAGCCGCTCCCTCGGCTTCGGTCGGGAAGTCCGGCGGCGCATCCTGCTGGGTACCTATCTGCTCAGCGGTGACAACTACGAAACTTACTACAAAAAGGCCGTGGCCGTCCGCCATCAGGTGGAGAATACCTTCCGCGCCCTTTGGCATAATTACGATCTGCTGCTGACCCCGGTCCTCCCCGGTCCGCCTCCCAAACTGGGTCAGGAGGCCAACAACCCCGTCGCTTTGTATCAGGAGGACCGCTACGTGGCCTGTGCCAATCTGGCGGGTCTGCCCGCCCTTTCCATGCCCTGCGGTATGCACAAGGAGGGTCTGCCTATCGGAGCGCAGCTTCTTGGCCCCCACATGGCTGACGGCGCGGTGCTGAACGCCGCCTTTGCCTTCCAGCAGGAGACGGATTTCCACCGCCTCCATCCCCCCATTTTCGGTTTGGGAGGTGACGCAGGATGAACTGGGAAATCGTCATCGGGTTGGAAACCCACGTGGAACTGGCTACAAGGAGCAAAATCTTCTGCGGCTGTTCCACCGCCTTCGGCGCTGCGCCCAACACCCTGTGCTGCCCGGTGTGTCTCGGTCTGCCCGGCGCTCTGCCCGTGCTGAATGAACAGGCCGTGGAACTGGCTGTGAAAGCCGCCCTTGCCCTGAACTGCACCGTCACCCCGGTCAGCCGGTTCGACCGCAAGAATTACTTTTACCCTGATCTTCCCAAGGCCTATCAGATCAGCCAGCTGTACGCCCCTCTGGCCCGGAACGGGCATCTGGACCTGCCCGATGGCAGGCGGATACGCATCAGCGAGATGCACCTTGAAGAAGATGCGGGCAAGCTGCACCATCACGACGACCGCACCGCCATTGACTACAACCGCTGCGGTGTTCCGCTCATTGAGATCGTCACCGCCCCGGATCTTTCCGGCGGTGAGGATGCCGTCGCCTATCTGGAGCGATTGCGCTCCATCCTGCAGTATTTGGGCGTGTCCGACTGCCGTATGGAGGAGGGGTCTTTGCGCTGCGACGTCAACCTGTCCGTCCGCCCGGCGGGCAGCAGTGAGCTGGGCGTGCGCACAGAGCTGAAAAATCTCGGTTCCCTCCGGGCCGTCCGTTTGGCCTGTGAGTACGAGGCGCAGCGGCAGATCGCCATTCTGGAGTCCGGCGGTCAGGTGCGCTGCCAGACCTGCCGCTGGGACGAGGATGCCCGCCGCACCGTCCCCATGCGGGACAAGGAACAGGTGGGCGACTACCGCTACTTCCCTGACCCAGACCTGCCGCCGCTGGCGGTAAGCGGAGAACAGTTGAATCGCCTGCGCTCGAAGCAGCCGGAGCTGGCTCACGAGAAGTGCGCCCGCTACGCCCGGGACTGGTCTTTGAGTGACTACGACTGTACCACCCTGACCTCCCGACGGGAACTGGCAGCGTTCTTCGAACAGGTGGTCTCCCTCGGCGCACCGCCCAAACAAGCCGCCAACTGGATCATGGGGCAGGTTTTGCGCCGCCTCAGTGCAGACGGCCTTGATGTGGAGGAAATTCCCATAACTGCGCAGGCTCTGGCGGACCTTATTCATCTGGTAGAGCGCGGAACGATCAACCGCAATACCGCAGTGGAGGTATTTGACGCCGTCTTCACCGGCGGTGACCCTACCCAATACGTCCGCGCCCACCATTTGGAGCAGTCCTCCAACACAGAACAGATCACCGCCGCGGTGGAGGAAACTTTGTCTCAAAACCGCAAATCGGTGGAAGATTGGCTGTCCGGGAAAGAAAAAGCCGCCGGTTTTCTCATGGGACAGGCTATGCGCACTCTGGGCGGCAAGGCACCTCCCGCCCTTGTCAGCGAAATCGTTCGACAATTGTTGGAACGGGAAAAATCTCAGTGAAACACAATATATTGTGTCGATTTTTTGTGTCATGACATTATCTTGTTGATATCGTCAAAAGCCGCACTCTTCAAAGGCATCGAACATTTGTTTTAATTCCCAAAACCGTGGATTTCAAAGGAAATCCACGGTTTTTTTCTTGAAAAAAATTCTAAAAAATGCATAAAAAACTCTTGCATTTTTATGGTCAACCTCTTATACTAGGAGCAGGTGGAGGAAAGTGGAGCATTTTCCCCCGATTTTTCATCAAAGTGGAGGAGGTGAACAGCGTGACCGGAACATTTGAACATTCCATCGACGGAAAGGGCCGCCTGTTCATCCCGGCCCGCCTGAAAGAAGAACTGGGTGACTGCTTCCACCTGTCCATGGGTGCGGACCAGTGCCTGACCATCTACCCCCAAAGTTCCTGGGACGCCCTGTGCCGCCGTGCGGAAGAGCTGGAGGAGGAAGATGACATCGAAGCGATGGAAGTCTTCTTTGCCCAGACCTACCGCTGCACCGTGGACAGTCAGAACCGCATCGTGATCCCTCCCCTGCTGCGCGAGTACGCCAAGCTGGAAAAGGACGTAGTCATCGTCGGTGCCAACGGCGCCGCCCGTATTTGGGATGCCGCCCGCTGGAACGAGAAGCTGCTGGCCAGCGCCACACCGGAGCGCATGAAGTCCCTCAGCCGCAAGCTGCGTCTGTAATCCATGGAATTCACTCATTATTCCGTCCTGCTGCAGGAATGTCTGGACGGCTTGAATATCCGCCCCGACGGCATTTATCTGGACGGCACTCTGGGCCGCGCCGGCCACTCCAGCCAAATCGCACAGCGGTTGACCACCGGCACCCTGATCTGCGTGGACCGCGATCAGGCCGCCCTGGATGCCGCGCAAACGCGGCTGGCCCCCTGGATGGATCGGGTGCGGCTGGTACACAGCAACTTTGCCGAGATCGACGCCATTCTGGACGGTGTTGGAGTTGACCGCGTGGACGGTATGCTCTTTGACCTGGGCGTATCCTCCCCTCAGCTGGACGACAGCAGCCGCGGCTTCTCCTACATGGCCGACGCGCCGCTGGATATGCGCATGGACCGGTCCGAGGGTCTGACCGCCGCCGACGTGGTCAACACCTGGTCCCGGGACGAGTTGCGGCGAATTCTGCTTCAGTACGGCGAGGAGCGCTACGCCGGTCTCATCGCCGCCGCCATCGAGCGGTACAGGCAGACCAAACCGATCGAAACCACGCTCGAGTTGGTAGATATTATTAAAGGAGCAATGCCCGGCAAGGCGCTGAAAGAGAAGCAGCACCCCGCCAAGCGCAGCTTTCAGGCCATCCGTATCGCCGTCAACGACGAGCTGACCGCCGTGGACCGCATGATCCGCGCAGCTGTCCCCCGGCTGAATCCCGGCGGGCGATTGGCCGTGATCACCTTCCACTCGCTGGAAGACCGCATCGTAAAAACCGGCATGGCCGAATTCGCAAAAGGCTGCACCTGCCCCCCCGACTTTCCCGTTTGTGTGTGCGGCAGGACCCCCGACCTAAAGCTGGTCAACAAAAAACCCATCCTGCCCAGCCAGCAGGAGCTGACAGAAAACCCCCGCTCCCGCAGCGCCAAGCTGCGCGTAGCGGAAAAGACGAGATAAAAACAGATCACAGATCATTTGGGAGGAACCCGCCATGGCAGTGCGACAGAGAACAACCGCATACCGTGTCAACGGCAGCGCAGCTTACGCCCCCGCCTATACCGGCAACGTCGTCCGTACCCCCCGCAGACAGGACGAGCAGTACGCCGTCCCCAAGCGCGCCCCTCGCCGTCAGACCGTCACCCGTCCTCAGGTGGCCGTGCGCGAGGCAGGTCACGTGGCCCCCTTCGCGGTGGTGGGCTTCCTCGCCGTGGGCGTGTTCGCGGTGCTGCTGCTGCTGAGTACCCTGCAGCTGCACATCGCCTCTGACAACGTGGTCGCCCTGCGCAGCCAGCTGGCTGACCTGCACACCGAGCAGGCCACCCTGTCCGCCCAGTATGAGCGGGAGTTCGATCTGCAGCGTCTGCAGGCCGCCGTAGGCGGAACCATGGTCCGTCCCACCCCCGACCAGATCACCTACATCGACATGTCCCGTCCCGACAGCGTGGTGGTTTTTAACGACGGAGCTGCCCCCGGCGCTGCCGGTGCCGCCAAGGGCGTGGGCGAGATTTTTTCCGGTCTGGTTGAATATTTCTGCTGATGCAGCACATACAGTAAAACAGCCTTATAAACCACGATGAAACGAGAGGGCGCAAGAGCATAGTTCTTGCGCCCTTTTGACGATAGATAAGAGGAGGTCGCTTCCATGGCAGAAAACAGAACCCAGCGCACTCAGCGGCAGGAGCGCACCTCCAAACAGCTGATTTTCCGCCGCACCGCCATCCTGATGGGTCTGTTCGGTGTGTTCACCTTCGGCGTTCTGGGCTGGAAGCTCTGGGATGTCTCCATCCGCCATCACGAGGAGTACCAGCTGCGCCAGCTGCAGCAATCCACCCGCGACGTGGAGGTCAAGTCCAACCGGGGCTACATCCGGGACAGCAGCGGCAACGTTTTGGCCATGTCCGCCACCGTGTACAACCTGATCCTTTCCCCCCGCGACCTTATCAACAGCATCAGCCAGCGGCAGTTCAAGCAGGCCGACGGCACCATTGACGAGACCGCCTATCAGGCCGCCATTCAGGCCCGCCGTGACCTCATCTGCGACGAGGTCTGCACCGTCCTCGGCCTTGACCGGGACGACGTGGTCCGCCGACTGAACAAAGTCAACTCCCAGTACGAAGTGCTGAAGAAAAATATCGAGGGCGCCGAGGCCGAACGGCTGCAGGCCTTTATCGCCGACAACAAGCTGGGCTACTCCCTCATCATGACCCCCACCACCAAGCGCTACTACCCCATGTCCACCGTGGCCGCCCACGTAGTCGGCTTCGTCAATGAGAATGGCGGCGCTTACGGTGTGGAGGCCGCTTACGAGCAGCTGCTGGAGGGCCGTTCCGGCCGCGTGGTCACCACCCAGACCGGCGCCGGCACCGAAATGTACAACAGCTACTCCAACTACATCGACGCCGAGGACGGCAGCAGCATCACCCTGACCATCGACAGCACCATCCAGCGCATGGCCGAGCAGACACTCGCCGCAGGCATTGAAAAGTACGATGTGCAAAATGGCGGCATCTGCATTGTCATGAACCCCAAGACCTGTGCCGTGCTGGCCATGGCCAGTTCCCCCACCTACGATTTGAACGCTTACGGCACGGTCCACGAGGAGACCCTGAACCGTCAGGCCGCCGCCCGTAAGGAGCAATATTATCAGCAGTACAAAACCCAGAATCTCACCGATGAGGACGGCAATCCTTTGAGCGACGAGGACCTGCGCAGCAAAGCCTCCTCCGCCGCCATCTCCGCCGCCCTCAACCAGCAGTGGCGCAACAAGGTACTCAACGACACCTATGAACCCGGCTCCACCTTCAAGTCCGTGGTGCTTGCCGCCGCACTGGAGGCCGGTGTCATCTCCGAGAGCGACCACTTCTTCTGCCCCGGTTACTACGTGGTTGCCGGACGCACCATCCACTGCTCCGAGCGCAGCGGACACGGCGACCAGACTCTGGCCGAAGCAGTGCAGAACTCCTGCAACCCCGCGTTCATGATGATCGGTCAGCGCCTTGGCGCAGAAACGTTCTACGACTATTTCGAGGCCTTTGGTCTGAAGGATGCCACCGGCATCGACCTGCCCGGCGAGGCCACCGGCGTTGTGTGGGACCGTGACTACTTCGTCAGTCCCGAGGGTTATCAGTCTCTCGCCACCGCCTCTTTCGGTCAGCGTTTTACCGTCAGCCCCCTGCAGCTGCTGTCCGCCTTCTCCGCCACCGTCAACGGCGGCTACCTCATGCAGCCTCACGTGCTGAAGGCCATCAGCGACTCCGAGGGCAACATCATTCGCCAGACCGAACCCACCGTCATCCGTCAGGTGGTCAGCGAGAACACCAGCCGCAAGGCCGCTGAAATTCTGGAAAGCGTGGTCAGTGAAGGCACCGGCCGCAACGCTTACGTGGCCGGCTACCGCATCGGCGGCAAGACCGGTACCGCCGAAGGCGAGGTCGGCACCCAGGACGAGGAGATCGTATCCTTCGTCGGCTTTGCCCCCGCCGAGGACCCTCAGGTCATCGTTCTGCTGTACTTTGACACGCCCAAGCACGCCTCCCCCGGCAGCAAGTACGGCTCCACCGGCTACTACATCAGCGGCGGCCAGATGGCCGCTCCCATGGCGGGTCAGCTCATCGCCGAGATCCTGGACTATCTGGGCGTGGAGCGTCAGTACACCCAGTCCGAAGCCGCAGCCGCCGACGTGTCCGTCCCCAAGCTCACCGGCTACGACCTGACCACAGCTCAGGCCGCCCTCAAGCGTAAGAACCTCACCTGCCGTACCGTCGGTACCGGCACGGTGGTCACCGACCAGATCCCCGCCGTGGGTGCTACCATCCCCGGCAACAGCACTGTCATCCTGTACATGGGCCAGCAGGCCCCCACCGAACAGGTCAACGTACCCAACCTGCGCGGTTTGACCTATGATCAGGCCAAGAAGCGCCTGAACGACCTGGGCCTCTACATGCGGGCCTCCGGCGTGTCCTATTACAGCGCGGTGACCAAGGCCGTGGATCAAAGCTACGGTGCCGGCGAGGTCGTGGACCGCGGCACCGTTATCCCCGTCCGTTTCGTGGACACCAGCGTATCCGACGGCTATTCCCCCCTGGAGTGACCCTGCGCCGTTCCCGGCGCGCACAGAGAGAATGAAACCGCCCTTTGAGGGGTGACCCACTTCATGTCACAGCATTCCTGTGCCGCCATGACCCTGATCGCCATCGTCGGCCAAACAGATGCCCGGCAGAGCGCCTGTCTTCTGCACGCAGCGCTGGAGGGCACTGCTGGTCTTTCCCCCTGTATCATCGGCCCGGACAGTCCTGCATTGTCCTGTGCCGAGGCCCTGTCCGCTCACCTGCACCGCCTGTCCCTGCAGAACGCGACCCACACCGTCATCGTGCTGGACCGTGCCGCGCTGGCCCGCAGGGTCTGCACCGGTCTTCACATCAGCGTGACCGCACCGGTGGGACAGGTCATGAACTGGGACGGTCTTGACGACCTGCTGGCCCGGACCGACATGGCAGTATTTGACCTTGACGAAACGGGTCGGGAGGATTATGTTAGTATCATCCCCCGCCACAGCTTTACCTACTCGGAGAACAAAGGGCGTGCCGACCTGACCGCCCGTAACCTGCGGCTGTTTCCCGGCCATACGGAGTTCGAGGCCGTGGCCACCGGGCAGATCTGCCGCATCCACCTGCCTATGTGCGGCGGCTTTGCGGTCTACCATGCCCTGTGCGCCCTGTCCTGCGGCCTGTGCATGGGTCTGGAACTGGGACAGATGGCCCGCCTTCTGCGGGTGGCCCACGGTCCGTCCGGCTGCATGGAGGTTTTGTCCATCCCCGCAGCCTACACGGTGCTGCTGGACCGGGCAAGTGACCTGCACAGTTTGGAACGGGTGCTGACCACCGCACGCAGCTTTACCGCACGGCGGCTCGTATGTCTCCTGGCCGACGGCAGCCGTCCCATGGAGGAACTTGCCGACCAACTGGCGGACCGGGTGTTGGCTTTCGGCAGCGCACGCTCGGACCGGCGGCAGGCCATCGTCCGTGGTCTGGATCGGGCAGGTCCCGGCGACGTGCTGGTGCTGACCGGCACAGACGGCGGTGCGGAGGAACGGGCCTTTATCCGGGCCTGCGCCCACAACTGCGCCCTGCGCCGCAGACGGCAAACATAGAAACAGAAGAAAATGCACCTGACGGAGGTTTTATTCATGACGATCATCATCAGCCTTGTGATTTCCTTTGTGGCCTGTGCCCTTTTGGGACACTATCTTATCCCGGCTCTGCGCCGGCTGAAGGCCGGTCAATCCATCAAGGAGATCGGCCCCACCTGGCATATGTCCAAACAGGGCACCCCCACCATGGGTGGGTTGATGTTCATCGGCGGCATCTGCATCGCCACCGTGATCGCCGGCTGGCCCTCCATGATGAAGGGCGAGTTCACTCACCTGCTGGTTCTTGCCTTTGCGCTGGTATTCGGCATCATCGGCTTTATCGATGACTACGAGAAAGTCAAACACCATCACAACACCGGCCTGACCGCTCCCCAGAAGTTCCTGCTGCAGCTGGCCGCCTCGGTGGTGTTCGTCATCCTCCTGCGTACCAGCGGCTTTCTGACCCCGAACCTCTACATTCCCTTCTTCAATGTGGAGCTGCTGCTGCCCTGGCCCGTGTACATGATCTTCGCCGCTTTCGTTATGGTTGGTACAGTCAACGCCGTAAACATCACCGACGGTGTGGACGGTCTGGCCACGGGTGTGACCCTGCCCGTAGCTGTGTTTTACATTGCCGTGTCCATTTGGTACGGCTACACGCAGCTGGGCGTGTTCGCCGCCGCTTTGGCCGGCGGTCTGGCCGCTTTCCTCCTTTACAACTTCCACCCCGCCAAGGTGTTCATGGGCGACACCGGTTCCCTGTTCCTGGGCGGTGCGGTCTGCGGCATGGCCTTTGCCCTGAATATCCCGCTGGTCATCCCCATCATCGGCCTGATCTATGTGGCCGAGGTGCTGTCCGACATCATTCAGGTCGCCTACTTCAAGCTGACCCACGGCAAGCGTATCTTCCGCATGGCTCCCCTCCACCACCACCTCGAGATGGGCGGTTGGAGCGAAGTTAAGCTGTTTTTCGTCTTCACCCTGCTGACCGCCGCCCTGTGTGCGCTGGCGTTCCTGGGTGTGATGGATCGAATGTCCCTGTAAATCCCACATTCTATTGAAAGGAGGCGGTCCCATGGCCCGAAAAGCAAAGCGCGACCTGACCGTTGAAGAACAACTGGCCCGTGGTCCTATGGACCTGCCCCTGCTGATGCTGGCTATGCTGCTGCTGGGCGTTGGCCTGATCATGGTCATGTCCGCCTCCTACGCCACCGCTTACTACGACCCCAAGACCGACTCTCCCCTGGCCTACGCCTTCGCTCAGGGCCGTTTCGCCCTGCTGGGTGTAGCCGTGCTGTATCTTGTTTCGCGTTTTAACTACCAGTATCTGCGTGGTCTGTCCCCCATTCTGCTGATCATTTCGGTTGTTTTACTGGTGCTGGTGCTGACCCCGCTGGGCGTGGCCAACAAGGGCGCTCAGCGCTGGCTGCGCCTGCTCCTGGTTGCCGGTCCAACCTTCCAGCCATCCGAGATCGTAAAAGTGGCCGTCATCCTGTTCTTCGCAAGCCGTCTGTGTGTGCGCGATAAACGCAAGCCCACCAAATGGACCAAGCGCACCCGTCTTGGCCGCACCTTGAATTTTGTGGAAAAAATCGGTCTGATGGAGCTTCTTCCCTACATCGGTATTCTGGGCGGGATCGCCCTGCTGCTGCTGAAGGAACCCCACCTGTCCGGCACCATTCTCGTCTTCGTGGGCGGCGCAGCGGTGCTGTTCGCCTCCGGTATCCACTGGGGTTGGTTCGTATCCGGCATCGCCCTTGTTGGCTCCGCACTGGCTGTGGTAGTCAAATTCACTCCCTACATGACCTCCCGTATCATGCTGTGGCTGGACCCCTGGAGCGACGCTCTGGGCAAAGGCTACCAGACCATCCAGTCCCTTTACTCCATCGGCTCCGGCGGTCTGTTGGGACGTGGTCTGGGCAAGAGCGTGCAGAAGTACCTCTTCCTGCCCGAACCGGAAAACGACTTCATCTACTCCATCGCTGTGGAGGAGCTGGGCTTCATCGGCGGCATCCTCATCCTCGGTCTGTTCATGATGTTCATCCTCCGGGGTTACTGGATCGCCCTCCATGCCCGGGATCGTTTCGGCGCCCTGACCGCCGTTGGCATCACCACCCTGTTCGCCGTGCAGGTATTTTTGAACATCGGCGTGGTGACCAACCTGATCCCCAACACCGGCATCTCCCTTCCCTTCTTCAGCTACGGCGGCACCGCTCTTATCATCCAGCTGGCGGAAGTGGGCATCCTATTGAGTATCTCCCGTCAAATTCCCGCTCCGAAGCAGGACTAAAGAAATGAGGTAAGCTATGAACATTCTCTTCACCTGCGGCGGCACCGCCGGACACGTCAACCCCGCTGTGGCGCTGGCCCGCATTTTTCAGCAGGAGCATCCCGGCTGCAACGTGCTGTTCGTGGGTGCTGACGGCGGTATGGAGACCCGTCTGGTCCCCAAGGAGGGGTACGACATCCGCACCGTTACCATCACCAACTTCCGCCGCTCCCTGAAGCCCGCCAACATCGCCCACAATCTGGTGACCCTGAAAAACATGGTCACCTCCAAGGCCCAGGCCCGGCGTATTCTGGACGAGTTCAAACCCGACCTTGTGGTAGGCACCGGCGGCTACGCCTCTTACCCCATCGTCAAGCAGGCCGCTCACCGCGGTATCCCCACCGCCGTTCATGAATCCAACGCTGTCCCCGGTCTGACCACCAAGGCCCTGTCCAAGGTGGTGGACTGCGTGATGGTGGGTTTTGAAGAGAGCCGCTCTCATTACGACACTCCGGAAAAAGTGGTCGTTACCGGCACACCGGTCCGCGGCGATTTCTTCCGCTACACCCGGACCGAGGCCCGTGCCCAGCTGGGCATCACCGACGAGCGCCCCCTGCTGTTGTCCTATTGGGGTTCTCTGGGCGCCAAGGTCATGAACGACCTGACTGTGGAACTGCTGGCACGCCAGCAGCAGGAGGGGCTTCCCTTCCATCACATCCACGGCGCGGGCCGGGATTTTGCCCGCATGACTCAGGCCCTGCAGGACAGGGGCATTTCCGCCCCGGAGCTGCAGGTGCGGGAGTACATCTACGATATGCCCCTGGTCATGGCCGCCGCCGACGTGGTGCTGTGCCGTGCCGGTGCCTCCACCGTGTCCGAGCTTGCCGCCATCGGCAAACCCAGCGTACTGGTCCCCTCCCCCAACGTCACCGCCAACCATCAGGAGAAAAACGCCCGGGTACTGGAGCGTCAGGGCGGCGCCGTGGTCCTGCTGGAGCAGGATTGCGCCGCCGACATCCTTTACACCACCCTGAGCGACCTGCTGAGTGACGCTGCCCGCCGCCAAAGCATGTCCCGCGCCCTGACTGCCACGGCCACCGCCGATGCCGGTCAGACCATTTACAAGACCCTGATGGCCCTTCTCTAAACAGATAAACGACAGGAGAAACGCCCATGTCAGCAGCCAGAAAAAACCGCAGACGGTACAAAAAAAGAGGACGCTTCGGCTTCCTCTATAAAGTGCTGTCCGTTATTGCTTTGGCTGCCGCCGTTTTCATGGGTGCTACGGTGTTTTTCCGGGTAGAAAATGTAGAAGTGACCGGCAACATCCGCTACGATGCCGCTCAGGTGGAGCAGGCCTCCGGTGTGTCCCGGGGCGATAACCTGTTCGGACTGAACAAGTACGATACCGCCGCCCGCATTCGCCGCACCCTGCCCTATGTGGAGTCGGTCAACATCCGCCGCCGCCTGCCCGACACCCTGATTCTGAACCTCAATGAGTGTGCAGCTGCGGCACAGTTTTCCAATGGCGAGGGCGGCTGGCTCATCAGTGCCTCCGGCAAATTATTGGACTGGTCGGATGCACCCCACTGCCTGCGGGTGGTCGGCATGGACCCCGTCCTGCCCGAAGTCGGCACCGCCCTGACCGTCAAGCCCGAGTACCAGACCCGTGCCGACGGTATGATCGCCCTGCTGCAGGCATTGCAGGAGCTTGACATGCTGTCCCGGGCCACCCGTCTGGACCTGAGCAGCATTACCTGCATCCGAATGGAGCTGGACGACCGCTTCACCGTCAAGCTGCCGGTCAGCGGCGATTTCAGCTACCTGCTTGCTGCCATGGACAAGGCCATCCAGTCGCTGGAACCCTTTGAGCGCGGCAGTCTCGACCTGACCGTAAAGGACTACACCGTGGTTTTCAGTCCTGCATAATACGCAGTCAAATCACAGGCTCCGAATCCGCACAGCGGGTTCGGAGCTTATTGTTTTGCCTCTCGACGAAAAAGGTGTAAAAAAGCGCATAAAAAATGCATTTCAGGTCTTGACCTGTCCGTAAAAGAGCGATACAATGTACTAAATATGGTGAACAGCCATTTTTTCGACCCAACAGGTTGTTTTTCGATTTTTACTTAGGAGGAAGCTGCTATGGCATTTGGATTGGATATCGGTCAGGACAGCGTCGTCAGCATCAAGGTCGTCGGTGTGGGCGGCGGCGGCGGTAACGTGGTCAACCGCATGGTCAAGTCCGGCATTAAGAACGTTGATTTTATTTCCGTGAACACGGATAAGCAGGCGCTGAACGTGTCCAGCGCCACCTTCAAGATCCAGATCGGCGAAAAGCTGACCAACGGTCAGGGCGCCGGTTCCAACCCCGACGTGGGCCGCAAGTCTGCCGAGGAGAACCGCGCTCAGATCGCCAAGGCTCTCGAGGATGCCGACATGGTCTTCATCACCGCCGGTATGGGCGGCGGCACCGGCACCGGGGCTGCTCCCATCGTGGCCGACATTGCCAAGGAAATGGGCGTGCTGACCGTTGGCGTGGTGACCAAGCCCTTCAAGTTCGAGGGCGGCCGCCGTATGGCCCGCGCTGAGGAGGGTATCGCCGAGCTGCGCGGCAAGGTGGACTCTCTGGTCATCATCCCCAACGAGCGGCTGAAGCTGGCCACCGATCAGAAGATCACCATGCTCAACGCCTTCGAGATCGCCGACGACGTGCTGCAGCAGGCCGTTCAGTCCATCTCCGACCTGATCAAGAACACCGGCTTCATCAACCTGGACTTCGCCGACGTGACCGCTGTTATGGAGAACGCCGGCCGCGCCCACATGGGCGTGGGTCGTGCCGCCGGCAAGACCAAGGCCGAGGAGGCCGCCCGCATGGCCATCTCCAGCCCCCTGCTGGAGACCTCCATCAACGGCGCCCGCGGCGTGCTGATCAACGTCACCGGTTCTATGGACATCGGTCTGGAAGAGGTGGAAACTGCCGCCAATCTGGTGCAGGAGGCCGCTCATCCCGATGCCAACATCATCTTCGGTGCCGCTTTCGATCCCGATCTGGAGGACGAGATCCGCGTCACCGTCATCGCCACCGGCTTTGACGAGGCGGCTGCCGCCGTCACCGCCGAGCCTTACACTCAGGTCAAGGCCAAGGTAGAGCAGGAAGCTCCCGCTTCCGTCTTCGGTTTCTCCCCCCTGACCCTGACCGAGGAACCCGTCCCCGCTGCCGAGCCTGCCGCCGAGGTCGCTGCCGAAGCGGAGCAGCCCGCCGCCCCTCAGGAGGATGCCGGTGCTGTGTCCAACGAGGATTGGGATCTGCTGCAGAAAATCTTCAGCAAGCGCAGCTAAATCACAAAATAAAAAACGCTCCCTGCCACATGGCAGGGAGCGTTTTTTATTGAATTGTAAGTTCATCGTCCACGCAGTCCACGGTCACAGTCTGGCCGGGCGCCACCTCATCGGCGATGATGCGGCGGCTGACCAGCGTTTCCACCGTATGCTGCAGGAAACGGCGCAGAGGCCGGGCTCCGTACAGGGGGTCGTAGGCGCTGTCAATAGCGAATGCCTTGGCCGCATCCGTCAGCTCCACCCGCAGCTGCTTGTCGGCAAGCCGGGCGTTGAGACCCTCCAGCTGCAGATCGATGATACGGGTGATGTTTTCCCGGGTCAGCGGTTTGTAGAATACGATCTCGTCCAGCCGGTTCAGGAACTCCGGACGGAAGGACCGCTTGAGCAGCTGATCGATCTGCTCCCGTGCCTCGTCCGTCACCTGTCCGGCCTCGTCAATGCCGTCCAGCAGGAACTGGCTGCCCAGATTGGATGTCAGGATGATAATAGTGTTCTTAAAGTCCACCGTGCGGCCCTGTCCATCGGTGATGCGACCGTCGTCCAGCACCTGCAGCAGCACGTTGAACACATCGGGGTGGGCCTTTTCCACCTCATCGAACAGCACAACGCTGTACGGCTGGCGGCGCACCGCCTCGGTCAGCTGGCCGCCTTCCTCATATCCCACATAGCCGGGAGGAGCGCCGATGAGCCGGGAAACGGCGAACTTCTCCATATACTCGCTCATATCGATGCGAACCATGTTTTTCTCCGTGTCGAACATGGCCTGTGCCAAAGTCTTGGCAAGCTCTGTCTTGCCCACACCGGTAGGGCCGAGGAACAGGAAAGAACCTATGGGCTTATTGGGGTCGGCAATGCCGGCACGGCTGCGCAGAATGGCCTCGGACACCAGGCGCACCGCCTCGTCCTGCCCCACCACGCGGCGATGGAGAATATCCTCCAGACCCAGCAGCTTCTCCCGCTCCCCCTCCATCAGGCGGGCCACGGGGATGCCGGTCCAGCGCTCGATAATACGGGCAATCTCATCGTCGGTGACCTTGTCGCGCAGCAGAGTGTTTTCCTTGTGGTGGCTGACCAGTTCTTCCTCCGCCTCCAGCTGCTTTTTCAGCTCCGGAATACGTCCGTACTGCAGCTGAGCCGCCTTCTCCAGATCGTACTCCCGCTGGGCCCGCTCCAGCGCGCCGTTGGCCTGCTCCAGCTCTTCACGCAGCTTCTGCACCTTGCCGATGGCGTTCTTTTCGTTGTCCCACTGGGCCTTTTTCGCGTTGAATTCCTCCCGCATCTGGGCCAGCTCCCGGCGAATTTCCTCCAGATGCTCTCTGGAAATTTGGTCCGTCTCCTTTTTCAGCGCCGCTTCTTCGATCTCGTGCTGGATAATGCGGCGGGAGATCACGTCCAGCTCCGTGGGCATGGAGTCCATCTCGGTGCGGATCATGGCACAGGCCTCATCCACCAGATCGATGGCCTTGTCAGGCAGGAAGCGGTCTGTGATATAGCGGGCGGACAGAGTCGCCGCGGCAATGATGGCGCCGTCGGTGATTTTGACACCGTGGAACACCTCGTAACGCTCCTTCAAGCCACGCAGAATGGCGATGGCATCCTCCACCGTGGGTTCATTGACCAGCACCGGCTGGAAGCGCCGCTCCAGCGCCGCGTCCTTTTCGATATACTTGCGGTACTCGTCCAGGGTAGTGGCGCCGATACAGTGCAGTTCGCCCCGGGCCAGCATGGGCTTGAGCAGGTTGCCGGCATCCATGCTGCCCTCGGTCTTACCCGCGCCCACGATGGTATGCAGCTCGTCGATGAACAGAATGATACGTCCGTCGGACTGCTTGACCTCGTTCAGGACGGCCTTCAGCCGCTCTTCAAACTCGCCGCGGTACTTGGCACCCGCCACAAGACTGCCCATGTCAAGGCTGAACACCGTCTTGTCCTTCAGGCTGACAGGCACATCTCCCTTGACAATGCGTTGGGCAAGGCCCTCGGCAATGGCGGTCTTACCCACGCCGGGTTCACCGATGAGGACCGGGTTATTCTTGCTCTTGCGGGACAGGATGCGGATCACATTGCGAATTTCGTCGTCCCGCCCGATGACCGGGTCCAGCTTGTTCTGCCGGGCCCGCTCCACAAGATCGGTACCGTACTTTTTCAGCGCATCGTAGGTCTGCTCCGGGTCGTCGGTGGTCACCCGCTGATTGCCCCGCACTCCTGCCAGGGCCTGCATGATGCCCTCCCGGGTGATGCGGTAGGTGGAAAACAGTTCTTTCAAGGTGCTGTCCGCGCTGTCCACAAGGCCCAAAAGCAGATGCTCCACCGAGATATATTCGTCCTTCATGGCATCGGCCGCCGACTCGGCAGCATTCAGGGCCCGGTCCAGTTCCTGGGTAATGTAGACCTTGTCCGCTTCGCGCCCGCCGCCGCTGACCTTGGGCAGCTTCTCCACCCGGTCAGTGGCCGCAGCGCGAAAGCTGGGCAGAGTCAGGCCCATGGCTGTCAAAAGCTGGGGGACAAGCCCCTGCTCATCCTGCACAAGCGCCAACAGCAGGTGCGCCTGCTCCAGCTGCTGGTTGCCGTACCGGGACGCAAGGGTCTGTGCCATCTGCAATGCCTGCTGGGACCGCTGCGTCAGTTGATTCAAATTCATAGAGCATTCACTCCTTTTCACGCTCGCCTCTATTTTCGAATTAGCACTCTCACTCATCGAGTGCTAATTCAGTTTAACCCACTTATGCGCAAAATGCAATAGGGTTTTGCCATAAATTTATGAACAAGCCGTAAATTCTTCATCCCGCCTTTCCTGGACGCAGAAACGCTCCCCCCATCATAGGATGGAGGGAGCGTGGCTTTTTACTCATACTGCCAGGTAAAAGTATTCCACAACGGTTTCCGGCGGCAGACGCATTCCGTCATTCACCCACCAGCGCACCGTTTCGATAAAGGTTGCCGCAATGTGTTCCACCAGAAAGTCCCGGGGAAGCCGCGGGTCTTTCTGCGCCTGAAACTGCGGCAGCTGCCGTTCGGCCAGCCTGCGCAGCTCGGTTTTGAAATAGCGCAGAAACAGCTCGTTATTCTCTCCGGACAGCAGCTTGAGCAGGTTGTTGTCATTTTTCTGCAGGTGGGAAAACAGATGCAAAAAGACAGGTTCGTGCGTATCACATTCAAAGATATGACGATGCTCCTCCTGCCCGCAGGCGGCATCCACAATATGGCAGAACAACTCCTGACACAGCTCCCTGAGCAGAAAATCCTTGGTTTCAAAGTGGGCGTAAAAGGTCGCCCTTCCCACGTCGGCCCGCTGAATGATCTCTTCCACCGTGATCTGCCCGAACTCCTTCCGGGACAGCAGGTCTGTAAACGCATCAAAAATCGCCCGCCGGGTCTTTCTCTGTCGTCTGTCCATAGACTCCTCCATACAAATTTTCCGGTTTGTTCCGTATCGCACGTTCCAACCCCATTGTCCGTTGTCATTTTCCGCGCCCCTGATACAATATTATCGAACACACCGTTCATTATCTAATATATTGTATCACAAAAATTTTCCCCGTCAACAGGAGGTCACCATGAAAACCGAACAAAATATTTTAGTCGCGTTTATCCTGAATCTGTGCTTTTCCATTTTTGAATTTGTGGGCGGCGTTCTGACCGGCAGTATTGCCATCGCCTCCGACGCCGTCCATGATCTGGGTGATGCCGCCAGCATCGGCATCTCCTATCTTCTGGAAAAAAAGAGCAAACGCCCCTCCAACTTTCTTTACACATACGGCTACGCCCGTTTCTCCGTTCTGGGCGGCATCATCACCACATTGATCCTGCTGGTGGGGTCCGTGGTGGTCATCTGCAGCGCCGTGCGGCGCATCTTTGACCCCGTTGAGCTGAACTACGGCGGCATGATCCTGTTCGCCGTAGTGGGCGTTTGCGTAAACTCCTGCGCGGCTTTCTTTACCCGGGGCGGCCATTCCTTCAACCAAAAGGCGGTCAACCTGCACATGCTGGAGGATGTCCTCGGCTGGGTCATGGTCCTGTGCGGCGCGGTGGTCATGCACTTCACCGACTTTGCGCTTCTGGACCCTATCATGTCCATCTGCGTGGCCGTGTTCATCTTTGCCAACGCTGTCAAAAACCTGAACTGCGCCATCACCCCGCTGCTGGAAAAAGTTCCGCTCGACGTTGATACCGAGCAAATCAAACTGCACCTTGAGCAGCTTGACGGCGTTCTGGACGTCCATCACATCCACCTGTGGACGCTTGACGGTCAGACCAACTGCGCCACGGTACACCTTGTGACCGACGGCGATCCTCATCAGATCAAAGTAGCTGCCCGGCAGGCGCTGGCCGAATTTCACATCGGACACGCAACATTGGAATTGGAACTGCCCGGCGAACCCTGCCCCGCCGTTCAGTGTCCCGCCGTCAGCATCCCCGTCCGCCATCACCACCATCACCATCATCATTGACGTTTTCACATTTACATTTTCCGCAAAAAATGTTATAATGATGCTTCCCTGAATAACCACTTGCGGAGGCACCTATGAAACGCATCGCTGCTTTGCTGCTGTGTCTGCTGCTGTTGGCGGGCTGCGCTCCTGCCAACCATGACGAACTGCAGGTACAAGTAAATATCGTGGCCACCACCTACCCCACCTATCTCGCCGCCCTGACGGTGACCCAGGGGTTGGACCGCGTGTCAGTCTCCCGTCTGGATACGGGCAGCGTCAGCTGTCTGCACGACTACACCCTGACGGTCAGCGATATGAAAAAACTGTCCCGGGCGGACGTCATTGTTATGAACGGCGCGGGGATGGAGGATTTTATGGCCGACGCACTGGCCTCTTCCGACGCCGCCGTCATCGACTGCTCCGATGGCATCCTGCTTCTTCCCGCCACGGGCCACCATGACCACGATGCGGAGCATCACCACCACGACGACCACTTCGACGGACACTACTGGATGGACCCCGCCCGTATGTCCGCGGCGATAGACAACGTGCTGACGGGTCTGCTGCGCCATTTTGACCTGCCGTATTCCGAACAGATAGCGCAAAACGCCAATACTGCCCATTCCCTGCTGAATCAATGCGTTGCAGAGGGTCGAAAGGCCATGTCGGATACCGTCATTTCCAATGCCGCCCTGATCACCTTCCACGACGGCTTTGCCTACTTTGCAGACACCTTCGACCTGCCCCTGCTTGCCAGTATTGAAGAAGAGGCCGGCAGCGAGGCTTCCGCGAAAGAAATCGTCCGCATTACCGAGCTGGTGCGCGAGCATGAGCTGCCCGCCATCTTCACCGAGGTCAACGGCTCCGATGCCACCGCCCGGGCCATCAGCCGGGAAACCGGCTGCGGGGTGTACACCCTGTCCACCATCATGGACGGGCGGGAACCTTTTGCAGACGACATCTCCCCAATTATGCCCTACATCGAAGCCATCAACATCAATGTTGCCGCCATCGTCGGCGCGTTCTCTCCAGAGGAGGTGGAATGACCATGCGCAAAATCAAACATGGCCGGCTTGTCAGCGGCCGGACGGATGCCTGCCGGCTGAAGCTGACCGGGGTGAGCGTCCATCTGAACGACGAACAGATTTTGTCCGATGTCTCTTTCCAGCTCAACTGCGGTGAGATCATGGCCCTCATCGGCCCCAACGGCGCGGGTAAATCCACCCTGCTGCGGACCATTTTGGGCCAGCTGCCCTACAGCGGCACCATCACCTTCTCCCCCGCCGGCGCCCCGGCCTTCCGGTTGGGAGACCCCACGGCAAAAAGCACCCGCCCCCTTGTCGGTTACGTCCCCCAGTCCCCCACCTTTGACCGGGGTGACCCGGTGACGGTTTTGGACTTCTTCACCGCCGCCACCTGCCGCCGACCTGTGTGGTTGCCTGTTACCAAAGCCCTGCGCACCAAAGCAGAAGCCTGCCTGTCCCGGGTCCACGCCCAGGACCTGCTGGACAAGCCTATGGGCGCTCTGTCCGGCGGTCAGCTGCAGCGGGTGCTGCTGGCGCTGGCGCTGGAACCCGTCCCCCACATCCTGCTGCTGGATGAGCCGCTGTCCGGCGTGGATGCCGAGGGCGAGCAGCAGCTGATGGACATGCTGGATGAGCTGCGCACCCAGTACGACCTTTCCATCTTCCTGTCCACCCACGACTTCGCCACCTTGGAGCGCTACGCCGACCAGGTCGTCCTGCTGGACCGGCAGGTGCTTCGCACCGGCCCCGCTGCCGACGTTCTTTCCAGCGCGGAATTCTATCATACCTTCCACCTGAGCAGCGGAAAGGAGGGTGAGCGATAATGGAGCTTTGGTATCGTTTGCTCTCTGTGCTGCCCTTCGAGTGGGCACAGCCGGGGCAGATGCTGTTTATGAAGCACGCTCTGCTGGCGGTGCTGGTCATCTCGCCCCTGTTCGGTCTGCTGTCCACTATGGTGGTGCGCAGCCGGATGTCCTTTTTCTCCGACGCGCTGGGCCACTCCGCCTTCACCGGCATGGCCGTGGGCGCTCTGTGCGGCATCGGCGACCCCACATGGGCGGCGGTCCTGTTTGCGCTGTTCTTCTCGGTCCTGTTCAACGTTGTGCGGCGCAAAACCGCTCTGGCCAGCGACACGGTCATCGGCGTATTCGCCTCCACCGCCATGGCGCTGGGCATCTTCCTGTCCACGCTGGGCGGCCGCTCCTTCACCAAGTTCAACAGCCTGCTCATCGGCGATATTCTGTCCGTCACCCCCGGCCAAATCGGTCTGCTGGCTTTGATTTTGCTGTTGGTCCTGGTGTTCTGGGCCGTTGGCTTCAACCGCCTGATGCTGTCCACCGTCCACCCCGCCCTGGCCGACAGCCGCGGCATTCGGGTCTTCTGGCTGGAAACGGTATTCTCCGCCCTCATCGCCGTGGTGGTCACCCTGTCCATGACGTGGGTGGGTCTGCTGGTCATCAACTCTCTGCTGGTACTTCCCGCCGCTGCGGGCCGCAACGTGGCCCGGAACACCGCCCAATATCACCTGCTCAGCGTGGCGGGTGCCGTAGTGTGCGGCATCGGGGGCGTGATGGTCTCCTACTACCTGGGCTCCTCTGCCGGCGCATCCATCACCCTGCTGCTGTCTGTGTGCTTCCTCGCCGCCTCCCTGCTGCGCAGAAAAAGCTGAATTTACCAAAAATCCCGGGAGTTTCCACTTCCCGGGATTTTTTCCTGCATAAATCGTGTTTCTCCGGTCACAATATGCTCAGGACGGAACAACCATCCCAGCAAATACCCGGGAGGAAACAGAATGAAGCGAGCAGGTTTCTTTCTTGTCCTGTGTGCCATGCTCATCCTGTCCCTGACCGCCTGCGGCTCCAAACCCGCCGGCAACGGCAGCGCCGCCGGTGACGGCACCTCCGTGACTGACAGCGCCAAGGCCCGCACCCGCACCATGATGGACGAAGGCAAGCAGATGATGCTGGATGCCAAGTACTATGCCGCCCCCAACGGGCGCGTGCGCGGTATGGGCAAGGACAGCCTGATGAACGATATGCGCTCTGCTGCCGACAAGGCGGCAAAGGATATCCGTCAGGCAGGGGACGAGATGGGCAATGCACTCGGTGACATGACCCGCAACTGACCCCGGCACAAAAAAGCGTGCATCAAAACAAATGTTTTGATGCACGCTTTTTATATCAGTCTTACCACAAAAGCCTCCCTTGCCTAAAGGGAGGTGTCCCGCAGGGGCGGAGGGATTCATTTATGTTTGTTGATGCCCCGGCCTTTGGTATTCTTGGGCTTGGCCTTGGCCCAACCCGCTTTCTTCGCTCCGCCGCCGGGTGCGGACGGCTTGCGCGGCGGGGCGTTTTTGCCCTGCTTGCCGCGCTGTTCCTCCTTTTTCGGGTTCGATCCGGCGGGCGCGCCCTTGTCCGGGCGCACAAGGCAGTGCTTGCCGTAGCCGATCAGATCCTCCCGGCCCACTTTGTGCAGTGCCTCCAGCACCAGTTTGCGGTTTTGAGGCTTGCGCCACTGCATCAGCGCCCGCTGCAGTGCCTTATCGTGGGGCGTTTTCGGCACGAACACCGGCTTCATGGTCCGGGGATCGATTCCGGTGTACCACATGCAGGTAGCCAAAGTGCCGGGAGTGGGATAGAAGTCCTGCACCTGCTCGGGCATGTGACCCTGCCTGTTCAGCCACACCGCCAGCTCCACCGCGTCGGACAGGGTACAGCCGGGGTGGGAAGAAATGAGGTAAGGCACAAGATACTGTTCCTTGCCGTAGCGGCGATTGAGCTTTTGATACTTCTCCCGGAACTTCTCGTACACCTCAATGTGAGGCTTGCCCATGTAGTCCAGGGTGTGGGCAACGCAATGCTCCGGCGCCACCTTCAGCTGACCGGAGATATGGTGCTGAACAAGGTCGGTGAAGAACTCACCGCTTGGGTCTTTCATGAGGTAGTCAAAGCGGATGCCCGAGCGGACAAAGACCTTTTTCACCCTGGGGATGTCCCGCAGCTTGCGCAGCAGCATCATATAGTCGGTGTGGTCGGCATCCAGATTGGGGCAGGGTTCCGGGGCGAGGCAGGCGCGGTTTTTGCACATGCCGCACTTGAGCTGCTTTTGGCAGGAGGGGCGGCGGAAGGTGGCCGACGGGCCGCCCACGTCGTGAATGTACCCCTTGAATCCGGGGTGTTCGGTCAGCGCCCTGACCTCCCGCACCACGCTCTCGTGGCTGCGGCAGGAGATGGTCCGTCCCTGATGGAACGCCAACGAACAAAAGTTGCACGCACCAAAGCAGCCCCGGTTGTGAGTGACGGAGAAGCGCACCTCTTCAATGGCCGGCACACCGCCCATATCGTCGTACATGGGGTGGGGTTCTTTTACATAGGGCAGCTCCGCCACCGCATCCATTTCCTTGGTGGTCAGAGGCTCGGCAGGCGGGTTGACGATCAGCCAGTCCCGACCGTGCTTTTGCACAACGGCCTTGCCCACCACCGCATCATGCTCCTGATACTCCACCATATTGGCCCGGGCGTAGGCTTTTTTATCGGAGGACACCTCTTCAAAAGACGGTACCTCCACCCGGGGATAGGCGCAGACAGTGGGCAGCTTTGCCGCCACGCAGGTACCCCGCACGTCGGTAATTTCGCTGACAGGCGTGCCGCTTGACAGCCGGGCGGCAATTTCCCGGATGGACCGCTCGCCCATGCCGTAGCTTAAAATATCCGCCTGAGAATCAAAGAGGATGGAGCGGCGCACCTTGTCCTCCCAGTAGTCGTAGTGGGCAAAGCGGCGCAGGGACGCCTCCAATCCACCGATGACGATGGGGATATCGCCAAACACCTCGCGCACGCGGTTGGCATACACCACCGTGGCGTGGTCGGGGCGCAGACCGGCTTTGCGGCCGGGGGAATAGGCATCGTCGCTGCGGCGCTTTTTCGCCGCGGTGTAGTGGGCCACCATGGAGTCGATGTTTCCGCCGGAAATCAGCACGCCCAAACTGGGTCTGCCCAAAGCGGTAAAGGCGGCGGGGTCTTTCCAGTCCGGCTGCGCCATAACAGCTACCCGGTATCCCTCCGCCTCCAGCACCCGGCCGATGACAGCCGCGCCGAAGGACGGGTGGTCCACATAGGCATCGGCGGTGATGAGAAGAAAGTCGTAGCTGTCCCAGCCGCGCCGAGTCATATCTTCAATTGTTACCGGCAGGAACAGTTCCCGTTTAAAACTCATATAAACCACCACATTTTCTGCAAAAGATAAGAGATATGCATCTCATATCTCCTATCTTTTACCTCATATCTCACTTGTCGTAACCGATATACTTTTCCAAAATGTCCAGGGGAACTCTGCCGCCCACTTCCTCGCCCACCTTGACAAAGCCGTGCTTGGCGTAGAAGTGCTGGGCGTGTTCGTTATAAGGGGCGCAGCGCAGACGGATTTTGTCCCGACCCATGGGCCGGAAGTAGGACACCGCCTGACCGATGAGCTGGATACCCAAATGCTGGTCGCGGCGCTGATAATCCACGTAGCAGAAAGGAACATAACCCGCGTTATCCGCGGCATACCGCTCCGTATCCATCTGCACGATGCCAACCCAATCCCCCCGGTCAAAGGCCATGGCGATGGCCCAGGGGGACTGCTTCAAATGTTCCTCGGCATCATGAAGGAACTGATGAGGTTCAAAGGCCGGGCCGTTGACGTGGGTGTTGTGCCAGGCATCACTGCGGGCGGCAATGTACAAGTCCCGCTCGGTTTCCCAATCGATGGGGCGGTACCACAGATTGATGTCCCGCTCGGACTCCAGCCCCTTCCACCAATTCTGGTGGGCCAGGGTGGAGTTTTCCTCGTTCAGGTGGGAATTATCCCCCTCGTAGCACACGCTGAACTTCTCCCCATCCCAAGTAAAGCAGGACACAGATGTGTTGTCCGTGTGGGGGGACTCGTGCCAGCGCTCCGGAGGCAGCTTGCGGACATTGACCGCAAACTGCTGGATGGCAGTGCCGTGGCTGACCACCGCCACCGTCTGGTCGGGGTGGGCCCGGGCAATGCGCTCCATGGCCCGCTCCACCCGCGCGCCCAGCTCCACGCGGCTCTCGCCGCCGGGAGCTTTCCAATCGGGAACGAGCAGATTGAACTGCTTGAGTTCTTTTTCTGCAAAATACCCCTGATAGCCCCAGGTGGTGTCCTCCCACTCGCCCATAAAGATCTCGCGCAGGTCAGGGTCTGTATGTACCTGCAATCCTCTCGGCTTGCTGATAGCCCCGGCAGTGGTAACTGTGCGGAACTTATCGCTGGCGTAGACCGCGTCGATATGCACCCCGGCAAAGCGCTGTTCCAGCGCGGCGATCTGGCTGTAACCGTTGGTGGTGACCAGGGCGTTGTAATGTCCGTGGATGCGGCGGTAGAGGTTGCCCTCCGCCTCCGCATGGCGGATGAGATAAATCGTTGTCATCGTATTATTCCTTTGTTTTGAATTGGATGGTCGGCTGTCGCCCCCTCATCCGTCACGGCTGCGCCGTGCCACCTTCCCCCAAGGGGAAGGCTTATTTTACCAGGGCTTGACTCCGCCGGTCAGGTCGCTGACATTGGCAAGACCCTTGCACGCGGCAATCGCCTCCAGCCCGTCACGAACCTTGATGGCGGCGTAGGGGTCGGCAAACAGGCTCGTCCCTACTGCCACGGCGGTAGCACCGGCCAGCATCAGCTGGGCCGCATCCTCGCCCTTGGCAACGCCGCCCATGCCCAGAATGGGTATCTTGACCGCATTGGCCACCTCCCACACCATGCGCACCGCTACAGGCAGCACAGCAGGGCCGGACAGACCGCCGGTATTCATCTTCAGCACGGGTCGGTCGGTATTGATGTCAATGCGCATTCCCCGCAGGGTGTTAATGAGGGACAGGGCATCGGCGCCGGCATCCTCCACCGCCCGGGCGATTTCCGTCACATCGGTGACGTTGGGGGACAGCTTGACCATGACCGGCACATTACCTGCATGGCTCTTGGCCATTTTGGTCACTTCCGCGGCCAGTTCCGGGCGGGTGCCGTAGGCCAGACCGCCCGCCTTCACGTTGGGACAGGAGATATTGACCTCGATCATGTCCACACCGGCCCCGGCCAGCTTTTCGCACATGATGCCGTACTCCTCCGGGGTGTTGCCGGAGATGTTGGCGATGACCTTTACGTCGTACTGCCGCAGGAAAGGCAGTTCTTCCTCTATGAAGGCGTCCACGCCGGGGTTCTGCAGACCCACGGAATTGAGAATGCCCATGGGGGTCTCGGCAATGCGGGGGGCGGGGTTGCCCTCCCGGCGGTGGAGGGTCAGGCCCTTGGCGCAAATGCCGCCCAGCTCGGACAGGTCAAAAAACTCACCGTACTCACGGCCAAAGCCGAAAGTGCCGGAGGCCACCACGATGGGGTTTTTCATGGTCATGCCGGCAAGGTTGACGCTCATATTCACCTCAGGCATTCCAATCCACCTCCCCGGCATCAAAGACGGGTCCGTTCTTGCACACGTGCTTGCGGCTGCCGTCGGCCATGTCGCAGGCGCATACAAGGCAGGCACCCACGCCGCAGCCCATGCGTTCCTCCATGGACACAAGGCAGGGTACACCAAACTCCTGAGCCACCTTTGCCACGTTGCGCAGCATCGGCTTGGGGCCGCAGGCCAGCACGCCGTCATAATTTTTGTCCTGTTCCAGCTCCTGACGGACCAGCGCATCCACAAAGCCGTGGTGTCCCATACTGCCGTCATCGGTGGCGACCAAAACCTTGTCGCACACATCCTCAAACAGATCCTTCAGAATGATCTTTTCGGCGCTGCGGCCGCCCAGAACGGCGGTACACTTGCCGCCCACAAACTGGGCGCAGCCCAGCATGGGAGGAATACCGATGCCGCCGCCCACCAACAGGTATCGGCCATCGGGTCTGATATCAAAGCCGTTACCGGCCAGACCCAGCACATCCAGCTCGTCGCCCACCTGACGCGCGGCGATCCATTGGGTACCCTCACCACGCACCTCAAACACGATGCTGATCAGGTCCTCGGGGTCGGCCATGCCGCAGGTACACACGGAGATGGGGCGGCGCAGCAGCAGCCCCTCGCCGCACTTGATATGCACAAACTGGCCGGGTGCCTTAAAGCCGGTGCGGACCATGTCCCCGGCCTCCAGAACCATATAGATCGCGTCACCCACCTGGGTTTTTTCCACGATCCTGCACTTGCGTTCCACTTTCATCGGAAACTCTCCTTACACGATGGTGACAAACTGGCGGATATCATCTCGCATTGCGATGGCGGCGTTGCGGGCGGCCTCCTTAAAGTCATAGCCGTCGCCCCCGGTCTTCTGCCAGGCGCACATAATGCCCCGGGAGGAGTTGACGATAGCGCCGTGGCCGTACTTGTCAAAGGCGTACTGCACGTCCGCAGCGGTACCTCCCTGCGCGCCGTAGCCGGGGACCAGGAAGAAGGTATGCTCCAGGCGCTTGCGAAGCGCGCGGATATCGGAGGGATAGGTGGCGCCGGTGACCGCACCGGCCATGGTGTAGCCGTATTTGCCCTCGGTACCCTTGGCAATGCGCTGGTTCAGATCGCCCATGACCTGATATACAAGGCGGTCGCCGGCCACGATGTCCTGCAGCTCGCCGGAGCCGGGGTTGGAGGTCTTGACCAGCACAAAGGCGCACTTGTCCTCCTCCTTGGCGGCGTTCAGGAAGGGGTTGATGGAGTCAGAACCCATGTAGCCGTTCAGGGTGACGCAGTCGGCATCAAAGCTCTTGAACTGCTGTCCCTCGATCTTGGCGCCGGACAGCCAGCCTTCGGCGTAGGCAGTGGCGGTGGAGCCGATGTCGCCGCGCTTGATGTCGGCGATGACGAACATTCCCTTGCTCTTGGCATACTTGATGGTGCGCTCCAGCATCTCCATGCCCTGCCAGCCCAGATTTTCGTAGTAGGCGGCCTGAGGCTTCACGGCGGGAACAATGTCGCACAGGGCGTCAATGAGGCCCACGTTGAACTGCCAGATAGCCTCGGCGGCACCCTTCAGACCCACGCCAAACTCCTCAAAAGCCTGCTTGCGGATATACTCGGGAACGTACTCAATGCGGGCATCCAAACCTGCAACGGTGGGGTTTTTCATAGCGCGGATCTTATCCTGCAACACGTCAAAAGACATACTCAATCATCCTTTTCTCTCGTTTTATTTGTCTTGGTAAATAATTTTGCCGCCTACGATGGTGTACTTCACGCGGCCCTTCAATTCCCGGCCGGTAAAGGGGGTATTGCGGCCCTTGGAGGCAAACTCCTCCGGATCCACCACCCACACCTCGTCCGGGTCGAAGATGGTGATATCCGCATCCGACCCGATAGCCAGCCGTCCGGTACCCAGACGCAGGATCGCCGCCGGGTTAAAGGTCATGCAGCGCACAATAGCAGACAGGTCCATTTTGCCCGTGTGGTACAGGCTGGTCAGGGTGACCGCCAAAGAGGTCTCCAATCCCACCATACCGCTGGGTGCTTTCTCCAGAGGTCTGCTCTTTTCTTCCTTGGAATGGGGGGCATGGTCGGTGGCGATAACGTCGATGGTGCCGTCCTGCAGGCCGCGGATAATGGCGTCCACATCCCGCTGGGTGCGCAGAGGCGGGTTGATCCGGGCCATGGAGCCGCAGGTCAGCACCTCTTCCTCGGTCAGGGTGAAATACTGGGGACAGGTCTCGCAGGTGATGGGTACGCCCTTTTTCTTCATCCGTCGGACGATATCCACGCTTTTTGCCGTGGACACGTGCTGGATATGGACGTGGGCGCCGGTCTCCTCGGCCAGCATGGCGTCCCGCATGATCATCAGTTCCTCGGCGATGGCGGGCCGCCCCTCCAGCCACAGCTGGCGGGAAATGCTGCCCTCGTTCACCGCGCGGTTTTCCACCATGTTGGCATCCTCGCAGTGGGTCAGCACCGGCATGTCGTACCGCTTGGCACGGATGAGTGCATCCCGCATGAGATTGGCGTTCTGTATGGGGAACCCGTCGTCGGACAGGGCCACTGCGCCGGCGGCCTTCAGCGCCTCGGCATCGGTGAGTTTCTCACCCTGCAGGCCCTGAGACACCGCCGCCACGGGCAGCACCCGCACGCCGCAGGCGGTCTGCGCCTTGTCCAGCACGTACCTTACCTGCTCAGGACTGTCCACCACAGGCTTGGTATTGGCCATGCAGGCCAGGGTGGTCACGCCGCCCCGGGCCGCCGCCCGGGTACCGGTCAAAATATCCTCTTTATACTCAAGTCCGGGGTCGCGCAGGTGAACGTGCATGTCCACAAATCCGGCGCAAACCACCATGCCTTCCGCATCCAGTATCTGCTCTGCCTGATCGCCCAGATCGCTGCCCAGGCCTGCGATTTTGCCGTCCCGGATCAGCAGATCCATCACGCCGCCGATACCGCCCACAGGGTCGATCAATCGTCCGCGCTTAATCAGCAATTCCATTGTGCATATCCTCCTTTTCGGGATTTGCCGCTGCGCACCGCGCGCAGAATAGTTCTAATTTATATTATAAGGGAATGGGCATATTTTAGCAACGGATTTTTCGTATTTTTCGCACAGAATAATAGCAGAAATTCGGAAAGGAGGAACAGGAGCATGATGTGCGGAAAATTCGTGTGCGGTATGGTGACGGGTCTGGCTGTAGGCGCGGCGGCCGGCATGGCTCTGACGGTGTCCAGACGGGATGTTCGCCGGGCTGCCCATCGGGCCATCAAGAGCGTAAACGGTGCGGTGGACGATGCCATGGACAGTATCGCCAACGTGGTCGATAACTTTACCCGAATGATGGATAAATGACAAAAAACAGCCTGCACCGGAGCGGTGCAGGCTGTTCGTTTATGTGATGGTGTATCCGCCCCGGACCAATACTTTGGTGGTGTTGGCGGTGGCGCGGACTGCGCGGCCCGTGATCGTAGCCATGTACAGATGATTTGTGACCAGCGCTTTTTCGTTGTTCAGAGTAGTACCCTCGGTGGTGTTGATCAGTCCGGGACTGGAGGGGGATACGCATACGGCGCTGCCGATGCGCAGCATGACCTCGCAGCCGATGTCCATATTCAGCACCTGATCCTTTTTCAGGGTGACCACCGCATAGCTGGCAGTTTGCTCCTGCTGCTCCTGCTTGGCAAGGGCCTCGTCCATCTGCTGGGCATAGGTCTGAATGGCGGCGTTCAGCGTATCCGCAAGCTGCTGTTCGTAGGCATCCACCTTACCGTCTACCTGTTCCAGAATTGCAGGGCCCGCAGTGGTGTTCAGGTAGCTCAGGGTGATGAGGGGGTCGCTCTCGCTGCCCGCACCGGAGGCCAGCACCGCGCCCACCGTCAGGCACAGTGCCGTCAGAGCAACCACGCCTGTGCGAATGGCAAGTTTCTTGTTTTTCATCCTATGTACTCCTTTACTGTCGGGGCGCCCGGCGGGCGCCCCGGTATCATACCATGGTCTCGGGGTGCAGGCCAAAGCTGACCGCAATGGCCCCGTCTACCTGTTTCATAACCGCTTCATCCACCTTGCCCATATGTTCCCGCAGGCGGCGTTTATCCAGCGTCCGGATCTGCTCCAGCAGGATGACGGAATCCTTGGGCAGGCCGTAGCTCATGGCGGCCAGACTGATATGGGTGGGCAGGCGTGCCTTGCCGGTCTGGGACGTGATGGCAGCGGCGATGACGGTGGGGCTGTGGCGGTTGCCCGTATCGTTCTGCACGATAAGCACCGGCCGCACGCCCCCCTGCTCACTGCCCACCACCGGGCTGAGATCGGCGTAAAAAATGTCGCCCCGTTTCACATTGTTATCCACAAAACTCACACTCCGCCGGAAAATAGTACGCGCTTGCGGCGCTGTACTATGAGTTTCCCACAGGGCGGGCGGCTTTATACCTGCGCGGAAAATTTCCGCACCTGCGCCCTTGCCCGGCGGCGGGACCTTGGAGTCCCGCAGCTCCGTGTTATTCTATGTCCGTTCTGTCTCCGCCGTTCATTCCGTACAGATGCGCTTTACACGGCCGGGCAGGTCGCAAAGCAACTCGTACGTAATGGTTCCAAGGCAGTCCGCCAGCTCTTCCAGCGGCTTGTCCGGACCAAACACCGTGGCCACATCCCCCACCTGTACGCAGGGCAGGTCGGTGGCATCCACCATACACATATCCATGCAGATGCGGCCCAGAACCGGCGCCCGTTTGCCGCCCAGCAGCACGTCCGTGCGGTCGGACAGCAAACGCGACAGTCCATCTCCATAGCCGATGGGCAGCACCGCCACCCGGGAGTCCCGGTCCACTTTCCGGGTACAGCCGTAGCTGACCGTTGCCCCTGCAGGCAGCTGCCGCACCCCGGCCACCCGGGTGTACAGGGACATGACCGGCTGCAGCTGCTCCCCCTCCATCCGGCAGGAGGGGTCGGGATAATGGCCATACAAGGCAATGCCCGGCCGCACCATATCCAGATGGGTACAGGGATATTTTAACGCAGCGGCGCTGGCAGCGCAATGGCGAATTTCAAAGGTCAGACCGTAAGTTTTTTCCAGCCGCTCCACCGTGTCCAAAAAGCGGGTGAACTGCAGCATAGTAAATTCCTCATCGCTGTCGGCATCGGCAAAGTGTGTAAAGATGCCTTGCTTTACAAGGTTTGGAAATTCACACAGTTCAGCCACTTCCGAAGCTGCCTTTTCCGGGTCATGGGCCAGCACGCCCACCCGACTCATACCCGTGTCCAGCTTGACGTGGATGCAGGCCGTCTTACCCTGAGCAACTGCCGCGTCGGACAGGGCCCTTGCCAGTTCCGTGGTGAATACAGTCTGTGTCAGGTCCTGTTCCACCACGCAGTGGGCCAGTTCCACAGGGGTCACGCCAAGAATCAGGATGGGCAGGTTGATGCCCGCACCGCGCAGCTGCAATGCCTCGTCCAGTTCGGCAACCGCCAGCATTTCGCAGCCCAGCCGCTCCAACTCACGGGCAACGGTCACCGCCCCGTGGCCGTAGGCATCTGCCTTGACTACGCCCAAAAAGCGGCAGCCCGGCTGCAGCTGAGCGCGCAGCGTTCTGTAATTGTGTTCCAGCGCGGACAGAGATACCTCTGCCCAAGTGCGCGCGCGTTCCAGTTCCATGTCCGCTTCCTCTTTCGTAACCCCTCAGTTCAGGGTAAAATTCTCAAATTCGCAACAGATGACCCGCCGTCCGTCCACAGCCGCCTCTCCCCGCAGCAGGCCGCCGTCCGGGCCAAACCACAGGCCGATTTGCCGCCCGGCTCCGGGCGGGTCAGCCGGGTCACGGCAAAGGATGTAAAGGTTTTCTCCTTCCGTGCCGCAGCTGTCAATAAAACCGCTGCGGGCCGCCTCCAAAAGGGCAGCAGCCGCGGATATAGGGGTCAATCCATCCTCCGCCAGCGGGCCGGTTTCCAACACTGCTCCATCGTATTCCAAAAAGCTTTCTCCGTCCCGCAGGCGGGCCGTGATACCGGCGATTTCCGACGGTTCCCGCACCGTCAGCACCGTTTCTCCGCCAACCACCTGTGCATCAATCGCATACGTGTAGACCCGCTGACCGTAGTCGGCCGTCACCTGCATCCGGGCAGTGCAGCCGTCGGCAGACAGGTATGTTCCACGCAGCATCAGCGCCCGATCCATGGGCGTTCCGTTTCCTTTGCCTCCGCAGGCGGTCAGCAACAGGCTTATCATCAGTACGCATACCATGCAGGCTCTGCGCACAGCGATTCCTCCAAATCTTATTCTTCCAGCTCTCTGATTGCCCGGGGCAGTGCGGCCAACAGGTCACTTGGGGTCATGGAGTACTCTCCAAGCTCTGCCGCACACAGGTCACCGGCTCTGCCGTGGATCCACACAGCCATTGCTGCGCTTTCCTCCGGAGCAAATCCCTGCCCCAGCAGAGCCGCGATCATGCCTGCCAGCACGTCACCGCTGCCGCCCTTGGCCATGCCGGGATTGCCGGTGGTGTTCACCCAAATCCGGCCATCCGGCGCTGCGGTCAGGGTACGGTGTCCCTTGAGTACCAGCACACAGTTGTGTTCCCCGGCAAACTTGCGGGCTGCCCCCTCCCGGTCCGCCACAGGCAAACCGCACCCGCACAGGCGGGCAAATTCCCCTTCGTGGGGCGTCAAAACCGTGGGGGCGGTGCGTTTTTTCAGCAAATCAAGATGCCCTGCAATGGCGTTCAGACCGTCCGCATCCAGCACCACGGGAACGTCCAGTTCCCGCAGCAGGCGGTGGACCGCCCGCTCTGCCCGGCGGCTTCGTCCCAGTCCGGGACCGATGAGCGCGGCATCACAGCCGCCCATCTGTCGGCACAACTTGGCAGGACAGGCAGGTGCAGGACGGGCCATGACCTCGTCACACTTGGCGGCCACTACAGACCAGACCTGTTTGGGTACATTCAGAAACACGAGGCCTGCGCCGGAGCGCACGGCAGCCTTGGCAGCAAATACAGGTGCGCCGGTATAGCCAACACTGCCCGCGAAGATCTGCACCCGGCCGAAGTCGCCTTTATGCGCCTCCCGCTGCCGCCGCGGCAGACGAAAGGTATCCTGATTCACTTCCATACTGCCACCTCCAAACACAAGTACAGTTTATCATACCACAAAAAGATGTTTCTGTCACCCACCCGTTCCAAAAAACAGCCGTACTGCCCACGCCGCGGCGCAGAACCCCACCAAATCGGCACACAGAGCAGCGGGGACCACGTAGCGCGTGCCGCTGACCCGGGCGGCACCGAAGTAGGCGGCAATGGCGTAAAACGTAGTTTCCGTAGATCCCAGCATCACCGCCGCCACCCGCCCGATATAGCTGTCCGGGCCGTAGGTCTCCATCAGTTCCGCTCCCACCCCCAGCGCCCCGCTGCCGCTGACCGGCCGCACCAGCATCAGCCCAACTGTTTCCGCCGGGATCCCCAGCCATTTCAGCACAGGGGACAACAGGTCCGCCATCAGCTCCAGCGCCCCGGAGGCCCGCAGCATATATACCGCCGTCAGCAGGGCAATGAGGGACGGCGCAATACGCACCAGCGTATTCAACCCCTCCCCCGCTCCGGAAATCAGGCCCTCATACACGTTCACCCGCTTCCCCAGAGCGCAGATCCCGACCGCCGCTAAAATCAGCGGCACGGGCATGGTGGTCAGCAAATTCATCACGGACCATCCCTCCAGACTCTGCTCAACAGTTTTACCGCCGTAATACCCGCCAACACGGACAGGGCCGAGGACAGCCACACCGCCGGCAGGATATCAAAGGGATTTGCGCTGCCCGCCGCCCCCCGCACCGCCGCCACCGTTGTGGGCAGCAGCTGAATGGAGGCGGTGTTGCACACCACCAGCATACACAGACTGTCACCGGCCCTTCCCCCACTTCGCTGCGCCATGCGCTTGGCCGCCTCTACCCCAAGGGGTGTTGCCGCATTGCCAAGGCCCAGCAGATTTGCCGAGGCGTTTGCCGCCACACAGTCCAATGTCACTTCGTCCTCACCGGGGTACAGCCGCTTCAGAACAGGCCGCAGCAGCCGACCCAGCTTTTGGGCCAATCCCGCGCGCCGCATGACCTCCATAACCCCGGTCCACAGACACAGCATACCGCCCATGGCAAGGCACAGGTCTACAGCCGCCTTTGCCCCCTCTGCGGCCCCCGCCGCCACCTGAGCCCCACGGCCCGTGGCCGCCCCGCACAGCACCGCCACCGCCACCATGGCCGTCCACACCACCGACATGGTCACGTCTATCCCTCCTTCGCCCCACTTATATGTCTCCATGCCCGGTTGTATGTCCCCGCCCCACGTCTTGTTTTTCCATTTTCTTCCTTTTCCTGTCAATTAGCCTACAAAATTTACAAATTTTTCATGTTTTTCCGTTGACATCCAAAATGAGTTTTGTATAATAGAAGAAGAAAGAGAATAAAAACAAGACAGAAAGGACTGATTTCCTATGAAATCCACCGGTATCGTGCGCAAGGTGGACGAGCTGGGCCGCATCGTCCTGCCTATCGAGCTGCGCAACACTCTGGACATCGCTCCCAAGGACGCGCTGGAGATCTATGTGGACGGTTCCACCATCATCCTGCGCAAGTATGAGCCTGCCTGCATCTTCTGCGAGGATGCAAGAGACGTCATCACCTTCCGCGGTAAGAACGTCTGCACCGCCTGCGCCAAGCGTCTGGGCAATCTGTAAGCCGATTTTCGCACAAAAAACCGCTACCCTGACGGGTAGCGGTTTTCTTTATGTATGATTTAGAACAGGCCGGTAATCTTGCCGTCGGCGTCCACGTCGATCTTTTCGGCAGCAGGAACCTTGGGCAGTCCGGGCATGGTCATAATCTCGCCGGTCAGGGCAACCACGAAGCCGGCACCGGCGGACACCTTCACCTTGTTGACGGTGATGCGGAAGCCCTTGGGGGCGCCCAGCTTGGTGGGGTCGTCGGACAGGGAGTACTGAGTCTTTGCCATGCAGACGGGCAGCTCGCCGTAGCCAAGGCCCTCCAGCCGGGCGATCTCCTTGCTGGCAGCGGGAGCAAAGTCCACACCGTCGGCACCGTAGATCTTGCGGGCAATATCCTCAATTTTGTTCTTGATGGGCTGAGCCACCTCGTAGGCAAAGCGGAAGTTGTTCTCGCCCTGCTCAATGCTGCGCAGCACCTCGCGGCCCAGCTCCAGACCACCCTCGCCGCCCTTGGCCCACACCTCGGACAGGGCCACGTTGACGCCGTACTTGGCACAGCTGCTGCGGATGAGTTCCAGCTCGGCCTCGGTATCCTGCACAAAGCGGTTGATGGCGACCACGGCCGGCAGACCATAGACCTGCGTAATGTTCTCCACGTGCTTGAGCAGGTTGGGCAGACCCCGCTCCAGCGCCTCCAGATTTTCGGCCGCCAGATCGGCCTTCGCCACGCCGCCGTTGTACTTCAGGGCGCGGACAGTGGCCACGATGACCACGGCATCAGGGCGCAGGCCCGCGGCGCGGCACTTGATGTCCAGGAACTTCTCGGCACCCAGGTCGGCACCAAAACCGGCCTCGGTGACCACATAGTCGGCAAGCTTCAATGCGGTATCGGTAGCGGAAACGGAGTTGCAGCCGTGGGCAATGTTGGCGAAGGGACCGCCGTGGACAAAGGCAGGGGTATGCTCCAGAGTCTGGACCAGATTGGGCTTGATGGCATCCTTCAGCAGGGCGGTCATTGCGCCCTCGGCCTTCAGGTCGCTGGCCAGCACAGGCTTATCATCAAAGGTGTAGCCCACCACCATGCGGCCCAGACGGGCCTTCAGGTCGACCAGGTCGCTGGCAAGGCACAGCACGGCCATGATCTCGCTGGCCACGGTGATGTCAAAGCCGTCCTCACGGGGGACGCCGTTGGGCTTGCCACCCATACCGTCCACGATGAAGCGCAGCTGGCGGTCGTTCATATCCACGCACCGCTTCCA
>JAFQBN010000038.1 GCA_017416685.1 Oscillospiraceae bacterium
AAAGCCTTTCATCTTGCCTTTTTTCAATGTGGGTCAAATCCTCCTTGGTAAAATGCTGTAAAGAGGCGCTCGGAATCAGTTTTCGCCGTATACCGAGGGCTTCAGAATGCCGATATACGGCAGATTGCGATATTTTTCCGCGTAGTCCAGCCCGTAGCCCACCACGAACGCGTCGGGAATGGTGAAACCGGAGTAGTGTACCTCCACGGGCTTGACCCGGCGGTCGGGCTTGTCCAGCAGGGTACACAGGCGGATAGAGGCGGGGTGGCGCTGCGCCAGCAGACGCAGCAGATAGCTCAGGGTGTTGCCCGAGTCCAGAATGTCCTCCACTACGATGACGTCCAGACCGGTGATATCTTCGGACAGGTCCTTGGTGATCTGTACCTGACCGGAGGAAGAACTGCCCTTGCCGTAGGAGGACACGGACATGAAGTCAACCAGACAGGGATGCTCTATCTTGCGCACCAGATCGGCCATAAAGACGAAAGAGCCGCGCAGCACGCTGACGAGGATGAGGTTCTTGCCCACATAGTCGCGGTTGATCTCCGCGGCAATTTCCCCCACGCGCTTGTCGAGCTGTTCCTCGGTAAAGAGGACCTCCAGAATATCCTGTTCCATCATGGTGTTGATTTCCTTTCTATATTTGGGATATATCGCACAAACCAGCAGGGCTGGCCAACGGTTGGAAGAAACGCGGCGTCCGGACCAAGGCCCACAACGCCGGCCACCTGACCGCCGCAATCCAGCACAGGCAGCGCATGGCGCAGGTGGCGGGGGATCTTTTCGTCGATCATCAGCTTTTTCACCGCCTTGCCGGGCCGGCCGGGACGGGTCAGCCGGTCACCGGTTTTCCGGGGGCGCGGCAGGGGTTTTTGCTCAGATGCGAGGTAAAACGCGAATGGCTCGTGAAGCTGTCCGCTGTAAACGGCGGCGGTGATTTCGATACCACCGAAAAGGGCGTTTGCCTGATGCACCAGCTCCAGCCTGTCGTACACCCGCCGGGCGGTGATGCCGCCGGGCAGGGCACATTGGGCGGAGGGGTCGGTGCTGCGGCACAGGTCCAGCACCCCCTGCAGGTGGGCGGCGGTGCAGCGGCGGTTGCCGGTGAGCTGCTCCAGCAGCAGGCGCAGACCACGCACAGCGATGGGAACGGGCAGGTCGGCCACCGCAGCGGCACCCACGCTCAATCCGTCAGCGATTGATTCGGCCTTCGGGAATTGTTTTTTTGTCTGCTCCAACAGGTATTCCTCATCTGCCCGCAGGCGGGCGATGGTCCGGGTCATTTGCTCCGCCGCGCCGGGAAACAGTTGCACCAGCAGCGGCAGCAGCTTGATGCGCACCCGGTTGCGGGTGTAGCGCAGGTCAGTGTTGGAGCCATCCTCTACGTGGGGGAGGTCGTGCGCGGTGAGATAAGCCTCAATATCCCGGCGGGGGGTGGTCAGCAGAGGACGCACGATGTTGTCCCGGCGGGGCGGGATGCCGCACAGGCCGTTCAGGCCGCAGCCGCGCATGAGGTTGAGCAGAAAGGTCTCTGCATTGTCATTTGCGTTGTGGGCGGTGGCGATAACGTCGGCATGGACATCCCGGGCCGCCTGCTGCAAAAAGGCATAGCGCATGTCGCGGGCTGTCTCTTCGATGCCCTGCCTGCGTTCAGCGGCGGCAGCGGTCACATCGCCCCATTCCACCACCAGGTCTACATCGGGGAGGCAGGACACAAGACTGCGGACAAACTGCTCATCCCGGTCGGACTGAGCGCCCCGCAATTGATGGTTATAGTGAGCGGCGATCAGTCGAAAGCCGTATTCCTCCCTCAGGCTGTGCAACCAGTGAAGCAAACACACGGAGTCTGCTCCGCCGGACAGGGCGCACAGCACCGTGCCGCCATGGGGGAGCATATCATACTGCGCACAAAGCCGGTGGGCGTGGGGCAGGTCAATACTCTTCATGGGTGCGCTCGATACCGGCAAAGGTGGTGTACTCGGGCAGCCACTGCAGCTCTACCGTGCGGGTCTCGCCGTGGCGGTTCTTGGCCACGATACACTCGGCCAGATTGGGGTTTTCCGACTCTTTGTTGTAATAACCCTCCCGATAGAGGAACATGACGATGTCGGCATCCTGCTCGATGGCGCCGGACTCACGCAGGTCGCTGAGCATGGGGCGCTTGTCAGTGCGGCCCTCAGGTCCGCGGGACAGCTGGGACAGACACAGCACGGGTACGTTCAGCTCCTTGGCCATGATCTTCAGGGCTCGGGAGATGTCGGACACCACCTGCTGGCGGTTCTCGCCGGCATAGGAACGACCGCCGGCAGACTGCATCAGCTGCAGGTAGTCGATGACCACAAGACCCAGATTTTCCACACGGCGGCACTTGGCGTTCATGTCGGCCACGGACAGGGAGGGGTCGTCGTCGATCAGAATTTTGGTCTGATTCAGGGCCGCGGCTGCGGCGGCCACGCGGGTCCAGTCCTCCTCGTCTAGCTTACCGGTGACCAGCTTTTTGTTGTCCACAAAGGACTCGCCGGAGATCAGACGCATGGCAAGCTGTTCCCGGCTCATTTCCAGGGAGAAGAATACCACGCTCTTGCCGGAGAATTTGCCCGCGTGGAGCAGCAGGTTCAGGGCCATGGAGGTCTTGCCCATGCCGGGGCGGGCGGCCAGCAGGATGAGGTCGGACTTGTTCAGGCCGGAGATGGCCCGGTCAAGATCGCCCAGACCGGTGGACAGGCCGGGGATGGCGCTGTCGCTGGCGGCCAGTTCGTTGAGCCGGTCGTAGACGTTCAGAATAACGCTGGAAATGGGAGTCAGCCCCCGGGCGGCGCGGCCCTGACGCAGGGCGTAGATCTTCTGCTCCGCAGCCTCCAGCACGTCGTGACCGGTGCCGGTTCCGCCCTGCACAAGGGAGTTGACCTCGTCGGCGGTCTCCGCCACCCGGCGCAAAAGGGCCTTGTCCTGCACGATCTCCACGTACTCACCCACGTTGGCGGCGGTGGGGGTGGTGTCCATCAGCTGCAGGATGTAGTTGCGGGAGTTGTTCTCGTCATATACGCCATTTTGGCGCATCTGTTCCAGCACCGTCACCGGGTCGATGGTGGCGGAGAAGCTGAACATGGAATAGATGGTTTCGTAGATGTCCCGGTTCTGGCGCAGATAGAAGTCCTCCGGGCGCAGATGTTCGATGACCTGAGGGATGCAGCGGGAGTCAATGAGCATGGAACCCAGAACGGCCTGCTCCGCCTCCACGCTGTGGGGCAGCTGCCGCATCAGCAGTTCTTCATCCTGCATGGTCATAACCTCCTTTGAAAGAGATGTGAGGGTATCTCATATCTCTTATCTCATATCTCTTATCTTGCCGGGTCAGGCCTCCACCACCATCACATTGACGGTGCCGACCACTTCGTAGCCCAGTTTAGCCTTGATCTTGTAAGTGCCGCAGGCCTTGATAGGCTCGTCCAGCACCAGCTTGGCCTTGGCGATGGACAGGCCGGTCTGCTCGTTCAGGCACTCGGAGATCTCCTTGGAGGTGACGGCGCCGAACAGACGGCCGCCGTCGCCGGCCTTGGCAGAAACCTTGACGGTGACGCCCTCCAGCTGCTTGGCAACGGCCTCGGCCTCGGCCTTTTCGGCGGCCTCCTGAGCCTTGCGGGCCTTTTCCTGCTGCTTCATGGTGTTGACGTTTTCGGCGGTGGCGATGACAGCCAGTTTTTTGGGCAGCAGGAAGTTGCGGGCGTAGCCGTCGGACACGTCCACCAGCTGGCCCTTCTTGCCCTGACCCTTAACATCCTGCATCATAATAACTTTCATAATTGGTTCCTCCGTTTATGTGATTGGTTGTAGTTGTAGTGGTTATTGATCCAGATATTCGTCGATGGCCTGATGGAGCAGCTGCTCCACCTCGTCCACGGACCTGCCGGTGATCTGACCGCCGGCAGCGGCTGCGTTGCCGCCGCCGCCCAGCTTTTCCAGAATGACCTGCACGTTCAAATCGTCCAGAATGGAGCGGGCGGAAATGGTGACCTGCTCCCCATCGGGGAACATGACAAAGGAGGCGTTCACGCCCACAATGTTCAAAAGCTCGTCTGCGGCCTGTGCGGCGGTGACCCGGCCCACAGTTCGGTCGGACACCGCGATGGCGATGCCGGGACGGTAGATTTGCGCGTTTTGGATAAGAGCGTACTTGGCAACTGTGGAATCAAAGTCGTTTTGGAACACTTTTTTCACGTCGCCGGTGTCGGCACCGCTGCGGCGCAGGAAGGCCGCCGCTTCGAAGGTGCGGCCGCCGGTGCGCAGGGTGAAATTCTTGGTATCCAGTACGATACCGGCCAGCAGAGCCTCCGCCTCGGTGCGCAGCAGGTCGGCAGGCTCCATGATATACTGGGCCAGCTCCGCCACCATTTCGCTGGCGGAGGAGGCGTAGGGTTCGTGGTAGTTCAGGGCCGCACCCTCGATATAGGTAGCGGCGCGGCGGTGGTGGTCGATGACCGCCACCCGGTTGCAGGACTCCAACAGCTCCGCCGCCTGCACCTGATCGGGGCGGTTGGTGTCAACCACCACCAGCAGGGAGCGGGAGTCGGCGATGAGCAGGGCATCCTGGGCGGAGAGGAAGCAGTCATTGTACTGCTCCAGTTCCTCCAGCTTGTCGGTCATGATTTTGGAGGGGGAAGCGCTGTCGCGGACAATGTGGGCGGGAACGCCCAGCTTGCGGGCAATGGCGCATACGCCGGCGGCGGCGCCGGAGCAGTCCAGATCGGGGAAACGGTGGCCCATGACGAACACCCGGGACGAATCGCTGATGAGGGAGGACAGGGCGTTGGCCATGACACGGCTTTTCACCTTGGTGCGCTTTTCCACCTCGGTGGAGCGGCCGCCGTAGAACTCAAAGTTAAAGCGGTTGCGGATGACGGCCTGATCGCCGCCCCGGGACAGGGCCATGTCCAGCGAGAGGTTGGCAAACTGCAGCAGTTCCTGCAGGCTGTCGGCATCCTTACCGATGCCAACGGACAGGGTGGCCTCAATGCCGTTGGGGTTGACCACTTCATGGACCAGGTCCAGAATTTCAAACTTCTTGTCTATGAAAGAGGACAGGTACTGTTCCTGGAAGATGAACAGGTAGCGGTCGCGCTCCAGCCGGCGCAGGACACCGTGGGCGTGTTCCGTCCAGGAATCCAGATGGTTGTTGATCTCGCTCAGGAGCAGGGAACGCTGGTTTTCGTTCAGCCCCTTCATCAGATCTTCGTAGTTGTCCAGCAGGATCAGGGCGGCGATGGGGCGGGTGGCCTCCAGCGTCTGGCGGCTGATGGAGTATTCGGTCACGTCCACCCAATAAGTAGTGGCCAGCAGGCTGGTGCCCTTGTCACCGGTGCGGATCATGTGGCCAAAAACCAAAAAGCGGCGGCCGGCAAACGTGACCTCACCGGGGAACTCGCTCTTGCCCTCCATGAGCCAGCGGCTGTCGAAGCCGGGAACCAGTTCGCTGAGCTTGAAATCGTATACCTGATCGCCCCGGTCACTCAGGTGCAGGAAGCGGTCGTTGCTCCACACGATCTCGTCCCGGTCAGGGCGGAAGATCAGCATGGGCAGGGGGGAGTTGACGACACTTTCTTTGCTTGCCTCACCCACCGAGCCGGTCAGGTTATCGATGTACTTGGCAATCTCGCGCTTGCGGCGGCGGGAGGTGTAGCGCAGGTGCAGGGCGATAATGAGAATGGCCGCACCCTGTGCTGCGGCCAGATAGACGTTGAAAAACGAACTGACTACCGCAAACAGGACAAGACAGATGAAATACAGGGCATAACTCGGCTCCAGAAGCCGGGACAGTTTCTTGTTCATGTGATCCCCTCCTTGATGGGAATACTACATTATAACAGAGAATAAAAAGAAATGCAACAGCGGACAGCGGGTCACGCCCGGTCAATGGAAATCACCGTCAGGGTGTCGCCCGCCACGGTAAAGCGCACATTGAACCCGGCAAAGCCGAAGCCGTACACCCGCCGGGGGTCGTCCTGATAGGAGGGGCGGGGGTCCTGCGCCAGTACGGCCAGCAGGCCCTCGCGCCGGTCGGCAGGCAGGGGGGTCAGCAGTTCCTCCGGGCAGTTGACCTGCAGGGTGGCTACCTTGGGCGCGCTGGCGAAGCCGCCTGCGGCTTCCGGCTTGCAGTCGGCATAGGGCAGATAGGGTTTGATGTCGTAGATGGGAGTGCCGTCCATCAGGTCGGCCCCCGCCACGTGGATCACCGGCCCCAGATTAGGGTGCTGTTCCACCTGCAAAAGCCGCACGCAGGACAGACCGATGGGGTTGGGGCGGAAGGGGGAGCGGGTGGCGAAGACGCCCATGCGCTCGTTACCACCCAGCCGGGGCGGGCGGACGGTGGGGGACCAGTCCTCACGCACGGCTTTGGAAAACTGCCAGATCAGCCACAGGTGGGAAAAACCCTCCAACCCGCGCAGGGCGTCCGGGTTGCGGAACTCCGGCTCGAACACAATTGTGGCGCGCAGCTGCTCCACCAGACCACTCTGGCGGGGGATACCGAACTTTTCTGTAAAGTCGCTGTGGATGCGGGCGATGATTTTCAGTTGAGATACTTCGGACATGGCAAAAATCCTTTCTCTTACCAGACGAAGGGGATCAGGCGGTATTTTACGCGGGTTTTGTAGTCTGCGTAGCCATCCAGTCCGGCGGTCAACACCTGTTCTTCATTTTGGATGCGGCGGATGAGTATGCCGGGGAAGAGCAGAAACAGCACCAGGGCAGGCCAGCTGCCCAATATCAGCGGCATGGACAGGAACATCAGCAGCACGGCGGTGTACATGGGGTGGCGGACCACGGCGTAAGGGCCGGAGGCCACCAGTTGCTGACCCGGCTGAATTTCAACGGTGCGGGCCAGCCAGCGGTTGTGGGCGATAACAATGCCGTACAGGGCGTACCCCAAAAGGAACACGGCGCAGGCGGACCAAACCGCCCAATGGGGGACGAGAAACCGCCGAAAGCGGAAACACAGTCCCGCCAGCACGAAGCCGAGGACAAACACAACAGCGCTGGCACCGATCACCCGGCGCTGAGTTTGCTCCTGCTCTTTGGCCTTGAGCCGTTTTTTCAAAAGGTCGGGATTTTTGATCATCAGTACCACACCGGCAATCAGCATGGGGATAAACAGCACTGCTAAAAGCAGCCAGCCGTTGGGAAAGTGCCACGTGCCGGCGGGCAGGAAAATCAGAACGCAAACAAGAATCATGCCCGCAAGGACCTTGCCTATGGCCTGAAAAAACAGAGATTTATCCATGTGTATCCCTCCGTGGAAAAAAGAATGGGAGCGCCGGAAAGACGCTCCCACCCGTTTGTGGTATCAGAAGGGCAGACCCATGCCGCCGGTCAGCTTCTGCATGGAACTGCCGGCATCCTCTTCTGCGGCGTGCATGGCCTGATTGACCGCAGCCACGATCATGTCCTGCAGCATCTCCACATCATCGGGGTCCACAGCCTCGGGGTCGATGGTCAGCTCCTTCAGCTCACGCTTGCCGGTGACACAGGCGGTGACCACGCCGCCGCCGGCGGTGGCGGTGTACTCCTTGGTCTCCATTTCCTGCTGCATGCGAAGCAGATCCTGCTGCATCTTCTGAGCCTGCTTGATCATATTCATGTTCATGCCGCCGCCCATGGGCATGCCGCGGCCTCCAAATCCTTTTGCCATGTCGATTTCTCCTTATCAGTTGATGGTGATGTTATCAAATTTGCCGAAGTCCAGCAGGGCATCCAGCGCGTCGGGGGCGTCCTGCGCCGGAGCAGGGGAGGGAGCATTGACTGCTTCCGCCGGGGGCGTACCCACAGCAAAGGCCACCCGGACACTGCCGCCGAAACGGGCATTTGCGGCTTTGGCCATCACCTCGGTGACGGCGGGTTTGTTCAGAATGGTCTTGGTAAAGTCATCGGGGACCCAGACGGTGAGAACACCGTCCTTCCATGTGCCGCGGACCTGAGCGCGGTTGGACAGGTAGGGGTAGGCGGCCATGGAGATCTGACCCCGCAGGCCGGCAACAAAGCTGTCCCAGAAAGCACCGCCGCTTTCACCGGAAGGAGCCGGTGTGGGAGCGGGCTTGGGCGGTTGCGCAGGGGCCGGAGCCGGTGCGGGAACAGGGGCGGGCTTTGGCTCGGATGCCGCTTCCTCCCAAGGGGGCAGGTCGCCAACAGGGGCAGGTGTCGCAGGCTTCGCGGCCGCCTTGGAGGCGGGCGTGGGAGCAGGGGCGGGAACGCCGCCGCTTGTCATCATTTCTTCCAGCCGGGTCAACCGGGCGGACAGACCGGACAGGGATTCGTCCAGCGTCACGTCGCACAGGCGAATCAGACACAGCTCCGCATCGGTGCGGCGGCTGGTGCTGCGGGGAAGGTCGCCGGCAGTCTGCTGCAGCAGGGTCAGCATCTGCATCAGCCGGGGGGCGGAGAACCGCTCGCCCAAAGTGCGCAGGGTGGTCTCGTCAAAACCGCCGGTAAGCAGGCCGGCCGCACCCTGAGGGGCGGTGCGGCGCAGGAGCAGGTCACGGGTCAGGCAGGACAGTTCGCCCAAAATGGCGCCCACATCCTTGCCCGCGGCGTACAGGCGGCCCAGCAGCTCCAGCGCGGCGGCGGTGTCGCCGTCGGCGATATGCTCCATCAGTTTGGCGGTGTCCAGATTGCCCGCAAGGCCCAAAGTGTCCAGTACCCGGGCGTCGTCCACGGTGGCGCCGGCAGCGGCGCACTGGTCCAGCAGGGACAGGGCGTCGCGCATACCGCCGTCGGCCAGTCGGGCTAGCAGGGCGGCGGCGCTGTCGGTCAGGTCGATGCCCTCCTGCCCGGCCACGTGGGTCAGGCGGGAAGCGATGTCGCCGGGCAGAATGCGTTTGAAGGAAAACTGCTGGCAGCGGGACTTGACGGTGGCGGGGACCTTGTGCAGCTCGGTAGTGGCAAGGATGAACATCAGATGCTCCGGCGGTTCCTCCATGATCTTCAGCAGGGCGTTGAAGGCGGAGGGGGAGAGCATATGCACCTCGTCCACGATGTAGACGCGCTTGCGCACGGCGGCGGGGGTATAGACCGCCTCGTCCCGCAGGGCGCGGACCTGATCCACGCCGTTGTTGGAGGCGGCGTCCAGTTCCAGCACGTCCAGAATGGCACCGCTTTCAATGCCCAGACAGGCGGGGCAGGCGTTGCAGGGGTTGCCATCCACGGGGTTGTGGCAGTTGACCGCCCGGGACAGGATCTTGGCGCAGGTGGTCTTGCCCGTGCCACGGGTTCCGGTGAACAAATAGGCATGGGAGGGCCGACCGGCGGCGATCTGCCGCTTGAGCGTGTCGGTGATATGGGACTGGCCCACCACGTCGTCAAAGGTGCGGGGCCGCCATTTGCGGTACAGAGCCTGATACATGAAAAAACCTCCCATTCGGGGGTGATAAGTGAAAACATCGCTCCGGAGCAAGACCGCACACCGGCCTTTGAAGCCTGTACTATACCCGTTACCGCGCCAGCCGGCTCAGAAACGGCATCCCCGCGGCACACGCGGCGGTCCGCTTAGTGCTGCTTGGTTCCCCACCTGACACGGTTCACGGTGCCGCGTTGCGCGGGACCGGTCCATCATCACTGCTTAGCGCGGTCAGACGATACAATACAGGTCCGGGGGCCGGGATTCATCCCTGCTGCAGCGGGTTGCAGGAAAAGGGCACCGCTAACTCCCCGACTAGTGCGGCCTTGCTCCGGAGCGAGCAAGCCATTACCGATATATTCTACTATAAAAAACCAAAATTATCAACAGCGGGTTTAAGAAAAAGAATTTTTGAAAAAGGCAAAAATAGTATTGACAAGTTTGGTTTGCTCTGTTAAAATAACCACCGTTGCGACAGCGCTAAATACGCTGGTATAGCTCAGCTGGTAGAGCAGCTGATTTGTAATCAGCAGGTCGGGGGTTCGAATCCGTCTACCAGCTCCAAATCTTTCGCAACCCCAAGTTCATATGGAGGAGTTCCCGAGTGGCCAAAGGGGGCAGACTGTAAATCTGTTGCGTTTCGCTTCGGTGGTTCGAATCCACCCTCCTCCACCAGTAAGGAAAACCCTTGCATCCCATAGGATGCAGGGGTTTTTTGATGCGCTCATTTCACAGCCAAACACACCTGGGCAAATGCGGAAAAATCCAAAATATTTGGGTCAATATTTGGGTAAAAATGCGCCCGGCAGGGAGGCACTGTGGGCGTGATCCGCCTTAAATGGCATAACAAATCCAACAAGAAAAAGAGAGGGAGATGTTATGTCTGCGGAAACAAAAGACGTGCTTTGGGAACGACAGGTTGAAAAATTTTTACGCTCAATCCATATAAACGGCACTATGAAAGGACTACGGTATTTGACCTACGCAATCGCAGAGACGGTGCGTGATCCTGCGCGGACGAATTTGATCACGAAAGACCTATACTGGGAGATTGCACGTGTGTACAAAACAACGGCTTCTTGTGTGGAGAGAGATATGCGCTGGGCAATTTGCATCAGTTGGGAATGTGCCAAAAAGAAACTTGACCAGATAGCACCATGCCATCTGGTCAAGCGGCCCACCAACAAACAGTTTATTGATTTGGTGGCATTCTATATTCGGATGCAGTGATCCTTGGGCCGGGCAGGAGTGGCAGCTTCTGCCCGGCTTTTTCGTGATTATTTAGACTTGTATTTGTTTAGCCAAACGATATAACACACCAACGAGGCAATGATAAAGCCTAACAGGTAGCGGGAGAGTTCCGGCATGGCCCAACCCAATTTGATTGTGATTACGTAGACAGCACAGGTTCCGTAATAGAGTCCGCAGCCAAAACCATAACTTAGATTTTCGCTGATTGGGGTTAGAACCATCAAAAACGCGGAAACAGTGGCGGGGGCGCAGAACAAAACGTACATTGCATAAACTGCGTTTCCAAAATCCATTCCTGCCAGAAGAAGGAAAAGGCCGAGAAAGAGGGAAAGTAGGGGAGCCATTAGAAGATAGAAAAGAATGAGTCCTTTTCTGGTTCCGAGCATATTCAATCCCCTTTCACATTGATAAATTGATTTTACCATACTGCCGTCAGTAGAAACTTGGAACTTTTTGACGAAATATACTATCGACATTATACATCGCATTTGCCTCCCTGTCTATAATAATTTTGGGAGGTGGGCAAATGGCATATTCGGATGCGCAAAAAGAGGCGACGGCCAGGTACAACAAGAAAGTATATGATCGTATAGAAATCAAAGTGAAAAAGGGGCGGAAACGCGAAATCGTGGAGTATGCCAAGGCCCACGGGAAAAGTGTAAATCAGTTTATCGTTGAACTGATCGAAAAGGAAACGAAACGATGACAGGCATACCGAAAATGGTGTGCCTGCTTTTGTCAATAGGTCAACTTGGCCACGTCGTTGCTGCGCATGGACAGGTCTGCATGGAGGTACAGCTGGGTGGTGGTGATGCTGGAATGGCCCAGCTGCTCCTGTACGGCCCGGAGAGAGGCGCCGGCATTCAGCAGATGGCTGGCGTAGCTGTGCCGGGATTTGTGGGGAGAAAGTAGGGGTAGCCGCTCGGATTCTTTCAAGGTGGCATTCAGATCCCGCAGAACGGCTCCGTAACGATGGGCGAACTGAGGTGGGGTCAGGAAGGGTAATTCGCCAATACCAGGGAAGACAAAGTCACCACTCTTTGGTAGGGAGGAAAACAGGGCAACGCCGTCTGGGGTCAGAGCCACGGCGCGTTCCCGCTTGCTTTTAGTCGTATCTCGCAGGATGTAGTGGCGCAGATGTTTGAGCTTTTTTGTTTTATCCGGTGGCATGATTTGGTTTGGTTCATCTTTCACAATGACCTGATGTACGCGGATATACGGTGTGGAGCCTGTTGCATTGACGTCCTGCCAGGTGAGAGCGCACAGCTCCTCAGTGCGCAAGCCGGTATATAGTGCAGCTTGTATATAGTAACCCCATTTATGTGTGGGAGCGTAAGCAAGGACTTGACGCACTTGCTCAAGGGTGTAGACCGTGGGAGCCTTTGCCGGGGTTCGCTGGAATGTTTCGTGTTCGGCGGGATTCTCTGTACACAGGCGGTTGCGCTTGCCGCTTTTGAAGATTCCATTTAAGCACACTCTGATTTCATTCTTAGCAGAGTTGGACAGCTTAGCAACCTTACTGCTGGTGTATAGTTCTGCGATATGGTAGGGACGGACAGTATCCATTTTCATATGCCCGATGGCGGGGATGATATAGTCGTTGACATAGCGTTCATAGTTGGCATACGTGCCGTAGACCACAGAAGCACGCTTGGTCTTCAACCACAGCTCTGCCCACGATTTGACGGTCTTGACCTGCTCCAAAGCCTGTCCACCGCTGGTTTTCAGCCACTCGCGGTATTTTTTCTTAGCACCGCGGCCGTCTTTATCCTTTGAGTAAAAAGACAGAGGCGTTTTGCGGTTAGGGACTTTCACACGAAATTCCCATCTTCCGTCGGGGCGCTGGCGGAGGGAGCCTTCACCGTTGGGGGATTTTTCTTTATACATTTCATTTTCTCCTTTTTCTTGCACCTTTGCCCTGTTTGTGGTACAATAAAAGGGCAGACTGGTGCCTTGATGTGGTAGTTGGGGTGTCTTGTGTGCAGTGCCGCCTTCGGAGTTGCAGCTCCGGGGGCGGTTTTTTATTTGTTCAGTTTGAAACAGGATACATTCTATCAGTGTAACACTCGACAATGTCGACATGCTCAATCATGGTATGTTTGGGCTTTTGTTTCATGGGATCGAGGATAAACTCCAATCCCTCTTTGCGCGCCATCTTAACAACCGGCAGGAAATCGCTGTCGCCGGCAATCAAAATAATTTGATCAACATGGTGTCCGTTGGCCAGGGAGGCCACATCAAGGCCGATGCGCATATCAACGCCTTTCTGCTTGACATCTACTCGGAAGTCGTCTTCCACAAGGTTAGATATCCCTTTGCTTCCAGAGAGAAGCTCATCCAACACAGAGTCCTTCAAAATGTATGACGCAGTAGATTCAGCCAATTCACCCATCCGCAATGCAACTCGATCTTTTTCAGATAGGTGTCGGTATAAGTCGTTGGCCCATTTTGTACCAGGCATCGCAGAGAAGTCGACGATGGTTCCTGTGAGCGGATGCTTGAGGGAGCGACTCATCGGGGGGCAATCATAGTAGAAAATCCTGTAGAGGTTTCGCGGCTCAGCAGGTTCGCCGATATGTAGCATGCAATATCGGTACAACTCTTCCGCGCGATCTTTCGCAGACTTTTTGCCCCAAAGAGTCATAGCTCTTGAACGATAGTACCCGCCATCGATCAAGATAGCTGTTTTCTTGGTGATTGGTGAAAGCATACTTTTAACTCCTCCTATAAAAAAGACCCTTGAGGTCGGCACATCCCGAAAGGTGGGAGGCCTCGCCCAAGGGTTGAATAAATGGCACAGTGAGTAACCCTCACTGCCCCTATATAATATGCCCTTGGAAATCGTTTGTCAACCGACTGCGGTGCGATTTGTTTAACTTGACGAAAAGAAAAGTCTTGACAATTGCAAATTGATAAGAGTTTTCCCCTGGGCTCCGGCCTGGGGCGTTTTTATTTGTCCAAATCTTTCTTGAAGAACTGTACCATTTCCAACAATTTTTCTTCTTGCTCCGGGGTGATGTTGCTGGTATCAGTGCTGGTGGTGAAGGCGGGAGTGGGTGTTGGCTGCAAACAATCCATAATCAATCCTCCTAATTGTCCGGTGTCAGCTGAGGGGCTGTTACTTCCAAAAATTACATGACGACATTTCCAGAAAGTACCTCTAAAATGTGTTTTGGAGGTGTTTTCGACAATGAATTACAAAAATTATCAAAATGCGAGAGATGCGGCGTGGAAAATCCTGTTGGACTGTGGCGTGGAGCGGCTGCCGGTAGATTTGAAAGATATCTGCAGGCAGCTTGGGGTTCGTGTGCGCCGCTATGCGGACGTGCGGGGGATGTCTGATGCAGCACTCCAAGCTGATGGCCTGACATTCTTTTCCTGGGGTAAACCGGTGATCCTGTATAACCAGGACAAGCCACCCGCACGAATCCGCTTTACTATCGCCCACGAGCTGGGACATTTGGTGCTGGGTCACGTTGCCCCAAGACAGCGAACCACCGTCAACCGGGAGCCATCCCCTACTGATGACCCAATCGAAACGGCGGCCAATCAGTTTGCCGCCCGGCTGTTAGCCCCGGCTTGCGTGCTGTGGGGGATGGACATACATACCTCGGAGGAGATATCGGAACTATGCAACATATCAAAGCAGGCGGCAGAGTTTCGTGCGGAGCGCATGGCCGTGCTGTATCAGAGGGGGAAGTTTCTGACTTCGCCGCTGGAGCAGCGGGTCTATGAGCGGTTTCTACCCTTTATCAAAGAATATCAGGATCTTCGCCCTCAATGATGAACGTAGAAGGATCGTCTTTGATTGGCTCGCCGGAGGTGCGAGCAGCCAACTCTCGGGGTGCTGCCGTATCCTGCAAGTAGTCAGACAGCACAAAACGGACTGTACTCTGCTCTTTCCCAGTAGCCTGATCATAAGCTTTAGCGATTTCCTTCGCTTCGGTGGACAGCCCACTCTCGGAAACGGGGGTGGGCGCTTTTTTGTCTGGGCTGTCAGCCCACCCCATGAGATATGCAGGTGTGGTGCGCAAAACTTTGGATAGTGGTTCAAGAATAGCACCTGGCACTTTTTCAATATCACCGTTTTCATATCTATATACGGTGGCGACAGAAACACCAAGGGCGGATGCAATATCCTCAACGGGGACACCCGTTTCCTTCCGTCGGGCCTTCATTCGGCTACCAGTAGTCAAGATAATCACCTCACGGCTATAAAATAACACATGTTTCGCAGAAATGCAACAAGAATTTTCAGAAGTGCAAAAAAATTGTTGACAAGCAGAACGACGTGTGCTATGCTCAAAACATAGAAATTCGCATTGTTGCGAATTATGGGAGGTGATTACATGCAAGTAAATGTTGCACGACTTCGCGGGAAAATTGTTGAGCGCGGAATGACGCAGGAGAAACTGGCGAGAGCACTCGATATGGATAGGAGCACTTTCTCTAGAAAAATGAAGAGTGAAGCGCTGGATTTTTCGGTGGGTGAGATGCATAGGATTGTGGAAATCTTAAATCTCAACAAGGAAGAGGCAGAAGAAATTTTTTTGTCAAAAAATTCGCATTATTGCGAATAGATGACAGGAGAACATTATGGAAAAGATGCGAAAAAACACAATTGCCGCCCTCGAAAAGCAGGTAGGACTGCTCAACAAGGACGGCACAGCGCCAGCAGAAACCGAAGCGGCGATTCGGGCCATTTCGGTTCTAACCGGACTTCTTGCTGTTCTTGAAGCAAAGGAACAGCAAAAGCCGAAGTTCGTACCTGAAACATCGAAAGGCCCGTGCTCGGGACCGATGGTCGAGGGGTTTACAACATCTTAACGAGATAGTCGGAAACGTCCTTGTCCAGATACCAGTACGAATTATTCGTGACCTCAATGACCAGAAGCCGATCATTAGCGTCCAGATGCGGGAAGATGAGGTCATAGACGGCGTTTACACTTAACGCAGAGCGAATGATCCAAACAGACTCCAGTGGTTTGCACCAAGTGCCATCAGAAGCGGCTTTGATGGCCTCGTATACATCGTTGTAATTCTTTCCGGGCTTATTAAGGTCGTAAGAGACGAGGTATTTCATGAGAGGAACCTCCTTTCTTTCATATTGAAGGAGGCGAAGTTCCTCCAACTGCCGCAATTATACCACATTTTGGTGAGTATATCAATACCATGTGAGAACAAATGTTTGAATATACAAAATGTTGTGGAGGTGCGAGATGGATTTTAACGAACCGGTCTATACGACCGAAGAGGTAGCCAAGCGGTACCGGGTGACCACTGAAACCGTGCAGCGGTGGGTGCGCACTGGGCGGCTGTCGGCACTTAATTTGGGTGGCACGCGGATGGGACCCTTTGGGATCCGGCTGTCCGATTTGGTGGAATTTGAGATGAGTGCGACGGTGGGAAAAGCCGCCGGGCAGGCAGAGGGGCGCGCGCGCGTATGACCACTCGAATGATTACGGTCAGCATTCCTATACCTAAGAACCCGGAGCAGAGACTGGTGCGCAAGTGTGAGCGGGATGAGGCCAGGATAATGCGCAGGTGCCAGCGCTTTGCAGATCGGCTGTTCAACTGCGTGGCGGTTGGGTACTGCGTATTTGCTCTGCTGGCTTGCGTGCTGGCTGCGTTTGCTCTGTGAACGGAGTGTGAGCCATGAGGGATATTGACGAGGTGTTCCACATACCCGCCCGGCGCTGTAAGCGCTGCGGTGGCCTGCTCACCAGCAGCAAGGCTATAAAGGATGGCTACGGCCACACCTGCAAGATGAAAACCCGTAAAGAAGAACTGGAACGCGAGGAAGCCAAAAACCAGTTCAGTCTCTTTGAGGAGGGGAAAGAGTGAACGAGGTAAAGCGTGTCGCTTTCTGCTCCTTTGGTGCCGACAGCACCGCCAACGTCCTGCTGGGCATGGAACACGGGGAGCCGCCCGACGAGATCGTATATTGCGAAGTGATGTTCGACAAAGACATCAGCGGTGAAATTCCAGAACACCGAGACTTCATATATGAAACGGCCATTCCGTTTTTCGCAAGCCACGGCATCAAAACCAATGTGGTACGCGGAGAAAAAACCTTCATTTCTTGCTTCTATTCCAAAATCGGAGAGAAGGGTGCGGAACATAACCAAGGCAAAATTTGGGCCTGGCCGCTGTGTGGCCGGTGCTTTGTGCAGCGTGACTGCAAGGCAAGACCGATGTATCGATTTGAACGCACCGCTTGGGCGGGCCAGCAGATTGTAAAACTCTCTGGGATTGCGGCTGACGAAGAAGCACGTTTGCTGAGTATGTTGGGCTACGGCGGTGTATCCCTGCTGGAAAAGCACGGAAAGACCCAGACGGACGCACGGCAGATGTGCCGTAAAGCAGGTCTTCTATCTCCCATCTACCAATTCTCCAATCGTAACGGCTGTTGGTTTTGCCCTAATTCCAAGCATCGAGAGCGCCGCCACCTATACGACCACCACCCGGATTTATGGCAGGCACTTCTGCGGCTTCAACGAGAGCCAAACAAGGCCACAGAATTGTTCGACAGACACCACACTATTGACGAGATCGACGCAATGTTCCGCATGGAGGACGCGCAGTACAGCCTCTTTTCGGACAAGCCTGTGATCCCGTATGAATTTTAGGAGGCCAGGCTGGTGAGATACCGGGACAGGAAAACGGAAGATTTGGTGCTGGATCAGCTGGATGCGCCTGTGCTCCCCTGCTACGAGTGGCGGAAAATTCCCGGTTATGGCGGAGCCTATGAAATCGACTGGGAGGGTAACGTGCGCACGTGGCGCTGGCGCGGCACACGCTTTTCCAAAGAACCGCGCCCTATGTCCTCCTACATGAGGAAGCAGGGGCGGATGGGTCGGGCCCGATTTGTGAAACTGACAGACGAGAACGGCAAGGCCCACGAGGTCAAAGTGCTAGCCCTTATGGTGCTGGTGTGGCTGGGTGGCCCTCGGCCCGGAATGGTTCCCTACCACAAAAACGGCGATCTGGACGACAACAGCGTAAACAACATCGGGTTTACCACCCGAAAAAGGCTGGGGCAAAAGACCGGGGCGGCCTCACGGCGAAAGCCGGTGGCCAAGGTAACGCCGGGCGGTGAAGTCGTCGCTCTGTACCCCAGCGCCAGAGAAGCCGCCCGTGCCAATCACATGAGCTATCAGACCGTGCTTGACCGCTGCAACGGCAAGGTAAAAAAGCCGTTTGCCCTGGATGGGACGACATACATCTTTGACACATAAAGGAGGACGACATGACCGTAGCCTACTACACCAATGACGAGGGCGTTATACTGCGGCACCACAAAGTTTCCGACGATATGAACCCTCTGGAGTTGCAGGAGAAGATTGCGGAGTACAACAAGAAATCCCGCGACAAAGCACACGTACATCAGATCCAGGAAGGGAGCCTGGAAGCATACCTTTTTGACCTTGCCAACAAGAAGCTGCGCCTGAACAAAGAAACCGTCCAGGATGCGCTGGATGCTCTGAGTGAGGCTCGCAACCACATTGAGTGTCTGATGGAGGAACTGTAATGAACCGATTGCAGGAAAGGCGCTTGGAGCTGGGCCTGTCCCAGCCGGACGTGAGCGCGAAGTTGAAAGAAATCGACCCGCGTATGGACGTGGGAATGGTGTCCAGATTTGAACGCGGCGCGTGCTTGCCGACGCTGCCGGTCCTTATTGGCCTTGAGACCATCTTGCAAGCTCCCAGGACGGCGCTTTTTGGTGAGGACGAGCTGGGCGCTGCCCAAGAGTTCAAGGTCGTAGAGGGGCAGGAAACGTCCCCAGTGACGGAGAGACTGGCGAGTCTTGTTCCCTTTGGTCGCCACAACGCGATTTCCCGCAGGGTACTGGCCGCGAAGCTTGGCATGAATGATCGGCAGATGCGCCATGCCATTGAAGATGCACGGGGCGAGGGGCTTATCATTCTGTGCGAGTGCAATGGGCGCGGTTATTACCAAAGCAACGATTTGGACGAAATCTACCGCCAGTACATCCAGGACACCAACCGGGCAATGGCAATTCTGAAACGACGTAGACCCATGCGCAACCTGTTGAAGCAGGCGGGCCGCTGCGTATAACAAATTTTTTAGGAGGAACGACCCATGAAGAAACTGTTTATTTCCCAGCCTATGAGAGGCAAAACCCCCGCAGAAATCTTGGATGAACGCCGCCGCATGATCTTCCAGGCAGAAAGGATGTTCCCTGACGGGATCGAAGTGCTGGACACCTACTACAAGGACTTTGACGGTAACCGCGTGGAATTCTTGGGCCGCAGCATCGGCGATCTGGGAAAGGCTGACATTGCCATCTTTGCCCCCGGCTGGGAAGACTTCTCCGGCTGCCGCTGCGAACACGCCGTTTGTGAGGAATACGGCATTGACCACATTCACTATACGCCCCGTTCCGGTATGGATCAGGAGCTGGAGGCTACGATTCTGGAGGGCGCACTCTCTCACTTTGGCTACGATGCACAAATCGTTAAGGCCATTGAGGAACTTGGCGAACTGACCGTTGAGCTGGCCCGCCACCGTAATGGCGCAGACAACATAGATGCTGTGCGCGAGGAGCTGGCGGACGCCTTTGTGATGCTGAACCAAATGGAGCTGGTATTCGGTGACGTGACCGAAATCGAAATTGCCAAGCTGGAGCGCTTGGAGCGTATGATCCACGGTGGCCATGTTTCTGTGTAACCGCTGCGGCGAGGTGTTCCGGGAGCCGGACACCAAGCGCGTAACGGAGAACATGGACGGCGAAAACGGGTGGTGGACATACACCGTGGCATTCTGCCCGATCTGCGGCTCCCACAATATTGAGGAGACTGCTGAGAATAACGAGGACGGGCCGGAAGATTGACCGGTACCAAATATGAAAACAACAGGAGGACAACACAATGAGCGAGAACAATGAACTGATGGCAACAAGCGTCCAGAACGAGCAGGACGCGCTTATGGCCCTGGACTTTGATAACGTCCTGGCCCTGGCTGATCGCGCCGACAAGATGGTTGGTGCGCTGAACAAGATCATGGCCGCCGCTATCAAGATCACAACCCCGAAAGACTGGTGCCTGATCGGCGGCACCCCCTACCTGCAGGAAACCGGCGCAAGTAAGGTGGCCCGCCTGTTCGGCATCGGCTGGAATATCCATCCCGGCTACCCCAAGGTAGAACTCGACGGCGATGGTTACCCAACCTACACCTACCGCATGACATTCCGCATGGGCGCGCAGCAGATCGAGGCGGAGGGTATGCGAAGCGCCCGCGATGAGTTTTTTGCCGGGAAGAAAACGGATAAGAACGGCAATCCCCAGCAACAGAAAACCGTGGATGAGATCGACCTGGCGGACGTGAAGCGGTCGGCTTACACCAACTGCCTGAACCGTGGCATCAAGGGTATTTTGCCTGGCCTGCGCAATCTGGACGTTGCAGATTTGGAGCGCGGCGGCATCAACCTAAACAAGACCAGCGGCTATACGTTCAAGACTGGCTCCAAGGGCGGTAACACCGGCAAGGCAGAGGAAAGCGGCCTGGCCTGCGAGGCGTGCGGGGCCTCCATTACCCAGAGAGTGGCCAGCTTTTCCCAGGGAAAATATGGACGTGCGTTGTGCATGAATTGCCAGAAAGCCGCTGACGCCGGAGCGCTGGATGCGAATTACCAGGATGCGCCGTCGGCCATCGACGACCGGAATGCATATCCGGAGGAGCGGTGAGCTGAATGTTGACCGCAAAATACATATCTGACCGCGTGAGCGCGTTTGTGAAAAGCGAGATCAAGGTTTACCCCTGCAATAATCTGCGCGCCAGCAACATCGGCCACCCCTGCGAGCGGTACCTGTATCTGCTTATCAAGCATTGGGACGAGCAAAAACCCCACGACGAGGGCTTGCAAAACATCTTCGACTTTGGCAACAGCGTGGAGGAGTACACGATCCAAAAGCTGAAGAACAGCGGCCTGGAAGTGGTTACTCCCACCGTGCGCAGCTGGAAAGTGGAGAACCCCTTTATTACCGGGCGCGAGGACATCCGCATCAAAGACCCGGACGACGGGCAGCTGTACCCGGCAGAGATCAAGGGCCTTTCCCCTTATGAGTGGGAGCGTCTGAACACCGTGGAGGACTTCTACAACAGCAAGAAGCATTATGTAAGGGCCTATCCATCCCAGTTGCTTGTGTACTGCTGGAAGTTCGAAAAGGAAAAAGGCTTTTTTATCTTGACCAACAAGCTGACCGGCGAGTTGAAGATCATCGAAGTTCCCTTTGACTGGGATCGCGCGGACGCGCTGCTGAAAAAGGGCGAGCGCGTATACGCCGCCCTGGCGGATCCCACCGGAAAGACCATCCCCGCAGCGTGCGAGGATATTACCGTGTGCGAGAAATGCGGTCTGTGCCATCTGTGTACGGCCCAGATCGAGCGCCCGGACATGGACGTGGACGACGGCGAACTGGAGGCACTGATCGACGAGAAAACGGCCCTGAAACCCTACGTTGACCAGCACAAGAAGCTGGACGAGGAAATCAAGAAAAAGGTTGGTGAACGGGAAAAGGTACTGGCTGGCAAGTATGTTGTCACAGCAAAGACCATTTCCAAGCAGGCATATACTGTTGCCGCGAGAGTGGAGCGCCGCTTGACCGTTTCACGCCTTTAAGGAGGCGCAGCTATGATCCCGTGGATACAGGTATATTCGAACCTGCCCCAACACCCCAAGACAACCAGGCTGGCGGACGAGCTTGGCTTGACGAGCGCAGCGCTGAACCCCAACGTGCTGGCTGTCGGTATGGTGGTCAGCCTTTGGGCCTGGGCCATACAGAACGCCCATGACGGCGATCTGTCCGGCTGTTCCGCGCGAGCCATAGCCGATGCCTGCCAGTGGAAGAAGAAGCCGGAGACGCTCGTAAAAGCCCTGCACAATGCTGGCTTCCTGGATGCAGACATGAAACTGCACAACTGGGACGATTACACCGTGATGTATCAGGACTTGCAGGAGGACAGCAAAATAAAGCACCGGGAGCGTCAGCGCAGATACCGCGAAAAGAAAAAAGGTGACGTCACGGTGACGTCACCTTGTGACGAAAGTGACGCGATACCTAACCAAACCAAACCAAACCTAACCAATATATTCTCTGGTGGTGATGATGCGCGTGCGCGTGCGCAAGAGGACGTGAGCTTGTTTGCCCAGTCCCGTGATTTGGACATGGATGCGTATTTCGGCGTGACACCGGAAATCCGTGCCAAGGTGGACGCACTCACCCAGGAGATATTTAACCGGTTTACCACTCGGCAGCCTACGCAGATAGATCAGGCACACGTGTTCCGGTCTGTCATGGAGCAAAGCGTGGAGCCGGAATGGAGCGTGTGTCTGAGTGAGAACCGTAAAGGGCTGTTGCTGTACGCCTGTGAGGCGGCGGCAAAGGCGGGAAAACCGGGCGACTGGAATTACATCGACGGGGTGCTGGTCCGTTTGCATCAGCGCGGAATAAGCACTCTGGACGAAGCAGAGGACTACGACATCAGCCGCGATCAGGCTCGCGGCGGCACTGACTAACAGCAAGGAGGCGAGCGCTACATGGACTACTGGCACAAAGCATGGACGTGTCCGTTCTTCAAGTGGGACGAGCAAACCTGCGTTGGCTGTGAGGGCGGCAAGCTCCAGTTCCCGGACAAGGAAAGCGCTGTGGAGTACATGAACAAGTTTTGCGCCGGTACCGGCTGCGCCTGGGAGAAGTGCAGCGTCGCCGCATCCCTGCTGAAATATTACGACCGAAAGGAAGATACAGACCATGAGCAACCCGAAAGATAACCGGATCAAGCAGCTGGAGGAGCAGGTGAAGGACCTGCAGACCGAGTGCAAAGCGCTGCACAATACCTGCACGCGGCAGCGTGACAGCCTGGCCGCCCAGCAGGAGACCATTGTGCAGCTGAATATCTCCATTGACAGCACGCTTGCGTGTCTGGCAGAGAAGTACGGTTTCCCTAAAGAAAACGAGGATGGAACTACAGCCAAAGCCCTTTCGATCTCCACGGAGGCATACCCCGGCGTACTTGACCGCCTGGATGTGCGTGCTGTCATTGAGGACGGCAATTACGTTATTACGGTGGCTCCAAAGCCCCGGGAGGACGCAAATGCTGAAACGGTTTAAGGCTTGGTTGATAAAGCGTTTGGGCGGCTACACCCAAGAGGAGTACGACGACTGGAGACGTATTCCTATTCAGAAGCCTGCCCTCCAAGAAGTTAATCGAAGTGTTATCACTCTAAAGGCAGGGCGAACTGTTGACTTCAAGGAAATCATGGAGTACGGGGAACAGCAAATGGAGATTGTCACGACCAGAGGAATAATCGACGAGCTTGCCAATGCTATGCTCCCGTTTGTTTTCTGGAAGAAAACAACTGTTGATTTCAAAATGCGCGTCGAGGGCGTGTTGATGGTCGTGGAACCGGCCAAGGAGGGGAACTGACATGGCAAGGTGTAAAGGCTGTGGCGCGGAAATCGATTGGATCACGACCCGTGCCGGTAAGCACATGCCGGTTGACCCGGCTCCGGTGTTCGTGGCCGTAGGAGACGGCAAAGACGTTTTCGTTACCGACGATGGCGAAGTGATCCACGGTCGCGCATTATCCTCCGACGACGGCAGCGCAGAAGTGGCCTTTGTATCGCACTTTGCTACCTGCCCGGTAGCTGGGAGCATTAGGCGGTGGGGGAAATAAGCAGGGCGAAGAAGAAAATAACCCCCGCAGAAGACTCGCATAGCGATTATAAGAGACTACAACAAGAACAAAAGGAGCTAAAACAATGGAAAACTACATCAACATTTGCGGTCAGCGGATCGAATTGACCGCCGAACAGGTGGAGCAGCTTAAGAGCGGTCTCGGCCTTAATCAAGTCCGACTGGCAGACATTGCAGTGAAGGATACCTTCAAGATCGGCCAGCATGAGTTTGTCGTTCTGGAACATTCAGGCGACACTACCGCGGTGATCCGCAAGGACCTTTTGGTGGAGCGAAAGGAATTTGGAGAGAACAACAACTATGCCGGCTCTTATGTCGAAGAGATCTGCAACCAGTTTGGCGCAGAGATCGAGGCTGTGATCGGCAAGGAGAACCTGGTGGAATACACCGTGGACCTGACGAGCGACGATGGCCTGAAAGACTACGGCAATATCCGCCGCCGGGTCTCTCTGCTGACGGCTGACCTGTACCGCCGGTATGTTGAGGTTCTTGATGAACACAAGCCGGACAAATGGTGGTGGCTGGCGACACCATACAGTACTCCCAAGCATGAGAACGACAGCTGGGTCAAGTGCGTCGCGCCGTCCGGCTACGTCAACTACTACTACTGCGACTACGGCCGCGGCGTGCGCCCGTTTTGTATCTTAAAATCTAATATCTTTGTATCGAAGTGAAAGGAGCATTCTTATGAACCAGACCAATGAAATCAAGCGAGTCCTTTTCCCCGGCGTAAAAGATGGCGACACCTTCACGGTGGCCGGCATGGAGTTCATCAAATTCCCCGCCACGGCCGCTGGCACTCCTGTGGTAGCAAAGAACATCGTCTTCCGCTCTGAGTTCGGCCACAACAACCATTTGGCCGAGAGCTGCGTGCTGGAGAAGATGAAGGCAGAGGTCCTGCCCAAGATCGTGGAGGCGTTGGGAGAGGAAAACGTGCTGCTCTTCAAAACCGACCTTACCACGCTGGATGGCTTGACACCTTACGAGGCCCTGGAGTCCAAAATCAGCCTGCCCACCTTGGACTTCTACCGGGCGAACGTCGACATCTTCGACCGGCACAAAGTCTGTGGCTGGTGGTGGCTGGCCACCCCTGAATCCGCACGTCCGCACGATGCCCCTGAGTGGACTCTTTGCGTCGCGCCGTCCGGCTGCTTCAACTACTACTACTACGGCGGCGACCGCGGCGTGCGCCCGTTTTTGCTCTTTGAATCTTCTATCTTTGGATCTTCTGAGGAGTAACGATGGCTGACAACGACCTGAAGGTTATCGTCAAGGCAAAAGAACTTGCGGTCCACTCCTTCAAACTGACCTCGAACTGCAATCGATATCCCAAAAAGTACCGTCACTCCCTGGTTGATCGGATACAGGTCAAGAGCCTGGATATATACGATACCCTGTTTGAAGCCAACCGTATTAACAACATTACTCATAAATGGGAGCGGTGCGAAGCTATCACGAGAGCAATTACCTTTTGTGATCAGCTGATGTTTTACATAGAGCTGTCCATGAGCCTCGGTTTGCTGAGCGATCAATCAACAGCCTACTGGTCCAAGATGGTATCTGATGTAAAGTTTATGTCCATTGCGTGGAGGACCAAGGAGCGCAAGTGAACACCTTAGGCTGTGCGTTGTATTTTTCTTTGCGTCGCGCCGTCCGGCAACATCAACAACAACTACTACGACAACGACAACGGCGTGCGCCCGTACTGGTGGAATGTTCGACAGAGTAGGCATAAGCCGAAATCAATACGCCACATCAAAAGAATGCACAACCTTTCCGGAAGGATAAACAAAAAGGGACTGTGTTGCATGACCGAGTTTGAGAAAGTAATCGACTTCAACAATATGTACCGAGCGTTTCGCAGGGCTAAGTGCGGGAAAGGGTATAAAAAGAGTTCGGCGCGGTTCAATCTGACGGCGCTGGATGGCGTGAATGCCCTAATCGCCCAGCTGAAGGACAAGACCTACAGGGTTTCGGACTATAACGAGTTCAAGGTCTACGAGCCCAAGGAGCGCGTGATCCAGACGACCTCTTTCAAGGACAAGGTCATACAGCACAGTCTATGTGATAACGTGATTATGCCACGGCTGCAGCGTGTTTTTATCCGAGACAACTGCGCCGGGCAGAAGGGGAAAGGCACTCTGTTTGGCCTAGACCGGCTCAGCGAACAGATGGTGCAGTTCCACAAGAGATACGGCTTTCGTGGCTACATCCTGAAGTGCGACATTGCGAAGTTTTTCTATAACATCTCTCATGAGCAGCTGAAGGATATTGTGGCGCATTACTTTGGGAGCGACCCGGACATTTGCTGGTTGTGCAATCTGTTCATTGACAGCACGCAGGGCAAGGGTATCCCGCTGGGCAATCAGATCAACCAGGGCTTTGCCTTGCTCTACCTGGATGGAATGGACAAGGTGATAAAGTACGAACTTGGTATTGAGTACTACGGCAGATATATGGACGACTTCTATCTGATCCACCCGAGCAAAGCCTATTTAAGGCACTGTCTTGAGGTGATAACGGAGTATCTCGAAACGCTGGACCTGACACTGAACGGAAAGACGCAGATCTTTCCATTCAAGAACGGCGTCAATTACCTGGGCTTTCATACGCATATCGCCTCCAGCGGGAAGCCAATCCGCCGATTAAAGAACCAGAACAAGCGCAATGCGCAAAAGAAGTTTGTGCGGATGGCCAAGCTGGTTGCAGCCGGTAAGCTGCCGGAGGAGAAGTTCTCCGCTTCGTATAATGCCTGGAAAAACCATATATCCCACGGGAATTGCTATGGGCTTGGAGAAGCCACGGACAAGAAAATAAGTGAAATTTTGAAAAACAATATTCCGACTACGGAGGAGCGTCCATGAAACAGACCATTATCAAAGACGGCAAGGTGCACTGTGTAACATCTGTTCCGTACCCTGTTGAGGTTGTAAAGCAGATGAAAAAGGCGGGGTACAAGGTAAAGGAGGGCTGACAATGGCTGAGATAAAAAAGCTGGTGTTCAACCCGGATGCAGCGGAGGAATACTTCTCCATGCTCCTAACTTCCTACCAGGACACCGGGAACGATATTTTTCGCAGGGACAACGAGGGACGGCATGCCTCCGAGCAGCATTACTCTGCCGAGTACCAGAAGTACATCGGTATGCAGATAGCCATGCGGGAAGTGCTGAAATACTTTGGCAAGTATGATCTAGGCGGCTGGATCAGCGCGAAAGACCAAACCCCGAAGGAGTGGAGGAAGCCGAACGGCGACATGATAAATTATCTTATTTTTGCGCCGGAGTTCGGTGTTGACATAGGAAACTATGCAGAACCTGCAAAAACGTGGGTTTGCGTGGGCATTCCGTGTAACGTAACTCATTGGAAACAACTTCCGGATGGGCCGAGGGATGAAGAGAATGGGACTGAATAGCCAAGATATAGCCCGCCTCGGGCCACGTGCGCAGAAGCAGCTGCTACAAAAGCTGGGGGCGCAGCAGCGTCAAAGGCAGTCCAAGTACAACAACGAACCTACCACCGTGAACGGTATCAAGTTCGACAGTAGGAAAGAGGCACGCCGCTATGAGGAACTCATGGTGATGCAGCGTGCCGGGGAGATCAAAAACCTGCGCTTGCAAGCCCAGTATACCCTCCAGGAGAGCTTTATTACTCCGGAGGGAACACGGATACGCGCGATCAAATACGTGGCTGACTTCGCTTACGACAGGCGCAATAAGCCCAGCCGGAACCAGCCAGACCTGAACGAACCCATCTATTGGACACACGTTGTTGAGGACGTGAAAAGTCGCGCCACCAAAACACCTCAGTACGAAATAAAAAAGAAACTGATGTATGAAAAGTTCCGAATTGAAATTCGGGAAGTTTGAGGAGGAATTTACTATGGACGCAACAAGAAGCTTTAGCCCTATCGGCCCTGGTAGCGGTCACACCTGTGTAGAAGCAAACACCTTCATGAACGAGAAGCGACCTGCGGGCGTGTGTGAGATCATGAAGAAGAACAGTTCTGTCATGGAGGAAAACTGCCGCCTCGCTGATATCCTGCTGTCAACACTGGGCGGACACCAAAATGAGGAGAAGCGCTGCTCCCCACCCATCGACAGCCTGCTTTCCGAAGCGGTCTACCAGGAAGATTTGCTGAACGAGATCAACAGAAAGCTCAACGCGGCTATTGCACTGTTGACCGGAGAACGGTGAGGGAGACGCATGGAAGAAAACGGTCTATACCCGATGGGGCCGGTGACCTTTGCCGTCGCCTGCGCCCACTGCAAGAACATAGGCTCTGAAAAGTGCTACCCGTGCAAGAACGAGGTAAAGTCCGGGTTTGAACTTGATCCGGGGTCATTCGTAAAGGAGGGGCACCAATGAGCCAGTACGATCTGTGCCGGCCCTGTTTGGAAGAACTGAGGGCCGAGGGGAAGAAGTTCCGCTTGATCAAGGGTGGGAGCAACAACAAGGTAACCTGCGTCTGCTGCAAGCGGAAGCGATACGGCGCCAGCTATGAGCTGGTGAAGAACAAAGCCGAATAACCAAAGGGACTGCCCTGGGCGTGTAAAAAACGTCCAGGGTATTCCCATACCCTCTCGTGGGAGAGAGAACCATTAGGGGGGACTATAGGGGGGTTAAGGAGAGAGAGGGTTATATATGCCCCCATATTCATTCATGCGGGAGAACTTTGAAGCGGTCTATGGGGTGAAAATGAAAAAACGCACTGTTATGCTTGAAATATAGGACATCCCGGAAAGGTGGTGGCATGAGCACATGGCGAAAAAAAGCAAATACGAAACCCACGTGCTGCCTAACCTGGGGAAAATCGAGGTTTGGGCAAAAAAGGGAGCAACGGCAAAAGAGATTGCTGCAAACCTGAAAATCGCGTATTCCACGTTCAGAAAGTATCTGGATGATGGGGAGAACGGCGATGAGAGGTATTCGGCACTTTCGGCTCTTTACGTGCACGCGTGCGAGGTTCCCGATCAGGAAGTGGAAGCCTCGCTATACAAGCTGGCCAACGGCTACACTGCACAGGTCGCCAAGACATTCAAGGTCAAGACGGTGGAATATGACGAGACTACCGGAAAGAAAATCCGGGAGTATGAGGAACTGAAAACAGGCATTGACGAGGTACACGTGCCTGCCAATGTTACCGCCCAAATGTTTTGGCTGGCAAACCGCGTTCCCGACCGCTGGAAATACAAACCGGAGGCCGAGCGCGAGAACGACGACGAGGGAACCGGCATCGTGATAATCCCGGAAGTGGGTGCTGCCGATGTATAAAGTCACGTTTATCGAGGGCAAACCCCACAAGGAAACCTGGGCTGAAATGGCAAAGAACGCCCATGTGATTTGGCGACCCCAGCCGAGACAGGCAGCGTTTATGGCGCGCCCGGAGTATGAAGCTCTGTACGGTGGGGCAGCCGGAGGCGGAAAGAGCGACGCCATTATCATTGAGGCACTGCGGCAGGTACATATTCCGCATTACAAGGGACTGATCCTGCGCAAGACATTCCCCCAGTTGGCGGAGCTGATTGACAAGAGCCTGAACTACTATCCGCGCGCATATCCGAAAGCCAGGTACAACGGCAGCAATCACACCTGGACATTCCCCAGTGGAGCAAAAATCATCTTTGGCTCCATGCAGTACACCAAGGATAGGACGAAATACCAAGGACAAGCCTATGACTTCATAGCCTTTGACGAGTTGACGCACTTTACCTGGGAGGAATATAGCTACATGTTCTCCCGAAACCGACCAAACGGACCGGGTACCCGCGTCTATATCCGGGCATCGGCCAACCCCGGTGGCGTGGGCCACGGATGGGTGAAGGAACGCTTTATAACAGCTGCAAAGCCTATGCAGACTGTGACGGAGGACGTGGTGTGGCGTGATCCAGGGGGCAGAGAGAACCGTAGCACGCAGACGCGCATATTTGTTCCGTCCAGCGTCTTTGATAACCCGGCTCTGCTGGATAATGACCCACAGTACGTCCAGCGCCTTGCCAGTCTCCCGGAGGCAGACAGAAACGCGCTGCTTTACGGCGACTGGGACACATTCAGCGGTCAGGTATTCACAGAGTGGCGCAACGACCACGACCACTACGCAGACCGCACGAATACTCACGTTATTTCTCCGTTCCCCATTCCGGCAGACTGGGCAATTTGGTGCGGCCTGGACTGGGGCTATTCCCGCCCATTCTCTGTGGGCTGGTATGCCGTTGACCACGACAGGCGCATGTACCGAATACGTGAACTGTACGGCTGTACCGGTGAGCCGAACACCGGCGTTCGCTGGGAGCCGTCTGCGGTAGCCAGGAAGATCAAGGAGATAGAGGCTGAGGACGTGAACCTGAAAGGGCGAATAATCCACCGCGTAGGTGACCCCGCAATCTGGGGCAGCGACGGTACCGAGAGCATCGGCGCATTGATGGAGCGTGAGCGCGTGTACTTCGAGAAAGGCGACCACGCCCGCATCGATGGCAAGATGCAGCTACACCATCGGTTGACCTTTGACGAGAACGGTTGGCCCATGCTCTATGTCTTTGAAACCTGCAAGCACTTTATACGCACGGTGCCGAACCTGGTCTATGACGAAACTAACGTGGAGGACATCGACACCGACGGCGAGGACCACATTTACGACGAGTGCCGGTATGTGTGTATGAAAAACCCGATTGCACCCAGGCCGAAACCCATTGTCAAGCCGAAACCATACGACCCGCTGGATTTGGGACAAGACCTGGCCGGGTACGACCGCTACGAATTTTACCGAAAGTATTGAGGAGGGAAATCAAATGTCTTTATTTAACGGCAAAAAGATTGTTGCACCGGTCTGGACCGGACGAGTGACCGGTGTTCCAGGCATTCAACCCAGCCAGGACGATATGACGCCTGAAATGGCGGCTATGCTGCTGACCCGCAGGGAAAGCGAGCAGGTGATCGGGGTTAAGGAAATCCGCAGGGCCGCCGAAATCCTGAAAACCTACAAGGATGGCAGAGCAAATCTGGAAGATCGCATCGTGGAGGATGAACTGTGGTGGGAACTGCGCCACTGGGAGGCGATTCGTAACGGGAAAAAACGTGCTGGCGCACCCCACGGCGCGGACGGTACGCCTATCAATACCAGCGGAAACGCGCCTTCTACGCAGCCGGAGCCGTCCTCTGCCTGGCTGTTTAATGCCATCACCAACAAGCATGCAGATGCTATGGATAATTTCCCGGAGCCTGTGGTGCTGCCCAGAGAGAAAGACGACGAGGCCAGTGCCAAGGTGCTTTCCTCCGTCCTGCCCGTCCTGCTGGAGTACAACAACTACGAGCAGACCTATTCCGATAACTGGTGGGAGAAGCTGAAGCATGGTACTGCAGCCTATGGCGTGTTCTGGAACAAGAATAAGGAAAACGGCCTGGGTGACGTGGACGTTAAGGAAATTGACCTGCTCAAACTATTTTGGGCACCCGGAATCACCAATATCCAGGACAGCCGAAATCTGTTCATTGTGGAACTGGTGGACGAGGACCTGCTGGATCAGGAATACCCGGAACTGCAGGGCAAGCCAAAGGGCAACGCCGTGGACGTGAAACAGTATCTCTACGATGATACCGTGGATACCAGCGAAAAGGCCGTGGTAGTGGACTGGTACTACAAGGTCAAGGCCCCCAACGGTCAAACCATCCTGCATTACGTCAAGTTTGTGGGTGACAATCTGCTGTATGCCTCCGAGAATGACCCGGATTTCCGGGAGCGAGGCTACTACGACCACGGTATGTACCCCGTTGTCCTGGATGTGCTGTTCCCGGAAAAGGGTACGCCTGTCGGTTTTGGTTACGTCGCAATCTGCAAGGATCCGCAGCTGTACATTGACAAGCTCTCTGCCAACATCCTGGAAAACGCTATGATGGTGACCAAAAAGCGTTTCTTCGTCAGCAGCAGCACCAACGTGAACGTGGAGCAGTTCAAGGACTGGAACAATCCCATTGTTACCGTGGAGGGCGAGCTGGACGACCGGCGCATTAAGGAAATCGTCTGCCAGCCCCTCGACAGCATTTACGTGAACATCGCGCAGATGAAGATTGAGGAAATGAAAGACACGGCAGCCAACCGCGATGTGAACAGTGGCGGTGCCGGTTCCGGCGTTACTGCCGCAGCTGCTATTGCAGCACTCCAGGAGGCGGGCAACAAGGCCAGCCGTGACATGATTGCCGCCAGCTACCGCGCCCACGTGGCAATCAATACCATGTGCATTGAGCTGATTCGGCAGTTCTACGACGAGGTGCGCAGCTTCCGCATCACCGGAGCCTCCGGCGCAGGTTATCAGTTCGTGGATTTGAACAACGCAAAGCTGAAAGACCAGATTGTGGGCAAGGATAGTAAAGGCAATTGGCTCTACCGCCGCCCTGTATTCGACCTGAAGATCAAGGCCCAAAAGAAAAACCCGTTCAGTCGAATGGAGCAGAACGAGCGTGCCAAAGAACTGTTTAACATGGGATTTTTCAACCCGCAGCGCGCCCAGGAAACTCTCGGCGCGTTGGACATGATGGACTTTGAGGGCATCGACAAGGTGCGCGAGTACGTCCAGCAGGGACAAACCCTCCTAAACATCTGCATGCAGCTGAAGCAGGAAAATGAAATGCTGCGAGCAGTCGTGGCCTCTATCACTGGCAAAGATTTAGGCATTCCCGGAGGCCCGCAGAACGCGCAGGGAGGCAGTGGCGCTGCAGGGGGCAAAGTACCTGCCGGAGACAAGGGAGCGACCAAGAACGACCTTGCAAGTGGCGTTATGCAAGCCAAGCGACCTATGACTGGATATGAACAGGCGTTGGTGAAGCGTAGCCGACCGGACATGAGCCAGAATTGAGGGTAACGCTATGACGCACATATGCTTGGAACAGGTTGGGAAGCAATACACGGTTAAATGCCAGGGACACGCCACCGGCAGCGTGGAGGCATGCGCAGCGGTTTCTTGTCTGGTCTATACCCTTGCAGGTTGGCTCCGTAATACCTCCGTCGTGAAGCTGGATGAAAAGCTGGAGGCCGGCGACGCACTGATCCGGTTCTGTGGCGGAGACGCGGCAGAAACCGCCTTTGACATGATCACTGTTGGCTTTTTGCAGTTGCAGGAGCAGTACGGTGAGTACATTTCTGTTGATTTTCGCGTTATCTGAAAATTTTCTTTTATTACGGGGTGAAAGTTCCAAAACCACAATGATAAACTGAAATTGTCCTCCTGTGCAACACCGGGGTAGGGAGAGGTAATACGCCAAAGGCAGGCCTCTCCCTGCCTCAGAGGCACAGGCAAGGACCGACGCACGGGGGCGAGACACCCGCGATTTTACAAGGGAGGAACACCTTATGAAGTTCAAAGACATGCTGGCTATCAACCTGCACCTGTTCGACGGCGGCGCTGCTGCCGGTGGGGCAGCTGGTGGGGCCGGGGCGGCTGCTTCCGGTGATGGCGGCGCAAAGGGCGATACCAATAGCGCAGTACCCGGTTCCACCCGCCGGGGAAAATCGGGCGAATTCAGCAACGTGCTGTTCGGAAAGCAGAATACCGGGGCGGCTGCCACCGGGACTGTTACCAACGCACAGGACCCGTCCCACGACGCCGGTGCGGACAACACTAAGGGCGTACAGAGTACGTCCGACACTCTGGAAGATCGCCGCAAGGCTTTCCGCGATATGGTCAATGGAGAGTTCAAGGACGTTTTCACCGAGGAGACGCAGCGGATCATCAACCGCCGCTTCAGCGATACCCGAAACCTGGAGGCCCAGGTGCAGGCACAGCAGCCGGTTATTGATATGCTGATGCAGCGTTACAACATCGGTGATGGCGACCTTACGAAGCTCTCCGCTGCGCTGGAAAACGACACTGCGTACTGGAGCGAGGCCGCCGAGGAGGCGGGCATGAGCGTGGAACAATACAAAGAGTTCCAAAAGATGAAGCGTGAGAATGAAGCATTCCGCGCTGCGCAGCAGGGCCGTCAGCAGCAGGAAGCACGCCAGCAACAGGCGCAGAAGTGGTACATGGAAGCCCAGGAAGTTAAGGCCAAGTTCCCTGAATTTGACCTTGCAGCCGAGCTGAAAGACCCCGCCTTTACGGCCATGCTTCGGTCCGGGACCCCCGTGGAACACGCCTACAAGGTGCGCCACTTCGACGAGCTGATGGACAATGCTATGCAGGTGACAGCCGCCAATACGGAAAGACGTGTGGTTGGTAACGTCCGGGCCAGGGGCGCTCGCCCCGCCGAAAACGGCACCACTGCCCAGAGTGCATTCACTATCAAGGACGATGTTTCCAAGCTGTCCAAAAAGGACCGCGCGGAAATCGCCCGCCAAAGTATGCGAGGGGCAAAGATCGTATTCTGATCTCCGATCTCCTCTCGCAATGAAAGGAGATTGCACAAATGAAAACCATGATGGAAAACCTGGTGCTGCTGGCTATGAACCTGCACATGTTCGACGGCGCACCCAACCCCAACACCAACGTCACTACCAGCGAGGGTCTCACCGACGAGATGAAGACCTACTACTCCGACTACCTGATCGACCTGGTGGAGCCGGAGCTGGTGCATGATCTGTTCGCACAGAAGCACCCCATCCCCAAGAACGGCGGCAAGACCATCGAGTTCCGCCAGTGGGACACCCTGCCCGAGATGACCGCTCCTCTGACCGAGGGCGTCACTCCCGACGGCCAGAGCCTGTCCATGTCCACTGTCACCGCCACCGTCGAGCAGTACGGCGGCTATGTGACTCTGTCCGACATGTTCATGCTGACCGCCATTGACCCCGTCCTGATCGTGGCCACCAAGGCCATTTCTTCCCAGGCGGGCCGCTCCCTGGACACCATTTCCCGCGAAGTGCTGAACTCCGGCACTATCGTCCAGTATGCCGAGGGCCAGGTTAGCAGCCGTGCTGCTCTGTCCTACACCGACGAGAGCACCAACCACAACCTCACTCCTCGCGCCATTAAGATGGCTGTCCGCTTCCTGGAGAGCCAGGATGCACCCAAGATCGACGGCTGGTACGGCGGTATCATTCACCCCTACTGCAAGTTCGACCTGACCAACGATGAGGATTGGCGCAAGCCCCACGAGTACGTGGACACCGAGAACATTTACGAAAATGAAATCGGCGAACTGTACGGCGTGCGCTTCGTCCAGTCCAGCCGGGCCAAGAAGTTTGAGGCAACGGCTCTCACTGCCGGCTCCAAGAACCTGACGGTGAAGACCGCCATCGCCAGCTCCACCACCACGGTGGCGGTGAAGGAAGCGATCACCAACGCAGACGCCACGGCCCTGGCCGGGATGAAGGTGCTGCTGGGCGCGGCAGACGCGACCATCGCCTCCGCCACCGCGGGGGCCGCCGGCTCTGCCACCCTGACCCTGACCCAGGCGATCACCACGCTGGCAGCCGACACCGTGATCACGGCGGCTGACGCCGGCGCGGGCGGCGCGGACGTCTACTCCACCCTGATCATGGGCGCAGATGCCTACGGTACCACCGAGGTTACCGGCGGCGGCCTGCAGCACATCGTCAAGCAGCTGGGCAGCGGCGGTACCGGCGACCCCCTGAACCAGCGCGCAACCTGCGGCTGGAAAGCCACCAAGGTTACCGAGCTGCTGGTTCCCCAGTACATCGTCCGTATCGAAACTACCGCTACTCCCTAACCGTAGCGGCAACATAAGCCCCGCCCAGAGTGGGCGGGGCGCTTAAAAAGGAGGAATTACCGTGAGTAATGCAACCAAGAACAAGCCCGAAGAGGATAAAGTGCCCGCGACCGGTACTTGTCCCGATCCTACTCCTGTTTCCGCTGTCAATCCCGAAGCCGAGGCCGCGAAGATCATCGCCGATGCGGAGGCCAAGGCTGCCGCCATCGTAGCCGCCGCCGAGGCTAAGGCAAAGGCCGATGCGGAGGCCAAGGCTGCCGAAGAGCAGACTACCCCCAAGGCAGATCCTATGGAGGAACTGGTGTGGTACGAAGCTCCCCTGCTGCCCGGCGTGAAGAAGCGCGACATTCTGGTGGGTGTGAATGGCGAGACCATTCGCATTCAGCGCGGCGTGCGCGTGCAGATCAAGCGCAAGTTCTACGAGGCGCTCCAGAACGCGGCCAAGCAGGAGTACGCTGCTTTTGAGGCACGCGAGGAGATCAAGAAGCAGGGCGAAAAGGCGCTGGCATCCATGTAACAAACGAATAGACCGCGAGACACAAAACGCGGCTGCGACACGGCGCAGCGAGGTTTGGAGAGGACCCACCTTTCCGGCTTCGCTGCGCCGTTTTGTATGAAGAAGAAAGGAGATGATGATATGCGTGAGATCAAATTGATGGTCGGTGGTGATACGGTACAGGCCAATCAATACCGTGCAGGCGTGAAGGGTTCTGCCAATGCCACGGAGTTGGTGGTGCAGTTTGATGAGAGCTGGGACAGCTATTCCAAGAAGATCGTATTTTGGGATGCGCTGGAGCAGAACCCGGTGGAACGGAGTCTGATGGTGGAAGAAGAACCTCGCACATATAGAACCACCATGCCCGGAGAACCGCTGGCCTTGGCCGGAGAGTGTGTGCTTGTCATAGAAGGCTGGACGGACACTGTGCGTATGCGCGCTATGCAGGTGCGGCTAAAAGTAGACGACGCACCGGATGCGGAGGGGACAGTTGACCCTATTGACCCCACTATGACGCAGATGGAGCAGATACAGGTTTATGTTGAAAACCAGTTACAGGAAATTCGGCAAGTAGGTCAGCAGGTCGAAAAAGCGGCACGGGAAGTGAACGACTCCGCCGATGAGATGCTGACCCTGGCGCGGAGTTTTGACAGCGCCGTTGTGCGGGTGAAGGCAGACATCGAGCAGACTGCCGAGCAACGCAAGACCGAACTGGATAGCTACTCCGCCCACGCCCCTACCATCGGTGACAACGACAACTGGTGGCTGTGGGACGGCGAGAAGTACGTGGACAGCGGAATGCCGGCAAGCGCCCCCGGCCCTCAAGGCGAAAAGGGCGACAAAGGCGACCGGGGAGAAAAGGGCGAAACTGGTGAAACCGGCCCCCAAGGTCCCGCAGGTCCGCGCGGCGAGCAAGGCGCGACCGGAGAGAAGGGTGAAACCGGAAAGCAGGGCCCCCAGGGCGAGCCGGGCGTCAGCGGAGTCTACGTTGGCTCTGGTGATATGCCCGAGGGCTACAACGTCCAAATCGACCCGGACGGTGATGCCATGACCATGGACGAATTGGTCGGAAGAGTGCTCGATAGCCTGCCCGCCGCCGAGGGGGTGGCTTACTGATGGGAAAGAGAGTTGTTGACGATGCGTCTTTGAAGGCGGTTGCCGATAGGATACGCGACTGGACTGGACTGCCGGAAGAATTGGAATTTCCCGCTGGGTTTGTTGGCGGCGTTGATGCTGCGGTATCGGAAGGGTCGATACCTGCTTATAACCAGGGCCATATGGACGGCTATGACGACGGTTATAGTGTTGGCCATCTTAATGGCAAGACCGAGGGATACGACGAGGGCAAGGCTGACGGCATCACCGAAGGCAAGCAAGCCGAGTATGACCGCTTCTGGGATGAAGCTCTGAAAATCAATACGTCGTTGTCGTGGCCGTATCGGTTTGCAGGACGCTCATGGACTAACGAAACTTTTGCACCCCCAAGGGACATCGTGCCAGCAGGGTCAGTAAGTTATATGTTTGCTGGTTCTGGAGTTACAGATGTAAAAGGGGTATGCGAACGGTTGGGTATAAGTATTGATTTTAGCAAGGTAACGGGAGTGTATGGCCTCCTTGCAGACAGTGAAGTTCAACATTTTGTTGCTATTGATTTGCGGAGTGTATCAGCCCTTAGCAGCGGACCTTTGTTCAATGCTACGAATTTAATCAGCGTTGACAAAATCATCCTAAAGGATGATGGAAGCCAAACTATCTCCAATTTTGCGAACAACTGTCGCAGTTTGGTTGACATTGAATTTGAGGGTGTCATTGGAGCAAGTATAAATTTCCAATGGTCTACCGAGCTGTCAAAGGCAAGTATCGAGAGCATCATGGCGGCGCTGTCCCCCACCACAAGCGGTCTGTCCGTCACGTTCTCCGCAACGGCGGTCAGTAATGCGTTCACGGACACCGAATGGGCGACCCTTGCAAATACCCGACCCAACTGGACTATCAACCTTGTGTAAGGAGGGAAACCATGGCAGTTCTAAGATTTAAGGACGCAGACGGGGTCGTACATGTTGTCGAAGCAATCGTCGGACCTCCCGGCCCTGCCTACGAGTTGACCGAAGCGGACAAGGCCAAGATGGTCAACGCGGTCATCGCCGCCCTGCCTGTCTATAACGGGGAGGTCGAGGAAGTATGATCCACAACATCGAAGTAGAAAGCGGCAAGAGCGTGAAGCTGTCCACCGCTGGCAAATACTGCGACAGGGACATCGTGGTGGCAGGTAAAGGCCCCACCGAGGCTGACCTGCAGACGAAGTATGACGAGGGTGCACGAAGTACCATCGAGAAGATGACCAGTATTAACTACTTATTCTCTGGTACTGCAAGCACTGGTTACAACCAAGACCTGTTCGACATTTTGATGTCTGCTGACCTGTCCAATGTCAACAGGGCGCAATATGTGTTTCACACAAATAGCTGGCTGACGGAGTTTATTGTTCCAGACACCCTTAGGCCCAAAACGGTGCATGGTTTTTTCCAACTCTGCACTACCGTTAAGCGGGTAAGTGGTTTTGACCAAATCCCGCATGGGCAAGTGCTAACCGATGTGTTTAACGGCTGTACAAGCCTTGAAGATGCGGGGACTATCAACTTCACGGGCGTGAATTATGCGAGCAAAACCTTCCAAAACTGCACGGCTTTGAAGCACATTGTTGCCGCGGGGACGATTGCCGTCAGCTTGGATATTCACTGGTCTACGGAACTGACCAAGGCGAGCATTGAGAGCATCATGGCGGCACTATCCACCACCACAAGCGGTCTGTCCGTCACGTTCTCCGCAACGGCGGTCAGTAATGCGTTCACGGACACCGAATGGGCGACCCTTGCAAATACCCGTTCCAACTGGACTATCAACCTTGTGTAAGGAGGCAACGAAATGCAAGTAAGAACTGTACTGTACGCCGATGAAGGCACTGTGCTGACCAACGGCAAGGACTACGGCAACATTATTTGGCTGGCGGATGGCGTAAGCCCCGACAGCTACCATCCTATTCCCCGGGCGGAGTATGACGCCATTATGGCCGAGATGGAAAACAGCTCGGCTGATTCGTGATGAGGAGGAAGCGAAAATGAGTGATAATTTGATTACAAGTATCAAGGTCGGCGTTGCCGGTACCTTGTCTGTGCTGACCGCCCTGTGGGGCTGGTTCGGCTGGTTGACCGTGGCGTGGGTGCTGTTGATGGTGACCGACTGGCTGGTGGGCAGCGCCGTCGCCATGAAGAAGGGGTGCTGGTCCAGCGCAAAACTTCGGGAGGGAGCGTGGCACAAGGCGGGAATGGTCGTGGTGGTGGTCGTGGCCCTGACCGCCGACTGGCTGATTGGGTCTCTGATTGACCATCTGCCGGGCGTGACGCTGCCTTTTGAGTACACGGTGCTGATTGGCCCCATGACCATAGTGTGGTACATCATTGGCGAGCTTGGCAGTCTTGCCGAGCATGCGGTTAACATGGGCGCGAAGGTGCCGAGCTGGCTACCCCGCATTTTGGACATCAGCCGTGAGGCTGTTGACGCCGCCGGCGAAGCGGTTACCCATGAGCATACCGAACACACCGAGGCCCACGAAAGCAAGGAGGCAGACCATGTTTAAGCTGGCACTTGACGCGGGCCACTGGATGGGGGAGGCAGGACGCCGCTGCCCCAAGGAGCTGGACCCCAACGAGACCCGGGAATGGTGGCTGAACAGCCGCGTTATCAGCAAAGTGCAGGACAAGCTGTCGGTCTACGCGGGGGTGGAAATCCTCCGCGTAGACGACCCGACGGGCAAGACCGAGGTGCCGCTGAAAGAACGCGTCCAGCTGGCCAACGAGTGGGGTGCAGACTTCTATCTGTCCGGCCACCACAATGCAGCCAAGGAGTACATATTCAACGGTGGGGGCCACGTGGCCTTCTGCTACGGCAAGGGGAGCAAGGTGTCCTTTGAGATGCGGGACAAGCTGTACGATGCTCTCATCAAGCATACCGGCTTGAAGGGCAACCGGGCCAACCCCAAGGCCACGGCGGACTACTATGTGCTGATCCACACGAAGGCACCCGCCGTCCTGTTGGAAATGGGCTTTATGAATAGCCGTTTGGACTGCCCCATTGTCCTCACCGAGGAATTTGCCGACGGGTGCGCTGACGCCATCGTGGAGGTCATTGCGGAGCATTACGGACTGGTGCGCAAGCAGGAGGACACCTGCACCCTGACCGTGTCCGGTGTGCCGCAGGACGAGGCGGATAAGCTGGTCAAGGAGATGCAGGGGCGTGGCTATGTGGTGAGTGTGGAGGGCCGTGTCGAGGCCCCCGCCGAGCCGGAGGTCACCTATCCCCGCACGGTGAAGTTGGAGGGGATGCCCGCTATCCTGGCGAAGAACATCGTGCCGTTCAACCCCAACGGCCCCCTGTCCGGGTGGAACAACACCATCAGCGGTGGTTTCTCCGCCAGCGGTCAGCCCTGCTCCATCCTGGTGCAGGACGGCAAGGCCAAGTGCAAGTACGCCTGCCACTACTGGTACGACCGGCCGGAGAGTGTGCTGTACCGGCTGACAGACGGCACGGTGGGCATGGCCCGGGTGAAGTCCACGGACGAACTGCCAAAGAGTTTGCGCTGGGCGGTTGGCGGCCTCGGCCTGCTGGACAACTACGACCCCACCGCCGAGGGCTTCTGCAAGCTGACGAAGGACGACCGCACGGAGAATTTCAGCGATGTGCTCCGGGACACCGACCACACCGTTCTCGGTTACAAGGACGGCCTGTTCCATCTCATCTACTGCAAGTCCATGACCGCGGCGCAGGTGAACGCCTACGCCAAGAAGGTGGGGCTGGAGCTGGCGGTCATGCTGGACGGCGGCCACGTGGCGGCCATCAACGGCAGCGAGAGCTGGGCTAAAATCAACACCAAGCAGAAACAGTATTACGCCATTCAGGGCGAGTAAGGAGTGAGGGCGATGCCCAGCATCAACGAAGTAATCGAACGGGTGAAGCGTACCAAGCCGAACACGACGGAGGATAAGGATCAGGCGCGATGGCTGATAACGCTGGATGGTCGTGTCTATGAGGAAGTGACTAAGGTGGACGCTCCGGACCGACCTCCTGTCAAGGAATTTCCGGAGGATGGGGACAAGCCCCTGTTGGTGGATAGCCCCTATGACAACGTTTACGACCTTTATCTGCAGGCTATGATCTGTTTCTCCTTGGGCGAGTATAACGACTACAACAACATTGTAGATCAGTTTGAAAAGACGCTCCGGGATTTCAAGGCGTGGTGGAGGCGTAGTCATGTGCCGAAAACGAGATCGCATATCGAGGTGATGTAATAATGCTTGTGAAAGCAAGAAACGCTGTTGCGGGATATGAGCGGGAGACCGTACCCTTTCTGGGGTTGAACCGGTCGGATGATGTTCGGGAGGGAGAATTTTCCGAGCAGAAGAATATGTCGGACAGACGATACCCTTATCTTGCGCCGCGGCTGCCCAGGACGAAGGAGACCTATACCGAACCGACTGCGCTGTTTGCATGGAACGGAAAGGAGATATGGGTCGAGGGCGGGATACTGCACTATGACGGCAAGGCTTTGCTCAACGTGTTGGACGGGCCCAAGCAGTTTGCAGTGGTAAATACGAAACTGGTTGTGTGGCCAGATAAGCTGACGGTGGATTTGGAGACGCGCAATATCCAACGTATGCAGATAGAGTTGGAAAGCACGGGTGCTGCGACGTTTACCTCAAATAGCCTGATGATGCCGATTGAGTATGCAGCACAAACGCTGGTGGACAAGTATTACGGAAAGAACATCTATGTGTACACTTACGCCTCGGTTGCGTTTGATACCAGCACAAAAGAGTGGACCGTGGAAGGCAGGCAGCTGTCCCGTCTGGAGGATTTTGAGAATGTGGTTGGACGGTATTATATTCCCGATGCAACGTATTCTACGGGAACGGATTCGTTTGCAAATGTAAGGCCCGCTTATAGTTTAGGCGGTACACCTGAAGAACCCAAGAATGAGTATGGCGTGTACGGAAAATTTCGCGCCTACGAGAGTCCTGGTGCTGATTTGGGTGGCGTGAGGTTTACATGGTACAACGACATTATTCGAACGGACAAGCTGAATGCGCCATTTGCAGATGCGTTTCGGGTGGGAGATGTCGTGTCAATTGAAGGGAGCTTTTGCGGATATTATGACAATGCGGGCATAAAACTCACCGGAATTGATGCGGAAACAAACACCTTGTTTTTCCAGGAAAACACCTTCAGAACGGGGGATGCAATTTATGTTGCAAAATCTGATCTTGCTTCCGAAAAAAAGTATTTCCAGTATGACGATCCTTCCGGAACACGCAAACGATATGATGCAAAAAAGAATATCCCCGTATGCGCAGGAGATATTTTGGTAATTGACGACACAAGTCTGCACATTCTCGATGAAAGCTTTTCTGTTGTGGCAACGCATGCGCTTACCGAAGTAAATTCGGTGGGAACCGGAACGGATATACTGACATTAACGGCTTTGTCACCGCAGGAAGTACCTGTAAAAGTAAGTCGAAAATTTCCGGCGCTGGACTACATCTGTGAACACGAGAACCGGCTGTGGGGTGTGAGCAACGCGGACAAGACGATTTATGTCTCGTCCTTGGGTGACCCGAACAATTTCTACGACTACACGGGCGAGGCCGGAGGCTGGGCTGTGGCGGTAGGCAGTGAGGGCGACTTTACTGGTATCTGCAGCTACGGTAATGCGGTGCTTTGCTGGAAGGAACGGAGCCTGCACAAGGTGCTGGGCAGCTATCCGAGCAACTATCAGACGGCGTTTTATCGGTTTGCCGGGGTGCGAGAAGGGGCGAGCAAGAGCCTTGTAAACGTGAATGAGACTCTGTTTTTCCTGGGCCCTGATGGTGTGTACAGTTTCACAGGGAGCAAGCCTGCGCTCATCTCTCGGGCGCTGGGTGCGGACGTACTGGCCGATGGTGTTGGTGGTACGGATGGGCGGGTGTATTACCTGTCTGCGCGGCGAGGCGAAGAATGGGAGTTATTGACCTACGACAGTCACACCGGTCTATGGTGCCGCAGCGATGAAGTGCAGGCGGTGGACTTCTGCCGGGTGGACGATAAGTTGAAGTTCCTGGCAGGGGACAGCGTTTACACTGTAGGCGGCGGTGACGAGCAGGTGGAATGGGAGGCGGTGCTTGCACCGATGTACGTGGAACGCGCGCAGCACAATAAGCTTATCTTCTATGTGCAGATACCCAAAGGAGCATATATAGCAGCGGATGTGCGCTTTGATGACGGGCGGTGGATGCAGGTGGGCATCCTTAACGGGGGCGGAGTGGGTGTAGAGCATATGCCTGTGCCTCTGAGATGCTGCAATAAATTTGAGGTGCGATTGCGAGGTAAAGGAGATTGCTGTGTCATGAAGATGGTAAGAGAATATAGACTGCGAGCGCAATATGGCTGATAGCCTTCGCGGTTCACCGAGCGCCCAACGGCAACTCTCCCCGCGCGTATAGGTTCGGGCGTACCCCGCCCTACCGTTAGCTACGCCGTAAGGCGCAGCCCTTCGTGTAAGATGTTAATAGCGGCGTTGTGGTCGCGGTCATGGACAGCACCACAGATGGGACACGTCCATTTACGTACAGCAAGGTCTTTTGTGCCGGGCCACTGAGCGCCGCAGGAGGAGCAAAGCTGACTGGACGGGAAGAAACGGTCAACGGCAACGACCTGTCGCCCATACCAGTCCGCCTTGTACTCCAACTGCCGCCGCAGTTCACCCCACGATGCGTCCCCCACAGCCTTTGCCAAGGTGTGGTTTTTGACCATGTTGGCGGGAGATAAGTCCTCCAAGCAGATCACATCGTACTGACGGATCAGTTCGGTAGACAGCTTGTGCAGGGTATCCTTGCGCTGATTGGCAATACGCTCATGGAGCCGTGCGACCTTGACTCGCTGCTTCTCACGGCGGTTGCTCCCCTTTGGTTTTCGGGAGAGCTGACGTTGGAGGCGGGCAAGGCGCTTTTCAGCCTTAGAAAGATACTTGTGGTTGGGGTACTCTACGCCGTCTGATGTGACGGCCAGCGACTTGATTCCCATATCAACGCCCACGGCAGCCCCGGTGCAAGGCAGGGTCTCCACCTCTTGCTCGAACATAACAGAGGCAAAGTATTTGCCGCTTGGTACTTGGGACACGGTGACGCGCACGATACGGCCCTCTTGTTGAACGCAGGGGCGCACCCGGACAAAGCCAAGTTTGCAAATGCGGAGTTTGGTGTGTTCAAAGCGGAGCGTTTTATTTCGGAAATTGTTTTGCACAGTATAACTCTGACCGTAATCAGTTCGGCGTTTGAATTTTGGATACCCGGTTTTCTGTGGGGAACGAAAGAAGTTTTGATAGGCATGGTCAAGCGCATGGAGTGAATACATCAGAGCGGAACTATCCACCTCGTTCAGCCACTCTATTTCTTTCTTCAAAGCTGTTAGCCGACGTGAACACTCATTAAATGAGACGGAGGTCTTGTCCGCCTCGTAAGCGTCCTTCCGCACAGCCAAAAAGTGATTGTAGACAAACCGACAGCAGCCAAAGGTGCGGCGTATCTGCTCCTCCTGATATTTGGTTGGGTAAAGACGATAGACATATGAGCGCAAGATTAACATTCTCGCTTCCTCCAGTCCACGCACCCTCTCCATGTGGGGTCACGGTGCAGCGTTCTCTTTTTCTGATTGGGTGCGGTACAGTGACCGCAGCCCACAGGTTCATACCACGGATACTGGCCTGTGTATTGGAAATGCAGGACGAAATAGTGACAGGTGGTGCAGCTCTTTTCCGGCCCGTAATCACTGGTCAGTTCCGGCAGTTTGCGCAGGGCAAGGCACTCCTTTGCGGTGGCTTGCGCCCACGCCCAGCCGTTAACGAACCCCTCAAACATGGCATTTTCCTGCGGGAGTTTAATATAGGCGGGACTGTTGGAGCAGCTTTCAAACATAGCAAGCAGTTTTTCCATGGTGTTCTCCTTTCGTGATGGATGTGCCTTGATGTGGTTGGTAGTTGGGGTTATGCGTTGCGCTGCGTAAGTGCCAGGATAAATTGAGCGGCCACGTTGCTGTCCCGTTCATCGGCCACGGCCAAGCAGAAGCTGATCGTGGCAAAGTGATGGTTACGCATAGCACGCAGGAGCGCACGCCGCTGGGTGATGGTGTATGTCCGGACTTCCCGCATAATCTCGTCCAGTACGGCTTGGTTTTTGGAGGTCACGAGGTCACCGCCTCTGTCCGTCTGTGGAGGGCGCAGATACAGCCGTGGATGTGATCGAGTGCGGGGAGGTAAAGATGCTCTGTGCGGTCTGCGAGTACAATGCGAGCTAAATCATCTTCATTTTTGCGCCCCTGTATTTCGTCGCAATCCTCGGACATTGCCACGGTCACAATCTCAGTAATTGCGCGCAGCCCACGCAGTTCAAACCATACATCTTCCATTGTGATGGGTTTGCTCATACCACCACCCCCCGCCGCTCCATAATGTACCGGGACAAGGCCATAGGGTCAGCCGACACAGAGCGGATAGCATTTGCCACGTGGATACCATACAGGATGGCCGCGTCCACATTGGCTCCGGCAAGGGACAGCGCGGCATCGTATACTGCGCCCCCATTGGCGCATCCCTCGATTGCAGCCTCAAAGGCTTGCTCTGCGGCCTTGATTTGTGGGTCGTTGCGGAGAATGTCATTCCACCCCTCAGAGGTGACAACGGCATCCACAATGTCATTGACGGTGGCCAGCTCACGCGTGGCCGTGCAGGTAAACGGTTCTTCCATGTTAAAATCCTCCTTATCGAGCGGTCAAGCCGCCGTTAATTAGCAGGGGCAAAGCGAATACGCAGTTTCACCCCAAGGGATACTCCGCGTCCCCAACCGCCGTAGATGGCGTGCTGCGGAATGTGGAAAGCCACTCCTGCGTCCATAAGTGGCGCAAGCATAGCGGCAAGATCGCGGGGCAAATGCCCTGCTTGCCCTGCACAGCGGCCCCACAAGTAACCATCTACGCGGATGGCGTTGGTATCGTAGGGGTTATCCGGTTCACGCTGCAAGAGGTAGCCCACGTCTTGAATGGGGTGCTGCTCCAAACGCCGCAGGACATTTTGGCAGCCGCCAAAGGTCACGCCCACGGCACTGGTAACAGCACTGCCTTTCTTGACAAAGGCCCACGCCTCTTTCATGGCTTGACTCTTGCTCCCCAACAGGGGGGCGGTGTTATTGGCGATCAGCATGACGCACTTTCTCGTCAACGAATGATCGTGCTTGTGTTTTGCGTCAGGCAGCATCCTTGTACCTCCTTTCCTGCTTTCAAAGCGGCCTTGATGGCCGTCTTGTCCGGTTCATACTTCACCCTCCGGAACTCCGGGGGCAGTTCGGTGTCGGGATTTACCTCCACCGCTTCGGTGCGGCGGAAGCTGACCGTTACAAGGTCGGTCTTGAACTTCTCATGTCCGAGGTATTCACCCAAGCGCAGGGACAGCTTGGCGCCCTTTTCCTTGGTTTCCCGCTGGCGTTCTTGCAAGCGCTTGATCTCGGCTCCGATGCTGTCCGCCTGATGCTCCAGTTCCAGCGCGTACAGAGCCAAACCCTCCACGATACGCTCGCGCTCGATGGTCAGGGAAGTCAGGGCTTCCATGTCCAACACTTCCCCGGTCTCGGGGTCGATGCAGTCAAGGAGCTGGCGGTCAATGTGATAGATGGCGTTCACGATTTCACCTCCTGTCCATACAGAGGAATGGGCCTGTCCGAAACGATGGTAGAAATGGCGTGCTTATAAATGACCTGCTGCTTGCCGTCGGTGTAGAGAACAACGGTGTGTTCATCGAAGTGTTTGATTTCACCGCGGAGCTGAAAGCCATTCATCAGAAAGATTGTGACACTATGGCCTTTTATCGCGTTGGCGAGAAAAGCGTTTTGCACTTTGTCGTTCACGCCACCTCACCTCCGTCTTGTTGGCGATTGTACGCCTGCAGGGCGGCTTGCCGGCACTCCGGGCAGATCACATGACCGAACCTGTCCGGGTTGGCCTCTGCGCCCCAAAGCTCGCCTTGGCAGACCACACAGTAGTCGTCCGGGAAATTTTGCGTTGTTGCAGCACTCATTGACCCACTTCCTTTCTTTTGGTAGATCAGGCGGCGGGGGGCTTCTGTGGTGACCTCCTTAATGCAGGGTCGTTCCAAATCCCGTCCCGCTCTTATCGCTGGTTCTTTTCCTTTTGGACTTCTCCAGTTGACCTGATCCGCTTGGGGTGTTGCCCCTTGCTGTGACTGTATTGTAACGTATCTACATGTAGATAGCAAGTGGCGAAATAGACAAATCTACATGTAGATATTTGTGCGTTTTGCATTTGATGGTATAATTGCTTTCCGATGGAAAAAGTGATATTATAACTTTGATAAGCTATGAGGAGGATAGTTTTATGCCGCCAAAAACAGAAGCACAGAAAAAAGCACAAAAAAAATACATGGAAGGGGTCGCAACAATACAAGTTAGAACTACCGAGGAACGACGCGATGCGATTAAACTTCATGCAGAAATGCAGGATGAGAGCGTGAACAGCTTTATCAACCGAGCAATAGACGAAACAATGGAGCGCGACCAACAGACAGACAAATAAAAACACCCCCTGCAAGAGCAGGAGGCAGTAAAAAACTAAATAATCCGCGAGACCCATAAAACACTCACGACACGGCGTGGGAGGACCCGGGGGGAGAAGACCCCCTTGGTTCTCCCACGCTTTTTTGTTAATGAAACTGAAAGGAGAATGAGAAATGATCAGCAGAGAGATTGGCACGCCCAGCGGGGACGTGAAGCGGGACGTGCAGGAACTGTATGACTACATCGCGTATCTGACCGAGCAGTTGGAGTACAGCAACGGCCTGATTGAGAAACGCATCAAGCTGTTGGAGAAAGGAGAGGAAACAGAATGATTGAGAAAGACAAAGACAAACTGTTTGATCGGGAGAGTGCGCAGGGGTCGGCTTATGACAAACTGTACTTTACCGACGAGCAGCTGAAGCAGGGTACAGCAATCAATCAAAAGGCGGCTTCCGGCGAAATCAGCTGGGACAGCGCCCACAACTGGTGGGAGAATACCCGCGCTGGGTATGGTTATTCCGGCGGCGAGGACGGACACGGATATACGGCTCTCGGAGACTTTTCCTCGGACAATATTTTGCCCTACGAAGATAAGTATTCCGCGCAGACCGACGATCTTCTGGGCAAGATCATGAACCGGGAACCGTTTTCTTATGACCCTGCCAACGACCCTTTGTATCAGCAGTATGCGGATAGTTACACCCGCATGGGCAAGCAGGCGATGGAGGACACGCTGGCACAGATCAGCGCACGTACAGGTGGCCTTGCAAGTTCCTACGCCGGGACTGCATCCCAGCAGACCTATGATGGGTATATGGCGGCCTTGGCGGACAAGGTACCGGAGCTGCGGCAGCTGGCTTATCAGATGTACATGGACGAGGGGAACACGATGCGGCAGGATCTAAACCTGCTGCAGCAATTGGAGGCAATTGCCTATGATCGGTACCGTGACCAGGTGGGGGACGCCCAGTGGCAGCAAAATTACAACCGCGGTGTGTTTGAGGCTGACCGAAACTTTAACTATGGCGTACGCCGAGATGAAGTGGCTGACGAGCGGTGGCAGACGGAGTATGACGACAGAAGGACCGACGCTGCCAAGTCCGATGCACAGGCTCGTATCAGTGCTTATCTAGCGGCCTACGGCAGTGTGGCAGAACTCGACCCTAAACTGGTGAGCGCCAGCGGATATACCCAGGCGGAACTTGCCGCTCTGGAGAAATATTACGCCGATCTACGCGCCCAGGAGCAGGCCGCGGATGTAAAACCGGGTGGCGGTGGCGGATGGGATAATGGCAGATACGATGAAGCCAACATCTCAAAACTGCAGGCGTGGCTCGGTATGTCGGCGACAGAACAGGACGGCAGATACGGCAAAAAGAGTGCGGAAGCCGCGAAGGCGAAGGGATATAACAGCTTGGAAGAGGCGATGGCGGCGTATCAGCAGGCAATTGCGCCATCTGCGGATACTGCCCTGAACGGACTCTATCAGAGAATCGTTGGATATATCGAGAGCGGTAGCAAGACTACGGCGGAGATTGCAACGATGATTGAAAAATCGGCTCTCTCTGACAAGCAGCAGGACGAGCTGCTGACGATGCTGGGATACTAATTGGAGGTGAATCTGCAATGGCAACGATTGCGGAACGGATCAACAAGGCGAAGCAAGATAATAGCAAAGCGAATGGGAACAAGACCTCCGCTTTGTCCATTGAAGAACGTATCAAGATGGCAAAGCAGGACGGCGGGAAAGTTGAGTCGAATGTGCCGCAACGCCCTGCGATACCTGCAGCAACCTCTGTAGCTGCCACCGGTTCTGTAGAACCGGTGGCGGGTGGGAGTAGCTTGGACGAGTTGCTGTCCCAGCGCACCCACGTGCAGAACGAAAAGGAGAGTTGGCGCAATAAGGCCAACTGGCTTGTCGGTGGTGGTCCGGCAAAGGAAGGCATCACCTTTGTTCCGCAGGGCGCCATCGATGAGGCGTGGGAGCGCTACAACATGTACGACCAGTGGGAAAAGGAGCTGGACGAGCAAATCGCGCAGGCCCACGCTGCCCCCGGCGCACTGGAACAGGCCAAGGCGGAGGGCGCCCACCTGCTGGATGCCGGTGCGCGCGAACAAAAGAAAACTGCCGTGCGCACCAAGGCGCAGGCGGACGCGGACAGGCTGGCCAGCTACACTTCCGCTGCCCCTGGCTCCGACCTGCAGAACATGGCGCTGCTGCTTGCCGGCGCGTCCGGGAAGGAAACGGCAGAGAAACGCGCCAAGGAGCTGGACTTCGTAGGCGAGCGACTGGAGGACACCTACACCGCGGATGGATTTTGGGGTGGCCACATCGGGCAGTTTGAAGCGAATAATGACCTGGGCCGCATCAACCAAGAGTCCGGCGAGGCGTGGGACGATTACCTGCTTAACCCCACCGAGGAAAATCGGGAGCGGGCCTTTATGTACGCGGCCCTTGCCGAGAAGGTGGCGGGCAACGCCGAAGATGCGCTGAATTATAACAGCAAAGCTAAGTGGCTAACTCAAAGCGTGGCCGGATACCTGCCCCAGTGGTGGGACCAGACGAAGGCACAGGTCGAGGGCGGCGTGGCGGGTGCTGTCGCCGGTTCCCTGGGCGGTGCCGGCGGCATGATCACCGGGGCGCGACTGGGCGCCACCGCCGCCAGCAGCCGGGAAAGCTATCACAATATGCGCGGGCAGGCATTCCGCGACCTTGTAATGATGGGCGTGGACGAGGTAACCGCCAGAGAGGCGGCCAACGACGAGGCGTTTCTCTCTGCGCTTATTGAGGGCGCCGAGACCTACATCTCGTTTGGTGCGCTTGGCTTTGACGAATTGGTGAGCATGTTTACCGGAGCGGCGAAGAAGGCCGGTGCGAAGGGATTGACCACAAAGCTGCTGAGCAAGCTGCCTGCCAAGTGGCAGCCGGTGGCAAAGGTTGGCATGGGTACCGTGAAGAACGCAGCAACGGAATACGCCGAGGAGTTCGCACAACAGGGCGTATCCATCGCCAACCAGCGGCGCATAGAGGCCAACGGCGAGACCGGAATGCTGGACCTTGCGGGAGAGACTGCCAAGGTGTTTGGCGGCGCAGTGACTGGGCGGGACGCGGAGGCCCTTGGGCAGATGCACGAGGCCGGAACGCAGGGCGCCATTCTTGGCGCATTCGGTGCCGGGACCTCGCAGGTGGTTAACCAGGCCGCTGCCGCCGTGGTGTCTCACGCGCGAGCCAAGCTCGACCCGCTGGCGCAGGCAATGATCGGCAAGAACGAACAGAACGACAGTACCCCCACCAACGACAGCGGCGATATTGCGGCGGAGATTGTGAACGCCGGCGCTACCGAGGTGGAAGCCGAAAAGCTGGCTCCCATCCTGACCGCTGTGCTGACCGGCGAGGAGATCAGTGGCAATCAGGCAGGTGCTATTGCCAAGAATAGTGCTGCTGTTTCCGTCCTGGAAAGTGCCACCGGCGAGGCAATCAACACCGATGCCCCGCTGGGAGAGATTAAAACCACCATTCGCAGCCTTGCAAGCCGCCGTGGGACGCAGGGAGCGCAGACGGTGGCCGAGGACACCCCCGCGCAGGTGCCGCCCGCAGCGGCGCAGGAAACGGCCTTTTCACGGACTCGTTCCGGACAGATGGCTGTCAAGGAGTTTGCGGCCACTCTGGGCAAAGCTGGCGAAAAGGTCTTCAACGATATGTACGATGGGGAGCAGAATGCGGCATCCTACGTTGATGCTATGATGAAAGCCTATAACGCCGGTAAGAACGGAGACTCCCTAGAGAGTATTTCTACCCCTGGTTCAAATCCTATGCAGACCCGGGCAGCCTATGTGGCCGGCCAGGCGGATGCAACGCGGACGGAACAGGCTGCTTACTTCGGCAAGGATGCGGGGGTGGTTGAGGACCCTATGCTGAAAAGAGCTAACCTGCGCAGCAAGGATCGGAGGATGCTGGATGCTGTAGGCAAGGTGGCCGGAGTTAAGGTGCGCTTTGTGGACAAGCTGACGGACGAGAGCGGACGACCTGCCAATGCGCAGTATGGAAACGGGGAGCTGCTGATCGCGCTTGATACGGCTGACCCGGTTCGGGTGGCCTTTACCCATGAGATCGTGCACCGGATGCGTGAGGTGTCGCCGGAGGCGTATAACGCGCTGGCTACCTTCGTGCAGCAGAACATGAATTCAGACAGCATGGCCGTTGTTCGGCTGGCATACAGTGAAGCTTACGGCACCGACTCCGATGTACTGAGCGAGGAAATCGTGGCGCAAGCCGTTGGTCAAATGATGAGTGACAGTGCTGTGCTGGAACAGTTTGTGAAGGATGACCGGAATGCGGGACAGAAATTGTTAGATGCCATCAAAGATATGATCGCTGCCATTAAGCGGGTGCTGAATGGGCAGAATGTGACGCTGACTGCGGAACAGAAAGCGGACTTTGCCGAACTGCAGGCCAACCTGGAGGGGATGTCTAATGTCCTGGATACAGCCCTGAAGCAGATGGAAGTGGACGTGAAGAACAACACCAAGGAGGGCAATAAAAATACCGCCACAGAGGGCGGCGAGGTGAAGCATGCCTTTAAGGGGTATGACCCAGAAACCGGGCGGGGAATCTATCAAAGTAATTTTCCTCTTGGGACGACAAAGAAAGAAAAGGCAACGCGCATTCTAAGTTTTATACAGAATGTTTGGAGCAAAAAACCAATCGAACTGGTGGTAGAAGAAAACGGCGAAAAAAAAGTTATTCAGGCGCAGTTTGATCCAACTTATGACGAAGATCCCAGAGTACAAACAGATGCGTCTAAAATAATGGGTGGAAATCGCCACGGGAATGCTTCGGACAAGCGAGTTACACTGAATCTTGCGGATGACTATTACAAGATTGCATCTGAGGCTGTGTACAATGGATTCAAAAACGAAACAGGCAAGGATGGCCCGACACATAAAGATGTGACGGTGTGGCGCTACTTTATCAACGATATTCTGTATCAGGAATATGGCGAAGAAGCCGCTATGCCTTATCGTATGACAGTAAATGTGAAACAGCGGAGCGATGGCCACTTTGTATACAGTTTTAATGCAGAGAGAGATAATGGACAATTTCAAAGCGATGTTGGCGGAACTGGACAAAACAAAAGGTCGAGCACCCGACAGACTTTACATGCTGCCGTGACGCACGCCAATGAGGGCGTGGGCAATGCTCAACCTAATAGTATTATATCCGTGGAAGACACAAAAATCAACCCCCAAAATTCAGACGAAAAAAATTCCCTCGTTGTGGCTCGCAGCAAAGCGGCGGAGACGCTGCGCCAGGAGTTGGCCAGTATCAGAGAAGAGGGAATGAGGACGGGCAAGGATGCAGCGGAAATCGAATACGAGGTACAGCAGGCTATCGAGCGGTCGTACGAGTCGCTGGTCGATGAATACGGTGCGATTCCCACCGGTGAAAATCCCGCCCGCGACGTTCGGGTGCCGAAGCGTACCGCGGACAATCAAAAAGTCTCACAGACGGTGCGCACCATTTTGGAAGCGAAAGCCACGCCGGATGTAGCCATTCCTACTATTGAGGAACTAACGGCAACGGGGGACTTCTCCTATGAGGTCTACACGGACAAGCAGGCTATGGCCGATGCGGATAACACCATTCGGGACAAGGGCTATAACACCGCACTGATGGACTGGACGAAATCGGTGCAGGAGGGCGAGGTGTCCAAGAGCAACACCGCTCTGGGCTGGGCACTTTACAATCAGGCGGCCAATGCCGGCGATTTGAAAACGGCTATGGCCATCCTGACCGGTATGGTGGGACACCAGCGTAACGCGGCACAGGCCGTGCAGGCAACTCGCATTCTCAAAAAGATGTCCCCGGAAGCGCGGTTGTATGGTGTGCAGCGGAGTGCGCAGAACCTTGCGGAGGAACTGGAGAAACGCTACGGCAAGGATGCGCCGGACATTCGGGTGAATGAGGAGCTGGCCCGGAAATACCTGGAGGCGGAGACGGACAAGGAGCGGGAGGAAGCTATGCGCAACCTGTACCGCGATCTTGGCCGGCAAATGCCTTCCCGGTTTATCGACAAGTGGAACGCGTGGCGGTACTTGGCCATGCTGGGAAATCCTCGTACCCACGTGCGAAATGTGCTTGGCAACGCCTTTTTTGCCCCGGTAGTGGCAGCCAAGAATATGACCGCTATGGCCATCGAGGAAGCTGTGTACCGGGTGTCCGGCGGGAAACTGGAACGGACCAAGGGTTCTGTTGGCTTTGGCAAGCAGAGTCGTGAGTTGCTGAGTGCCGCGTGGTCGGATTACGAGTCAGTGGCGGATCAGGTGAGCAGCGGCGGAAAGTACAGCGATCTTGACCACAGCAACCAGTACATCCAGGAGGGACGCCGCATCTTTAAGAACCGTGCGCTGGAGGCGGCTCGCAAGGGCAACAGCGCCGCACTGGAAGCGGAGGATATGTGGTTTAGCCGCCCGCACTATGCCTATGCGTTGGCGCAGTATTGCAAGGCGCACGGCATTACGGCAGAGCAAATGAAAAACGGGAAAGGATTGGATCGCGCCCGGGCCTATGCAATCAAGGAGGCACAGAAGGCCACTTACCGGGACACCAACGCTTTTTCCCAAACCATCAGCGAGCTGGGACGCTACCGTGGAAACAACAAGGTGAAGAAAGGCGTAGGCGTGGCGCTGGAGGGCATTCTGCCCTTCCGCAAGACTCCGGCCAACATCCTTGTGCGCGGTTTGGAGTACAGCCCGGCAGGTTTCTTGAAGGGCTTGTTTTGGGATGTTTGGCAAATCAAGTCGGGAAAGAAAACGGCGGCTGAGGTCATCGACCACATTTCCGCAGGCCTGACGGGTAGCGGGTTGTTGGCGTTAGGTGCATTTCTGGCGGCGCAGGGGCTGGTACGTGGCGCCGGCGGAGATGATGAGGAAAAAAAGGAGTTCGAGGAGCTTCAGGGACATCAGACCTACGCTATGGAACTGCCTGGTGGTACGAGTGTGACACTGGACTGGCTTGCTCCGGAAGCACTGCCGTTCTTCGTTGGCGTGAACCTGTGGGAGCAGAAGGCGGGCAACAAGGATGGTGGAGTGACCCTGTCGGACATTCTTACGGCCACTGCCAACGTGACGGAGCCGTTGCTGGAACTGAGTTGCCTGCAGAGCCTGAATGATGTGTTTGACGCGGTTGGCTATGCGGCCTCGGACGGATTGCCGGCGCTGCCCTCCGCATTGGCGAGCGCGGCGACCAGTTATCTTACCCAGGGATTCCCCACAATCCTCGGACAGGCCGAGCGTACCGGAGAAGACAAGCGCATGTCCACCTACACGGAGAAGAATGCGTTCCTGACCCCGGATATACAGTACACGATCGGACGAATCAGCGCACGGCTGCCTGGTGTGGACTATCAGCAGATACCCTACATTGATGCATGGGGACGGACGGAGAATACCGGTACCGGGGTGGAGCGTGCGGGGAACAATTTCCTTAACCCGGCCTATACGTCCACGGTGGAGACTAGTCCGATGGAAGATGAACTGCTACGGCTGTATGAGCAGACCGGAGAGGGGAGTGTGCTGCCGTCCAGAGCGGCCAAGTATTTCAACGTGGATGGGGAACGCAAAGATCTAACGGCGCAGGAATATGTGAAGTACGCCACAGCCAAAGGCCAGACGGCGTACAAGGTGCTGACGGCGCTGACCGGGTCCCAGGCGTACCGGAAAATGAGCGATGCCGAGAAGGCGGAAGCAGTTGGTTTGGTGTATGATTACGCCAATGCCACCGCCAAGACAAAGGTGAGTGCGTACAAACCGGAAGGCTGGATTGCCAAGGCGGTCAAGACGGAAAAGGCTGCCGGGGTAAAGGCGGAACAGTACGTGACGCTGTATTTGGCTCAAAAGAACATCGAGTCGCTGAAAGAAGCGGACGGCGATACCATTGCCAACAGTAAGAGCCTGCTGGTGATGGAGATGGTCTATGATGTCAAGGGGCTGACAGACGCGCAGAGACTGGCGCTGTTTGAGGACTTTGGCGTGGGCAAGAGCGTAATCCACTACAACAAGACGCTGGTGCAGGTGAAACTGAACGAGATGAGGCGGAAGGCTGGGTAAAAAGGATGGGCCGGGGGAAACCCCGGCCCTCTTTTTTGAGTGTTTTCGACTTTGAAGCTTGACAATGAAACCCCGCCGTGTTAAGGTGAACGCAGGAAAACACTTCCAAAATACATTTGGGTCATGCAAGGAGTTTTGATGGGTACAAAATCTCGACCCGTTGCGGTGCAATAGATACAAGGATTTTTCAAAAGCCTGTAAATCTGTTGCGTTTCGCTTCGGTGGTTCGAATCCACCCTCCTCCACCAAAAAATCCGTTCACCCATTGGGTGGACGGATTTTTTACTTGAGGGTGGATGAGACGGCGGCTCTTGGCGGTGTGCTTCAATTTTTTATTTACTTTTCGACAAAACTTGATACAATATCCCTTTAGAGAACAAATTAAGAAATTGCGGTGACCGATATGACTCAAAACGATACGCAAACGAATATTCCGCGGGACAACAAACTGCTTACATCGCCCATCTCGCGGCTGATCCCCGAGATGGCCATTCCTACTATCATTGCATTTCTGATCAACTCCATCTACAGTCTGGCAGACACCTATTTTGTCAGTGGTCTGGGTACGGAGGCTACTGCCGCTGTCAGTGTCAACGCGACTCTGGACCAGATCATCATGATGGCGGGGTCCATGCTGGCGGTGGGTGCCAACAGCTTTGTGGCCCGACTGCTGGGTGCAAGGGAGAAGGAAAAGGCAGATCGAGTGCTGTCCACGGCCTTTTTCCTTGCCTTCGGCCTTGGTCTGCTGCTGACCATTTTCGGCACAATCTTCATTGGACCGATGGTGGATTTGCTGGGCGCCACCCCCACCTGCCGGGACTACTCCATTGACTACGCTACTTACGTGCTGCTGGCTGCGCCTTTGATGGCCTCATCTTTCGTGATGAACCAGTGCCTGCGTGCAGAGGGCAGCGCCATGCTGTCCATGTTCGGCATGGGCTTTGGCGGTATTCTGAACTGTGTGCTGGACCCCATCTTCATCAACGGCCTTGGCATGGGGGTCAAGGGCGCATCCGTTGCCACGGCCATTTCCAAGCTGGTCAGCTTCGCCATTCTCGTTTATCCCTACATGGCCCGGCACAGCGTGCTGCGCCTGTCTGTGCGGTGCTTCCATCCCAAATGGAATATTTTAAGCCAGATCATCAGTGTGGGGATGCCCTCCATGCTGCGCTCCCTGCTGGCGGTGGTGACGGGCATCCTGCTCAACCGCATCGCCGGCGAGATATCCGACTCCGTTATGGCGGGTATCGGTGTGGCGACCAAAATCATGATGTTCCCCTTCAGTATCATCCTCGGCTTCGGCAGCGGGTTTCAGCCGGTGGCCGGCTTTAACTGGGGCGCCAAGCGCTTTGACCGGGTGCGGGAGAGCTATCGCTACGCCGGTAAAATGGCCTTTTGGGGCGCGGCGATCATGGCTTTGGTTCTGGCGCTGCTGGCCCAGCCCATTACCGCCCTGTTCGCCAAGGACGACCCGGAGCTGCTGCGCCTTGGCACTTTGTGCATTCAGTTCCAGTGTGTGGCCCTGCCCATTCACGCGTGGGTGGCGGTGGTGAATATGCTGTGTGCGGGTCTGGGGTACGGCGGACTTGCCTTCCTGCTGGCCACCTCCCGTCAGGGCAGCTGCTTTTTGCCCATCCTGTACCCCATGGCGCTGCTGATGGGGGAGATGGGCATCATCTCCGTTCAGGCGGTGGCCGACGTGCTGACGCTGCTGCTGGCTGTTCCGGTGTGCCGGGTGGTGCTGCGCCGCATCAACAGGGCGGAACAGCGGGGAGAGCGCCATGAACTATAAGACGGTCTGCTTCGATTTTGACTACACTTTGGGCGATGCCACGGTTGCTATCGTGGCGGCCTATGAATACGCTTTGGCACAATTGGGTCACCCCAAGCCGGAGCGGGAGGCGGTACGCCGCACGGTAGGCTACACGGTGCAGGACGGCTACACCATGCTCACCGGGGACACCGACCCGGACCGCCGTGACCGGGCGCTGGAACTGTTTCGGTCTGTGGCGAAACCCATGCAGCTGACCACCACCGAACTGTTTGACGGAGCGACGGAGCTGCTGGCGGGTCTGCATCGTAAAGGAATTAAGCTTGCGGTAGTCAGCTCCAAGGGCGGGGACACGCTGCGAAAGGTGATGGACTATTGCGGCATCCTGCAGTATATCGATTTCATTGTGGGTGCGTGGGATGTACGCAGTCCCAAACCAGACCCGGAGGGTCTGCTGTGGGCGGCGGAACACTTTGGCCTTGCGCGGGAAGAGATCCTCTACTGCGGAGACAGCCTTGTGGATGCCCAGACCGCCCGGAATGCAGGAGTCGACTTCTGCGCTGTACTCAACGGCACTACTGCGGCGGAGGAGTTTGCCCCCTATCCCTTCGTCCATATCGCACCGGACCTGAACGAGCTGGCTCGCTGGCTGGACACAATATAAACCGTAAAAAACCGGAGAAACAGCTTGTTTCTCCGGTTTTTGTTTTGCCATCCGTTTTCGACCTGCTTTTTCCAAAAAATGGAATATAATGGGGCAAACAAGGGCGGACAAGCTGTCTGCCCGCTCAGGAGGAAACGCGTATGGCGACAACAGAGAATTTTCGGACTCGGCTTGCACGGGTGCGTGCGGAGTCGATACGATCGGGCCGGGTGGTGCTTGGGATGCCGGCAGTGTTGGGTGCGGCCCGGGCAGGGTGCTATTTCCTGCTTGCATCGGTGCTGTCCGGCGGTGTGATCATGGGGGGCAGCGCCCCCTTTGGCGTGGCGCTGGTAGGAGGCGCCGGGTCGGGCATGAATGCCGCGGCGGCTTTGCTTGGGACCTGTGTGGGGTACATTGCGCTGCTGGGTTTGGTGGAGGGACTGCGGTACGTGGCGGCCGCCATTTTGACTTTTTCCGTGGCCTTTGCCTTCTGCGACACCGGGCTGTACCGCAGTGCGTGGACCATGCCCGTGGCAGCGGCGGTGATGAATGGCTGCGCCGGTTTTATCTACCTGTCTCAACAGGGATGGCACACCCGGGATGTGATCTGCTTCGTTCTGGAAGCGGTGATGACGGCGCTTTTTGCCTGCGGATTTCGTTCGGCACTGGCAGGAACGGGGCGACAGGAGTTGGGGCAGCACCGTCTGGGCGGTACGCTGCTGCTCACGGCGGTACTCATCAGTCTTTCTCAGCTGACCCTGTTTCTTGATATCAGTTTGGGCTGCATTCTGGCCGGCGTAGTGGTGCTTGCGGCAGCCTGTCAAATGGGGACGGGTAGCGGCGCGGCCTTTGGTGTGGTGCTTGGGGCTGCCATGGACCTGGCAAGGGGGCAAACGCCCCTTTACGTTCTGTGCATGGGGCTTTCCGGCCTTACAGCGGGCCTTTGCTCCGGGCGGCGGGTGCGGGTGGCCGTCTGCTTTGCCTTGACGGGAACAGCCGGGGTATTGTGGCTGTGGAACGGCGGATTGAAGGTGGCGGTACTGTGCGAATTGTTTGCCGCAGGGGTGCTGTTTCTTATTATTCCGGCCAAACTGTGGGAGCGGGCCGGGGGACTGTTTCTGCAGGAACGTGAAGGGCAGGTACAGGACGGTGCCAGAGAGTACGTCAGCGGGCGGCTGACTGCGGCGGCACAGGCCTTTCATTCGCTGCACGAAACGATGCGCTCGGCATTTCGGCGCACACCGCCCAACGACAGCGACACAGCGGCAGTCTTTGACCGGGCGGCGGACCGGGTGTGCCGGGGATGCGCCCTGCGCAGTGCCTGCTGGGAGCGGGACTACGTCACCACCTTCAACGCTCTGAACGATGCCACGGGAGCGATGCTTCGCCGGGGCAGTGCGGAAGCGGAGGATTTTCCCGCCCATTTTTCCGGTAAGTGTATCCGGTTTCGGGAGTTTTTGGCGGCGGTCAACCGGGAACTGACCGGCCTTTTGTGCCGCAGGCAGTACGCAAGCCGTATCCGGGACAGCCGCAGAGCGGTGTGCAGTCAGTACGGCCAGCTGTCCCAACTGCTGACCGAGGCGGCGCAGGAACTGGGGCAGCCGCTGACGGCCGACCCCGCCCGCCAGCGGCGGCTGCGCCAGCATCTGTCCCTGATGGGAATGGAGGGAGACGGTGCGGTGTTTTATGACCGGGACCACCACCTGCGTGTGCGCATCTGTGGCCCGGCGGCGGGACAGCTGGCGGGGGAGCGGGAGGTGGCCAGCCTCTCCGACCTGATGGGCATGCCCCTGTACGTGCTGGAGCAGGGGGGAGAAGTGCTGACCCTTGCCCAAAGCGAGCCGTTCATGGCGGTGGCGGGCATCGCCGCCCGAAAAAAGGACCGGGAGACGGTCAGCGGCGACGCGGGGACGTGGTTCAAGCAGGAGGACGGCCAGCTCTACATGCTGCTGTGCGACGGCATGGGCAGCGGAGCCGGGGCCAACCGGGAGAGCGGCCTTGCGGTGCGTCTGCTGGAGCAGTTTTTGAAGGCGGGGGTGGAGACGGAAAACGCCCTGTCTATTCTCAATGGGGCATTGTCCCTGCGCAGTGAGGAGGAGGGCGGTTTCACCACCGTGGACCTGCTGCAGCTGGACCTGTTCACCGGCCGGACGGCGGTGTGGAAGTTTGGCGCGGCTCCCACCTATATCCGAACTGCCGCCGGAGTGAGACGGGTCAGCGCGACCTCCCTGCCCGCGGGCATGGACCAGCGGGGCGGGCGGCCCGACTGTACCCGACTGACCCTGACCGAGGGGGATTGGGTGCTGATGGTCAGCGACGGGGTCTGCCCCGACGGGGAGGATGGCTCTCTGCGCGCCCTGCTGGCCCAGTTCAAGGGGGACAGTCCCAAGGAACTGGCGCGGATCGCATTGGAACATCAGGGGGAAAAGGCGGGGAAGGACGACCGCACCGTGCTGGCGGTGCGGCTGGCCCGCAGACCCGGATGCGGATAATTATACTTGACAAAAAGGGACGGATTGTGATATGTTTAACAAGGTCATATGACTGACGGAAGTGGATGGACCACGTGGAGTATGACCGGCTGAACGCCAAAAAAGCCGACCGTCTGGGCGCACCGAATTTTTGGTGCGCCCTTATTTTTTGGGAAAGTCAAAAGGAGGACACCACCTATGATGACCGATATCGAAATTGCCCAGAGTACGAAAATGCTGCCCATTGCCGACGTTGCCAAACGTTTGGGTGTGGACGAGGAACAGATGGAGATGTACGGCCGCTACAAGGCCAAGGTGGATATCACCGCCCTGCGCAATACGCCCCGCAAGGGCAAGTTGATTCTGGTCACTGCCATCAACCCCACGCCCGCAGGTGAGGGTAAGACCACTACCAGCGTGGGTCTGGCCGACGCCCTGGCCAAGCTGGATAAGAACGTGTGCCTTGCCCTGCGCGAGCCGTCCCTCGGCCCTGTGTTCGGTGTCAAGGGCGGTGCCGCCGGCGGCGGCATGGCTCAGGTGGTGCCCATGGAGGACATCAACCTGCACTTCACCGGCGACTTCCATGCCATCGGTGCGGCCAACAACCTGCTGGCCGCCATGCTGGACAATCACATTCAGCAGGGCAATGCTCTGGGCATCGACGTCAAGCGCATTACCTGGAAGCGCTGCGTGGATATGAATGACCGCCAGCTGCGCAACATCATCAACGGTCTGGGCGGCCGTATGCAGGGCGTGCCCCGTGAGGACGGCTTCGACATCACCGTAGCCAGCGAAATTATGGCTGTGCTGTGCCTTGCCAGCGACCTTGTGGACCTGTAGGCCCGTCTGGGCCGCATGGTGGTGGGCTACACCTTTGATGATAAGCCTGTGCTGG